>NZ_LT593974.1:690740-1381480 GCF_900086985.1 Halomonas sp. HL-93
GTACAGGCGGCCCTCCAATAGAATGGTGGCGCAATGACGGCAACGATGACAGCTAAGCAAAAGGCGCTTAATGAGACCGCGCTTACGATGCATCAGGTTCAGCACGCTTTTGACCATCATATCGTTGTGGAAGGTGTGGATTTGACGGTAGCACCTGGAGAAGTGGTGTGCCTACTGGGCCCCTCAGGCTGCGGTAAAACCACATTGCTGCGTATCGCAGCGGGTTTAGAAACATTACAAGAGGGTAGCGTCAGCCTGCAAGATGAACAAATTGCAGCCCCAGGGTTGCGCCACGTACCGCCAGAGAAGCGTAACGTTGGGTTAGCGTTTCAAGACTCTGCGCTATTTCCCCATTTATCCGTGTTGGAAAACGTCACCTTTGGGCTCAAGCACCTATCCGCCAGCGATAGGCGAGAGCGTGCCGAGGAACTGCTATCGCAGTTAGGAATGGCGGACTATGCATCGAGCTACCCCCATATGCTCTCAGGCGGGCAACAGCAGCGTGTGGCGCTTGCTCGGGCTTTAGCCCCGGAACCACGTCTGATGCTTTTAGATGAGCCATTTTCAAGCCTTGATGCTCGACTACGAGACCGTATACGCGATGATACATTGCACGTCTTAAAAAAGGTCGGGGCCGCGACCTTGCTTGTTACCCACGACCCTGAAGAAGCGATGTTCATGGCTGATCGAATTGCGCTTATGCGCGATGGGCGTATTGTCCAGACAGGCACTCCGAGAGAGTTATATTGCTCACCCAACGACCCTTTTGTGGTGACGTTTTTTGGTGAGGTCAATGAGATTGAGGGAGTAGTGGAAGATGGGCACGTTGCAACGCCTGTTGGTTGGGTACCGGCTGAGGGGTTTGCCAACGGCACTGGCGTTAGGGTGATGATTCGCCCTGAAGCCTTGCGTGTCATTGAGCGTGACTTACCCACTAATATTCATACGCATAGTCATATTGTGATGGCCAAGTTGCTAGGTCGCAGCAGCTTGCTGCATTTATGCGCACATGCAGAGAATGGCCAGGAAGCTCACCTGCACGCACGGGTGCCGGGGGTCTTCCTTCCAGCCGAAGGGCAACCTATCGATATTCATTTGGATTTGTCGCAGGTATTTGTGTTTCCCCGTTCAGCCGAGGATAGCTTGCCACACTAAAATAGTGTTTAGGTGTTACGGCGACGCCCCTGGGCGTGAGCGCCGCATAGCCATACTAAGCAGTATCACCGGCAGGATGCCGACCACAACGATGGCCAGTGATGAGGTGGAGGCCTCAGCTAGGCGCTCATCAGACGCTAGATTATGCGCTCTCACCGCTAACGTATCGAAATTGAACGGTCGCAGAATGACGGTGGCGGGAAGCTCTTTCATGACATCGACAAACACCAAAATGCCTGCTGCGAGTAAGCTGCTGCGCATTATAGGGGTATGTACATAACGCAGCGTGCCGCCGGCGGTTTGGCCCAGGGTGCGAGACGCGGCATCCATGCTCGGGGTGACTTTGCCGAGACTGGCTTCAACGGCATTAAAAGAAACCGCAAGGAAGCGCACTAGGTAAGCGTAGAGTAAAATAAATGCTGAGCCGCTAAAGATTAGGCCGACGATCTGACCGTTATAAGCCTGCAAGCCTGTATTGATGACGTTATCCAACCACGCAAATGGAATTAAAATGCCTACCGCGACCACCGAGCCGGGAATCGCATAGCCCATTGCAGCAATACGGGTGGTAAATCGCGCGAGCGGGGTATCGTGTACCCGAACGCCATAGCTGAGTAGCACCGCTATGCCGACTGCTATCAAGGCTGCTATAGCCGACAAACTGAGGCTATTCCACGCAAAACCAATAAAGCGTGGCCCCCATAGCGTATCCCCTTCAGTAAGCGCTAAGTTAAGCAGGATGCCACTAGGCAGCAGAAATCCAATGGTGATTGGTATGGCACAAGCTACGGTAGCGGCTATCGCCCGCCATCCGTGAAGCGCGTATTCGGGCAATTGCTGGTACCGGTTGGTGGTGTGGAAGTAGCGCCGTTTGCCGCGTGACCAGCGTTCCAGTAACACCAAAACAATGACGAAGCTGAGTAAGCACGCAGCCAGCTGGGCAGCTGCCACGGGCTCGCCCATACCAAACCATGTGCGGTAGATACCGGTAGTGAAGGTATCTACCCCGAAAAACTGTACCGCACCAAACTCATTGAGTGTCTCCATAAGTACCAGCGATACGCCGCCTACCAATGCCGGGCGTGCTAACGGTACTGCAATGCTGAAAAATAGCCGCCACGGGCCGCGCCCTAAGGTGCGGCCGACATCGAGCACACATACCGATTGTTCTAAAAAGGAAGCGCGGGCTAATAGATAAACATATGGATACAGAACGACAGTGATAAGCGTAGCGGCGCCGCCTAACGAACGGACATTGGGAAAATAGTAATCGCCGTGTTGCCAGCCAAATATTTCGCGCAAAAAGCTCTGAAACGGGCCTGCAAACTGAAGAAAATCGGTATAAGCGTAAGCGATTACATAAGTGGGGACCGCTAAGGGGAGTAGCAATGCCCATTCAAATAATCGCTTGCCTGGGAAACGGCACATAACAACGAGCCAAGCGGTACCCGTGCCGATAATCAGGGTTCCGATACCCACCACCAGAACAAGCCAAAAGGTGTTGTTCAAATATCGCGTTAAGACAGTGCTGGCGAGATGCTGCCAGACGCCATCGGTAGGCAGCGCGATATGAGTGAACACGACAATGACGGGTAGCGCGACCACGAGTGCGACACCGGTTAACACCATGGTCCAGAGGTTCCAGTTTTGCTGAGGCCTGCGCCGCTTTGCGGCTAACTCACCAGGAGTAGAGCGGGACAAGAGAAGGCTCCTTGCAAAAGCAAACGGACATCGCAGCGATATGCGGCGCACACGGCGTGGAATAGTACCATTGGCAGCCGCAAGCTGCAGCCGCTTAGGAAGCACCGGAGGGCACAAAAAAGCCCGGTAAAGTACCGGGCTGAACTTAGCTTAGCGACGTCTGGTTAGTAGCCGACCATTAAGCTTGGCAGGCCGGTAATCAACCAGGGGAATATGGCCATTAGCACACAGGCCAGTAAGATCAGGGCAACGAATGGTACCACTGCTTTGTAAAGGTCAAGCGTCTCAACGCCGGGCGGAGCCACGCCTTTTAAATAGAACAGCGCGTAACCGAACGGTGGTGTCAAAAATGAGGTCTGTAACACCACAGCTACCATGACCACAAACCACAGCATGTCGACTCCCATGGTTTCCACGATCGGAAGCATGATCGGAAAGCTCAGCAGCACGATGCCGGTCCAGTCCAGAAACATGCCCAGGATAAACACCAGGAAAAGCATCAGAATTAACGCGCCAATGGTGCCTCCAGGCATTGCTAGCACCAACTCGCTGATAACATCCATGCCACCGCCGCGTGAGAAGACACCGGTGAAAGCGGTAGCGCCCACCAGCACCAGCATTACCATGGTAGTGGTTTTGCTTGCTTCAATAAGGGTGTTGAAACACGTTTTAAGCTGGCGATCACCAAAAATCATAAACAGCATGAAGGCGATAAAAACACCAATTGCCGAGGCTTCGGTGGCTGTGGCAATGCCGGTGAAGAGTGCACCAAGTACCCCTAGGATCAGCGACATGGGTGGCAGTACATATTTCGCTAGCATGATGAGCAGCTCGCGAGTGCTAACACCTGCCCGTTCCTCAGCGGGTACAACAGGCCCATATGATGGCTTTAGATGACAAATAATCAGCACGTAGAGCGCATACATGGCCCCCAGCATTAACCCGGGCACCAGGGCGCCAGCAAACAACGCGCCCACGGAAACCGGCGAATAGCTTGCCATCAAGATCAGCATAATGCTGGGCGGAATCAATATGCCCAAACAACCACTCGCCATGATAACGCCGGTACTTAATCCTTTGTGGTAGCCATATTTGAGCATGGGGACCAGGGCAATCATGCCCATCACCGCAATGGAAGCGCCCACGATGCCTGTCGTCGCAGCAAGCAGCACCGAAACCACTACGACTGTCAGTGCTAACCCACCACGTAGGTTGGCGAGCAACAGGCGCATGGCGTCAAACATTTTTTCGGTAACGCCTGAGTCGTTCAAAAAGCGTGCCATGAGGATAAAGAGTGGGATGGCGACAAGAACGTAATTATCCATGGCGTTGCCATAAACGTTATTGATCAACGTCCCCATAACTTGTGTGCCTGGACCTAAAAATGCGCCAACTACTGCGACACCACCCAGTACAAATGCCAATGGGTGGCCCATGAAAAGGCCAATCATCAAGCCACCAAACATTACTAACGTCAGCATTTCGGGGCTGATGTTCATGTCGTGGCCTCCTCGCGTAATTGGATAATGGCGCGTAGCACAATCGCGATCGCTTGAAGTAAAATTAGCACTGCTGCGACCAAGATAACTCCCTTAACGGGATACACTGGAATTGACACCATGCCGTAAGTGGTTTCACCGCGACTGAAAGAGCGTATGAAGAAGCTCCAGCCCTGATTGATAAACATCCAGATGAAGGGCACGAAAAACAGCGCGTAACCCACAAGTGTCAAGACCGCCTGTTTGCGGTTGGATAACAGCCTTTTCAGCACATCGACTTCAACATGCACATGGTGGCGCAATCCATAAGCAGCCATCAGCATGAAATGGGCACCAAACAACATTTTGGTGACATCGAAAGCCCAGTCGCTGGGGCGCCCGAGAAAAAAGCGCATCGCCACGTCGTACAGCACGATCAGCGTTATCAGCGCAATTAACGGTGCCACGATACGTCCAAACAGCTCATTAAACGTATCGATGGCTTTAGCAATCGCATACATGGAGGTTCTCCAAGTTCCGCACTTAAGATCGCCTCAGCGCACTGCGCTGAGGCGATCTTTTAACCAGGGTTTAGAGGCAGGCTTCGATTTCTTCGAGGTCGGGAAGGTTGCTGATAGAGCGACTCATGTTGAAGGGCACCGTGAGATCACGCCAAGTGGCGTAGTGCTCCATGTAGCTCACCATTGAATGGTAGATCTTGGCGTGCATGGGGTCTTCGCAAGCGCCTTCGACAATCACCCGGTTGGTGATGTTTTGAATTTCTTCAAGGTCTTCGGCGGGCAGCGGGTGGATTTCCATGCCGTCTTCGATGAATTTTTCGGTAGCTTCGGTGGACTCACGCTCAGACCAGGCAAGTGACCAGGCCATGGTGGCTTCTGCGGCGATTTTTAGCGCTTCTTGGGTATCTTCCGACAGCTCATCCCAGGCGTCTTTGTTGATCATTACACCGAAAACACTGGCAGACTGGTGCCAGCCTGGCACTGACCAATGCTCAGCAACTTCGCCAAACCCAGCCTTATAGTCGACCCCCGGCGTTGAGAATTCGCCAGCGTCAATCACGCCGCGCTCCAGCGCTTGGTATACTTCACCACCCGCGAGGGTGACTTGTGAACCGCCGAGTTCTTCAAGCACCCGACCCTGGTCGCGGCCAGACAAGCGCAGCCGTTTGCCGTCGAGGTCGGCAATGCTTTCAATAGGCGTGCCACCCATGAAGCCTGATTCGTTATTGGTAATGCCGTAAGGCAAATACACCATGTTGTAGTCGCCATAGACTTCTTGATAAAGGTCCCAGCCGCCCCACTGCAGGATCCAGTTCATGTAGTCCACGCCGTTAAACAAGCTTGACGTAGTGGCTAGGGGTGAGAATGCCGGGCTGCGGCCTGCCCAGTAGCCGGGCCAATCGCCAGCGGCTTCAATGCTGCCGGTTTCTGTGGCATCAAATACTTCGGTACCAGGCATCAGTGTGCCGCCTGAGCGGAAGTTGATTTCAAGCTCATCACCGACCAGGCGATTAACCAGATCAACCCAGTGCTCATCAATTTTGATCAAATCCAGGTTGTCAGGCCACGTGGATGTCATGGTCCATTCTTGTTGGGCGTGAGCGGTCGAGGAGATTGCCGCCAGTGCAACACCGGCCGCTAGGCTTGTAATGGCAAACTTGGCAGTTTTTTTCATGTTGTAGGTCCTGTTGGTTGCCGTTTTGATTTATTTAGAGTTTTTAGATGCAGTTAGTGCAGTTGGCATGCGTTACGTTTACGTAAAGGGGTATGTTGCCCTGCATGGTTAAATTAGCACACTCAGGCCATTGCAATGCAATATCAGTGATTGGCTAAATCGAGGGTCAAAAAATGCTTGTTGAAACATTATTTTTCTCATAAAAAACATTTTGTTAGCGTTTTTTATAGCGCCGGTGGCGAAGGCTTCTAAGTGTGAAAAACGTTGAAAGGGGCGCTTAAGTGCAACCAAAGTTGTAAGCTGTTTGCCTATTGAGGAGACTTTATGCCGCCTTTATTTAATGACACTGAAGTGGTGTCACGATCAATCGCGCTGCTGGTTCGGCATGCAGAGCGATTAGCGAGGCGGCGCTGGCGTCAGCTTGTCTGGCTACAGGGCGATACAGAGCGTTGCCAAGCGCTTGCTGTCGCACTGTGGCAGGCGCAATCTTGGTGCTCGCCCTTGTGGGTGGCCGAAGGTGCCCCTGTCACTCCTGCGCTCAAAGCTGGTCGGTCCACTACCCGGTTAGGCTCTGAGCATCAGCTTGTGGTTGTTGATGCTCACTCTGCCGCTGGTGGCTTCAATCCTGATGCGCTGGGTGCAATAGGGGGAACGTTGGCAGCAGGCGGGCTATTGGTGCTGATAACACCCCAAGGCTGGGGGCAGCAGCCTGATCCTGACTACGCTCGTATTGCTGATTACCCCTGGCAGTGGTCAGCGCTTTCGTCTCATTACCTAGCACGCCTTGCCAATCAACTGGCCACATCGGCGGATATTATTCACTGGGCCCCCGATACCTTCCCAAGGCTTGGTCGGCTTCGCGCCGCTCCGCAAGCCTTTGAAACTCCTTTAGATACAGAGTGCATTACCAGGGATCAAGCGGCCGCCGTTAGCGCCTTGGTGAGTCTTAAACGTCGTCGGCCTTTGGTGATGACAGCCGATCGGGGGCGAGGTAAAAGCGCAGCGTTGGGCATAGCCTGTGCCCGATTATTGCAGACGAAAACATCGCGGGTGGTTGTCACCGCGCCGGGCCTAGCCGCAGTGGACAGCATGTTTGCGCGAGTAGCGGCCCTGTGTCCAGACGGGCAACGTATCGCCACTGATCGATTTGTTCTCGCCAACGGAGCAGAGCTTCTGTTCATGAAGCCCGATGCGCTTAGCGAGCAGGTAAAAGCCGGCATCTTAGGCGGCGATGGCAGCTATTTAATGGTCGATGAAGCCGCTGCGCTTCCGCCGGCGTTATTGACGCAGTGGTTGGCGGCCTTTCCAAGAATTGCCTTTGCGACCACCGTGCACGGCTACGAAGGTTCGGGGCGGGGGTTCGCATTGCGCTTTCGTCACGTGCTGGATGCTCAGACGCCGGATTGGAAGGCGATAACGCTTAACACGCCGGTACGTTGGCAGGCAGAGGACCCCCTAGAAGCAACGCTTAATCAACTATTGTTGTTGAAAGCCCCGTTGCCAGCAGCAAGTACAGTGTTACCGGCATTGCCTTCATCGCAGGAAGTGAGCAGGGAGATGCTGGCCCAGCACGAGGGAGAGCTTGCTCAACTGTTTGGTCTTTTAGTGCAGTCTCATTATCGCACTACCCCAAGCGACTTACGCCAGTTGCTGGATGGCCCCGACATGGGATTGCGCGTTGTTGGTCAACGCTCTCAACCACAGGCGGTGCTGGTGACCCGGGAAGAGGGCGGTTTTGCGCCAGCGCTTGCCGAACAGGTTGCGCGCGGTGAGCGTCGGCCCCAAGGGCATTTGATGGCGCAGTCGCTGGCGGCGCATTCAGGCTGCCGTGAGGCATTGACGGCACGCTGGCGGCGTGTAGCGCGGATTGCCTGCCACCCAAGCCATCGTCGTCAAGGATTAGGACGAGCGCTACTGCGCGATGATCAACGCCAAGCCGCCCATCAGGGCATTATGCTGTATGGCGCGACCTTTGGTGCCGATGCCGGGCTGGTACGTTTTTGGCGCGCCCTAGGGTTCGTCACAGTACGTCTAGGGGTGACACGTGAAGCGTCAAGCGGCGAGTTTGCGGTCATGGTGGCATGCGCCTTGAATCAGGAGGGAGAGAAGGTGCTGAATACTCTGCGCGAGCGGTTTGCCGCCTTGCTGCCTAGCTTACTCGCCTTTGAGCTGTCGCGTTTACCCGCAGCGGTTGTGAGCTTGGTGATTAACGAACTGCCTGAAAAGCCGTTAACCGAGGTCGAGTGGCAGGATATTGATGATGTGGCGACAGCATACCGGGCGCCGGCACTGGCTCGGGCGTCCTTGCAGGCTTTGGCGCGCGAAGCGAGTCGCTGGCCGCTAACGGATGCGGGTCAACTAGCACACCAGCAACTCGCCACCTGGGCCTTCCAGAATCAACCGCTAGCCGATGCGCCGGGCGACTCCGTACGAGCTCTGCGGGAGGTTGTAAAAACGTTAAGGGCCCAACGGCCGCTTTCCCCCACCGCCGTGGACCGTTAAAGTAAATGGGTTATCCATGATAAAGAGTTCCCATGAACGAACATCTTGACTCGCTTAGCCCTGTGCTTGTGTGGCGGCACTTTCGTACGCTGTGTAATACTCCCCGTCCATCCGGGCATGAGGCGCACCTTGTCGCCGTGCTGGAGAAATGGGCCGAGTCGCAGGGCATTGCCCATGATCGTGACGCCTTTGGTAATTTACGCCTGTGTAAGGCGGCTACTCCAGGGTATGGTCATATCCCAGGGCTTATTTTGCAGGGCCATCTGGATATGGTGGCCCAAGCCAATGCCGGGCACGCGCATGACTTTCAACGGGATCCGATTGCGACCTATGTCGCCGATGGCTGGCTGCATGCCCAGGGCACAACGCTCGGGGCTGATAATGGCTTGGGGGTAGCCGCGATTTTAGCGCTGCTTGAAGACCCTGAACTCACACATGGTCCCCTGGAAGCTTTATTTACGCTTGAGGAAGAAAGTTCAATGGGCGGTGCGCTGCACTTGGCCGATGATTGGCTCGAAGGAAAGCAACTGCTGAATCTGGACAGCGAGGATCATGGCGAGGTGTTTATTGGCTGTGCGGGTGGGGCCGATGTGGTCGTGAATGCACAGTTGCCCACCGCCGAACTGAGGACTGACGAGTGTGTGCTAAAACTGTCGCTAACGGGGTTGAAGGGCGGCCATTCAGGCATGGATATTCATCAGCCGCTGGGTAATGCTAATCGGCTGTTGGTGCGCGTACTGCGGGCGCTGGAGCAAGTCGATGCCAGGCTGCTCAATTATCAGGGCGGTACATTACGCAACGCGATACCCCGGGAAGCCTTTGCCGACATCGCGCTGCCCGCTGACGAGCAGCAGGAGGCAGTGGGGATTGTCAGTCAACTAGCGCAAACCTTGCAGCGTGAGTTGGGCAGTGGCGATGCAGGTCTGCAGCTCGTCGCTGAGCCGGTTAGCCCTGCAAACGCCGAGCCGCTTACGTTGGACGCCAGCACCATGCTGGTCGCGGCGTTGCATGCCGCTCCGTGCGGTGTCGAGCGGATGAGCGCCGACGTGCCCGGTGTGGTCGAGACGTCTAATAATCTTGGGGTCGTAAGCCTTGAAGCGGGGCGTTTTCATCTCTGTGCGCTGGTGCGTTCGCTACACGACAGCGCCGTGGCGGCTATGGCAGACCGCTTTAAAGCACTGTTTGGACTGATTGGCGCGCGGGTCAACGTTGAAAATGCCTATCCCGGCTGGGCGCCCAATCCGGATGGCGCGCTGCTCAAGCGCTTTAAAGTCTGCCACCAGGCGCTCTTGGGGCAAGCCCCCGCGGTGAAAGTCATCCATGCAGGGCTTGAGTGCGGTATTCTAGGCAGTAAGTACCCGCATCTCGATATGATTTCGTTTGGTCCGACGATTCGCGGCGCGCACTCCCCGGACGAGCGGGTTGAGTTGGCAACAGTGGATGAGTTTTGGTGCTTGTTGCGTGCGCTGGTGGAAGATCTAGCGAATAAACCCTAACTCAAAACGGCACCCTCTGGGTGCCGTTGGCGTATTGATGCAGTGATTTCCCACACTTGGTTACTGGAACAGGCTTATTTGCTGAGATAAGCGTTGAGCATCCAGACGGTTTTTTCCTGCTCGCGAATGTAGTCACTTGCTTGCGATGCGGTGCCCTCGTCGTCGGCGTCTGACGCGATGGATAGCAGTTCGCGCTGGAGTTCGATCAGCGCTTGATAGCCGCGTAATACGCCGTTGACGCAGGCAGTGCCGTCGTGAACATCCTTATCTTCCTGGATACGAGAGAGCTTCACGTAGTCGCTGTA
The DNA here is from genome assembly GCF_900086985.1 of Halomonas sp. HL-93. Taxonomy (NCBI): domain Bacteria; kingdom Pseudomonadati; phylum Pseudomonadota; class Gammaproteobacteria; order Oceanospirillales; family Halomonadaceae; genus Halomonas; species Halomonas sp. HL-93. Next base: position 701,073 of record NZ_LT593974.1, read on the forward strand.
GGCATGAACCGGATTATGGCCCAGGGTGAGGATACGCTCGGCAACTTCATCAACCTTGGTGAGTAGGTCGGTGTAAAACTCCTCGAATTTGGCATGCAGTTCGAAAAAATCGTTACCCCTTACATTCCAGTGATAACCGCGAACGTTCATGTAAAAAATTTGATAGTTGGCTAGCAGGTGGTTGAGTTTTTCTGCCAACTGGCTGGCACTGCCTTCGTGAAGGCCGATGCTGTTAGTATCGGACATATCCTGCCTCCTTAATGGGCGTCGCTAAGCGGCGACTAATGTTAGTCATTAGGGTAAGGGGTGACGGTATCGCTGCAAAGCAAGCTTTTTGCATGGCAGCCATAGCGCCAGCCCATTACCCATCAACCGATACTTATTCAATGCTGGCGAGGCCGCTGCTTTTCAAGGGTAGGACGCCTGCCATAGTCGAATCAGGCTTTCACAGCGTGCTTCAAGCAGCTCTGCTGTGCGCGGCAACGCCTCGGTTAACGTCATGGGGCCGTCGACAAGCGCAAAAGCGGCGGTGACGCCTTCCTGCAAGCAGGCTTCCCAGCCATCGCCCAGACTGCCCGCTAATACAATCACCGGTGTTTGTTGCTGCGCGGCCGCCCGCGCAACGCCGATAGGGGTTTTGCCAGCGAGGCTTTGGCCGTCCAGGCGACCCTCACCGGTAATCACCAAGTCCGCCCGGTCGAGCAAGGTGGCAAAGCCGGCTTGCTGCATCAGCATCTCAATGCCTGGCCTTAATCTGGCGTTAAGAAACGCCCGCGCGGCAAAGCCCATGCCGCCCGCAGCGCCCGCGCCGGGAAGCTCGCGGTGATCATCACCTAACACCTGGGCGGTTATGTCGGCAAAGTGACTCAGCGCTTGATCAAGCTGTTTCACTTGGGCGGGCGTCGCGCCCTTTTGCGGGCCAAAAACAGCGCTTGCCCCACGATCGCCTAATAGCGGGTTATCGACATCCACCGCGGCTTCAACGTCCAACTGTCGGAGCCTTGAATCCAGCCCCTCTAACGATAGTGACGCCAAGTCGGCGAGTGCCGCTCCGCCGGGCGACAGCGGTTGTCCATGGGTGTCGAGCAAGCGAGCGCCAAGCGCTTGAAGCATGCCAGCGCCACCATCGTTGGTGGCGCTGCCACCTAACAGCAGCAGTGCTTTTTCTGCGCCTTGATCGAGTGCCGCAAGGAACAGTTGGCCTACGCCATAAGTAGAGGTATAACGGGCATCGCGTTCGTTATCGGCAAGCGGTTGCAAGCCGCTGGCTTCTGCCAGTTCAATAAACGCGGTACGCTGGTCAGCAAGCCAGCCCCACGAAGCTAAGCGTGGGCGCCCCAGGGCATCCTGTACCGTTTGTTGGCGGCGTTCTGCACCCGTCGCTGCGATCAGTGCGTCAAGGCTGCCCTCTCCACCATCTGCCAGCGGGCAGATGAGCGGCTGAAGGTGAGGGGCGGCCCGTGCTGCGCCTCGGGCCATAGCGAGTGCTGCGTTTTCGGCGCTCAGTGCATCTTTAAAGCTATCGGGACAAAATAGGATATGCATGGGCACCCTCTTCGTCGAACATGGTCTATAGGCTGAGCTTAGCGCGCAGTGCTTTGGCAAACCAGCATCATCCTTCAATCCAAGGAGCGGTCATGAAGTTAACTCCTATTAGTTTCATATGCATGCTCGCCCTTGGCGGATGCCAGGCCATTCCGTCATCGCTGCCCAGTGCCGAGCCACCGCCGGCTGAGTCGTGCTACTTCCCAATCGAAGATCCTTCAACCTTAACTGCCAGTGTCGATGTGCTGACGGAGTGGGGCTTCAGCTTGGACGCGAGCGATACTCAGTTAGGCCTATTGAGCGCCAGCCGTGAGAAAGAGTTGTATGGCTACTCTGAACTTTACGCCTCGCCGCATTATCGTTCGCGCTCTTCAATGAGTGTGTTTGGTGGTGTGGGCGGTGGCGGTGGAACGCGGCTCGGGGTCGGCTTGAGTGGTGGCTTTGGCCAATCTCCTACCGAGATAGAGCGGGTATCGTTGCTATGGGATCGCGAGCATATGCGGGTGTCGCGCGATATCCGCCGGTTTGATCAATACGGCAGTTTACGCGAGGGGCGTAGCGCGAGTACTGAGGCGTTCTGCCAGCGTTTACAGCATGCCCTCGACGCGCATGCGGCCACAGGAGAGCGTTCACCATGAGATGGATTCACTGGATCGCGCTGGGTGCGCTAATAATGCTTAGCGGTTGCGCGGTGACGCCGACCCCGGAGCCACGCGAGCTGGTCTATCAGGCCCCTCCTGAAAAAACCTTTCGCGCGGCGGTTGGCCTAATGTTGGAGCAAGGCTATGTCGTGCGTCATGCTGATTTATCGCTAAGGCGCGCCGAAGGCGTATTGGCACGCTGGCCGGGCTACCGGCTAGTGCTCGACGTGAGTGAGGTGGGCAGTGAAAGCTACGTAAGCGTCTCGGCATGGCGCGGCGGGCAGCCGTTGCCGCCGAACCGATTAGACCCCTGGTTAGTGGCCCTTCAAGGTCGGCTGGGGTTGGCGCCGTGAGGTTCGTTTACCATTGGTTGACTCCTAAGTGGGCCAGCATCTTCGGTGCGTTGAGCTTGCTGGCAAGCGCGAGCGTCATGGCTCACCCCCATGGCTGGATTGATATCAGCGTTCGTATCCTTACCGATGATGAGGGCCGGGTAACCGGCCTGCACCAAACCTGGCAGATGGATCCTTTTTACAGTCTAGTTGTATTTGACGAGCTGCAGCGTGTCGAAGGAGCAACGCTGGACGAGGGACTCGACCAGTTGGGCGGTGAAATACGTAATAATCTCGCAAGCCAGGGGTACTTTACCGAAGTGCGAGTGGAAGGAGAGCGTCTGCCGCTGGGAGAGGTGAGGGAATACACCGCTATGCAACGCGATGACCGTCTGACGTTTATTTTTATCCTGCCGTTTTCATCCACGCCAGCGTTAAGTGGTAGCACTCTAACGTATCAAGTATATGACCCGACGTATTACCTTGAGGTGGTGCATGAAGCAGAAGGCGACGAGCCTAGCGACGATGCCCTTGTGCTACGTAAGATGCCGCAGTGTGAGCTAAGCGTGCTGCCCGCAGACCCCGACCCTGAAAGGGTCATGGCGGCGTCACGTTTGGACGCGGATGAGAGCGGCGAGCCTGGTTTAGGGCGTTATTTCGCCGAAACAGGTCGAGTGGTTTGCCCATGACATCTCGGCGTATACCGTGGGGTCTGGCGGGCCTCATAATGCTTGCGGTCGCCGTACTCGGCTACGTGGTGTGGCAGGGTGGCCTAACGTCGATAAGCTATACCCTGCTTGGCTGGCAGCGTGAGCTACACCGCGAGCTTACCCTGACACTCACAGCACTGTCTGAACAGTCGGCGATAGCAACTTGGACGGCACTGCTCGGCGTGAGCTTTGGTTACGGCGTGTTTCATGCGGCGGGTCCTGGGCATGGTAAAGCGGTGCTGGCGACGTTTTTGATGTCTCACGGCGGTGCCGTAGGGCGTGCACTGGGTCTCTCGTTTGCCGCGGCGCTGCTTCAAGGGGTAACCGCCATCGCGTTAGTCGCCATACTGGTTTACGGCCTTGGCTGGGTGACACGTCAAGCGATGGGCAGCGTCGTGTGGGTGGAATACGCCAGCTTTTTGCTTGTGGCTGCACTGGGGGCATGGTTGTGCTGGCGAGCCATCGGCCAATTGCGGCGAGCTTATGCTGTGAACGACCACGACCACGACCACGCATGCTGCGGTGGGCACCATATAAGCCCTCAGCAGTCGCTGGATTGGCGCACGGCGCTGATGACCGTCGGTGCCATCGGCATGCGGCCATGCAGTGGGGCCGTGCTTATGCTCGGCGCGGCGGGCTTATTAGGTAAGTTTGCCGTGGGCGTGGCCGCCGTCGCGGCGATGTCGCTGGGCACAGGACTAACGGTATCGATGCTTGCACTGGCCAGCGTCGTTGCACGAGGGTGGGCGCAGCGGCGTTTAGCACGGCAGGGTGCGACGCAGCGGCGTGCTCAGCGGGCGGCCGGCTGGGCCGCGCTCGCCGGCGGGTTGATTATTGTTGTGCTAGGTATATCGCTGTGGGCAGCGGGAGCCGCTCAACCCTTGGGCGACCCCATGTTGGGCGAACCGCCCGCTCAGTCAGGCAATCCTCTTACGGGCGATTAGTGGACTAGCTAAGCGCTTCCAGCAGTTCTAAAAGATGCGCTTGCACAGCTCTCTGATGGCTGGGTGAATAAGGCTCTGCAGCGCCATTGCCCCACACGGGGGCGGGCCAAACATCGTCATCTTGACGGCGAACGACCACGTGCACATGTAGCTGGCTCACTACATTACCCAGGGTGGCGATATTGAGTTTGTCCCCGTTAAAGGCGGTTTTCATCGCCTCGCCTAACTGGCTTGCTTCCTTCCAAAGTTGTTGCTGCTCGTCAGCAGTAAGCTCAAATATCTCGCTTAGTGCTTCACGGCGCGGGACTAAAATCACCCAAGGATAGCGCGCGTCGAGCATCAATAGCGCCCGGCAAAGCGGCAAGTCTGCCAGCAACTGTGTATCGTTAGCCAAGCGTTCGTCGAGTACAAACGTCGTCATTGCAGCGTCCTTTGTTGTGGGTGCCTAGCGTTCGGCTCAAAGTAGGCACTATCTTAAAAAGCCTGTTACGCTAAAAGTGCTATTCGCTCAAACATGCTGAGTGGCAGCATCTCGATAGTGAATGTATATGTTAAGGAGAACACGGATGAAAAAACTACTGGCAATGAGCTTTATTCTTTTGATGTCGGCTGGCGCGCTGGCAGGTTGTAATACCATCGGTGGTGCAGGTCAGGATGTAGAAGAGGGCGGTGAAGCCGTCCAAGACGCCGCAAGCTAAGCAAAGCGGCACTTAGCGGGCCGACCATTAGCGTCGGCCCGCTGCGTTATAATTACTTTTTCATCGGTTTTAGGGGAGTTTCAAGGATGATGTGGCGTCTTTTCTATCGGCTTATTGCTGTTGCAGTTTTGCCATTATTTGTGGTGGCGTGCGCGCAAACACCAGGCGCTGGTGGCGAAGCCCCGAGCGCACCCCCGCCGCCGGAGGTTGATGATACTCAGGCCGCAGATGATGGCGGTAATTCCTGCCGTTTGGATGATATTCAGTCTGCGGTGGGCTCGCCTCTCAGCGAGACCTCAAGAGAAGCGCTTAAGCGTCAAAGTGGTGCTGAAAAAGTTCGCGTATTGCGCCCAGGTGATGCCGCCACACTCGACCACCGGCCAGAACGGCTCAATATCCATCTAAATGATAACGATGCGATCGAGGAGGTTAGCTGCGGCTAGCCGAGAATAAGCACCACACAGGCTGCCGTGAGAAGCCCCATCGTGATATTAAACGCGCGCCAAGCGCCATCGCTTTTAATCCATTGACCTATTGCGGTGCCAAAGGCGGCCCATAGGGCTATACAAGGCAGTGCCACCATTTCGGCAAAGCTCGCCAGCACCAGCGCGTTAATCACCGGTTGACCGCTTTCAGGTAAAAAGCCGGCCATTAGCGCCAGCCCCATCACCCACGCTTTGGGGTTGGCGAACTGAAACATGGCCGCTTGCCAGAATGTTAATGGTTTGCCCTGTGCTGTGCCGTGAAGATCCGGCGGCGGGGCGCTGGCAATTTTCCATGCCAAGTAGAGCAGATAGGCGCTGCCGATCCAACGTAGGGCTGTTTGAACTGCCGGGTAGCGCTCAAACAGCACGCCCAAGCCTAAAGCTATGCCCGCAAACAGCAAAAAGCAGCCGCCTAAAATCCCCCACATATGCGGCATGGTGCGCTTGAAGCCAAAGTTAGCACCCGAGGCGGTGAGCATAACGTTATTCGGCCCAGGGGTAAGCGTCATCGACATCATATAGAGCGCAGCCGGACCGAGGATTACCCATTCGCTGTTCATTTATTGTATCCATACAATTAAGGGTGAAAGATTGCGTTTAAGGCACTATTGTTAGCATAATGGGGTTTAAATTAACGTCAAAGGTTTTATTGTCACCATGACAATCTGGGTGCCTTCACTGGCTGAGTTTTCTGGTTCACGCTACCGTGCTATTGCCAGCGCCATTGAGGCTGCTGTTCAGACAGGAGAGCTACTGCCTGGGGAGCGTTTGCCGCCCCAGCGCCGTTTAGCGGATGCGCTAGGTGTGACCATCGGCACGGTTACCCGGGGGTACGCTGAGGCTGAACGCAATGGCTGGGTGTCGGCACGGGTGGGTAGCGGCACCTATGTAAAGAGCCAAACCCAAGACAGTGCTTTTAGCCTGACATTTCCTGCCGATGACTCGGCAGGTGTGATCGATTTAAGCCTTAGCCTGCCGCCTCCCCATCCGCTACGCCAGGCGCTTTTAAGTGAAGCGCTGCTCGCCTTAAGCCAGTCCGGAGCGGCATTAGCGCGCGGCGTTACCTACCAAGGAGCCCAGGGGCGCCGTGAGCATCGCGAGGTGCTCGCTCGCTGGTTAAATACCTTAGGTATGCCATTGATGGCCGATGAACTGCTTATCACCCAGGGCGGCCAGCACGGCATTAGCCTGGCACTCAGCACTCTGCTGCGGCCGGGCGAGCTGCTGGCCGCCGATGCCTTGACCTACCCCGGTGCGATCAGCGCAGCGCAGCAGGGCCATCTTAAGTTGGTAGGCATTGGTCAAGACAGCGAGGGTATGCGTATGGATCTGCTTGAGGCGCAGTGTGCCCGGCAGCCGCCCAGAGCGATTTACCTGACCCCGGAACAGAACAACCCTACCGGTGCGTGTTTAAGCGAATCGCGTCGCGAACGTTTAGTAGCGCTGGCGAGGCGCTACGATATTTGGCTGCTTGAAGATGGCGTGCAGTATCTGCCCGCTGAGCAGCGTGGTACGCCTCTTTATAAACTTGCGCCGGAGCGCACGCTATTTGTGTTTAGTACCGCTAAAGTACTGGCGGGTGGGCTGCGAATTGGCGTGCTGCGTGCACCTAAACCTTTGCACGAGCGGCTCGCGACAGGCCTACGTGCCCAAAGTTGGATGGTGCCGCCGCTAATGGTTGACGTAGTTTGCCACTGGATTAACCAGTCCGAGGCTGAAAAGCTACTCGCCTGGCAAACCCAAGAGCTGGTAGAGCGTCAGCGGTTGGCTGCCGAATGGCTGCAAGGGTTTACCCTCAGCGGTCGTTCACATAGCAGTAATGTCTGGTTGACGCTGCCAGAGGGGAGTCGAGCCGTAGAGCTATGCGACCGGCTACTGCAGCGGGGCGTTAAGGTAAGCAGCGCAGAGCCCTTTTGTGTAGGCAGCACGCCAGCGCCTCAAGCGATTCGTCTCTGCATTGGGGCCGCCGCGGATCGCAGCGAGCTCGTTCAGGCATTGAGTATCGTTGCTGCCTCCCTAACCGAGCGGCCGTTAGCCCCCGCGACGTTGTGAATTATTCATAGCGATCCTTCCAGCGTTGGCGGTTGACCTGTTCTTTGAGTAATTCCAAGACGTCGTAAAGCACCTGCTCGGTGACCCGGTCACTGCCTTCATCAGGCGTCAGCCAGCTATCAAAGCCATTCTCCGCCGCGCCTTCAACAAGCCGTTGAAACTCGGGTGAATGAATCGACAGGGCGACTTCATCCACTAGCCGTTGGGCAACGCCGCTTAATGAGGCTTCCATGGCGCTGGCAGCAGGGTCGCCCATGGGCAGGCGTCGCAGCCGTTGAATTTCGGGGCTTTCACGCAGCGTACGGCTGACCAAATCGCTAATCGCCGCCATGATGGCGTGTCGGTTGTGTTGGTAGGCAGTGCCCACCGAGGTCTCCAATCGCTGGGCAATTTCCTGAATAAGTTGCTGTTTGCGGGGCATGACGACGCGGTCAATCACCCTTTCGGTCAACGAATCGCTGGAACGGATCTGCTGCTGAACGTTGCCCAACAGGCGCAGGGCGATACGGTCGGAGAGCTCTTCCAATAGGATATCGTAATATTTGCCCAAAAACTGGTATGCCGACCAGCGTTTGACGTTGATAAGGCGTAAGCGATGAAGGCGATGCAGCAATGATATGACCCGCAGAATGCGTAGCCAGCGAAGTCCACTTAGCGGAATGCAGCCCAGTACGTCGTACCAATGCACAAAGGGGTAGAAAAACCAGCGATGGTAGCGACGCTCGGCGACCGCCACGGCCCATCCCAGCAACACATCGGCGATAAAAATGCCGACAAAATACAGATCAATGGTAATAAAGCGGCTGTGAATGGTTGTATCGTAGGCGCTATGAAAGCCCGGTGATATCGCCTCAATTCCCTGGTTGACGGGCGCCAGTAAAAACAGCGAATCAAACAATAACAAACCAAGGTTGATGACCACGGCGGCCAGAATGAAAAAGTCCCAGCCGATATGCGCGTACTCAACGCCTTTGGGAAGGTTGTGGTGACGCTCCCTGACCGGCATGGCAACTCCTTTGGCTTTAGTGTGGCGGTGTCGCGCGAGACAGGATCAAGGCGGTGTTTGTGATTGATGCTGCTGTTGGGTCAACAGCTCTTCATGCTCGGCTTGCTTACGCATTTTTTTGCGTAAGGCGGCTTTCTCAAAGCGTAGCTGTTGCAATGGCGTTGCCAAGGAAAGCGGCGGAACGCTGGCGGGGTTTCCTTCGGCATCCACAGCGACCATGGTGAGGTAGCAGCTATTGGTGTGGCGAATCAGTTTATCGCGGATATCTTCAGCGACAACCTTGATGCCAATTTCCATCGACGAACGGCCCACGTGATTGACGCTGGCCAAAAAAGTTACCAGTTCGCCAACGTGAATGGGCTGTTTGAAGAGCACTTGGTCGACCGACAGTGTCACTACGTAATGGCCAGAATAGCGACTGGCGCAGGCGTAGGCGACCTCGTCGAGTTTTTTAAGAATCGCACCGCCGTGGACTTTTCCACTGAAATTTGCCATGTCAGGCGTCATTAAGACGGTCATGGACAGTTCGTGCTGACCGGGCAGCGCGGTTATAGAGGTATCCGACATGGGCTCTGTGCCTTTAGGTCGTTACGTTATACGGACCGCGCCTGCCACGGAGGCAGGCGCTGACATCTTCCTAGGGTTTAAAACCACACTAAGCCAACCGAAATGATGACGCCGGTAATAAACAGCTGAATCAAACAAAAGCCCATAATGTCCTTGGCTTTTAAGCCAGCAATGGCCAGTACGGGCAGTGCCCAGAACGGCTGTAGCAGATTGGTCCAGGCATCGCCCCAGGCAACGGCCATGGCAACGCGTGAAATATCCGCCCCCAGTGCTTCCGCCGCGGGTAGCATGACCGGCGCTTGAACGGCCCACTGGCCACCACCTGAAGGCACAAACAGGTTGACGATCCCGGCGCTGATGAACGACCAGAAAGGCAGCGACGTCTCGGTAGCAAACGATATCAGCCACTCTGACATGCTCTGCGCTAGGCCCGACTCGACCATGATCGCCATAATGCCGGCATAAAATGGGAACTGGATAACGATGCCAGCGCCACCTTTGATGGCTTCTTGCAAGCTAGTGAGCAGATTTCGCGGGGTGCGGTGAAGCACAATGGCGAGGAATAGGAACAAGAAGTTAACGATGTTCAGGTTCAAGCTGCCGCCACGCAGCAGGAAATGATCAGCCAGAAATAGCAGCCCTGGAATGCCCACCAGCCATGCCAGCGAGGTGCTGTTTTCTAGTTTCTCAGCGGGGCGGGTAATGCGGCCTTTGGCCTCTGGCTCATCGTCCAGCAGCTTGGTGTCGACATAAACGCTGTCTTTTTCGTCCGGCATCATTAGCCGGTTAACCAGCGGAGTGGAGATAAACAAGCACGCGACGATCGCTAGGTTAAAAAACGCAAATACCGTCGAACCGGTACCGATAACGCCTATATCATCGGCAGCAAAGTGGCCTTCGGTAGCAATGGTAAGCGGAATCGAGCCCGCAAGCCCCCCGTGCCAGACGACAAAGCCGGAGTAGGCACTGGCGACCAGCAGGCGGTAATCGACCCGCACTAAGCGCGCCAGCTCCTTGGCAAATAGTGCGCCGACCACCAGGCCGAAGCCCCAGTTGATCCAGCTCGCCGTTAGCGACACCAGGGTCACCAGTATGATCGCGCCGCCGGGGCTTTTTGCGGTACTGGCGAGCCGTTGCAACAGACGTTTGACCGGTGGCGAGCTGGCCAGCATAAAGCCGGTCACCAGTACCAACAGCATCTGCATGGAGAAGGTGAGTAATCCCCAAAAACCGTCGCCCCAAAAGCGCAGCACTGCCAGCGGTGTTTGGCGCTCGATGGCAATCGCTGCGGCAGCCGCAATGAGGGTAAGCAACAGTACAAAAATATACGGGTCGGGAAGATAGCGTTCGACCATCTTCACTGCCGGTTTGGATATCATTTTCAGCATGGCAGGCTCACATTTTCATTATTAGGAAGTGCACCGCTAATATACGGGGCCAGAGGATCTTTTTCACTTTAATAAGTGGATTTGACATGCGCTTGATTAACGCCAGCGGGTATGGCGATAGTGACGATAATAACCTATTAAAACTGCTGAACGGACGCAGGTAAATGCTGTAAAGGCGAGCCACAAGCCGTGGTTGCCAAGCCCCTGAGTTAGCCACCAGGTGGGCAAATAAACCGCCAGGCCAATAAAGATGCTGTTTCGCATGGCGGTAATGGATGTCGTACCGATAAACACGCCGTCCAGCAAATAGCTCCATACGGCAATTAGCGGCATTGCCACCATCCAGGGTAAGTAAGTCGCCGCGGTGGCTCGCACCTCTTCAAGGCCAGTGAGTAGCGCAATTAGCACATTGCCACCCAGTGCAAACAATAATGCAGCGCTAGCGGCGGTCCACCATGAAAAGCGTGCTGCCGCTCGCACCGTGGCAGCGAACGCTTGCCAGTCGTGACGCCCATAGGCACGCCCCACCAAGGACTCCGCGGCATGGGCAAAACCGTCCAGGGCATAGCTGGTCAGCATGATAAATTGCAGTAGTACGGCGTTGGCCGCGAGCGCTGTATCACCCTGGCGTGCGCCCTGTGCGGTAAAAAACGCCATGGCAAATAGCAGCCCGAGCGTGCGAATAAACAGGTTAGCGTTAACGTTAAATAACGCCTTATAGGCGGAAAGTACCCACAGCCGGCTACGCAGGAAATGGCCCTTAAGCGTGCCTAACTGGCGCAATACAAGATAGCCACCAAACCCCAGGGCGCAATAGTCGGCAATCACACTGGCCCACGCCACTCCATCGCTCGTCAGGCCCAGGCCCATTACGAACCAGACATCCAGTACGATATTGACGCTATTGGTCAGTACCAGAATCATCAACGTGACGCGGGCGTTTTGTTGGCCGAGGAACCAGCCCAAAATAGTGTAATTGGCCAAAACGGCGGGGGCTGACCAAAGACGTATTTCGGCGTAGCTCCTCGCCAGCAAGGTGGCGGCCTCGCTGCCGTCGAGTAGCCATAGCCCGAGGGAGATAATGGGTGATGCGAAGATAATTAACAGACTGCCGATAACGACAGCCATGATTAGCGATTGGCCGAGTAGATTGCGCACGTCGCTGTCGCTTTCTCGGCCTACTGCCTGGGCGACTAAACCGGTGGTGCCCATGCGTAGAAAACCGAACCCCCAATAAAGGAAGCTAAACAGCGTTGCACCGAGAGTCACGGCGGCTAGATAGCGGGAGTCAGGTAGATGACCCACCACGGCTGTATCCACCAGTCCAAGTAGCGGAACAGTGATGTTGGAGATGATGATGGGCCAGGCGAGCTGCCATATACGCACTTAGGTAGCCTATGCGGCTGTGATGATACGGTACTTCTTCATCAATTGGTCGTGCGTTTCAGGCCGTTCTGGGTCGAGCGGAATGCAGTCGACTGGGCAAACCTGTTGGCATTGGGGTTCGTCAAAGTGGCCGACACATTCGGTGCATAGGTTTGGGTCGATCACATAAATTTCTTCGCCCGGCGAGATGGCGTCGTTGGGGCATTCGGGTTCGCAGACGTCACAGTTAATGCACTCGTCGGTAATCATTAAGGCCATGGGGAGTACCTCGCGAATAACGGGTCGATTGGATGCCGCAATGCGCCAGCCAATCAACCGCGTGTCAGGGTCTAGGTTTCAGGAGGCGTCTTAGGGGGCGTAGTGTAGTGCTTACGCAACGTCTCTGCGACCTTAGGGTGGACCAACGGTGATACATCGCCGCCAAGCTTGGCAATCTCCCGCACGATCGTGGAGGAAATGTAGGAGTTTTCCACCGCTGGGGTAAGAAAAACACTCTCAAGCTCCGGGTTCTGAGCGCGGTTCATATTGGCCAACTGGAGCTCATATTCAAAATCGGAGACCGCCCGCAAACCGCGCAAAATAATGGTGGCGCCCTGTTCGTGCATCATGGTGGTGAGTAGGGTAGCAAAGCCAATCACTTTTACATTGGGTAGCGAGGCGCAGACCGCTTGGGCCAGCTCAATACGAGTGGGTAAGTCCAGGCTCGGGCGTTTGCCGGGACTTGCGGCGACGGCGATCACAACCTTGTCGAACATGCGGGCGCCGCGTTCAATAAGATCGAAATGCCCGTTGGTGATTGGGTCGAAGGTACCCGGATAGACAGCAATATTGACGCGTTGGCCCTGCATCACGTTGGTTCCTCGTCGTCCAGACGGCCGAAAGGATTATCGCTTTCAAGAGAAACGGCGTGGGTGTAGCCCGGAATATGGATGCGGTCCGCCTGAATATCCAGCTCCGGGCCTTCAAGCACCGCTTCGCCAAATTGATAGCGGGGCGCGTAGTGGCCTTGGTCAGCGTCGTTGAGATACGCGGCGGCGTTTTCGCGCACGCTTTCGCGGCGTATTTTCCAAGCCCGGATGGCCTCAACACCGTGGCGCTGCGTCAGTAAGCGCTCGGTCACAGCAGGTGATAGCACAACCCCGGTAGCATTGTTGCCACCGAATCCCTTGGCGTTGATGAAGGCCGCGTCGACGTTAAACGGCTGCGCAATTGACGAAAACCGTAGACGGTCGGCGTAAACATCGTCGGCCACGGCGTCCAATGTCGGAATGCCCGGCAATAATTGATGGGCAAAGCTGCCTAGCGCGCTGACCAATTGGTCGCCCGCCGCGCTACCCTGGGAATGGCCGATAAAGGCCTTAATCGCGACTACCGGCCAATCATTAATGCCATTGGCACGGGCAATCTCATCGAATACGTGGGATTCGGTGATGCGGTTTTTGGGCGTGCTGGTGCCATGGGCGTGCAAAAAGCTGCGCGAGCGCAATGCATTGTCGCCCAGCATGTTGCGCACCAGCGATGCTGCCTTTCCTAAGGTAATGTAGTTGCCGATGCCGGGGGCCGAAATAGACCGCTTGTAGCCGTCGGCGTTGACGAATACCTCTGGCACAGCACCTAAAATATCGGCACCAACCTCAAGAGCGAGGGCGTCGTCCATTAGCAGCACGAATTGGCTGGCCTCGGCCATTGTAAAGCCGCAGTTGCGCGCAAACGGGCGACAAGCGCGCTGGTAGTCTGTGTCAGTGAGAAGTTCTAAAGCATCCAGGGCCTTTAAACTGGCGTCATCGGCCAGTGCGCCCATGGCCCGGAAGCCTTCGATAATCTCCGGAGTGATTGGCGCATCGGCGGTACCGACCATCACTACGCGGCGCCGGCCAGCGCGAATGTCATCAATGCCCAGCCGTAGATTGTAAAGAAAACTCGCGCAGGCGCCTAACGCGGCGCCGGTACCACCAACGCTGCCTAGCACGTAAGCATTCAAGAAATCGGCGGGCATTTGGCCGTAGCCTAACGGCATCTGTTTCGAGGTGGCACGCTGGCCGCTCACCAGGCTTTTCAGCAAGCCCCCCCAGCCCTGGTCGTCAAGTTGGCCAATCGAATTACCCGCGTAAACGGCGATATGGTCCGGGTTTAACTGTTGACGCAGGTGCTCCCACGAGAGGCCGCTAGCGCCCAGGCAGTCACTGGCTCCAAAAACCGTCATCGCCAAACCGCGCGGGTGATGCACGCTGCGGTATAGGCTGGTGGGGTCGAAGCCAGTGGGTAGCTGGGCTGCCGCGCGCACCTTCGGGGACTGCGCATCGGGCAGCAGTGCGTCCATTTCGCCTGCCGGTACGGTTATTTCCACTGTGCGAGGGTCGATATCCTGTACCTGCCAATGGCTGGGCAGGTGCTCAGGCAATTGCCGGCGACGGAGCCTAAATCGTAGTGGTTCGGCGAGCTCCATGCTCACTTGGCGATTGGCCGGCAGCCCAGGCGCACTAAAGCGTGGGTCTTCGTTGCGGCGAATCAGCGTGTGCTTGAGAATGTGTTCGCGTAACGTATCAGCTGGGGACGCCATGGGCTGCCCTGTGCTGTCGTTCCACCCCTGTGGAGACGGCGAAGCCAAGCGCATCAATGTCGCTAGGCCTTCTATTGTCTGGCGTTGCTGATCAGCGGTGAGCGCATCAAGCACGGTGCGGCGGAAGGCCTGATGGCCAGAGGTTCTGCCGGCGGGATTGATGCCGCCCATGCCGACAATCACCGGTAAGTGTGACAAGCCGGGTTCCTCGTGGTGCGGTGGTTTAAATAACAGTTATCGGTAATGCTAGCAGGTTATATAAAGCATGATGCTGATAAGCAAAACGTCTTACCTGCCGCGTTACACTTAATAAATATGACAAAATGCGTATTACTGCCAATGATCATATCACCGGGCGAGCCGCGGCGTCATGCCGCAACCACACTGGACTGGTAGAATCACATTTTTTGCGTAGTTTCTTGCGCGATGGCATCAATGAGATTGCCAAGAAACGAGAGTCTTAAGAGAGTAAATATGCAGCAGCCTTCGCGTCCGGTGATATCTAACCAGCCGGGGCCCCACCATGATTTAGCGCGCCGGGTCAGCCGTGGGCTAACGCACCCGTTGCGCAAGCCTATTGCAGCGCATACCCAGCAGGCGTTTGAGTTGGCGGCTGAATGGCGAGAAACTCAATCGGGCCCTCTGATATTGGATGCGGGCTGCGGTGTGGGGCTATCGACCCGTCGGCTGGCCGAGCAGTTTTCTGATCATATGGTGATCGGAATCGACCGCAGTGAGAGTCGGCTAACGCGGGTTCATGGAGAGCTGCCAGCCAATGCAAAATTGGTGCGTGCCGATCTTGTCGATTTTTGGCGGCTAGCGCATCAAGCTGGCTGGGCGCCCGAACGCCATTATTTACTTTATCCTAATCCTTACCCTAAGGCGTCTCACTTGAAAATGCGCTGGCATGGGCATCCGGTATTCCCCACACTGTTGGCGATTGGCGGCTTGCTCGAGGTTCGCTCTAACTGGCAGCTTTACGTTGAAGAGTTCGCCCTGGCGGTTTCTCAGGTAACTGGCCGGCAGGCTGAGGTGGGCGCATGGGCCCCTGACGGCGATTATTTAACGCCCTTCGAGGCCAAGTACCATCAAAGCGGCCAAGCATTATGGCGTTTACGCGTTGCTTTGGAGCCTACATGACCTTTGTTTATTTGGTGCTGGCAATCATTGCCGAGGTGGTTGCCACCAGCGCGCTAAAAGCTTCCATGGGGTTTACGCGGCCGTTGCCAAGCCTGCTGGTGGTTGGTGGGTATGCAGTGGCCTTCTATCTGCTGAGCCTAGTACTGCGTAGCCTGCCCGTGGGGCTCACCTATGCTATTTGGGCGGGGCTGGGCATCGTACTGGTCACGCTGGTGGGCGTGGTGGTTTTCGGTGAAAAACCGGATGCGCCGGCTGTGGTAGGGATTGGCTTGATTGTAGCCGGCGTTGTCATGCTGCAAGTATTTTCGAAAATGAGCGTGCACTGAGGAGAAGCGGATGTTCCGCATTGGCTGGCGGCGTTGTATTGGCAGGCACTGGGCATGGCGGTCGGCCGTGGGGATAGTGAGCGTATTGGTGAGTTGTCCGCTATGGGCCGACTTTACCCGCGTGGGGCAACTGCAGAGCAAAGGCTTTGCCGTTAGCGCCGAGGCACGCTTGCTCAATGATGACGCTAACACAGCACCGCTGGCGAGTATTGAGCCGACGAGACAGCTCTCTCCCGCATCGGTTAGCAAGGCGTACTTGGCCGCCGCTGCGTTACAGCGCTTTGGGCCCCAACATCGCTTTACCAGTCGACTGGTAAGTGCTGGGCGTCTTGACGATGGCGTTCTGCGCGGTGATTTAGTGTTTGAGGGAGGCGGCGACCCGGGGCTGACCACCGAAGACATGTGGCGCTTGGTGCAGCGGTTGCAGCAGGCGGGTGTTCGTGAGGTTGAGGGTGCATTAGTGGTTAACCAGTGGCGCTTTGGCCCTGTGGAGTGTATTACCACTGACCGCTGCGATGCGTTATCGCGTGTAGCAAATGCTTACAGCGCTCCACTATCGTCGGCAGGTGTTAATTTCGGTAGCTGGTGTGCCAACGTGGCTCCCGCCTTGGTGCCCGATACGCCGGCGCGTATATCGCTATGTGACGGCCAGTTATTGCAGATGACGATTGAAAACCGGGTAGTGACTAAGCCCGATAACAGCGGCACTGAGATCAACGCCGAACGGATTACCACCGAAAACGGGGATGTGCTGCGCTTGAGTGGTCAAATATCAACCAATGCTCAGGCGCGGGATGTCTATCGTGGCGCGGGCGACGCGGCTGAGGCCACCGCTGAGGTGCTGATGGGAATGCTCCGTCAGGCAGGCATTAACGTTCGCGATACGTGGCGACTGACATCAGAGCGACCGCCCAGTAATGCCCAGCGGCTTGCCGAAGTAGATAGCAAGCCCCTGCAAGAGTTGCTGTTGCGCATCATGAATTACTCAAATAACTATATGGCCGATGTGTTGACCCTCAATCTGATAGAACCCCCTCAGGCACAGCTTCGCCAAGCAGGAGGAGCGCTTGAACGTTATGCTCAGAGCCTGCCAGGGCACGGCCCTGTGACCTTGCACAGTGGCAGCGGCTTGACCACTGAGAATCGCACGTCGGCGCATGGCATTAATGTGATGCTGGCCGAGATGTACCATGAAAGCCCGCTCTTCCCGAGCTTTATTGCGACCTTTCAATCCCCCGCTAACGGCGTGATGCGTTTTATCAGAAGAGGCTCCGATACCTTTCAACACAACGTCATGTTAAAAACCGGTACGTTAAACCAGCCGTTTGCTGTGCGCGCTGCCGCCGGTTACTTTCGTACCGCGCAGGGGCGCTGGGGGGTATTCAGTGTGCTGGTTAACGGTAATGCCAGCACGCCCTATTTAAACTGGTCACAAGTGCTGGATCCGCTGTCGAAAGATCTTGATGCGATGATACTCGCGAATTGACGACTTTATTTTGAGGCAACTGCCATGAAACCAGGGCATACCGGCTTGACGCATTTGGCGCACTCCACGCGCTATTCTTTGAAAGGATTGAAAGCGGCGTTTCACAACGAAGCCGCATTTCGTCAAGAGGTTGCTATTACCGCCATTTTGCTACCGCTAGCCTGGTGGATTGGCGATGGGCCAGTGAGTTGGCTGCTGTTGGTTGGCAGTTGCTTTATCGTATTGATCGTTGAGTTGCTCAACAGTGCGATTGAAAACGTCGTGGATCGCATTGGTACTGAGCACCACGAACTCTCTGGACGGGCTAAAGATATTGGTTCAGCCGCAGTGATGCTGTCATTGATGCTCGCGGGGCTCACCTGGGGGCTGCTAGGCTGGCAAAAATTCATCGGCTAGCCTCTAGGGCAGCGAGGTCATTATGCAACTCAATGAAGCGTTTTTACCGTTTGACACCTTACCCAAAGCGCTTCAACCGGTGACCGAGAAAGCGTGGCAGCGGTTATGTGAGGCGCTTTCACAGGCGGATAACGTGGCCGAAATGAGCGATCAGCCGCTGCCATCCGCTGACTGGTCAGCCCTTTCAGCCGAGCGTCGTAGGTCGTTGGCGCGTGTATTAGCCATCTCTCGCTTTGCGCTGGATACGTTGATCCGTTATCCCCACTGGCTGGCGACGCTAGACAGCGGCGGCGAGCTGGATGCCACGCCCACTCGAGAAGACCAGGCCCGATTACTCTCTGATGCGTTAGACGAGGCCGACGATGAGGACGCCATGCAGCGCGCCATTCGGCGCTTTAGACGTGCGCGTATGCTGGCTATCGTATGGCGCGACCTCAACCGGCCGGCGGGTTACACCATGTGGGATACTGCCCGTGCGGTTTCCCAGCTGGCAGAAATTTGTCTTGAGGCGGCGCTTGCCTGGCTCGAGCAGTTTTATGCCCCGCGCTGGGGATTGCCAGCGCTAACCTGTGATGGTGAACCCCAGCGTCTGGTAGTGCTTGGCATGGGCAAGCTAGGCGCCGGGGAGCTTAATTTATCCTCGGATATCGATCTTATTTTTGCGTTTGCTGAAAACGGTGAAACCCAGGGCGGCCGCAAATCATTGGAGCACCAAGAATATTTCACCAAATTAGGCCAGAAATTAATCGCTGCTTTGGATGCCATGACCGCTGATGGTTTTGTCTTCCGTGTCGACATGCGCTTACGTCCGTTAGGTGACGGTGGGCCACTGGTGGGCAGTTTTGCGATGCTGTCCAGCTACTATCAGGATCAGGGCCGCGAGTGGGAGCGCTATGCCATGCTCAAGGCGCGTCCGGTAGCAGGGGATACCTCGGCAGGTGCAGAGCTACTCGCGAGCCTGCGGCCCTTTGTTTACCGCCGGTACCTGGATTTTGGAGCGATTGAATCGCTGCGTGAACTAAAGGCGATGATCAATCGTGAAGTAAAGCGCAAGGGTATGCAGCACAACATCAAACTGGGGCCTGGCGGTATTCGTGAGGTCGAGTTTGTGGTTCAGGCGTTTCAACTGATTCGCGGCGGGCGTGACACCGAGCTTCAGGTGGCCTCGTTATACGTAGCGTTAACGCGCTTGCCGGCACTTGGGCTTCTGCCTCAAACGGTGGTAGACGACCTGCTACCTGATTACGCATTTCTGCGTGATATCGAGCACGCGCTGCAAGCTCTGGAAGACCGCCAAACACAAACGCTGCCCGACGAGGAAGCCGACCGTGAACGGGTGGCGTTTGCCATGGGGCACGATGATTGGCCAAGTCTGGTTCACCAGTTAGAAGAAGTGCGCGAGCGCGTCCGCCAGCATTTCGATGCGGTGATTGCCGAGCCCGAGGAGGAAGTAGAAAACGCCAGCGACGAACAAACGCTTGGGCTTGACCAGTGGCGGTTGCTATGGCGCGGTGAGTTGGAGCAAGAAGATGCTTTGGCCCAGCTGGAGCAAGCCGGCTTTAAGGCGCCAGACAAGATACTCACTCGGCTGTCTCGTCTGTATCAATCGCGCCAAGTGCAAAGCATGCAGCGGATTGGCTTTGAGCGTTTGGATGCGTTAATGCCACTTCTGTTGGATGCCGTTGCCGACAATGACACCCCCGATACCGCGCTTTCGCGCGTTCAACCGCTTATTGAAGCCGTTCTGCGGCGTACGGCATATTTGGCCCTGTTGCGCGAGAATCCTCACGCGCTTGAGCACTTGATGCGGCTATGCGCTGCTAGCCCGTGGATTGCCGAGCAGCTGGCCCGTTACCCAATTCTGTTGGATGAATTGCTGACCCCCGACACCTTGTATACGCCAGCCGACAAAGGCCGCTTGGCGGATGAGCTGCGCCAAACGCTGAACCGGCTTCCCGAGGATGATGAAGAAGCACAGCTAGAGGCGTTACGAGTCTTTAAACATGCTCAAATGCTGCACGTGGCAGCCTCTGATATCGCGGGCACCCGGCATCTGATGAAAGTAAGTGATTACTTAACTTACATCGCCGAGGTCATTCTGGATGCTGTCTTGGCGATGGCCTGGAAGCACCTTGCCACTAAGCATGGCGTGCCGAGTGGCTATAGTACGCGGGAACCCGCGTTTTTGATTATCGGCTACGGCAAGCTAGGAGGTATTGAACTGGGCTATGGATCTGATCTGGACTTGGTCTTCCTCCACGACAGCGATGGCAAGGGAGCAACCGATGGGCCACGGCCTATCGATACGCCGGTATTTTTTACCCGGCTAGGCCAGCGGATTATTCATTTGCTGACGGCTATCACCCCAACAGGCAGCCTCTACGAAGTTGATATGCGCCTTAGACCCTCGGGTAATTCCGGCTTGCTGGTCACCTCGCTTTCGGCCTTTGCCGAGTATCAGCGTCAGCAAGCCTGGACCTGGGAACATCAGGCACTGGTTCGCGCGCGGGTGGTTGCGGGTAATGAGACGCTGGCGGATAAGTTTGACCAACTGCGTGGGGACATTTTAGGGCGCGAGCGGGATACTAACGCGCTGCGCGATGATGTGGTCAACATGCGCCACAAAATGCGCGAACACCTTGCCACCAAAACTGAGGACGGCAGCTTCAACCTGAAGCACGATGCCGGTGGCATGGTGGATATTGAATTCCTCTGTCAATACGCGGTGTTAGCACTTGCTAACCAGACACCTGCGCTGCTGACATATCGTGACAATATCCGCATTTTAGAGACCTTGGCTGAGAGTGAGCACTTACCGCAGGAAGAGGCAGAGCGGCTGCGCGAAGCGTATTTAGCGTACCGTAGTGCCACCCATCGGGCCGCGTTAACCGGTGATAAAGCGGTTGGCCGGGCCGCTGATTATGAGGCTCACCGCGAGGTGGTGACCTCGCTATGGCAGCGTTTTCTGGAGCCTTAACGGCACGCAAGGATATTCGATGAACGGCAGGTTACAGGGAAAGAGGGCGCGATGATTGGCAACATTCTCGCTACGTTGCTGCCCGTGTTTTTAATTGCTGGGGCAGGTGCAGCATATGGGCGTTTTCGCACCCCGGACATTCGCAGCTTAAACACGCTGAACATGGAATTGTTTGTACCGCTTTTGGTGTTTGCGGTACTGGCCGACCGACAGGCACCATTGGCTGATTACGCCTGGCTGGCAGGCGCTGCCGTGATGGTGGTATTGGGGTCTGGCGTGCTGTTGTGGCCGCTCGCCCGCTGGCTGCATCTGGATGTTAAAACCTTTCTGCCGCCGATGATGTTCAATAACGCCGGCAATATGGGCGTTCCTTTGCTAGTGCTGGCTTTCGGTGAACAGGCACTTCCGGCGGCGGTGGTGGTGTTTATCGTCGAAATGTTGTTGCATTTTTCGGTGGGGCTTTACATGCTCAATCCACGTACTTCACTGTGGCGTTTGCTACGCATGCCGATTGTGGCAGCGAGTCTGGCGGGGCTGGCTATCAATATAAGCGGGCTGCCCCTGCCAGTGTGGCTATTAGACGCCATGAATATGCTAGGCGGGGTATGTATCCCGTTAATGCTGTTTGCCCTTGGGGTGCGATTACTCGATATTGACTTCAGCGATTGGCGTACCGGTCTACTCGGTGCGTTGCTTTGCCCGTTATCGGGACTCGTCATTGCACTACCGTTAATTGTACTGTTGCCGCTTAATAGCTTACAGGCGGCTGTGCTGCTGGTATTTGCTGCATTACCGCCTGCCGTGTTGAATTACTTAGTGGCCGAGCAATATCGTTTAGCCCCCCAGAAAGTGGCTTCCATCGTATTGATCGGCAACCTGGGTAGTTTAATCGTGATGCCACTGACGCTTGCAGCCGCGTTCATTTGGCTTCACGCGCCTCAATAGTCAGTTCTAGCCGCGATATCATAGGGCGAGTATCAACCGTCGGCGTTATTTTGTGTCATTGCCCGCTTTCTCTGCCGCGTCGTTTTTAATTTCGTACTGTCCTTCCAAAACGTCATGGCGGCCAGTGCCTGATGAGGGCCCAGAGCGGTTTCCACCGATATCCTGGGCTTGTTGGGCGCGCATCTGCTCCATACGTTTTTTCATCTTATGGCGGACAAACGGCATCATTGCCCAGCCGATGAGTAGGAAAAACAAACCCAATACGACGCCGACAATCATCAGCGCGCCAAACGCCAGCCAAGTGAATAAAAGCTTTAGGCTGCCCATGACGCCATTTGGCTGGGTCTTTGCAGCTCGGGCGCGCCACTGATGAGCGGCCTGCCAAGCGGCGTTACGTTGATCTCGATTCATTTGTGGCATTGATGCCTCCTCAATCGGTACAGCCTTTGGAACGCGTCCGTTGGGGAGAGTTCAGGCAACGCGTTAAATCGCCGTTACATGCAATGCGGCCATGCAGGTGTTACGATTTTCATCAGGCGCAAGTAATTGGCGCCCCATGTTTATCTGACAGGGTGTTTATATGGCGAATCATGGAGGAAAGTCGGTATTTATCGCCTCGACGGTAATTATCTTTGGCTTGGTGGTTATAGGGGCGTCCTTTCCCGAAAGCTTTGGCAGTGCTGCCGAAGCCGCATTAACCACCATTACCGAGCTATTTGGCTGGTTTTATCTATTTTCTGTTTTTGGCTTTGTGGTGTTTTTGTTTGGCCTGGCGCTTAGCAAGTACGGCAAGGTGCGCTTGGGGCCGCAGGATAGTCGGCCTAGCTACAGCTTTTTTTCCTGGATCAGCATGCTGTTGGCCGCCGGGTTTGGTGTTGGGCTTGTGTTCTACGGTATGGCCGAACCCATGCTGCATTATATCGACCCTCCTTATGGAGATATGTCGGCAGAAACCGAAGCCTCAGCGCGCTATGCCATCCAATACAGCTACTTTAACTGGGGCATTCATCAGTGGGCCGCGTTCTCTGTGGTGGGGCTGATCATTGCCTACTTTCAGTTTCGCAAGGGCCAAGCGGGGCTGGTGTCGTCAGTGCTTTCCTCGGTAACGGCGAAGTATCCCAACGTCCGCCCCTATGCCTCATGGCTCGATGTGTTTGCCGTTGTTGCTACGGTCATGGGGGTGGCGACTTCTTTAGGCCTTGGCGTTTTGCAAATGAACGGCGGGTTGAATGCCGTCTTTGGGTTGCCGGAAAACGGCTTTTGGCAGTTTGTTATCCTGTTTGTGATGTTTTGCGCCTACATGCTCTCTACGTGGTCGGGGCTCGATAAAGGCATTAAGCGTTTGTCGAACCTTAACATGATCCTGTGTATCGGCTTGATGCTCTATGTGCTGGTTACCGGACCGACCATCGCCATCCTTGAAACCATCACAGTAGGCATTGGAGACTATCTGCAAAACTTTATTGGTATGAGCTTGCGCACCGCACCCTATAGCGATGAGACCTGGGCCAGCAGTTGGACCATTTTCTACTGGGCATGGGTAATTGCCTGGTCGCCGTTTGTGGGTACGTTTGTGGCTCGCGTATCGCGGGGGCGTACGATCAAGGAATATGTGTTTGGCGTGCTACTGGTGCCACCGATGCTCGCTTGTTTGTGGATCGGGGTGTTTGGCGGTGCTGCGCTTAACATGGAAATTGTCGGCAACGACATTGGTTTGGCAGCGGCTACCCAGGACAATATCACTGTGGCGCTGTTCGAAATGTTTGATCTGATGCCGTTTTCCGGGGTGCTGTCAGTCATCGCTATCATGCTGATTTTTATCTTCCTGGTGACGTCCGCTGATTCGGCGTCTTATATCGTGGCGCAAATGACCGATAATGGCTCTATCAATCCACCGCTGTATAAGCGCGTGATATGGGGTGTCCTGATCGCTGCGATCTGCTTTACGCTGATTGTGGCGGGAGGGCTCACCGGGTTGCAGTCGGCGTCGGTGCTCTCGGCGCTGCCCTTCACTTTTATTCTTTATATGATGGTAATTGTACTGGTGCGTGAGCTACGAGCTGACCGCAAAGCGATGCTTACTCAGCTATACCGTCGTTACGGTGAAACCCCCGTGGGTGCCGACGCCTTTGAAGCAGAAGAGCTGGGCGAAGAAGAACGCTTACGCCGTGCACCGAACGTTGTTAACCGGCGCATAAATCATTAGAGGACATCCCATGAAGGGTAACGATTGATGGCCAAGCAAGCGCGGCACGGCGCGACGCGGAGGAAGTCCAAAGGGGCCGTGTTTGATCGCTGGCTAGACCGTGCCGTGTGTGTCGCTGTTATTACGGCGCTGGTCGTTGGGCTTGCCGCTGTGATTGCCCATTGGTGGCTTTGATTCACTTATATTGGCGTTGACCGGCGCGTTATGCCCCGTTTGTGTATCGCCCTTTACGCGATACGCGGGCGGGCTTCTATGCGGTTTCGCCCCAGGTGCTTGGCGTGATACAGATGCTGGTCAGCTTGAGCCAACAGTGCCGTTGCACTAATAGTGGCGTGGGTCGATGTGCTGGCGACGCCCATGCTGGCGGTTAAGTGCGTGTGCGTACTCGAGTAAGCATGAGGGATGGATAGTGACAGCACCCCTTGGCGTAAACGCTGAGCAACTCCCAGCGCTGCCTTTTCATCTTTGTTGGGTAATACGCACACAAACTCTTCCCCGCCATAGCGCGCCAGCAGGTCAGTTGCCGGATCGATGCAGTGATTAAGCACCTGCGCTACTGCGCGCAGAGTGTCATCGCCCATGGCATGGCCGTAATGGTCGTTAAATTCTTTAAAATTGTCGATATCGATAAAGATAATCGCTAACGGCTGCGCGTGCTGTTGAGCGTGTTGCCATTGCTGCTGATAAAACAGGTCGAAATGACGCCGGTTGGCAACACCGGTGAGTCCATCAATATGGGATAAATGATGGAGCTGGTCGCGTTGGTGTAACCCCTGCTGAAATGCCTGCAATAAATCGTCGAGACTATCGACCAAATGGCCCAGCTCATCATGGCGATGACCCGGCAGTTGCGGTTTAGCCCACTGACCAGGGCGCTCAGGGTCGGTATGCGTGATGGCATCATGCACCTTGAGCAGCGGGCGGGTAATGAAGTAATGGAAAAAGGCAATAATTAGCAGGCTTAAAATAAACGCTTCCATCACGCTCGACCCTACCACCGAGATGCTGCGCTCCAGGAATTGTTGAGTCAGGCTCTGTTCATCGAGCCGAAGCTCGACCTCACCCACCACGGCGTCTGGCAAATCGGCGCCTACAAAATAATTGAGCGGAACACGGTAGTCCAGCATATCGCCAAACAGCCGTTGGCTGAGCCAGCTCGACTCAACCGGCGTGCTGGGCGAAAACTCGGCAAGTGTGCTGCCGAAATCATCGCGGATCGCCACTTCGGCGATTTCGTTATCGCTGAATAATCCATAGGCGATTTGGTGGGCCAAGTCCGGGTTCAATTGAAAAGCGGCTTCGGCGGCGGCCCCATTGATGATGGCGAGCTGTTGCTCAACGCGCTGAGCCACATCCTGGCGCATCGAGGACACGTGATTAAAAAGCTCCGTACCGCCCGCTATGGCGCTGATTAAGATAGCCAGCAGCAAAGTGAGTATCGCTTGCTTGGACGTTAGGCTGCCCAAGCGAATTGGCATGCGTGTTTTATTCATGGCGAGGAGGCCTCGCTAAGAGCAGGAAGATGATGCTGTAGTCGCGTGATCACATGCTTGGGCACGCTGGGGTGGCAGGCAAGGTACAGCGGAGCGCGATAAAACGTAAACAAATGCGTTAATGCGACGTCTTGAGCATTGGCCAAATATTCGCCAGTCGCTTTGCCCGTTACGATGATATCCACCAGGCCAGCGCTTAAGCGTGCTAGGTTCTCGCGTTCATTACGAGCGCGCAGAACCTTGATGCCTTGAGCGGCAATGTAATTACCCACGGCGTCTTCGCGGAAACTACCTACGCGAAAGTTAGCTAATTCGTCCGTTGAGCTTACCTTAATGTCGCGGCCAGTAAGACGGAACGCCGCCCACTCGTTCACTGCCAGGGGGCCTGCCCAGCGGAAAAGAGGCTCGCGTTCAGCGGTTCGAGTCGTGGAGTAAACGCAGTGCTGCTCGCGCAAGCGTGCAGCGGTATAGGCTCTTGCCCATGGCAGCAGTCGAAACTCAGCGTCGATATCCGCCGAGCGTAACGCCGTGCGTAATACCTTGGTGGCGCTGCCAATAATCTGTCCTTGCTCGCTTGCATAGTTAAAGGGTGGGTAATCTTCAGTATTGATGACCAGTGACGCAGCGCTGAGCGGCAGGCTCACGGCCAATAGCAGCGGCCCACATAGCGCTACCCAGCTTCTAATGACGCGGTTGCGAGGTAACCGGCTAGTCTCCATGGTGGGTAACCTCGCGATCTGTTGGCCCCGCACGAACAGCGTCAAATGCTTGCTGCAGCCGATCAACCAACGCTTGGTCAGTGGCCGGGTTAATAGCAAAGTATAAGTCTGATTCGCTTAACGTATGCACGGCGTTTAACTGCTTGGCGTCAAGGCCCTCCTGGCTGGCAATCCAGCGCGCTACTTCAGCGCTGTAGGCCCATAAATCGACCCGACCACGTTGCAACATGTGAAGTGCGCTGCGGTTATCGATGGCCGGGCGGAGTAATTCGGCGGGGTAACCGGCCTCGCTCAATGCGTGGGCGCCGATGTCTTCGCGGATGATGGCAACGCTTAACTGTTGGCGAATTGCGTCGTCCAGCGAGGTGAGGCGTGCTACCTCGTCTTGCCATGCCAACAGCACTACACGGTCGCGGGCGATGGGGCCAATCCAATTGAAGTGTGATTCTCGAGAGGGGGTGCGGGTGGTTGAAAAGAGCACAGTGTTGGGTTCGCTTTGCGCTAACTCGTAGCCACGTACCCAGGGATAGTAAAGGATATCCCGACGCTTAAACGGCGAGCCTGCGTGTTCAAACATTGTCTCAAGCAGCGTTACCGCACGGCCTTTTAACTGGCCGGTCTGTTCGTCGAGATAATTGTAAGGGGGGTACTCTTCAGTCACAAAGGTGAGCGATGTGAGGGCAGCAGGAGCGCCATTAGCGAGCGCTAACGGCGCAAAGAAGCACAGCAGCCCAACTAGCCACTGCCCCTTTACGGACTTTCGAAGACAACTCAGCACCCCTGCTCTCTGCATGTGTCCACGTCCCTGTTATTATCTAGTCAATCAAACTTAGAGCAAGCGGCAGTAACTGTCATCTCTATTCTTCCAACGTTAGATGTGTCGCTTTTACACGCCAACCTGATACGCTAAGTGCCTTGCTAGCTGGTGAGAGAAACCAACGTGCGCGCTCAACCTAATATTGCTGCTTCTGGCTTTGCTTCGCGCCGTGAAATTTTCGGCTGGGCGATGTTCGATTTTGCCAATCAAGCCTATACGTTGCTGATCATTACCGTGGTGTTCGGCGAATTGTTTACCACAGTGATCGTCGGAGACCGTGGTGATGATTTTCGTCTTGCTAATCTGTTGTGGAGCCTCGCTCTCGCCATTAGTTACCTCTTGGTGGTAGTGACTGCACCACTATGCGGCGCAGTTATGGATGCGCGTGCCGAAAAAAAACGTTTTCTATTTTTTAGCTATTTAGCCACCGTTGGCGCCACCGCCATGCTGTATTTCGTTGCGCCAGGTTATGTGGTGCTGGGGCTTGCGCTCATCATCATTTCGAATTATGCCTATTCAATGGGTGAGTCGTTTATTGCGGCTTTTTTGCCTGAGCTGGGCCCGCCCAATGCGTTGGGTAAGATTTCTGGGTTTGGCTGGGCGCTAGGGTATATTGGTGGGCTGTTTGCGGCAGGCTTTACGCTTGTAGTGCTGGGGGAGGCGAATGAAGAAAACTTCGAACGCATTCGCTGGGTAGGGCCCTTCGCAGCAGGCTTTTTCCTGATAGCGGCGATCCCGACCTTTATTTGGTTGAAAGAACGTTCGACCCCGCAGCCCCATACGGACGCTTATTGGCAGATGGCGTATCGGCGTGTGGCCACTACCTTTCACGAACTAAAACACTTCAGAGACTTATCGGTCTTTCTGGTGTCGCTGCTATTTTCCATGGCGGGGGTCTATATCATCATTGCCTTCGCCTTTATTTATGGGGCGCAGGTGATTGGTTGGGAGGCCAGCGTGCGCAATATTATGTTCATTATTGTGCAAATCACTGCAGCAGCGGGTGCATTGGGGTTTGGCTGGATTCAGGACCGTCTCGGTGCCAAGCACACCTATCAAATTACCCTGGCGCTATGGGTATGCGCCATTGTCGCTATCTGGTTGACACCACAGTTTACCGATTGGGTGAACCAGGCCACCGATTGGCAATGGCAAGCCCAGTACGTCTTTTTGTTCGTTGGGTGCTTGGCAGGGCTAAGCCTGGGTTCCAGCCAGTCGGCAAGCCGAACATTAGTGGGCCTATTCTCGCCCACCACCAAGTCAGCGGAGTTCTTTGGTTTTTGGGGACTGGCCAACAAGTTGGCGGGTGTTATCGGTATTATATTGTTGGGAGGGCTGCAGGCATTGGTAGGCCTCCAGGCGTCTATTTTACTGTGTGCGGTATTGTTCGGCGTGGCGATGCTGATTTGTGCGAAGGTTAATGAAGCTCGCGGCCGTCAAGCGGCGCTTAATTGGCAGCCGTCTCTCTAGCGGCTTGTGTCGGATGTATCGATATGCTTAGCTGCATAGCACAGATCCCAACATAAGGAGTTGATATGGGCATTGAAGTCGGTGGACTATTAGGGCTTATCTGGCTTGTAATTATCGTTTGGGCCATCGTTAAGGTGGCGAAAAGTTCAGCGGGGGGCTTAGCCAAGTTACTGTGGATATTGGCATTGCTATTCTTTCCGCTGGTCGGGCTGATAGTGTGGTTTTTGCTAGGCCCTAAGGGGTAGCGCCACATTTTTGGCGAGGTAGATATGAATAAGGCAGGCCTGAGGCCTGCCTTATTAAGTAAATTAACACGTTAATCGCGGTTAGCTTTGCTCTTCACCAGGAGGCGCTTTGTAATGCCCAGGGATTTTAAGTTTCTCTCCGTTAGGCAGGTCGCGCACTTGGGTAGGAACGTATACGCGTTTAATAACACTTTTTGGCTTGCCACTTCCCATGGCGGTTTCCTCCTGTCAGATTGTCGACAGTTTGCAACACTACATTAGCTGTCGTTGTGACAAGAATCAAGCCATGGCCACTGGGCTAAATAGATAAGAATAGGCAGATTGCGTCGCTTAGCAGGCGCTGGGGCACTTTTGAGGTATCCTGGGAACAAACACAAGCAGCCTGCTTTTGTGTGGGGGAGGCAGGCGATAAGACATATAGCTTAAGCGGAGTTGACAACTAGGATGGTGGACCACTTAGAAGAACAGTTTCAGGCGCTTGGAAGCCAAGAATCACAAAAGCCTGACTACCCTGACCAGGATCACGTGCTCATTATTGAGGATGACCAGCGCTTGGCAGAGTTGACGCGTGATTACTTAGAAGCCAACGGCTTTCAGGTCACATTGGAGGCTGATGGGGCAAAGGGTGTCGATCGCATCTTGACCCTGCAGCCGGATCTAGTGATTCTTGATTTAATGTTACCGGGGGAAGACGGCCTAGCCATTTGTCGTCGCGTGCGGCCCAATTTCTCGGGGCCAATTATGATGCTGACGGCGCGCACGGACGATTTGGATCAGGTGTTAGGTCTAGAAATGGGCGCTGATGACTATGTGCCTAAACCCGTTCAGCCGCGGGTGCTTTTAGCCCGGATGCGGGCACTATTGCGTCGCGCCGATGGGCCTGCCCCCGGGGGGGAAATACGCCTCCGATTTGAGAATCTTGAAATCGATAATGCCACCCGTGAAGCCTGGCTATCGGGAGAGCGAATCGACTTGACCAGTGCCGAGTTTGACCTGCTCTGGTTACTGGCGCGCAATGCTGGCCGAGTGCTCACTCGGGAAGAAATTTTCAATGATCTTCGAGGCATCAAATACGACGGACAGGACCGCTCGATCGATGTTCGCGTGTCGCGTATTCGTCCCAAAATTGGTGATGACCCCAATCAGCCCCACCGTATCAAAACGGTGCGCAGTAAGGGCTATCTGTTTGTAAAAGACAGTTAATTACACAGAAGGACAGCCTCATGCGAGGGGTGCTCAGCCACGGCTCGTTTTTACGTTTTTATTTGCTGCTGGGTGCCGCACTGTTAACGGTGTTTTTAATTGCTTTAGGCGGGCGCGCTTTTATCGAGCAGATCAGCCGCGAAGATTATCGTGAGGCACTAACGGCACTGCCGATGTCGTTAATGGCGCAGCAACTTGTTGATAGTTCGCCGCAAGAACGCCAAACGCAGCTAAACGTTTGGGGTGAGCAACTTGATATGCAGTTAACCTTGGTGCCACTGGAAGACGCCTCGCTGAGCTACTTTGAACGCGCCCGCTTGGAGCAGGGAAAAGTATTGGTAGCAACGTCCCCCTGGCGGCTACAGCGGCGCCTCCCCGACCAACCCTGGCTGTTACAGGCCGATTTTTCTTCCTGGCGCGAGCAACAATGGCACGCCACCATCGTGATGCTCGGCGCCTGGCTTTCGCCGCTTAGCGTTAGTGAACGTCAAGACAAGCTTGGGGGTTTGCAGCAGGGTAGCTGGCCACTGGCGCTTTCAAACCGACCGCCTAGCGGGTTGAGCGAGGCACAGCAGGCTCAGCTCGCTCGTGGTGAAGTGGTAACGCGGTTAAGCGGTGAGCAACTGTCCATAAGCTTTGTTTATCAACTACCTGACGGCTCGCAGTGGATTGAAGCGGGGCCCGAAACGGGGGGCGCCAACCTGCCGTTTAACCTTCAATTGCCATTGCTGATGGCCTTGATGGTCGTACTGGCGCTGATTATCTATCTGGTAATGCGCAGTATCGAGTCGCGCATGGCGCGACTCGAACTCGCCGCCACGCGTATCGCCAGCGGACGCCTGGAAACACGCGTAAAGGTCGAAAGTGGCGATTTCCTGGGGCGCCTGGGCATGGCCTTCAACGGCATGGCCAATCAGGTGCAGTCGCTGCTACGCGGCCAGCAGGAAATGATCCGGGCCGTGTCCCACGAACTGCGCACGCCGGTGGCGCGCATTCGCTTTGCGGTACAAATGGTCGATGACATGACCGACCAGCCTGCCATCAGGCGCCAACTGCAGGGGATCGATGCCGACATCGCCGAGCTTGATGAGCTGGTCGATGAAATTCTCACCTATGCCCGCCTGGGGGGTGAGACGGTCAACGGGGCGGAGCTCGAAATGTCGCTGGTCGAATGTCGGGCGATGGCCGAGCGGGTGGTGGAGGCGCTCTCGCCGCTCCACGAAGGCTTGGCAATCACCCTGGCGCCGGGGCCTGACATCGAGCTGCTCGGCGAACCGCGCTATCTGCAGCGCGCACTGCAAAATCTGGTCAGCAATGCCTGCCGTTACGGCCAGTCCAAGGTGGTCATCGGTCTGTGGGATGAACCCCATCTGGTGCGCATTGACGTGGAAGACGACGGGCCGGGGATTCCTGCCGATGCCCGGGCCGATGTGTTCAAACCCTTTGCCCGCCTGGACGACAGCCGGGCGCGCAGTTCCGGTGGCTATGGGCTTGGGCTGTCCATTGTGCAGAAGATCATGGCCGGCCACGGCGGCAGCGTGACGGTGGATACCAGCCCCTCCCTGGGCGGCGCGCGGTTTACGCTGCTGATTCCGCGTCGCGAGTCGCCGGTTTGATACCACTCAATACGGCAAACGAGGTTTCTTTCGCCGTGCGCAGAAAATCCTGCATCCACGGCGCCTCCAGCGTCTCCTCCCGAACGGCCGCGTAGAGCGTACTCCACACCCCCTGTTCGCCGAGTTTGACCGCGCTGACGTAGTCGCGCTCCAGGTATTCGGTGAGCGCCCAGTTGGGCAGCGCGCAGACACCCCGCCCGCTGGCGACCAGCTGCATCATCATGATCGTAAGCTCGGCCGTGCGGATTTCCCGCGGGCGTACCTCGGCGGGTGTCAAAAACTGGGTGAAAACGTCCAGCCGGGATTGCTCGACCGGGTAGGTGATCAGGGTTTCCTCGGCCAATGCCTCGGGCGTGACGAAGCTATACGCGGCAAATGGATGCTGACGGGCAACCGCCAGTAACCCCTCGTAGCGGAACAGAGGCGCGTAGTGAACGCCGTCCAGGGGCTGTGGGTCGGCGGTGATGACCAGGTCCAACTGCTCGCGTGCCAGGGCGGGTAGCGGGTCGAAATGATGGCCGCTGGGGATGTCGATTTCCACCTCGGGCCAATGGTCGCGAAAGTAATCCACCGTGGGCATCAGCCACTGAAAACAGCTGTGGCATTCGATAGCCATGTGCAGCCGGCCAAGTTCCGTCCCCGCCATGCGTGCCAGGTCACGCTCGGCTTTGCGCACTTCGGGCAGAATCTGGTCGGCGAGTGCCAGCAGCCTTAGCCCGGCGCGGGTAAATTCAACCGGACGGGTCTTGCGTACAAACAGCGGGCTATCCGCACGGTTCTCTAGGTCTTTCAGCTGGTGCGAGAGTGCCGACTGGGTGAGGTGTACCCGCTCAGCGGCCTCAACCAGTGAGCCGGTCTCGCGCAGCGCGAGGAGGGTGCGTAAATGGCGCAATTCAATCATGGTGAAATTTTTTCATGGTTGGTATTAGAATCTTTAGTTTGATTCACCTATCGGTGGTGCCCAGACTGTACGAAATCATTCACGTTGCAAGGTTTCATCATGACAGTTTCTCATATTCTCGGCTATCCCCGTATTGGTGCCCAGCGTGAGCTTAAAAAAGCCACCGAGGCCTACTGGCAGGGCGACTGCTCTCGTCAGACCCTCGAAGCGACCGGCCGTGAGCTGCGGCTACGCCACTGGCGCGACCAGCAGGCCGCCGGGCTTGATCTGGTCAGCGTCGGCGATTTCGCATTTTATGATCAGGTGCTGAATGTTTCCGTACTGCTGGGTGCGGTGCCCGAGCGCTTCAATGCGAGCCGCGAAGTGGCGGCAGGCGACGTTGACCTGGATGCCGCCTTTCGCATGGCACGGGGGCGCGCACCCAGCGGTGAGCCTGCGCCCGCCTGCGAAATGACCAAGTACTTCGATACCAACTATCACTACCTGGTCCCCGAGCTATACGAAGGGCAGCGCTTTGCGCTTTCCTCCAGTCGGCTCTTCGACGAAGTCGATGAAGCCCTGCGCGCCGGGTTTACCCCCAAGGTCACCCTTACCGGACCGCTGACCTGGTTGTGGTTAGGCAAAGCCAAAGGCAGTGAGTTTGATCGCCTGACGCTGCTCGACAGCGTCCTGGACGTTTACAGTGAAGTGCTGGCACGGCTTGCCACCCAGGGCGTTGAGTGGGTGCAGCTGGATGAGCCTGCGCTGGTGCAGGACCTGCCCCCAGCCTGGCAACAGGCCTTCGAGCGCGCCTACCATCGATTGCAGTCCGCACCCTTGAAGCTGATGGTGGCCAGCTACTTTGGCGGCCTGGACGATAACCTGTCGCTGGCAACCCGGCTGCCGGTGGAGGGGCTACACATTGATGCGGTGCGCGCGCCGCAACAGGTCGACCAGGTGATTGACCGTCTGGGGCCTCATCAGGTGCTGTCGGTGGGCGTTATCGACGGGCGCAATATCTGGCGCGCCGACCTTGCGGCGCTGCTTGAGCGCTTGCGCCCGCTCAAGGTACGCCTGGGGAGGCGGCTCTGGCTGGCGCCCAGCTGTTCGCTGCTGCACGTGCCCGTGGACCTGGCCCAGGAAACCGAACTCGATGAATCGCTGGTCAGCTGGCTGGCCTTTGCCCGCCAGAAACTTGATGAGGTGGTGACCCTGGCCCGCCTGCTCGATCACCGGACGACCGACCTGGACAAGCAGCGGTTAGCGGCGGCCACCCAGGCGCTGGATGCCCGGCGTGATTCAGCGCGCATCCACCAGGCAGCGGTGAATCGACGCGTGGCGGCGGTGACGCCCGGCGACAGCCAGCGTCGCTCTGTTTATGCCGAGCGGGCGAAAGTACAGCGCCGGACGCTGGCGCTGCCGCTGTTTCCGACTACCACGATTGGCTCGTTCCCGCAGACCCATGATATCCGTGCGGCGCGGCGGGCGTTCAAAGCCGGCTCCTTGAGCCAGGCCAACTACGAAGCGCAGATGCGTGCAGAGATTGCCTATGCCGTCGAGCGCCAGGAAGCCCTGGGCCTTGACGTGCTGGTGCACGGCGAAGCCGAGCGTAACGACATGGTGGAATACTTTGGCGAACAGCTGGATGGCTTTGCCTTTACCCGCTTTGGCTGGGTGCAAAGCTACGGCTCCCGGTGCGTCAAACCGCCGATCATCTTCGGCGATGTGACGCGCCCGGCGGCCATGACCGTGCGCTGGAGTGCGTACGCGCAAACGCTCACCGATAAACCCATGAAGGGCATGCTGACCGGCCCGGTGACCATCCTGCAGTGGTCCTTTGTACGCGACGATCAGCCGCGTGAGACCACCTGCCGGCAGATCGCTCTAGCGCTGCGCGACGAAGTCTTGGACCTGGAACGTGCGGGTATCCGGATCATTCAGATCGACGAGCCCGCACTGCGCGAGGGGCTGCCGCTGCGCCAGAGCGCATGGCAGGGCTATCTGGACTGGGCGGTGGAATGCTTCCGGTTAAGCGCCGCCGGCGTTGACGATGCCACCCAAATCCATACGCATATGTGCTATTCGGCGTTCAACGATATTATCGGCGCGATCGCGGCACTGGATGCCGACGTGATCACCATCGAAACGTCGCGCTCGGATATGGAGCTGCTGGAGGTCTTCCAGGACTTTGCCTATCCGAACGACATTGGCCCCGGCGTTTACGACATCCACACGCCGAATATCCCCGACGTGGCCTGGATGGTGGCGCTGATGGAAAAAGCGCTGGACAAGCTTCCCGCCGAGCGGCTGTGGGTCAACCCGGACTGCGGCTTGAAAACCCGTGGCTGGGCGGAAGTGGAGCCTGCGCTGGCCAATATGGTCGAGGCGGCCAGGCAACTGCGCGCGCGTTACGCCTGAGCATAGGGGGCGCGACCCGGTGACGTTAAACCCGGCTCGCGGCCGGGGTTGGTCTGGGACGTGTCAGCTCTTGGTGGCGTAGGCGTAAAGCAGCGTTTCCTGAGCGCTAATGGCATCACCGCCGCCCGGGTCCTGAAGATGGTAGCTGCCGTCGCTCTGGAGCAGCCAGCTTTGGCAGTTATCCACCAGGTAGGTTTCCAGGTCCTTGCGGACCCGGGTGGCGAGCTTCTTATCGAGCAGGGGAAAGCAGGTTTCCACGCGGTGAAACATGTTGCGTGACATAAGGTCAGCGCTCGAGCACCAGATTTCCGGCTTGCCGTCGTTATGAAAATGGAAAACCCGGGTGTGCTCCAGAAAGCGTCCAATGATCGAGCGAACGCGAATGTTGTCCGACACCCCCGGTACGCCGGGCTTCAGGCAGCACATGCCGCGAATGATCAGGTCGCACTCCACGCCTGCCTGGGAAGCACGATAAAGCGCCTTGATCAGCTGCGGCTCGGTCAGCGAGTTGCACTTGATGATGATATGGGCGCGTTTTCCCTTGCTTGCCACCTGGGCTTCACGGTCGATCATTTCCATTAACCGGTCGTGTAGCGTAAACGGCGCGTGGAGCAGCGTATCGATCTTGCGCGCGCGGCCCATTCCCGACAGCTGCTGAAACACCCGATGAACGTCGGCGCACAGCGCCTTGTTGGCGGTCAGCAGACTGTAGTCGGTGTACAGTTTGGCGGTCTTGGAATGGTAGTTGCCGGTGCCCAGGTGCGCGTAGTGGCGCAGTTCGCCCCGCTCGCGGCGCACGATATGCAGCATCTTGGCGTGGATCTTGTAGGCCATGATGCCGTAAATCACGATGGCGCCGGCTTCCTGAAGGCGCGAAGCCAGTTGGAGGTTGTCGGCTTCATCAAAGCGTGCGCGCAGCTCGATGACCACGGTGACTTCCTTGCCCTGGCTAGCGGCATCGACCAGCGCACTGACGATGGGTGAGTCGGCGCCGGTGCGGTAGAGTGTCTGTTTGATGGCCAGAACGTCAGGGTCGCGCGCGGCCTCGCTTAGCAGGTCCTCGATGGGTGAAAACGACTGAAAAGGATGATGCAGCAGCAGGTCCTGTTTGGCGATGGCGTCAAACAGACTGCCGCCTTTCAGCGCCTTGGGCACGCCGGGCGAGTAGGGCCTGTAGAGCAGCTCGGGGCGGTCGACATCGCCCAGCACCGACATCATCCGGGTCAGGTTGACCGGGCCTTGCACGCGGTACAGGTCGCCGTTCTCGAGGCTAAACTGGCGCAGCAGGAAGTTGGTCAGGTCGTCCGGGCAGTTATCGGCGACTTCCAGCCGCACGCCACTGCCGTAGCGCCGAGCCAACAGTTCGCCACGCAGCGCCGAGGCCAGGTCGGAGACCTCTTCCGGATCGACGCTCATGTCGGCATTGCGCGTCAGGCGGAACTGGTAGCAGCCGCGCACCTTCATGCCCGGGAACAGCTCCTCGGCATGGGCGTGAATCATCGAGGAGAGGAATACGTACTCAGTGAAGCCTTCGCTGCACAGGTGCTTGGGCAGGGCCATCAGGCGCGGCAGCGAACGGGGGGCGGGCAGAATCGCCATGCCCCCGGCACGGCCGAAGGCATCCTTGCCTTCAAGCTCGACGATGAAGTTGAGGCTTTTGTTGACCAGGCGCGGGAAGGGATGCGAAGGGTCCAGCCCGATAGGGCTGATCACCGGCATGATGTCGTTGTTGAACAGTTCCTGGACCCAGTCCTTTTGCGCCTTGGTCCACTGATCGCGGCGGCGAAACCGCAGACCTTGGGCTTCCAGGGCGGGCAGCAAGGTATCGTTGAGGATTTCATACTGCCGGACGATTTGCGCGTGGGCGATGTCGGAAATTTCGGCAAGCACCGCCTTGGGAAGCCGCCCATCAGCGCCCGTCGTATCGTCGCCCAGGGCGATTTGGTGCTTAAGCCCGGCGACACGAATTTCGAAGAACTCATCCATGTTGGATGAGAAAATCAGTAAGAACATCAGCCGGTTGAGCAGTGGGTGCGCGTCATCAAGCGCCTGTTCCAATACGCGAATATTGAACTGCAGGTGCGATAGCTCACGGTTGAAATAGAGTTGCGGATCGTCCAGGTCGGTTTCTGGCAGTGCGTCGCGCGCCTGCACACCCGTGGGCGTGCGATTGACGCGCAGCGGGGAGGACTCATTATCACCGCCGCCATGATCATGGAGTGGGTAGGGCGAATTATCAGTGACCTGATCGTCCATGGTGACTGCCTCCGGCGTTAGTCATCTCTGAGCATATCATTGCCTGATACGCGCCTGTTAACGCAGTATGGCGGAGGAAGATGACAAAGACGTGTCACGGCATTGTCATCTACTGTTAGCTTGCCTCAGACACATAGCGTCAACGCTTGGCCGTCAGCAGTCGCGCAGCGTCCAGGGCAAAGTAGCTTAGGATGCCGTCTGCACCGGCGCGCTTGAAGCACATCAGGGACTCCAAAATGACCGTGTCGGCATCAAGCCAGCCGTTGTCGAAAGCGGCGCGATGCATGGCGTATTCACCGCTTACTTGGTATGCGTAGGTAGGAACGCGTAATTCGCTTTTGACCCGCCGCACAACATCCAGGTAGGGCATCCCAGGTTTGACCATCACCATATCGGCCCCTTCGGAAATGTCCATGGCCACCTCATGAAGCGCTTCGTCACTGTTGGCCGGGTCCATCTGATAGGTGCGCTTGTCAGCTTTGCCCAGGTTGGCAGAAGAGCCCACGGCGTCGCGGAAGGGGCCATAATAGTGCGACGCATATTTGGCGCTGTACGCCATGATACGCACGTTATGAAGATGCTCTTGCTCTAGCACCTGGCGAATTGCACCAATACGCCCGTCCATCATGTCCGAGGGAGCGACCACATCAGCACCGGCCTCGGCGTGAGAAAGCGCCTGTTTTAGCAGGGTGTCGACGGTGCGATCATTGATTACGTACCCATGTTCATCGATGATGCCGTCCTGCCCGTGAATGGTATATGGGTCCAGAGCAACATCGGTGATAATGCCCAGCTCAGGTAGTGCCTCTTTAAGTGCGCGTACGCTGCGCTGAACGAGGCCGTTGGCGTTGTAGGCCTCTTCGGCGAGTTCGCTTTTCTGTTCACCGCCGACGACCGGGAACAGCGCGATGGCGGGAATGCCCAATGCATAGGCATCGCGGGCTTGCTCGATCAACAGGTCAATCGACAAGCGCTCTACCCCTGGCATGGAAGCGATGGCCTCGCGCTGCTGGCTGCCTTCCAGCACGAACACCGGCAGAATAAGATCACCAGGCGTCAGCGTTGATTCGCGCATCAAGCGGCGGGAGAAGTCGTCGCGGCGCATGCGTCGCAGACGAGTCGCGGGGAAGTGACGAGGTGTTGGTGTACTCAACGGTATTCTCCACAAAAACTCGCAAATGAGGGTGTCTGTTGGCCTTGGCTGAGTATATCAGCCTTGACCTGCACCGAAAGCCGTCTTGTGGCGCGCCTCAAGACTGACTAAAGTGGCGCAAACGCTGCTGAACGAGCAGGCCCTGCATAAGGAGATAAGCATGACCAAACAGGTGGCAGTGATTCTCGCTGGCTGTGGTGTATTCGACGGGTCAGAAATTTACGAAACGACCCTGACATTGCTGCGCTTGGACCAGTTGGGAATAGGATATCGTTGTTTTGCTCCGGATATCGAGCAACACCATGTGGTAAATCACCTCACCCAGGAGGCCGACGCGGACGAACGGCGTAACGTGCTGGTGGAATCGGCTCGTCTGGCCCGAGGTGAAATAAGTCCGCTGACTGACCTGGCGGCCGATGAGTTTGACGCGGTGATTGTGCCGGGTGGTTTTGGTGTCGCCAAGAATCTGTCGGATTTCGCCACGGCGGGAGACAGCATGCAGGTGCTGGAGTCATTCAAGGAGGTCCTATCGGGCTTTCGCGAAGATGCCAAGCCGATTGGCTTGATCTGCATTGCGCCGGTGTTGGCGACGCGCTTGCTAGGCGATGGTATAGCGGTGACGGTGGGTAATGATCCCAGCATGTCTGGGGCGATCAGCGCCATGGGAGGCCTGCACCGCAGCTGTAGCGTCGAGGATATCGTCGTGGACCTGGAGCATCGCGTGGTTACCACGCCTGCCTATATGCTGGCGACGCGGATTAGCGAAGCGGCAACAGGTATTTTTAAACTGGTTGATCGTATTGATGAAATGATGGACTAGTTTCCAGCCCCATCCTGCCAATCGCGCGAAGTTGCGCGAAGGCTGTCCGTACAAACGTACAAGCCGCTGCTCTATGGCAGCGGCTTGTTGTTGTAAGCGCAGCGCAGGCGGTGATGTTATTCCTCGCTCGGCTCCTCGGCGGCTTTTTCGTTGCGCCGTTTGCGTACCAGGCGACCAAATAACAGGCCAACCTCGTAGAGCAGGTACATGGGAATGGCCAGCAGACTCTGCGAGATAACGTCAGGTGGAGTGAGTACCATGCCAATAATAAAGCACCCTAAAATGATATAGGGACGCTTCTGGGAGAGGCTCTCGACTGTGGTGGCGCCGGACAGAATCAGCAAAAACGTGGCCACCGGAATTTCGAACGCCACGCCAAACGCAAAGAACAGCTTGAGCACGAAGTTCAGGTACTGATTGATGTCGGTCATGACCGTGACGTTTTCCGGCCCGGTCTGGGTGAAAAACGCAAACAGCAAGGGGAACACCACGTAATAGGCAAACGCCGCGCCGGCGTAGAACAGCAGGATGCTGGACACCAGTATCGGAATCGCCAGCGCTTTCTCGTTATCGTAAAGTCCCGGCGCGATAAACGACCACGCCTGGTGGAGTACGAAAGGAATAGCGAGAAACAACGCCGTCACCAGGGTCAGTTTAAATGGGGCCAGAAACGGTGATGCCACCTCGGTGGCAATCATTTGCGACCCCGGGGGTAACAGCGCCATCAACGGTTCGGCGACGAAAAGATAGATATCGTTTGAGAACGAATACAGCGCCAGGAAAACAACCAAAATAGCAATAACCGCGCGCATCAGTCGTGAGCGTAACTCAATAAGATGCTCGATTAGCGGCGCTTGCTTCTGTTCATTGTTGGGCTCCTGCGAATCACCAGACGTACTCATGGTTGCTTGCTGTCCTTGGTAGATGACTCGGCGTCGGGCGACGCTGGCGCTTTCTCGTGGACGGTCTCCAGCGCATCATCCAGATGCGAGGCAGCACTGGCGGCACGCTGTTCCGTCGACGTTGACGTATCGCGAGACGGCGCCGTTGGTTTTTCGGGGTCGTCCGCAATCCGCTCCACGTCTTGTTTGGCTTTGCGTAGGCTCTCATCGAGCTTTTTTTGCTGGTCGGTGAGCTTTTGGCGCAGCTCTTCCGCCTCTAGCTGAGCGCTGATTTCACGCTGCATGCCCGAGACGGTGCGTTTTATTTTTCCTATCCACAAGCCTGCCGTGCGTGCGGCGCGCGGCAGGCGTTCAGGGCCCAAAACCAAAAGCCCTACGATGCCAATGACTAGAATTTCAAAAAAGCCAAAGTCGAACATGGCTTATTTGCGCTCGTCGTTGTTATCAGCCGCTTGTTTTGCTTTCTCTTCTGCCTGAACGTCGTAAGTATTGCCTGACTCGTCGTGGCGAACTTTTGCTTGGGGTTGTTCTTCGTCTTGTTTCTCGCTGTCCTTCTCGTCTTCATGAACGGCTTTTTTGAAGCCTTTAACGGCCCCGCCTAAATCCGAACCGACATTGCGAAGCTTTTTGGTGCCGAAAATCAGGATGATGATGCCTAGCACAATCAGCAACTGCCAAATACTGATACCACCTAACATATGCGTGTCCTCGTGATGGGGGTACGTTGCAAAGCCCGTTGATTAGCGCTTGCGCGCCGCTTTTTCATCGTGACCGGAAATACCGAATCGGCGCGCTAACTCGTTGAGTACGTCTTGGTGATCCATGCCCAAATGCGACAGCATCACCAAGCTATGAAACCATAAGTCAGCTGTTTCAGCGACCAGTGCCTGACGCTCGGCCAAACTGCCATGTTCGGCGTCTTTGGCGGCGATCAGCGTTTCTGTGGCTTCCTCGCCCAGCTTTTCGAGTATCTTGTTCAAACCCTTATGATGCAAGGAGGCAACATACGAATCGTCCGGCGAGGCGTGGCGACGCTTACGTAATACCTCGTCGAGCGCATCCAGTACAGGCGCATTATTGGGGGTAGGCGTCGTCGTGTCCATGGGGATCCTTAGGTTCTTCAACTATTGCCACGCCAACAGTAGCAGGCCAATCGCAGCGGCAGCCAGAACGGGCCATTGTTGACTGCTAGCCCACTGACTGAGCGGCTGCCAAGCGAGCGCTAACCCTAACAGAATCAAGCCAATGCGCAGACGATGCTGGCGCTTGCCCTGCCGCGACAACTGCTGTCGCATGGCGCTGATAGCGGAGGCTTGCTGATGGCGTTGGCGGTGTTCGTGTTCCATGCGGCTAAGCGCCTGGTGTGCCAATACTGGCAGCTCAGGTAACTGATGTGAAAGCTCTGGTGCCTGGCGTTTTAGTGAGCGCCACAGCCCACCCAATCCTGCACGCTCTTTCATCCACTGCTCTAGATAAGGTTTTGCTGTGCTCCATAGGTCTAGGTCTGGGTAAAGCTGTCGACCTAGGCCCTCAATATTAAGCAGCGTTTTTTGCAGCAATACCAACTGGGGCTGAACTTCCATATTAAAGCGTCGGGCGGTTTGGAACAGCCCCAATAACACCTGACCGAAAGAAATATCTTTCAACGGTTTTTCTAAAATAGGTTCACACACGGTTCGAATGGCCGCAGCAAACTCGTTGGCGCGGGTATTTTCACTTACCCAACCCGACTCAATGTGCAGCGCGGCGACTTCGTAATAATCCTGATGGAAAAACGCCAGCAGGTTGCGTGCCAGGTAATCTTGATCCTCGCGCGTCAGGCTGCCAACAATGCCACAGTCAATGGCGATATATTGAGGGTCTTCCGGGTTGTCGCAGTTGACGAAAATATTGCCGGGGTGCATATCGGCATGGAAGAAATTGTCGCGAAACACCTGGGTAAAGAAGATTTCCACGCCGCGTTCGGCAAGCTTTTTTAAGTTGGTACCGCTGGCTTTGAGGGTGTCGAGGTCGGCCACGGGGACGCCGCGGATACGCTCCTGCACCATGACGTGGCGACGCGTGTAGGGCCAGTAGATGGTGGGTACAAACAGCAGCGGAGAATCC
Organism: Halomonas sp. HL-93; assembly: GCF_900086985.1. Taxonomy (NCBI): domain Bacteria; kingdom Pseudomonadati; phylum Pseudomonadota; class Gammaproteobacteria; order Oceanospirillales; family Halomonadaceae; genus Halomonas; species Halomonas sp. HL-93. Next base: position 742,961 of record NZ_LT593974.1, read on the forward strand.
TTGAAATTACGCTTAAGCTGCGAGGTGTTGGCGGCTTCCTTGTACAGGTCAAGCTCGTCGAAAAGCGTCGCCTCGTAGTCTCTGATCACTTCCACCGGGCGCAGACGACGCGCCTCGGGCACCTTGGCCAGTAGTTTGGCCACCTGGTACATCAGCGCCATGTCCTGACGCATGATGCGGTCAATGCCGGGGCGAATGATTTTAACCACCACGTCTTCGCCGCTATGCAGTCGGGCGACATGGACTTGCGCGATTGAAGCCGATGCCAGGGGAGCAGGGTCGAAAAAGGCGAAGGCTTCACTGAGTGGCATTTCGAGTTCTTTTTCGACCCGGGTCACAGCTTGCTCGCCTGGAAAAGGCGGTACCTGGTCTTGCAGTCGCCTCAGTTCATCGGCGATGTCTTCAGGTAGCAAGTCTCGGCGGGTGGAGAGCATCTGGCCGAACTTGATGAAGATCGGCCCCAGCGTCTCTAGTGCGAGGCGAAGGCGTTCGCCTCGTGAGCGCTGACCGATAGGCATCAGGCGCAGCGGCGAGAACCACAGCAGAAAACGCAGCCACCAGGGGAGTCTATCAAGCGGCAGGAGCGTATCCAGGCGATGACGGGCAATGACCCAACTGATGCGTAAAAGCCGCAAGCTCATTGATTCGCCTCCGCTCGAAGTCGTCGGTCGAGGCGCTTAAAGCGAGCTTCTAAGCGGTCGGTGGCCACCTCAAGCGCAGTGAGCTGGTCGCGTAATACATCACGCTGTTGTCGTCCAGGCAGCAACCGGGCCTCTTCAAAGACATATTCTGAAACGTCCTGCACTAGCTCCTCTTTGGTGCGCAGCCCCCAATCAGCAGCCCGCCGTAACCCTTCGGCAAGAGAATGAGCGGGGGTGTCGCCCAGCCAGCGCGCCAGTTCGTTTTCCCAGTCGAGATCCAGGTCAAGCAGCAGCGTACGCGTGGCTTCCAGTAAATGTACTTGACCACGCATTGCCAGTTTACCTTCAAACATCAGCTGCTCTACTGATGCGCCACTCAGCCATCTCGACAGCGTTTCAGGTGTCAGTTCCACGACCGCATCAACGTCGTTGTCGCCCAGATCGTCGGCGCGCAACAGGTCAATACCCGCGGCATGGTAGTGAAGTACCAGCGCAAGTTGGGGCTGTTCGAAGCGCACCAGCAGGCGGCTACCCGAAAGCTGCGCAAGCCGTGCAGGCGACGCCGGGTCTCGGGCGAGCAAGGCGTTCAACGTGCGTTCACATCCGGCCAGCAATAAGGTCGGGGTTACCAGCATGCTGACCTCTCGGTGGTTGATGTCATAACTTGATGCCGCGGTGAAGCGCGACAATGCCGCCGGTAAGGTTGGTGTATTCGACCCGCTCAAGACCCGCGTGCTCCATCATACTTTTCAGCGTCTCCTGGTCGGGGTGCATGCGGATCGATTCGGCTAAATAGCGGTAGCTATCGCCGTCTCCTGCCACCCACTCGCCCATTTTCGGCAGCAGGCGGAACGAGTATTCGTCGTAGGCTTTCGACAGCAGTGGGTTGTTGGGCTTGGAAAACTCTAGCACCAATAACCGTCCACCGGGTTTGAGCACCCGTGTCATCGAACGTAGCGCGGCGTCTTTGTCGGTGACGTTACGCAAGCCAAACGCAATGGTGATGCAGTCGAAGCTATTGTCGGGGAACGGCAGGCACTCGGCGTTGGCCTGGACATACTCGACGTTGCTGCCCACGCCGTTGTCCATCAGCTTGTCGCGTCCCACGTTGAGCATGGAGGCGTTGATATCGGCCAGCACGACCTTGCCCCGGGGGCCGACCAGGCGCGAGAACTTGAGCGTCAAGTCGCCGGTACCGCCGGCGATGTCAAGGACGTGGTGACCGGGCCGCACGCCTGCACGCTCAATGGTCAGGCGCTTCCAGACGCGGTGAATGCCCATCGACATAAGGTCGTTCATGACGTCATAGCGTGCGGCGACCGAGTGAAAAACATCGGCCACCCGAGAGGCTTTTTCGTCGAGAGGGACTTTCTGATAACCAAAATCAGTAGTGCGTTTATCCGTGGGGCTCATGGGGCTCTGGCTCCAGAGTTCAAGGCGATGAGCGTCGACCCAGCGGTCGTCGCATTAAAAGATTGACGACATTGTAGCCCTGTCCGCCCCGACTTGTCTGCGTTTGCCCTGGGGCGCGACGTCACAGCTGTTTGAACTGGATGCTGGCAGGCTCGCGGGAGGCGCCGGCGTCTTCAAGCCGTTGCAGGTAGTTTTCCCAGTAGGCCGTTTGATGCTGGGCGAGATCATATAGATAGTTCCAACTGAACAGGCCGCTATCGTGGCCGTCGTCAAAGTGCAGCTTGAGCGCGTAGTTGCCCGCTGGGGTGATGTTCTGCAGCCCCACATCTTTTTTGCCGACCTGCAATACAGCGGTATCTCCGCCGTGGCCGCGCACCTCGGCAGAGGGCGAGTAAACGCGTAAAAGCTCCACCGGCAGGCGATAGCTTTCGCCATTGGCATAACCAAGCTCAAGTTCGCGGGTCGGCTTATGATAGTGAACGCGGGTGGGGGTGGGAGCAGTCATAACACACCTCAAAAGTGGCTGGGTGTCGGCGGCCAGTGGTGGCACACCAAAACTCGGCATCCTTGCCGAGCCAGTACGTTACAGAATATAGCGCGATAGATCTTCGTCGACGGCTAGTTCACCCAGTTGAGCATTCACATAGTCGGCGTCGATCAACAGCGGGCTTTCCATATCGCCTCCTTTGAACGAAGCCTCTTCCAGCAGCCGCTCCATCACGGTATGCAGGCGACGCGCACCTATGTTCTCGGTACCTTCGTTGACCTGCCAGGAGATTTCGGCGATGCGCTCAATGCCATCCGGAGTGAACTCAACATCAAGCCCTTCAGTGGCCAGCAATGCCTTGTACTGCCGGGTCAATGAGGCAGACGGCTCGGTCAGAATGCGCTTGAAGTCACCGGGTGTCAGCGCATCCAGCTCAACGCGGATGGGCAGGCGGCCCTGCAGCTCAGGTATCAGGTCCGACGGCCGCGACAGATGGAAAGCCCCCGACGCGATGAACAGGATGTGATCAGTCTTGACCATGCCGTACTTGGTCGAGACGGTCGACCCTTCGATAAGCGGTAGCAAATCGCGCTGCACGCCCTCGCGGGAGACTTCGCCACCGCTTGATTGGCCGCTGCCCTTGGCCACCTTGTCGATCTCATCCAGGAAGACGATACCATGTTGCTCGACCGCTTCCACGGCGCGGGCCTTGATTTCCTCTTCGTTGACCAGCTTGCTGGCTTCTTCGTCGCGCAGCAGGCCGAAGGCTTCTTTCACCTTCACGCGGCGGGTTTCGCGCTTTTGCTGGCCCATGTTGGAAAATAGGCTTTGCAACTGGCTGGTCATTTCCTCCATGCCCGGCGGGGTCATGATGTCGATGCCTTGGCCCTGGGCAGACACTTCGATATCGATTTCTTTGTCGTCCAGTTGCCCCTCGCGGAGTTTTTTGCGGAAGGTCTGGCGAGTGCCGCTATCGTCGCGGGGCTTATCTTCCTGACCACGGGGCGGTGGTAGCAGTGCATCGAGAATGCGGTCTTCGGCGGCGTCTTCGGCCCTGTGACCAACCTCTTCCTTGGCATGTTCGCGGACCATTTTGATGGCCGATTCCATCAAGTCGCGAATAATCGACTCGACATCGCGGCCTACATAGCCCACTTCGGTGAACTTGGTGGCCTCAACCTTAATAAAGGGCGCACGCGCCAGTTTAGCCAAACGGCGAGCGATTTCGGTTTTACCTACGCCGGTGGGGCCGATCATCAGGATGTTTTTGGGCGTGACTTCTGGGCGTAATTCATCGTCCAGTTGCATGCGGCGCCAGCGATTGCGTAGTGCAATGGCGACGGCACGTTTGGCATCCTGTTGACCAATAATGTACTGGTCCAGGGCGTGGACGATTTCACGGGGTGTCATCTGGGTCATAAAAAGGGGCCTCAGCGTTCGTTGGTGTTCAGCTCTTCAAGCGTGATGTGGTGATTGGTGAACACACAGATGTCACCGGCGATAGCGAGGGATTTTTCGGTAATCTCTCGGGCACCCAGTTCAGTATTTTCCAACAGTGCCCGAGCGCTTGCCTGGGCAAAGTTGCCGCCAGAGCCAATCGCGATAATGCCGCGTTCGGGCTCAACGACATCACCGTTGCCGGTGATAATCAGCGAAGCGCTGTGGTCGGCCACCGCCAATAGCGCTTCCAGGCGGCGCAGCGCTCGGTCGGTGCGCCAGTCTTTGGCAAGCTCAACGGCAGCTTTGGTGAGGTGGCCCTGGTATTTTTCCAGTTGGGCTTCGAAGCGCTCAAATAGGGTGAACGCATCGGCGGTGCCGCCGGCAAAGCCCGCTAGCACCTTGCCGCGGTAGAGGCGGCGTACCTTGCTGGCGTTGCCTTTCATTACGGTGTTGCCAAGCGATACCTGGCCGTCACCCGCCAGGGCGACTTGGTTTCCGCGACGCACGGATACGATGGTGGTCATGGAGGTAACTCCTTGGGGGAGGCGAGCTCCCGATGACGGTCGGGTCGGGGTGCGACCATTATTAAGCGGTTCACAACAAAATGCGGGCGGCCGATAAAAAATCAACCGCCCGCGCACCATTGGGGTGTGAGTTTCTCAGTTTTGTAGTTGGATCAGCAGTGGCTCAATACCCTGCGTGGTCATTAGATCCTGAGCGCGATTGAGTTCGCGGGTGTCGTCGTAAGGGCCCACCTGCACTCGGTGCCAAGTACTGCCATCGGCTTGGATCTCGCTGATTTGCGCCAGCAGACTTAAGTTGCGTAGCCGCTGCTGAAGCTGCTCCGCGTCATCAAGCTCGCGGAACGAGGCGGCTTGTAGTACATAGCGTGCATCCTCTTCATTGGCTGCTTGCTGTGCGGTGGTGACTTGTTCTTCCGGTCGCATATTGGCAGCGATGACCTGGGCAATGGGGTCGTCAACGGTATCGTCGTCGCGATTGGACGCATCCGCATCCGCTTCGGCAGCGGCCGGCTGTTCAACGCTGGAAGGAGGCGTGACGCCGGGCGCAATGACTTCGGTTTCAGGCAGCAGGGTGTAAAACTCGAACGTTGGCATGGACGACTCAGACGATGACTCGGTTTCTCGTGCGGCCTCGCGTGCTTCTCGCTCCTCAGCGGTTGAGTCAGACGTCGTTTGGGCGTTGTCATCCGGCGTGTCCTGCCAGGGGGCGGTGCCATGCTGATGCTGGGCAAGAAAGAAACCGGCCGCCACACCTGCCAGTGCCCATAACCAGCCGGGCAAGCGGAACCCACCGCTGGAGCGGCGGGCAGCTTTGCGTTGGCTCGTGGCACCGCGGCGGGCGGGCTTTTTACGCGGACTGGCCATGGATTACATCTCCTCGGGGGCGCTGACCCCCATTAAATCCAAGCCATTGCGCAAGACTTGGCGGGTCGCCAGGCCCAGCGCCAGACGTGTGTTGCGTAGTGTGTCGTCGTCGACCATGACCTTGACGGCGTTATAGCAGGTATGGAAATCGCCCGCGAGGTCTAGTAAGTATTGGGCTACCTGCTGGGGTTCACGGTTGTTAGCGGCATTTTCGACCACCTCCGGGTAGCGGGCCAAACGGTTGAGCACGGCGCGTTCCTGGTCGCTGTCCAGTAGGGCTAAATTGGCCATGGCAAGGGGGTGATCGAAGGGCTGCCCGGCTGCTTCGGCCTTGCGCAGCATGCTGCACACCCGGGCGTGGGCATACTGGATGTAATACACCGGATTATCGTTGGACTGCGAGCGCGCCAGGTCGATATCAAAGGTCAACTGTGAGTCGGCGCGGCGGGCGGACAGGAAAAAGCGCGTGGCGTCGCGGCCCACTTCGTCGATCAGGTCGCGCACGGTGACATAGCTACCGGCGCGCTTGGAGAGTTTTACCTCGACGCCTGAGCGGGTCACCATGACCATTTGGTGCAGCACATAGTCGGGCCAGCCTTTGGGAATGCCGACTTCCAGCGCCTGCAAGCCTGCACGCACGCGGGTCACGGTCGAATGGTGGTCGGCACCCTGTTCGTTGATCACCGTCTTAAAACCGCGCTGCCATTTGTCGAGGTGGTAAGCCACGTCGGGCAGGAAATAGGTGTAGCCGCCTTCGCGTTTGCGCATCACGCGGTCTTTATCGTCGCCAAAATCGGTGGTGCGCAGCCACATCGCGCCGTCTTCTTCATAGGTGTGGCCCGCCGCGATGAGCTTCTCAACGGTGGCATCCACCTTGCCGTCGGCATATAGCGAAGATTCAAGAAAGTACACGTCGAACTCGACGCCAAAGGCTTTGAGGTCCAGGTCCTGTTCGCGGCGTAGCCAGGCCACGGCAAAGGCCTGAATCGCGTCAAGGTCGTCGGCGTTGGCATTGGCGGTGACTTCTCGGTCATCGGCGGTGACCGTTTCACCCGCCATGAAGTCCTTGGCGACATCGGTGATGTATTCGCCGCGATAGCCGTCTTCCGGCCAGCTTGGATCGTCGGGGCCGAGGCCCTTGGCGCGGGCTTGCACCGAGCGCGCCAGATTGACAATTTGCGCCCCCGCGTCGTTGTAGTAGAACTCGCGGGTCACGTCATAGCCGCTGGCATTAAGCAGGCGGCACAGGCAATCGCCGATCGCGGCGCCCCGGCCGTGACCCACATGAAGCGGCCCGGTAGGGTTGGCCGAAACGAACTCCACCTGAACTTTTTGACCCTTGCCGATCAGGCTGCGGCCAAATGCATCGCCGCTGTCGAGTACCTGAGCCACAATTTGTGCGACGGCATCCGAGGCGGCAAAAAAGTTGATAAACCCAGGGCCGGCGATCTCGGTTTTTTGGATAGCGTCGCTTGCAGGCAGCGCCGCAACCAGAACGTCCGCCAGTTCGCGGGGTTTCATGCCGGCCGGTTTGGCGAGCATTAACGCCAGGTTGGTGGCGTAATCGCCGTGGGATTTGTCTTTGGTGGGGTCCACCTTGATGGTGGGCTGTAGATCAGCGGGCAGCACGCCTTGGTGCTTGAGCGCGGAGACCGCGCCGTCGAGCAGTGAACTAATCGTGTCTTTCATTTAAGTATCCGGGTGTTATCAGTGGCGGCGTGTACATGCACGCATCGCTATGCGGCGGCAAAGTGCCCCATTATCGGCAATTGGCGCGCAGTTTCAAAGCGGTGTGTGCGCTGGCGACTAGGACAGACTTTGTGGGTCGATGTCGATTGACCAACGAACCCGCCGCGCCTCGCGGTTGGCTTCAAGCCATTGCACCATCCAACTAGTCGCAGCATGTAGCTGACTGCGTTTATCCGCGGCGAGCATCACCTGCAGATGGTAACGGTTTTGGCGACGCTCCATAGGCGCGGGTACCGGCCCTAGACAACGTACTGGGGAGCCGGCTTCGCCTAGCCATTGGCGTAGTGCCTGGGCGGCCTGCTGGGCCAGGCTAAGAGCCGCCTCTTCTTTAGGACTTTCGACCCGCAGTAGCGCCATAAAACAAAACGGCGGCAATTGGGCCAGGCGGCGCTCTTCCAGCAAGTTACGTGCCAGTGCCCCATAACCGTGTTCGGCGAGCTGACCCAGATGCGGGTCATCGGGGTGAAGCGTTTGTACCAGCACGCGGCCGGGGTGGGCCGCCCGCCCAGCTCGGCCGGCCACTTGTTCGAGCAACTGAGTGCTGTGCTCAAGGGCGCGGAAGTCCGCCGCGTAAAGACCGCCGTCGGCATTGACCACCACTACGAGCGTTACGTGGGGCAAATGGTGGCCCTTGGCAAGCATTTGCGTGCCCACCAGCAGGCAGGGCTCGCCACGTTGAATCTCTTTAAGCATTTTCTCAAAGCTGTCTTTGCGCCGCGTGCTATCACGGTCGATGCGTTGCACCGTGGTCTTGGGAAACAGGCTTTGCAGCGTTTCTTCGGTACGTTCTGTACCGCTGCCCAGGGCGCGTAAATCACCGCTACCGCATTGGGGACAAGCGTCCGGCAGGGCGCGGCGGCTGTCGCAATGGTGGCAGGCCAGTAGCGGTGGCTGTCGATGCAGCGTCATACGGGCATCGCACTGGCCGCATTCAGCCAGCCAGCCGCAGGCATGGCAGGCAAGCGTTGGCGCAAAGCCTCGCCGATTGATAAAAATCAATACCTGCTTGCCGGCAGCCAGGGTGTTTTTGATGGCGGTTAACACTGGTGGTAATAACCCGCCCTGACGACGTTGGTGGCGCATGTCCACCAGCTCGAGTTTAGCGGGTGGGTGGCTGCTGGGACGCTGGGTCAAGCGTAAGTGGCGGTAAGACCCCGCCAGTGCCTGTTGCAGACTTTCAAGGGACGGCGTTGCACTGCCCAGTAACAAGGGAATTTTATGTCGGTGGGCGCGGGCGACGGCCAAGTCCCGCGCATGGTAGCGCAGGCCGTCCTGCTGCTTGTAGGAACCATCGTGTTCTTCATCGACGATAATCGCCCCTGGGTTGGCTAGCGGCGTGAAAATCGCCGAGCGAGTACCAATGATGATCAGCGCCCGTCCGCTGGCAGCGGCCTCCCAGACGTCCAGGCGCTCAGGGTCGGTGAGCCCTGAGTGCAGCGCCAAAACCGGCACGCGAAAGCGGCTCTTAAAGCGCGCAAGCGTTTGTGGGGTCAGGCCAATTTCCGGCACCAGTACTAGCGACTGCTTACCTTTGGCGGCCACCGCTTCAATTAGCTGTAGGTAAATTTCCGTTTTGCCGCTGCCGGTGACGCCCTCTAGCAAGCAAGGGTGATAGCCATCGAGCTTTTCGTGTAATGCAGCAAGCGCGGTGGCTTGTTCGCGATTAAGTGGCAGCGCCGGGCTCGCCAATAAGCTGCCGCTGGGTGGCTTGGGGGCGGTAAGAGTAATGTCCTGGGCATGGGCGAGGCCTTTTTTTTCCAGGGCAAGCAGTTGGTCGCGGCTAAAACCATGCGCGCTGACCGCACGGCCCGGCAATCCGTGAGGGTGCTGGCGCAGTAGCGCGTGTAACTCTGCCTGCTTGGGAGCACGGCTCAGGCGTTCATCGTTGGAGGGGCCTTCTGCGTGCCAAAGAGTTTGCGTGCGCCCCGCCATCGGGTGGCCCTGGCGTAGCCGTGCAGGCATCGCCATGGCCAGCGTGTCGCCCAGGCTATGCTGGTAATAGCGTGCTGTGAATTGGCAAAGCCATAACCAATCGGCGGGCAGAGGGGCGTCGTCTAATATTTCGCTGACGCTGCGCAGTTGGGACTGCGGCAGGTCACTGTGGTCGGCCAGTTCAACGACCACCCCGACCACCTCTCGACGACCAAACGGGACGCGGACGCGTAGCCCCGGCTGCCAGCCATCAGGCGGCGCTTGGCGGCTGGGCAGGTAGTCAAACAGACGCCGCAGTGGCGACGGCAAGGCAATTTTAAGCACCTGAGCGGAAACAGCGTTGGGCAATTGGCCTCCGGCATTAGTTTTGCTAGAATATGCGGCCGCTCCGACTTTAAACGAAGGAGCGATTAACCGGTTAGTCGTTTTTAAACCCGTATGCGGTGCCTGGCACGAGATCAGGTGGCGGCATACCGCTGATGAGGCTCAAGATGAAACAAGGTATCCATCCGAATTACAACACGGTCACCGCCAACTGTTCTTGCGGTGCTACCTTCGAGGTAGGCTCGACCTCGGGCCAGGGATTTTCTCTGGACGTGTGCTCCAACTGCCACCCTTTCTACACGGGTAAGCAGAAGCAAGCGACCACTGGTGGCCGTGTAGAGCGCTTCAACAAGCGTTTTGGCGCTGCAGTCAAGCGCGGCTAATCCACGCAGGATTTGCCTTCTTGTCAGTGCTTCGGTGCTGTCAACAAAACCCACGCACTGGCGTGGGTTTTTATTTGCCTTGATATTCTTGTGGAAAAAATTTCCACAAAATGTTGCGTTGCATCAGTAAGGTAACTGTTATAACTGAAGCGGTTACATATAAGTTTCATTAAATATATTCGAAATGTTACGAAGTTGGGGTTAAAGTCGGTTAAACGACCGTTTTTATGTTGGGTTTACCGCTCGCTTGAGCGGGCTGGGATTTTTCTATATTCTGGCACCACTTATCCTCACATTAACGTAACTGGACCCTTTAACATGACCGATGCAAACAAGCAGGCCGCTTTGGATTATCACGCTAAGCCGATCCCCGGTAAGCTGTCGGTGGAGTTGACCAAACCCACCGCCACAGCAAGGGATCTAGCGCTGGCGTATAGTCCTGGCGTTGCCGAGCCGGTCAGGGAGATTGCCCGTGAAGCCGAGAACGCCTACCGCTACACGGGGAAAGGGAATCTAGTCGCGGTGATTTCCGACGGCAGCGCGATTCTTGGATTAGGTAACCTTGGGCCGCTGGCTAGCAAGCCCGTGATGGAAGGCAAGGGTGTATTATTTAAGTGCTTCGCCGGGATTAACTCGGTGGATATCGAAGTTGACGCTGAAAGCCCGCAGGCGTTTATTGATACCGTGGCGCGTATTGCCGATACCTGGGGCGGTATCAATTTAGAAGATATCAAAGCGCCCGAATGTTTTGAAATTGAGAAAGCACTGATTGAGCGCTGTCGTATTCCGGTATTCCATGACGACCAGCATGGCACGGCAATTGTTACCGCTGCGGGTATGCTCAACGCACTGGATATCGCAGGCAAGGCTATCGAGAACGTGAAGATCGTTTGCATGGGGGCGGGAGCCGCCGCGATTGCCTGCATGCGTTTGCTGGTAGCCTGTGGAGCGAGCAAAGACAACCTGATTATGCTCGACCGCCGCGGGGTTATCCACGGTGACCGCGAGGGCATCAACGAATATAAAGCCGAGTTTGCGCGGGATACGGACATGCGCACCTTGGATGATGCCATCGACGGCGCCGATGTGTTTATTGGTTTGTCAGGCCCTGGGCTGCTGTCGGCGGAGCAGGTGAAGAAAATGGCGGCGGATCCGGTGATTTTTGCCTGCACTAACCCTGATCCCGAGATTCACCCTGATGTTGCCCGCGAGGCGCGGCCTGATGTCATTATGGCGACCGGCCGCTCGGATTTCCCCAACCAGGTGAACAACGTGTTGGGCTTCCCATTTATTTTTCGTGGTGCGCTCGATGTTCGCGCGACGCGCATCAATGAGGCCATGAAACTGGCGGCGGTGCATGCGCTCAAAGATCTGGCCCGCGAGCCTGTTCCCCAGGAAGTCCTGGATGCCTATGAGCGGACCGATATGCAGTTTGGTCGCGAGTATATTATCCCGACACCCGTCGATGTACGCCTGCTGGCACGTATATCCTCGGCGGTGGCCCAGGCTGCTGTGGACTCAGGGGTGGCGCGTAAGCCGTATCCAGCCCATTACCCACTCGGTTCCATCAACGACGTATATGGCGACTAGCCCGCGATATCCGCTATCACCATTGCCAACGCCCGCTATCCAGCGGGCGTTGGTGTTCCAGGGTGGCTAATTGAAAAAAGCTAGAAGCGCTCAATGTGCCTGCCCCCTGGTATTTTTATCTACGATTACGGTGAATAGCGTGTCAGGCCTTCCTGAGCGGTAGAGGCGATTAAAAGGCCATCGCGCTGGTAGATATGCCCCCGCGCCAGTCCACGGGCGCCGCCCGCCCAAGGTGAATCGATGACGTACAGTAGCCAATCATCCAGCCGTGTGTCTTCATGCAGCCATAGTGCATGGTCAAGGCTCGCAATGCGTAATTGCGGATCGGTGAAGCGGATGCCGTGGGGTACCAGACTGGTGGTCAGCAAATTAAAGTCTGACGCGTAGGAGAGCAAGTGGCGGTGAAGGGCGGCGTCGTCGGGTAGACTGCCAGCCAGTCGAAACCACAGGCACTGGCCCGTCGGCATCGCCTGGTCTGGATTACCCTTGAGGTGCAAAAACTCGATCGGGTGGCCAGGAAAGCGAGCGTGCTTGACATCACCGCTTTCCATCAAGGCCTCGGGCGAGAGGACTTCGGGCATCGCCCGTTGATGGCTAAAGCTTGCCTCGGTGCTTTGGAACGAGGCGCTGCAGAAAAAGATCGGGCGGCCCTTTTGAATGGCTGTCACGCGGCGTGTGGTAAAACTGCCGCCATCGCGGATGGTATCAACCTGATAGACCACCGGACGGTGAGGGTCACCAGGGCGAAGAAAGTAGCCGTGCTGAGAATGCGGGCGGCGCTCATCGGGCACGGTACGACTGGCGGCGGCGAGTGCCTGCCCGAGGACCTGCCCGCCGTAGAGTTGGGGTAAGCCTAAATCTTGGCTCTGGCCGCGAAACAGAGTGTCTTCCAGAGTTTCTAGCTCAAGCAAATTGACCAGCGTATTCAGCGCGTCTGCCATTCTCGGTATCCTATGGTCTCTTATCAAGCGGCGCTGGAAGCACCGTTCATACGATCGTTTTGTTACCTTAACGGAGTTTGCCGTGATACGCAGCGATGAATTTTATATGCATCGGGCCCTGGACCAAGCGCGCCTAGCGGCAGAAATGGGCGAAGTGCCGGTAGGCGCGGTGGTGGTCGACGCAAAGGGCCAGGTGATTGGTGCGGCCGGCAATGCCCCCGTTACTAGTTGCGACCCCAGCGGCCATGCGGAAATTCGCGCGCTGCGCGCAGCGGCCCAGTATGCAGCTAACTATCGTCTGGCGGGCTGTACGCTATTCGTGACGCTTGAACCCTGCATGATGTGTGCCGGTGCGATGATTCACGCACGCATCAGCCGCCTTGTGTACGGTGCTCCCGAGCCGCGCACGGGGGTGGTTGAGTCCAAAGCCAACCTGCTGGCACAGCCTTGGTTTAATCATGCGATTAGCGTGCAGGGTGGCGTGCTGGCGGTACCCGCAACCAAATGTTTAAAAGCGTTTTTTGCCGCTAGGCGGGGCGAGGCTGATGGGGAGCTTAGTCAGCGGCTCGACCGGTAGCCACTCGGTTGCGGCCTTCCCGTTTAGCGCGATACAGCGCTTCATCGGCAGTTTGCATCATAAGCGTCATGTTGAGCGGTTGCGGGTCGTTAACGCTGACCACACCAGCGCTAAGGGTGATGGGCTCGCCATTCGCATGAGCCAAATGAGCACCAACGAGTTGCAAGCGTAGCGTATCAGCCACCTTGTATGCGGTGTCTAAGTCTAACCCAGGCAGCCAGGCGACAAATTCCTCACCACCGTAGCGCGCAAAAATGCCGCCGTAGTGCCCGATCAAGGCTTCTCCCAACACGGCCATGCGTGCTAAGTAGTCGTCGCCCACCAGGTGTCCCAACTGATCGTTGACGCGTTTGAAATGGTCGATATCAAACAATGCCAGGCTGAGCGGCCGTTGGTTCTGATGCTCATTGACATGGTCGAGAAAGTGTCGGCGATTAGCAATGCCGGTTAACTCATCGTGGCGCGCCAGCCATTCGACCTCGCGCTGCAATTTGCTGCGGGTCTTTATTTCTTGCTGAAGTGACTGATTGCTTTCCTGTATGGCGCGGTGATGATGGCCTAACCGCTTAAAGGTATAGATTACCAAGTACACCAAATAGGCGAATGTCAGACCTAGCACGAGGCTTAACGTAGGCAGCCTGGGGAGTTGGCTCAGTAGGTACTGCCGTCGCGGCTGGTCCGAGAGCGTCAGTGTTTTATCGCCTAGCGCTACCCGGTGTTGATACGCCCATGGACCAGGGTGCGAAGCATCTCCGTGTTCGGCGAGGATCTGTTCGCCATCGCGCCACTGAATCAAACCTTCGGTATCGGTTAGCCGCTCAAATAGGGTGTCAGCCAGCTGTGAAAAGCTCACCACCATTGCCGCTGCGCCTATCGGAGTTTGTTGCTCGTTGTTCACGGGCAAATAGTGGATCATGCCCGCTTCGCCTTGCAGCAGCTCAATAATATCGGTGCTGCCTTCACGCTCACCGCGAAGTGCCGGTTCCAGCGCGGGACGGCCTGCTGGTTGCACGTCGAAAAGGCGTAGCCCAAGGGTGCTTAAGTTAACCGGGGTGGCGGGGTAGACTTGGCGAATACCGCTATCGGGTGTGATGAAGGCCATATTGATCAGGTAGCCAAAGTCGCGTTGATATCCTTCAGCCTGATGCACCCATTGACGGTAGCTGGGTGGCGCCGATTGTAGCTCCCAAGTGCGCGCAAAACGGCGCATGGCGTCAAGGTGGGCGGTAATCTCGCGACTCAACTGGCTTGTCACGGTTTGCACGCGGGCTTCAGCACGCTGGTAGAGCGTGCGCTCGGCCTGGAGGTGGAGCTGCTGCCAAAGCAGCAGGGTTACGCCTACTAAGCCGAGGGTCGACCATAGCGACGTGGCAAGATAGCGCTTGCCATACCAGTAAGGGCTGGCGTAAACGGCTTGGGCGAGCAGCAGCGTTGCATGGAGGAGTAGTGAAGGCCAAGTCGCTGCATAGTGAAGCAAGGGGGTAAAGCCAGAGTACAGGGTAGAACCAATGCTTTGTAGGCCCAGCAAAAGGGCGGCCGCAATGACCAGTAATGGAGCGCCAAGCCGCGCGCGTAAATCTAACAGCAGTGCCAGCGCAGTCAGTTGTAGGGCGATGCTGGTGAGTAACGGTGCGCGGAGTGTTTCGAGCGTCGCGCCCGGTAAAACGCGTTCGGCCAGCAGTTGCCAGGCGGCGGTGGGCAGCCAGGCTTCGGGCAGCAGGTAGCTGAGCATGCCTGGGGCGAGTAATGCGAAGGCGCCGGAGGCGAGCAGGCATGCCAATGGCCGGGTTCCACGCATCGTTGCCAGTTGAGCGAGGCCCAGTAACCACAATGCCAGGGAGGTGATCCCCGGTGCCAGCATCAAAAGTGCTGCCGCGCCGACCATGACGATGACAGCAAGACTTAGCGCGGTGCGATTGAAAAGCGTTTGAGGCATTAAGGTCTCGACTTAATCAAGCGACGGTATAGACTCAAACATTACCAGCGGGTCTGCGTTGACAGGCGTTTGGCCTAGTTGAAAAAACTGCTGGCGGCTGCGCTCAACATACTCAATCATCTCGTAATAACGGCGAATATTGCGCACGTAAATCACCGGCTCGCCGCCGCGGGCATAGCCAAAACGTGTTTTGCTGTGCCATTCGCGCTGTTGTAGCAGGGGCAGGGCCTCGCGAACGTCTGCCCAGCGGTTGGGGTTGCCGTCGCGCATTTCGGCGATATCGCGGGCGTCATAAAGGTGGCCAAGGCCAACGTTATAGGCTGCCAGCGCCATGTAAAGACGGTCATCACCGGTGATGTCGTCAGGCAGCCGGTCTTTGAGGCTGCGCAGGTAGCGCGAGCCGCCATCAATGCTTTGCGCGGGGTCGCGGCGATCATCAATGTCCATTTCCTCTGCGGTAGGGTGGGTCAGCATCATCAAGCCGCGCACGCCGGTGGGGGAGACGGCGTCAGGGTCCCAATGGGACTCCTGGTAGCCAAGCGCCGCGAGAAGCTTCCAGTCGAAACCGGTGGTTTGGGCGGCTTGTTTGAAGTCGTCGGTGTAACGAGGCAGCCGAGCATCCAAGTGAGCAAGGAAGGTTCGGGTGCCGACATATTCCAGGTAATCATCGTGGCCAAAGTAGCGCTCCATCAGCTGGTCGAGCATGCCCGTCTGCTGCAGGTCTTCTATAAAGCGATTGGCCGCCTCAAGCAACCCAAGCCCGCGTCCGCTGGGCACCGCCCACGCCATTGATACCGGTTCGCCCAACGCGAAGCCGTGCTCAACATTAGGGAAAAACAGTCGGTTAATGCGGAACTGGTGGTCAAAAATCACCGCTGCATCCAGGCTGCCGTTTTCAACCTGAGCCAGTAGCTCGGCAACTTCGAGCTCCTGGGATTCACGCCAGCTTAATTCTGGGTAATCGCGCTGAAGCTCACGTAATGCTTTGCCTGTTCCGGCGCCGCTTAACGTACCCAGTGACAGTTCGACTAAGTCACTTGGCGCATTGATGCCGTTGATTCCGCGACGGTAAACCACGAGCGGCTGCATATTGATAATCGGGCGGGTGTAGTGAATGCCCGGCGTGTCAGGGAGCAGTGGTAGCGCGGCAGCCCCCAAATCTCCTCTTTCGCGCACCGTGGAAAGGATGCTTTCCGGATGATGCTGGGCTTCAATGTTAAGGCTGACACCCAAGCTATCGGCAAACCGACGCATGAGCTCATACTCAAACCCTGTTGGTCCGTTGCGCCCTTCATAATAAGTGAAGGGGGTATTGCGCGTATGGAGGGTAATAAAGTCACGCTGACGAACTTGCTCCAGGTGCTCGCCTTCCGGCACAAACGAAAAGGTAGGCATCATCACCAACAGCGCAATGGCCGTTAGCGCGAAGTAATGGCTGGAGCAAGCGATAAAATGTCGGCAAATCAACGTCAGCATGGCGTCTTGTCGGCACAGGGTAAGCTGCCACGATACCCAGCCGCTAGCAGGCTGTCACCTTGTTGATTTCGTGTGGCCGACGCTTTCCAGTATCATAGCCGCTAATTAGTGTCACAAAAGACGGCCGCATGGCGGCCTGTTGATTTGTCTGCTCGAATTCTTCCTGCTCTAGAGGCTTCTGGATATGCTCGAACTGCGAGGCGCGCCCGCCCTTTCTGCCTTCCGTCATGCTCGGTTATTAGCGGTGCTGCGTGAACGTGTTCCCGAGGTCGAGGCGCTATCCGCCGACTACGTTCATTTTATTGACCATCACGACGAATTGGATGAGGCTGCCCACGAGCGGTTGGCGCAGCTGTTGGATTACGGCCATGAGGAAGCGGTTGAGCCACCCAAGGGCGCACGGCGTTTTTTGGTGGTGCCGCGCATTGGCACCCAGTCTCCCTGGTCGTCTAAGGCCACCAATATTGCCCATAATTGTGGCTTGATGGGCATTTCGCGGATCGAGCGCGGTATTGATTATCGCATTGCATTTAGCTCATCACCCGACGAAGACGCATTTAACGCGGTGGTGGCCTGCCTTCATGACCGGATGACCGAAAGCGTGCTGACCGATGCCTCGGATGCCGCCAAGCTGTTCGCCCGTCACGACCCGGCGCCGTTAGGC
Organism: Halomonas sp. HL-93; assembly: GCF_900086985.1. Lineage (NCBI taxonomy): Bacteria > Pseudomonadati > Pseudomonadota > Gammaproteobacteria > Oceanospirillales > Halomonadaceae > Halomonas > Halomonas sp. HL-93. Next base: position 759,902 of record NZ_LT593974.1, read on the forward strand.
AGCGTGGATATTCTCACTGGCGGCCGCGAGGCCTTGGCCACGGCTAACCGTGAGCTGGGGCTGGCGCTGGCGGATGACGAAATCGATTATCTGGTGGAAGCGTTTAATGAGCTGAACCGCAACCCAAGCGATGTTGAGCTGATGATGTTCGCCCAAGCGAACTCCGAGCACTGCCGCCATAAAATCTTCAATGCCGACTGGCTGATCGACGGCGAGCCGCAAAGCCATTCGCTGTTCAAGATGATCAAGAACACCTTCGCTACGTCGCCGGAAAATGTACTCTCCGCCTACAGCGACAATGCAGCCGTCATTAAAGGCAGTCAGGCGGGACGCTTTTTCGCCACCCCATTGACGGGTGCCGATAACCAGCGCGCCCTTTACGGCACGCATCAGGAACCTATCCACATCCTGATGAAGGTGGAAACCCATAACCACCCCACGGCCATAGCGCCCTTCCCAGGTGCGGCGACGGGGTCGGGCGGTGAAATTCGCGATGAAGGGGCGACCGGTATCGGCGGCAAACCCAAAGCGGGGCTGTCAGGTTTTACCGTATCCAATCTGCGCATTCCCGAATTTGTTCAGCCTTGGGAAGCTTTCGATTACGGTAAGCCCGAGCGCATGCAGTCGGCGCTTTCGATTATGCTCGATGGCCCTATCGGCGGCGCGGCCTTCAACAACGAATTTGGTCGCCCTAACCTGACCGGTTATTTCCGCACTTACGAGCAGGATGTGCTGAGTGACGACGGGATTGAACGGCGTGGTTTCCACAAGCCGATCATGATCGCCGGCGGTTATGGCAATATCCGTGCCCACCATGTGCAAAAAGGCGACATTCCGGTGGGTGGCAAGCTGATCGTCATGGGCGGCCCGGCGATGTTGATTGGTCTGGGCGGCGGCGCGGCCTCCAGCATGGCTTCGGGTGCGTCGAGCGCCGATTTGGATTTTGCCTCCGTACAGCGGGAAAACCCGGAAATTGAACGCCGTGCCCAAGAGGTCATCGACCGCTGCTGGGCGCTGGGTGACCATAACCCCCTTCGCTTTATTCACGATGTAGGCGCCGGTGGGCTTTCCAACGCGCTGCCCGAACTGGTTAAGGATGGCGGCCGCGGCGGCCTGTTTGATTTACGCGCGGTGCCTAATGCCGAGCCTGGCATGAGTCCGTTGGAAATCTGGTGCAACGAAGCGCAGGAACGCTATGTGCTGGCCGTGGCACCCGAGGATATCGCTACCTTTGATGCACTTTGTGCCCGTGAGCGCTGTCCCTACGCTGTGGTGGGCGAAGCCCTTGAACAGCACTATCTGGAAGTGCGCGACGGCCACTTTGAAACCAAGCCGGTGGATTTGCCGATGAGCGTGCTATTTGGCAAACCGCCCAAAATGCTGCGTGAATTTAACCGCCAAACGCCCGCCACCTCGAGTGTAATGCTCGATAACCTGGACCTGCGTGAAGCGATGGATCGCGTGCTGCGACTGCCGACGGTGGCTTCGAAAAGCTTCCTGATCACCATTGGCGACCGCTCTATTACCGGCCAAGTGGCGCGTGACCAAATGGTCGGCCCATGGCAGGTCCCAGTGGCCGATGTGGCGGTGACCACTGCGAGCTTTGATACACACACTGGCGAGGCGATGGCCATGGGCGAACGTCCCCCGGTGGCTCTGATTGACCCTGCCGCAAGCGCCCGGCTGGCCGTCGCTGAGGCGATCACTAACTTGGCAGCCGCACCGATTGCCAAACTGGGCGATATCAAACTCTCGGCTAACTGGATGAGCGCAGCCGACTACCCCGGCGAAAACCAGGCGCTGTTTGATGCGGTGCATGCGGTGGGCATGGAATTATGCCCGGCGCTGGGGATTGCTATTCCAGTGGGCAAAGATTCCATGTCAATGCGCACGGCTTGGCAAGCCGACAATCCGCAAGGCGAAAAAGAAGACAAAAGCATTACCTCGCCGCTCTCACTAGTGGTCACCGGTTTTGCTCCTGTGACCGATGCGCTGGCGACCCTAACGCCGCAAATTAATCTCGAACAGGACGAGTCCGATCTGATTTTGATCGACCTGGGCAACGGCCAGAACCGTCTAGGTGGCTCGGCATTGGCGCAGGTGTATGGCCAAGTGGGCGATGAATGTCCCGATGTAGATGACGCCGAAGACATCAAGGCGTTCTTTGAAGTCATTCAAGGCCTAAACCGTGACGGCAAGCTGTTGGCGTACCACGATCGCAGCGATGGTGGCCTGCTGGTGACGCTGTTGGAGATGGCCTTTGCTGCCCACGCGGGGCTTGAGATCAAGCTCGATTGGCTGATTGATGAGCCGGTGGAGGCGTTTAGCGCGCTGTTTTCCGAAGAACTGGGCGCGGTAATCCAGGTCAACCGTGAGCACACCGAAGAAGTGCTGACCCAGTTTGCCGTGGCCGGTATTGAAACCTGCGGCGTGATCGCGCGTCCGCGCTATGATGACCAAGTACGCGTGACGCTATTTGAAGAGCCGCTGCTCGAAACCACGCGTCAATTGACCCAGCGTACCTGGTCAGAAACCAGTTATCGCATGCAGGCGCTGCGCGATAACCCAGAATGTGCGAAAAACGAATTCGACAACCTGCTCGATATTCGCGATCCCGGACTTAGTGCATCGCCTACCTTTGATATCAATGACGATGTCAGCGCGCCGTTTATCAACACCGCAAAACCGGCCATGGCCGTGTTGCGTGAGCAGGGCGTCAATGGCCAAGTGGAAATGGCCTGGGCGTTCGATAAAGCCGGTTTTGACGCCGTAGATGTGCATATGAGTGACATTCTTGAAGGACGGGTGTCGCTTGATGATTTCAAAGGCTTGGTGGCCTGCGGCGGTTTCTCTTATGGCGACGTGTTAGGCGCAGGTGGCGGCTGGGCGAAGTCAGTGCTGTTCAACGAGCGTGCCCGCGAGCAGTTTGCCGGGTTCTTCAAACGTGATGACAGCTTCTCGCTAGGCGTTTGCAACGGCTGCCAAATGCTTTCGCAACTGAAGTCGTTAATACCCGGGGCAAAAGACTGGCCCGACTTTGTGCGCAACGAATCCGAGCAGTTTGAAGCACGTGTTTCTATGGTGCGGGTCGAAAAGAGCCCCTCCATTTTGCTGGCGGGCATGGAAGGCTCTCAGTTGCCGATCGCAGTTGCCCATGGCGAAGGCCAGGCGGCATTCCGCGACAGTGCCCACCTACGCCGGATGCAGTCGAGCAGTCAGGTGGCACTGCGTTACATCGACAATTACGGCCAGGCGACTACCCGCTACCCGTCGAATCCCAATGGGTCACCGTCGGGTATTACCGGGCTGACCACGCCCGACGGGCGCGTCACGATCATGATGCCGCACCCAGAGCGCGTGGCGCGCGCGGTTACCAATTCCTGGCGCCCCAGCGAATGGACCGAGGATGGCGCCTGGCTGCGCTTGTTCCGCAATGCGCGCACTTGGTTGGGTTAATTGTTGAGATCATCCAGTTGACGTCAGTCAAAACACTAGGTGAATGATGACACACCCTGAAAAGGCGGCCTGCGGGCCGCCTTTCGGCGCTGGCCCTGCAACACCCACACTGCGGCCTTATCAAACCCAGGCGGTTAGCCGCGTGGTGGCGCATTTTCGTGCCTCCCACGAGCCGGCGGTGGTGGTATTGCCGACCGGAAGCGGCAAGTCATTGGTGATCGCCGAACTCGCCCGGCTGGCGCGGGGCCGTGTGCTGGTGTTGGCCCACGTGCGTGAGTTGGTCGAGCAGAACCACGCCAAGTACCAGGCCTACGGTCTGAAGGCGGATATTTTTAGCGCCGGACTCAAGCGCAAGGACGCCCAGCGGCAGGTGGTGTTCGGCTCGGTGCAGTCGGTGGTGCGCAACCTGGATCGCTTTGCCGATGGCCGCTTCACCTTGCTGGTGGTTGATGAATGTCATCGTATTTCTCTGGATGAGGACGCCAGCTATCGCCAGGTAATCGACCACCTGCAGCAGCAAAATCCACAGCTTAAAATACTTGGCCTTACGGCAACGCCCTATCGCCTGGGCCAGGGGTTCATCTATCACCGCCATTATCACGGCATGGTGAAAGGTAGAGATGACTGTTTCTTTCGTGACTGCGTGTTTGAGCAGCCACTTAGATTAATGGTCAAGCAAGGCTATTTGGCCGAACCCAAACGGCGCGATATGGCGGTCGAAGGGTATGATTTTTCGCGTCTAGCGCCGTCAGCTAATGGTCTTTATAGCGAGGCGGCGCTGAACCAGGTGGTGGCGGGCAGTCGCGCCACGCCGGGCATTATCCGCCAGGTCGTCGAGCTGGCGGAGGGGCGCCAGGGCGTGATGATTTTTGCCGCCACCGTGGCCCATGCGGAAGAGATCATGGGCTATCTGCCGGTGGGGCAAGCGGCGCTGATTACTGGAGGCACTGTCTCTCAGGACCGCACGGCAATTATCGACGCCTTTAAAGCCCAAACGCTTAAATACCTGGTCAACGTGGCCGTGCTGACCACCGGGTTCGATGCTCCACACGTTGACTTGATTGCGATTTTGCGGCCTACCGAGTCGGTCAGTCTGTATCAGCAGATGGTGGGGCGGGGGCTGCGCCTGTCTCCCGGCAAGCAGGATTGCCTGGTGCTCGACTACGCGGGCAACCCTTGGGACCTGTATGCGCCGGAAGTCGGTGAACCTAAGCCGGATAGCGATAGCGAGCCGGTTCAGGTGGAATGCCCCGCTTGCGGCCATGCCAACCTGTTTTGGGGCAAGCGCGACGGTGAGCTGGTGATCGAGCACTTTGGCCGCCGCTGCCAGGGGTTGATCGAGGATGAGGCGGGCAAGCGTCGCCAGTGCGACTTTCGATTCCGCTTTAAAGTCTGCGGCGAATGCGGCGCGGAAAACGATATTGCCGCCCGCCGATGTCATGGCTGCGAGACGCTGCTGGTCGACGCTGATAACAAGCTTAAGGATGCCCTAAAGCTGAAAGATGCCAAGGTGCTAAGGGTCAGCGGTATGGCGCTGGAAGCCACCACCAACGGGCGGGGCTTACCACGCCTCAAAGTCACCTACTATGATGAGGACGGCGCGAGCTTGGCGGAATGGTTTGCGCTTGAGACGCCGGCCCAGCGTCGCGCGTTCTACATCGCCTTTATGCGCGACCACTTGCGCGCGCCTGGAACGCCTTGGCAGCCCGTCACGCCCCAAGAGGTGGTCAGCGAGCAGCGGCGCCTGCGCCATCCCGATTTTGTGGTCGGCCGTAAAGTGGGTCGTCACTGGCAGCTTCGCGATAAGCTGTTTGATTATCATGGACGCTACCGCAAAGCCGCGGAAGCGGGGTAAAGTGGCCCCAGGTCACGTCGCTCAGTGACTTTGTTACACTGCGCTTTGTATGAACTAGGTGACAACGATGCTATTTAACCCGCGTGATTAACCAAGGAAACCGACCCGCGTGAGCGAGACGCCAAGCGCTAATGCTCCCCTCTTAAGCACGGACACCTCGGACACAGCGCCGGTGGCCGAAGCACTGGGGCGGCTATTTAACGAACCGATCACTCAGATGCCGGAGGATTTATACATCCCCCCGGAAGCGCTGCGCGTTTTTTTGGAGGCGTTTGAAGGACCGCTGGATCTCCTGCTTTACCTGATTCGTCGCCAGAACCTGGATATTCTGACCATCAATGTAGCCACCATTACCCATCAGTACATTGAATATGTGGAACTGATGAAGGCCATGGAAATTGAGTTAGCGGGTGAGTACCTGCTAATGGCCGCTATGTTGGCCGAGATTAAATCGCGCACGCTACTCCCCCGCCCGCCTAAAGCGGAAGGCGAGGAGGAAGAGGATCCGCGAGCAGAGTTAATCCGACGCCTGCAAGAATATGAGCGCCTCAAGGAAGCCGCGGAATCGCTGGATACCCTGCCGCGGGTGGGCCGCGACTGGTTCAGCGTGCAGGCGGGTTTGCCACCGCTGGAAGCGCGGGTCATTCATCCGCCGGTCGAGCTGGACGAGTTGCTGGGCGCGCTGGCCGATATTCTCAAGCGCGCCGAGCTTACCCAGGCCCACCATATAAGCCGGGAGGTATTGTCCACCCGTGAACGGATGCTCGCGATCATGGAACAGCTCAGCGGAGAGGGCGCCGCGCCGCATTATATCCCCTTCGCTGCATTGTTTACCTTGGAAGAGGGTAGGGCTGGCGTGGTGGTGACGTTTATGGCGATTTTAGAACTGGCCAAAGAGGCGATGATCGATATCGTGCAAAACGCGCCGCTCTCACCGATCCATGTGCGCGCAAGGCCTGCGGCCATAAACGACCACGATGATCCTGAAGGCGCGTTTGAGATGGATGACATTGGCGAGAATAGTCTGGAAGAAAGCGCGTTTGAAGCGCGCACCGACGAGCAAGCGTCGCGCCGGGCAGATGAGCCCGCCGATAGGGAAACGCCATGAGAGAAGTCAACTCGGCACTGGACGAGATACTCGAAGCCGCGTTATTGGCGGCGGGTGAACCGCTGCCCCTGGAGCGCCTGGAAACGCTGTTTCTGGATGGTGAGTGCCCATCAAAAAACGAGCTGCGCGAGGTGCTGGCACGTCTGGACGAACGCCACAGGCAAGGTGCCCTTGAGCTCGTTGAAACCGCTTCAGGTTATCAACTGCGTATTCGTCCGCGGCTATCCCGGTGGGTATCCCGTCTATGGGACGAGCGACCGCAGCGCTACTCCCGGGCGCTGCTCGAAACCCTGGCACTGATTGCCTATCGGCAGCCGGTCACCCGCAGCGATATTGAAGATGTGCGTGGGGTTAGCGTTAGCAGTTCGATCATGCGCACGCTGATGGAGCGTGGTTGGGTAAGAGTAGTCGGGCATCGCGATGTGCCGGGAAGGCCTGCGGTGTATGCCACCTCGCGAAGCTTTCTGGATGATTTTGGGTTAAAAACGCTCGATGAGCTGCCGCCGATGCACGAGCTGGTTAGCGGGGAAGCCGACTGGCAAGATACGCTTGGCGAAAACGACGAGCAACCCCTGCTGCAGGCCCCTCCGACGCCTGAAGCGCAAGAAGGACTGGACGACACGCCTGAAACCGTGCAGGATGCGCCACCCGAAACGGCCGATAGCGCCGATACGCACGCCGAGACGGCGTTAACCCAGCCGCTGAGCTTTGCCGATTTAGAGGCACGCTTGACGGCACGTGCGCAGCGCTCCAGTGATCAAGGTGCGCGCACGCAGACCCATGATGAGAGGTCAGACGACCATGAGTCAGAGTAATACTCCCCCTACCAGCGAAAAGCTGCAAAAAGTACTTGCCCGTGCCGGATTCGGCTCGCGGCGTGAGATGGAAACCGTCATTGCGGATGGCCGCGTCAAAGTTAACAATCAGGTCGCCAAGCTGGGCGATCGCGTTGAAGCACGCGACAAAGTCAGCGTTGACGACCGGCTGGTAACACTGCGAGCAGAAGACGAAACACCCCGCCGGGTGATCATGTACAACAAGCCGGAAGGCGAGTTGTGCACCCGCAAGGATCCCGAAGGCCGTCGTACCGTGTTTGATCGGTTGCCGCGCTTGAAAGGCGAGCGTTGGATTGCCATCGGCCGTCTGGATATCAATACCAGCGGGCTTTTGCTCTTCACCACTGACGGCGAACTGGCTAACCGCTTAATGCACCCCTCGACGCAAGTCGAGCGTGAATACGCGGTGCGGGTGATGGGCGAGGTTAAGCGCGAGCATATCGTGGCCATGGTCGACGGCGTAATGCTGGAAGATGGGCCCGCCCGGTTTACCGATGTGCAAGAGTTTGGTGGCGAAGGGATTAATACCTGGTTCCACGTGGTCATTTTGGAAGGTCGTAACCGCGAAGTCCGTCGCCTTTGGGAATCACAGGAACTGACAGTAAGTCGTTTGAAACGGGTCCGATACGGCAATATCTTCCTTGATAAGCGCGCTAAAGCGGGCGAATGGGTTGAGCTTTCTCAGGATGAGGTGGATGATCTTGCCGCGCTTGCTCAACTTGAAACTCGCAAAGTGCCTGAGCTTACGCCAGACGAGAAAAACCGCTGGAGCCGCGATAAAAACAAGCGTCGTCCGGTGCAAGCGATGCGCAAGCCCAAACGGCGTTAAGGGCTGTTTAATACAGGTGTGAGTCGGCCAGCGGTTGAGGCAAAAGTTCAAAAAAGACTTGCGGATAGCGTAGCTCGTCCGTAAGATATGCATCCGTTCGGGCGGGTCGTTAGCTCAGTTGGTAGAGCAGTTGACTTTTAATCAATTGGTCGCAGGTTCGAATCCTGCACGACCCACCAGCCGAACTGTATTATCATTTGCCACCGCCGCGTGAGCGCCGGGTCGTTAGCTCAGTTGGTAGAGCAGTTGACTTTTAATCAATTGGTCGCAGGTTCGAATCCTGCACGACCCACCAAATTCAACACCCCTGGCAGTTCGCTGCCAGGGGTGTTTTGCTATGAGCGATTTGTCGGGGCTTAATAATTGGGCTTGCCGTCGGCAACCATTTCCCGCCAAAATGGTCTTATTAACGATGAATACCGGTAAGGCCCATCGCGAAAGACGCAGCGGTTCTTGCCATCGAGAGCGGCGCGTGCGGAGCGCATACGCCGTGACTGGTGTTTAACAGGGGGATACCCTGTTCGTCACAGTGGTAGACACGATGACTATTATGACTTCCCAAGCCGAGCTTGATGCTCCGCTCCCCAGCCCGTACTGCCCGACCCGCATTCCCGCCGAAGATCAGGCGCGCGTAGCGGAAATCAAACAGCTACTGAAACAGCACAACGCTGTACTGGTGGCGCACTATTACACCGATGATGCCATTCAACAGCTCGCGGAAGAGACCGGCGGTTGTGTGGCTGATTCGCTGGAAATGGCCCGTTTCGGTGCGCGCCATGACGCCACTACGCTGGTAGTGGCCGGGGTGCGCTTTATGGGGGAAACGGCGAAAATCCTGTCGCCGGATAAACGCGTCCTGATGCCGACGTTAGAGGCTACCTGCTCGCTGGATATCGGCTGCCCCGCCGATGAGTTCAGCGCCTTTTGCGATGCTCACCCTGATCGCACCGTGGTGGTCTATGCCAATACCTCGGCGGCCGTTAAAGCACGTGCCGATTGGGTAGTGACGTCGTCTATTGCCGTCGACGTCATCGAGCATCTCCAGGCAAAAGGCGAAAAAATTCTTTGGGCGCCTGATAAACACCTGGGCAGCTACATTCAGAATAAAACCGGTGCCGATATGCTGATGTGGGATGGCGCCTGCATCGTCCACGAGGAATTCAAAGCGAAAGGCGTCGAAGATCTAAAGCGACTTTATCCGGATGCCGCTGTACTGGTTCATCCTGAATCACCCGCGCCGGTGGTCCAGTTGGCTGATGTGACGGGGTCAACATCCCAATTAATCAACGCCGCCAAAAGCCTGCCTAACGAACAATTGATTGTGGCAACCGATCGCGGGATCTTCTTCAAAATGCAGCAAGCGGTGCCCAACAAAACGCTGTTTGAGGCGCCGACGGCGGGTAATGGCGCTACTTGCCGCAGCTGCGCGCATTGCCCGTGGATGGCAATGAATGCCCTTGATAATCTCGCGGGTGCATTGCGTGAAGGCAGCGGTGAAGTTTTCGTGGATAATGCACTGCGTCAGCAGGCACTCAAGCCGCTGGAGCGAATGCTGAATTTCAACGCCTAGCTATCTGACCTCGCACGGCTGGCTTTAAAGCCCCGCCGTGCGCACATTGTTTTGTAGCGCCTAAAACTGTTCCAAGGCCTCGCGATAGTCCATGAAATCTTTGCGCCGCTGTTCGATGCGTGCCAGCGCCTGTTGGTCGTTTTCACGCTCGGCGGCGTCTTCGGCAATATCCAACTGGCGAATGCCGCGATCCATGCGGCCGGTCAACTGAAGATATTCTGCGCGTGCCAAATGGCCCCAGCCGTTGCGTCCGCTGCGGCCAGCGGCTTCTGATAGCAGATTAAAGCCTTGCGGATTTTCAGGATGTTGTGAGGTGACGTCGCGTAGGACATCGTAGGCCGCGTCAGGATCCCGCTGAAGCTGCGCCTCGGCCAGCACCAGTTGGGCCGGTAAGTAGTTGGGCATTAAGCGCAGCAACTGCTGGCTGCGTTGGATCGCTTCATCGTAACGCTGTGCCTGAAGTGCAACGTCCGCCGCCGAGCCAGGCAGCATGGCAAGGTCTGGCTGTTCATCGCTTAGTTGATCAAGCGCTTGTAGCGCGTTATCGACTCGCCCGCCCTTGGCATCCACTAAGGCGGCTACATAGCGTTGTGCAGTCTCATCGGCATCTTCCTGAGCCAGGCGAGAGCTGGCCTGCTGGGGAGACTGTTGATGGATCTGCAGCAACGCACGGCCGCGAATCATGTCGTAGAGCGTGTCGCTTGAGTAGGCTGAGGCAATATTCATCTGGGCGGCGCGAGATTGGGCGTCACTTAGCCGAGACTCCGACACCGGGTGGGTCAATAAAAACTCCGGGGGCGTACCGCCTTGGAGACTGGCCATGCGCTGCAGGGTGCGGAACATGCCCACCATGGCCTCAGGGTCGTAGCCGGCATCGGCCATGGCCTGAAGGCCCACGCGGTCTGCTTCCTGCTCATAGCGGCGCGAGTAGGTAAGCTGGTCTTGAATGAGAGCTGCTTGAGAGCCCATAACGGTGGCAATGCCTGCATTACCGCCGCCCCCCGCCGCGATCAGTAGTCCGGCCAGCATGCCGGCCATAGCGGGAAGCTGTGTCTGTTCAGCACGCTCACTACCGCGCGCATAGTGGCGTTGGGAAAGATGCCCCAGTTCGTGGGCGATGACCGATACAAACGCTCCCTCGTCTTCTGCAAAGGCGAATAGCCCGGCGTTGATGCCGATGACACCACCGGGGACAGCAAATGCATTGAGCGTTCGGTGGTCGACCATGACGGTGGTGACGTCCAGGTCGCCCAACTGGCTATGCGGGGCTAACCGATTAATCAGGCTGTTTAAATAATCGTTGGCAATCGGGTCCTGCCATTGGGGGGCCTGAGCGCGGAATTGGCGTAGCCAAGCGCGGCCGAGCCGGTACTCTTCGCTGCTAGCCGACGAAGAAGAACTGCCTAGACTGGGTAACGACTGTTCGTTACTTACGGCAGGCAGGGGTATTAACAACGTGCTACAGGCGAGCGCTAAGGCGCGCGTCCAGCCTGCAGAGACGATACAAAATCGCGGCATGGCATCCTCATCGGTGATGGAAAGCGCTGAGTCATTACCTATGACATTGATTCACGATGTGAAGTGCCGTTAAATCAAGTGCGCAGAGAATACTGCACAGTCTATGCAACAATGGCTGATACGTGCAGGGTCTTTTTTAAGGGGATAAGAATGATGGAACAAACAACGCGCTTACAGCCCGATACCGTGCTTGACGCCTGCGGGCTTCACTGCCCGTTGCCGTTGCTAAAGGCCAAGCAGGCATTGGCGGGGCTTGCCCCTGGCCAGTTACTGGAAGTGCGTGCCACTGATGCGGGCTCATGGCGCGATATTGAAGCCTTTGCCCAACAGAGCTCGCATTGCTTGGAAGCCCGCGAACAGCACGGAGATATTTACTACTATTGGCTTCGTAAGGCTGAAGGTGAACACTCATGACTATGCGTGCGATCCTGAAAAGTTGGGTGGATCGTTATTTTTCGGATGAAGAAGCCCTTATTCTACTCGTAGTGCTCATCGCTGGGTTTGCCGCGGTCATCTGGTTTGGCCGTATGCTGGCGCCTTTTTTTACCGCGTTGGTCATCGCGTTTTTGCTCCAGGGGATGGTGGGGGCCTTGACCCGCCGTGGCATTCCTCATTTACTATCGGTGATAGTGGTTTTTCTTGCGTTTGTCAGCGTGTTGCTGGCCTTGGCGTTTATTTTGCTGCCGCTAATATGGAATCAGTTGATTGGCCTTGTGCAGGAAACACCGCGGATGTTTGCAAGCGGGCAGAGCTGGCTGGATGAGCTGCAGTCGCGCTATCCCAACCTGATTACCCCGGACCAAATGCAAAACTGGATTGGCGTCGCCAGCCGCGAAATAAGTCAGTTGGGCCAGCGTGCGTTGACGTTGTCGCTGGCATCGTTGGGCAATATTTTATCGCTGATTATCTATCTGGTGCTGGTACCTATTTTGGTCTTTTTCATGCTTAAGGACCGGGAGGCGCTAGTCGGTTTTACACTGTCGTTACTGCCACAGAAGCGCACCTTGATGGCGCGTATCTGGCGTGAAATGGACGATCAGATAGCCAACTATATTCGTGGCAAGTTTATCGAGATTATTATTGTCGCCATCGTCACCTTTATTACATTCTCGTTCTTTGAATTGCCATACACCGCACTGCTAGCTGTATTGGTTGGCTTTTCTGTACTGGTCCCCTACATCGGTGCGGCAGTCGCGACACTTCCCGTCGCGGCGGTAGCCGGGTTTCACTTTGGGCTAAGCGAGTCGTTTGCTTACGTGCTGGTTGCTTACGGGGTTATTCAGGCATTGGATGGCAACGTGCTCGCCCCGGTACTATTCTCGGAAACCAACAATATTCACCCGGTGTCGGTGATTGTGGCAGTGTTATTCTTCGGCGGGATATGGGGGTTCTGGGGCGTGTTTTTTGCCATTCCGCTCGCCACGCTGCTGAAGGCGTTGGTGCATGCGTGGCCGCGGGGGATGAAAGGGCGCGATGAGCGTCACCATGTTCTCGTCAACGAAGAGTCGCTGTAAGGGAAGACAGCTCGCTAGCTTGGTGTCTACCCATCCGCCTGGCGGATGGGTAGGGTGGTTTAACGCGCGTTAAGTGCCTGAGCCGTCGCGAGCACTTCATCGACGTGACCGGGCACTTTGACGCCACGCCAGGCTTGAGCGAGCTTGCCTTCGCTATCAATTAAAAAAGTGCTTCGCTCAATGCCCCAATGCTCCTTGCCGTAGAGCTTTTTGAGTTTGATAACGTCGAATAATCGGCAAACGGTTTCGTCTTTATCCGACACCAGCGTAAAGTTAAAATCCTGCTTGGCTTTGAAGTTCTCCTGGGCGCGTAAGCCGTCCCGCGAAACGCCGATAATTACCGTGTTAGCCTCATCAAAGTCGGCTTTGCGGTCGCGGAAATCGCCGCCTTCGGTGGTACAACCCGGTGTGCTGGCTTTGGGATAGAAATAAATAACGACCTGCTTGCCGCGAAGCTCGGATAACGTCAGGGTGGTATCACCCGTTGCCGGTGCCGAAAAATCGGGGACCGGTTGGCCTACGTCAATAGACATATAAAGCTCCTAATGTGTAGTGGCTTTCAAGGGCGATTACACGCAAGCTTGTGGTGCATGTCAAAGGAGAAAACATCTTTGGGTCAAAACTTGCCGCGCTTTCCGCTGTACAGGGTCGAGCCGCCTGAGTACCATTTGCCCTTTGTGGATTCCTGTTGAGATGATGGCAGGCTGCGTCATGCATTAACTCGGCTCCTTATCTCGTGAGTCATAGACGCTTGATTTAACCCTTTAGCAGGTGAGGAAATACGGATGATCACAGGCAGCATCGTCGCCCTGGCGACGCCGATGAAAGTCAATGGCGACATCGACTGGGAGGCGCTTCGTCGTCTGGTGAACTTCCATCTCGAAAACGGTACCGATGCGATTGTGGCGGCGGGCACCACCGGTGAGCCGACGACCATGTCATTTGCCGAGCACTTCGACGTAATACGCAGTGTGGTCGAGGAAGTAAACGGGCGCATACCGGTAATTGCTGGCACCGGGGCCAACGCCACGTCGGAGGCTGTTGAGCTGGCACGCTATGCGGGCGAAGTTGGCGCTGATTACTGTTTATCCGTATGTCCTTACTATAACAAGCCTACCCAAGAGGGCTTGTATCAGCACTTCAAAGCCGTGGCCGAGGGCAGCAAACTGCCGGTGATCCTCTATAACGTGCCCGGCCGGACCTGTTCAGACCTCTATAATGAAACCGTCGTAAGGCTGGCTGAAGTCAAGAATATTATTGGCTTGAAGGATGCAACGGGCAACCTGGAGCGTGCCGAGGATCTGATCATTCGCCTCAAGGGCAGTGATTTTATGCTCTATTCGGGTGACGATGCCACTGCCTGTGATTTCATGCTAATGGGTGGGCATGGCGATATTTCGGTAACGGCTAACGTCGCCCCGAACGCGATGCATGAATTATGCGCCGCTGCGGTAGCGGGCGATGCGGATAGAGCACACCAAATCAATACGCGCTTGATGCCTCTGCATACCAATCTGGGGGTTGAGTCCAATCCCATTCCGGTAAAGTGGGCGTTACATCGAATGGGATATGCCGACGCGGGTATTCGCCTGCCGCTGACGTGGCTGTCGGAAAAGTACCACGCCACGGTCAGTGAAGCCCTACAACTCGCGGGGGTAGTTGAAGAATAACCCGCAAAAGACCCTTTGCTACCTGGCGAGGTAATGCTTCATAGCGCCAGGTGACCGATCTGTTGACTGTTAAGGTGGCTTAATGAGCTCTGTGCTTGAAAAACGTGCGCTTAAATGGATACCGCTGGCCCTGGTGGCGGCCGTAACGCTTGCTGGTTGCGCCCGCGATGAAGGCTTCTACCATGATCGCAATTTGGACTATGTAGACGCCAAGCCCGCGTCACCGTTGGTATTGCCCGATACCCGCAATACCCAACGCTACCGTGATGCGCTGCCGGTACCCGACGTTGCCAATCAAAGCGAACAGGATGACGTCGCCGAGGTACAGCCACCTCAGCCACTCGGCGTGGGGAGTGGCTTGTCGCCTGATTACGTCGAAGTTCGTGAAATCGGCGACCAGCGGTGGTTGGTGGTAGACGCTGAACCGAGTAGCGTATGGACGCAGTTGGAAAGCTTCGCACAAGCGCGTGGTTTGGATGTTCAGGAAAGCCGTTCCTCTGAAGGCATCCTGGTCACCTCGCAGGCTGAGCTCCGCTTGCAAAGCGCTCTGCGCGAGGGAAGCAGTGAAATTCGCTGTGAACGTGGTGGCCAGAGCATGGACAGCTGCATAGATGCATTAGCCACCTACTTGGATGACAGAAGCGCCTCTTCTGTTTCTTCTGATGCGTCATCTTCTTCATTAAATGCCCAGCGCCTGGAAGACAGTGACGAGGTAGCGCTTCGTCAACAAGGTGATGATTGGCTAGTGGCAGTCTCGCATCCGGTTGAGCGGGTTTGGGCTGAGTTGAATCACTACTTGGAGCTCGATTTTGACCAGGAAGGGGAGCGTGATCTGCTGGCTTCTGATCCGGATAATCGCTCGTTCACTGTTGAATACATGACTGAAAAGGAACGCAATCGTAACCCCCTTCAGATTGTGTTTAGCGCGGATGTACGTCGCATGTCTCAAGAAATACGTTTGGAGCTTCAACCTGATGGCAATGGTTCGGTTCTGCGAGCAGTTAACGCAAGCGACCGCTCGTTCAGTGAAGACGATCAACGCGAGCTTCTTGAGCGTGTAGCCGGCTATTTACGTTAATTCAATGATCTTTGTCTTTTTGCGGAGCTCCCATGGAAAAGCGCCAAGAACTCTACGCCGGTAAGGCAAAATCTGTATACACCACCGATGATCCGGACCTGCTGGTACTTGAGTTCCGTGATGATACCAGCGCCTTTGATGGCAAGAAAAAAGAGTCGCTGGCGCGCAAGGGGATGGTTAATAACCTCTTTAACGCCTTTATTATGGAGCGCTTAGAAGACGCCGGTATCCCAACGCATTTCGAGAAACAGCTTTCTGACACGGAAAGCCTAGTCAAGAAAATGCATATGATTCCGGTGGAATGTGTGGTGCGCAATATTGCGGCAGGTGGTCTCGTGAAGCGCCTTGGCGTTGAGGAAGGCATTACCTTGACGCCGCCTACGTTCGAGCTGTTCTTGAAGAATGACGACAAAGGCGACCCGATGATCAACGAGTCACTGGCAGAGACCTTTGGCTGGGCGACGCCTGAGCAACTTGCCAAAATGAAGACACTCACCTTCAAGGTCAACCACATACTTAAGCAGCTGTTTGCAGAAGGCGATATGCTGCTGGTGGATTACAAACTTGAGTTTGGTGTATTTAACGGCGACGTCGTGTTAGGCGATGAGTTTTCTCCCGATGGGTGCCGGCTATGGGACGCCAATACCCGAGAAAAACTCGATAAAGACCGCTTTCGTCAAGGCCTGGGTGGCGTCATCGAGGCTTACGAAGAAGTAGGCCGCCGCTTAGGTATTACTTTTCCCCGTTAACGTTGAGCCGTCAACGTGTCGATAGCCACCACCTCCAACGTGGTGGCTTCGCCGTTTTGGCGTGGGTAAAATTTGACGTCCACATCGCGTAGCCGCACCCCGTATACCCGTTCAGCAGGCCGGCTTTGCTGGTAGGCAGGGCGAGGGTCTTGGCCCAGTACCTGTTCGATCAACGTCCTGAGCGAGGCTTGATCATCGCGCGTTGCCAACTGGGCCAGAGCAGCGGCACTGAAATGCACCGCTAGCCGAGCGGGGGCCTCGGGGGCAAAGCCGGCCTGGGCATCCGGGCGCGCTTCAGCCCAGGGCAGATAGGGTTTAATATCCACCACGGGCGTGCCGTTAACCAAATCGCAGCCTGACAGGATCAGGCGCACGCCCTGGCGGGTATCGATGCCACTCAGTTCGACCAGCGAAAGGCCCAGCCGGTTGGGACGATGCGTGCTGCGGCTGGCAAACACACCCACTTTGCGGTTACCGCCTAATCGTGGGGGTCTGACGAGTGGCGACCAGCGCTCGGGGCTTTGATGAAACACAAAGCTGATCCATGCATGGCTGAAAGCGTCCAGTCCACGCACGGCGAGTGGATCGTCGTAGGGCGGACTAAGCACAAGTTGTGCATTGGCAGCAGGCGCAAGCCCAGGCTGGCGGGGCACGCCAAATTTATCGGCGTAGTCGCTTATTACATGGCCGATAGGTGTCAGCGCAAAAGACTCGCCGGGTGGGGCATCGTGCATCACACTGCCTCATCAAAGGGAAAAATAGATAGCCGAGTATAATGCAGCCGTGTTCTCAGCGCAGTGGCGCAGGGCATGCCTTGAAAAAGAAAGCGTTAACGCCCACAAGGTGAAACATGACAGACGATCAGACTGTAAAGCCCTCGACGGCCCGCGTGACCTATCGCCTGGCGCGCGCACGCGATGCCGCCGATCAGGCGGAAGTGTTTTACCATGCCGTGATGCAAGGGGCCGCAACGCGTTATAGCCTGACGCAGCGGCGCGCATGGGCAAGCGTCTTGCCCCGTGAGGCCACCGCCTGGTCCGCTCGACAAGCGCTGTATACGACCCTTGTCGCGAGCTGTGACGGGCGCTGCGTGGGATTTATAGAGCTTGATGTGCCCGCTGGGCGAGTCGAAACGTTATACGTCTGGCCGGCACTCAATGGTCGAGGGATTGGCACCACACTATTAATTCACGCCGAACGGCTGCTGTTGGAACAAGGTGTTGACCGCATCCATATTGAAGCGAGTTTGACGCTTTACGAGCGGCTGATGCGACGAGGCTGGCAGAACCTGGGCGAACAGTGGGTCGAACGAGGTGGTGAGCCACTTCAGCGGTTTCGTCTTCAGAAGCGGCTCAACGCCGTCGAAACGTAAACGTTGCCGGTTACGGGGTCGCTTGACGGGTGACGCGCATCGACAGGTCAATGGCCTTGATGTCTTTGGTCAGCGTGCCGCAGGAAATACAATCCACGCCTGTTTCGGCAATCGCGCGCAGGGTCGTGGTATCGACGTTACCCGAGGCTTCAAGAGTGGCGTTGCCCGCCGTGAGCTCCACCGCCGTGCGTAGCTCATCCAGGCTGAAGTTATCCAGCATGATGACATCCGCCTTGGCCGCCAGCGCCTGCTCAAGCTCGGCAAAATTTTCGACTTCCACCTCAACGGGAAGCTCGGCGGCCAGCTTGCGCGCCTGTGTTACCGCGGCCTGAATGCCGCCACAGGCGGCGATATGGTTTTCCTTGATCAGAAACGCATCCCACAGCCCAATGCGGTGGTTGTGGCCACCGCCACACATGACAGCGTATTTCTGCGCCAAGCGCATGCTGGGTAGTGTCTTGCGGGTGTCTAGCAGGCGCACGCCGGTATCGGCGATAAGATCCACGTAGGCGCGCGTAACCGTTGCTGTGGCCGAGAGTGTTTGCAGCACGTTGAGCGCGGCACGCTCACCTGTTAGTAGGCTGCGTGCAGGGCCCTCCAGGGTGAGAAAACACTGCCCGGCGTCTAAGCGGTCCCCATCGGCGGCTTGCCAGCGAAGCGCGACGCGGCTGTCCAGGCGGCGGAAAATATCGTCGACCCAGGCAACCCCGCAAAGTACGGCAGGCACTCGGGTAATAACCTCCGCGGTTGCCCATTGGTGATCTGGGATCAGCTGGGCCGTTATATCGCCAGGGCCAACGTCCTCGGCGAGCAGGCGAGCAGCGCTGGAACGGATTTCTTCGGCAAGTGCGGTTTGGTAATGCATAGCGATCAATTCTCTGGGCGTTTAACGTCGATGCACGGCATTATAGTGAAAGAGCGCGCCAACGTAGAGGAGTCCTTCGCGTGATTGACCCAAAATCTTCTCCTGGCTGGTGGCAAGGCGCACGTCATGTGGTGTCGCCGAATGCAGATCAACGACCCCTTGATGAGGTGTCGTTGCTGTTGATTCATGCTATTAGCTTGCCGCCTGGTCAGTTTCAGGGCCCCGCCATTGAAGCGTTATTCACCAATCAGTTAGCGCCTGAAGCACACCCTTATTTTGCGGCTATCGCCCATTTGCGGGTTTCGGCCCATCTGCTGATTCGCCGTGATGGCGAGTGCGTACAGTTTGTCGATACTGACCAGCGTGCCTGGCACGCTGGTCGTTCACGCTGGTGGGATCCACGCCAGGCACGCTGGCGACAAGCGTTAAATGACTTTTCGGTAGGTGTGGAACTTGAAGGTGACGAAACAACGCCCTTTACCAAGGCTCAATATTCGACATTAGCCGAGGCAGTTCAGTGGCTATTGGATCGTTATCCTGCGCTTACCACTGCCCGCATGACCAGTCATGCACGGGTGGCGCCATTGCGTAAAACCGACCCCGGGCCTACGTTTGATTGGGCCTATTGGCGCCAGGCGTTAGCGACTTTAAAAAGCGATTTAAGTCATGGTGAAACAAGGAAATGAAACGGTAGTTTGACTACATGGGTTAGGGCCTTGGTCGTGCCGACCAATGTCTTAACAATGCCTTATGTTGCGGTGCAATAGTTTGTTTTCGATAGCCTTTTCCGTCTTACTGGAATTGGCAGCGTGGCGACTTTGCGGTATCTTCACCTATACAAAAGGCTAACTTTTACAACACTTATGTAGCTTTATTACATTTGGCGGCGTGTAGCTTGTTGAATGTAGAACGAAAACCCCAGGCGACGCTCAGGCGTCGGCTACTTGCATGCCTGTGGTGGCGACACACCACAGCCGCCCCTGACCCGGTGGGTTAGCGGGGCTGACTGTCATTTATCGTCATTCGGAGAGACCTCTATGAGTCTGGAGACAAGAGAAGATCTCGATCCGGTCGAAACCACGGAATGGATAGATTCCCTGGAGTCGGTGCTGGATCGTGAGGGCGAAGATCGTGCCCGCTACCTGATGACCCGCCTGGCGGATCGCCTGCGCCGGGACGGGATGAAGGTGCCCTTCTCGGTGACAACCCCGCACCGCAATACGATTCCGGTTCATCGTGAAGCGCCGATGCCCGGTGATTTGTTCATGGAGCGGCGTATTCGCTCTTTGATCCGTTACAACGCCATTGCTCAGGTCATTCGCAATAACCGGGCCAAGCCGGGCCTTGGCGGGCACATTGCCAGTTTCATGTCGTCGGCGACGCTTTATGATGTGGGCTTTAACCACTTCTTCCGCGCTCCTCAGGGCGACTTTGAAGGCGACCTGATTTACATCCAAGGCCACGTGGCGCCAGGCATTTATGCGCGTTCGTATCTGGAAGGCCGCCTCAGCGAAGCGCAGATGGATAAATTCCGTCAGGAAGTTGATGGCGACGGCCTGTCTTCTTACCCGCACCCGTGGCTAATGCCGGATTACTGGCAGTTCCCCACGGTATCCATGGGCCTTGGCCCGATCCAGGCGATCTATCAAGCCCACGTGATGAAGTACCTTCATCACCGTGAGCTGAAGGATATGTATGACCGCAAGATCTGGTGCTTCATGGGTGACGGCGAGTGTGACGAGCCGGAATCCCTGGGGGCTATTTCCCTGGCGGGTCGTGAAAATCTCGACAACCTGATCTTCGTCATCAACTGTAACTTACAGCGCCTTGACGGCCCGGTGCGCGGTAACTCCCGCGTGATGGACGAATTCGAGGGCGTCTTCCGTGGTGCTGGCTGGAACGTTATTAAGGTCGTTTGGGGTCGCCACTGGGATCCGCTGTTCGAAAAGGATAAGAAAGGCATCCTTCAGAAGCGTATGGACGAAGCGGTCGACGGCGAGTACCAGAACTACAAAGCCAATGGCGGCGCGTACACCCGCGAGCACTTCTTCGGTAAATATCCAGAAACTGAGGCGATGGTCAAGGATCTCTCCGACGAAGATATCTGGAAGCTCAACCGCGGTGGCCACGACCCGTTCAAGGTATACGCGGCGTACAACGAAGCGGTTAATACCTCAAACGGCAAGCCGACGGTGATCCTGGCGCACACGGTTAAAGGCTACGGCATGGGTAGCGGCGATGGCGAAGCAGCCAACGAAGCGCACCAGGTCAAGAGCATGGAATACGAAGCGCTGAAGACATTCCGCGACCGCTTCGGCATTCCATTGACCGACGAGCAGCTCAAGGAGGTCCCGTATTACAAGCCGGAGGATGATTCTCCTGAGCTGAAGTATATGCATCTGCAGCGCGAGCGCCTGGGTGGCTACCTGCCCAGCCGTCGCAGCGACTTTGACGCGCTGGAAATTCCGACCCTGGAAGACAAAGCCTTTGCCTCGCAAATGGGCGGTTCCAAAGGGCGTGAAGTGTCTACCACCATGGCCTTTGTGCGCGTGCTTAATGGGCTGGTCAAAGACAAGAAAATCGGCAAGAAAGTGGTGCCGATCATTCCTGATGAAGCGCGTACCTTCGGCATGGAAGGCATGTTCCGTCAGTTGGGGATCTACACCTCTGAAGGCCAGAAGTATGAGCCGGTCGATAAAGGCCAGATCATGTTCTACCGTGAGGATCAGAAGGGTCAGATTCTCGAGGAAGGTATTTCGGAAGCAGGGGCCATGTCGGCGTGGATTGCCGCGGCGACCTCCTACAGCAACAATAATGTCACGCTACTGCCGTTTTACGTCTATTACTCGATGTTCGGCTTCCAGCGTATCGGCGACCTGGCCTGGGCCGCAGGCGATCTGCAGGCGCGTGGCTTTATGGTGGGTGGCACGGCGGGGCGCACGACGCTCAACGGCGAGGGCCTGCAGCACCAGGACGGTCACAGCCTGATTCAGGCATCGACCATCCCTAACTGCAGAAGCTATGACCCGACCTATGCCCATGAAGTGGCGGTGATTCTGCAGGACGGCTTGCAACGCATGTTCGCCAACAAGGAGAACTGCTTCTATTACCTCACGGTCATGAACGAGAACTACGAGCACCCTGAGCTCGACGACGTGCCCACTGAGGACATCGTCAAAGGCATGTACCTGCTGCGCGAAACCAAGGGCGATAAGGGCCGCGTCCAACTGTTGGGCTCGGGTACCATCCTGCGCGAAGTTGAAGCGGCCGCTGAACTGCTGGAAAACGACTGGGGTATCGGTGCCGATATCTGGAGCGTCACGAGTTTCAACGAGCTGCGTCGTGAAGCGCTGCTGCTGGAACGTGAAGCCTTCCTTAGCCCGGAAGCCGATGCCAACAAGCCCCACGTCACCAAGTGCCTGGAAGGCCGTGACGGGCCGGTGATCGCGTCTACCGACTACATGAAGCTTTACGCGGATCAGGTGCGCGCCTGGGTGCCGAGTGATTACACCGTGCTCGGCACAGACGGCTTTGGTCGTTCCGATACCCGCGAGAAGCTGCGTTACTTCTTCGAGGTAGATCGTTACTTCGTGACCGTCGCGGCCCTGCGCGCGTTGGCTGACCGTGGCGAGATTGATCGCAAGCACGTTGGTGAAGCACTGAAGAAGTACGGCATCGATGCCAATAAGCCGAACCCGCTGACCAGTTGATCCGCTGCCCGGCGGGCAGTGCCCGCCGGCTCGATCCGATTTTAAAGGAGCGCGACCTTGAGTAGCGAAATCATCAAAGTTCCCGATATCGGTGGCGATACCGATGTCGAAATCATCGAGATTGCGGTGTCGGAAGGCGATGTCATCGAAGCGGAAGACACCCTAATCACGCTTGAATCCGATAAAGCCAGCATGGACGTCCCCGCTCCTAAGGGCGGCAAGGTAGTCAAAGTGCTGGTCAAAGAGGGCGATACTGTCTCCGAAGGCGACGATATCGTTGAGCTGGAAGTCGAAGGAGGCGGCGACGAGAAGCAAGAAAGCTCGTCGGACAGCCAGTCTGAAGAGGCCCCAGCGAAACAAGATAAGCCGAAAGAGCCGTCTCAAGAGCAGAAGCCCGCGGCTAAAAAGTCCGCAGGCGGTAAGCAGACGGTGGATATCAAAGTGCCCGATCTCGGCGGCTCGGACAGCGTCGAAATTATCGAAGTTGCGGTCAGCGAAGGCGATGAGGTCGAGGCCGAAGACACCCTGATCACCCTGGAGTCTGACAAAGCCTCAATGGACGTGCCTAGCCCCCATAGCGGCAAGATCGTCAGCTTTACCGTGAAAGAGGGCGACACCGTCTCGGAAGGCGATGTGATCGGTAAGATGGAGATCGCAGGCGAAGGCGGCGACGATAGTGAAGATGCACCGCAAGAAAGCGCTTCTTCTGAGCAGTCGTCTAGCAAAGCCAGCAGCGAGCCCGAAGAGTCGGTAGAGGAAGACGATCAGGAAGAGGCCGCTAGCGGCGAACCGGAGCGCAAAGAGATTCGTGTGCCGGATCTTTCAGGCTCTTCTGATGTGCCGATTATTGAAATCGGCGTTTCGGCCGGTGACGAGGTCAACGAAGAAGACCCGTTGATCACGCTGGAGTCCGACAAAGCCTCCATGGACGTGCCCAGTCCCTATAAAGGCAAGCTCATTGAGCTGACGGTCAAAGAGGGTGATACGGTCTCTGAAGGCGATGTGATCGGTTATATCGAAGTCGCTGGCGCCAAGAAATCAGCCCCCAAAAAAGCCCAGCCGGAGAAAGCCCAGCAGAGCAGCGCTAGCCAGCCAAGCGCCAAATCTGCCGAATCGCCCGCCGGCACACCAAGCCCGGAAGCCCAGATGGCGTCGCACAAGCCGCGTGATGGCAAGTTGGTGC
This sequence comes from Halomonas sp. HL-93, assembly GCF_900086985.1. NCBI lineage: Bacteria > Pseudomonadati > Pseudomonadota > Gammaproteobacteria > Oceanospirillales > Halomonadaceae > Halomonas > Halomonas sp. HL-93. Next base: position 783,215 of record NZ_LT593974.1, read on the forward strand.
ATGCAGGCCCCGCCGTACGCATGCTGGCGAGGGAGTTAGGCGTGGACCTGGGCCTCGTTAAGCCCAGCGGCCCGAAGGAGCGCGTGCTTAAAGAAGACGTGCAGGCCTATGTGAAGCAGGCGATTGCCAATCAGGGTAAGGCTCAGGCTGGCGCTGCCCCCGCCGCTGCCGGTGGCGCAGGTATTCCGCCGGTACCGGAGGTCGATTTCAGTCAGTTTGGCGAGGTCGAAGAGAAGCCGATGGGACGGCTGCTCAAAATGGGCGCCACCAATCTGCATCGCAGCTGGCTCAACGTGCCTCACGTTACCCAATTTGATGAAGCGGATATTACCGAGCTTGAAGCCTTCCGTAAGTCGATGAAGGCCGAGGCCGAAGCCCAGGGCGCGAAGCTGACGCCGCTGCCGTTTTTGGTCAAGGCGTGTGCCTTTGCGCTGCGCAAGTTCCCGCAATTCAACGTCAGCCTGAAAGGCGATGGCGAAACGCTGGTATGGAAAAACTACGTGCATATCGGCATCGCGGTGGATACACCGGAGGGACTGATGGTGCCGGTACTGCGCGACGCCGACAAAAAATCCTTGATTGAGATTGCCAAGGAAATGGCGGAGCTAGGTAAGAAAGCGCAAACCAAAAAGCTCAAGCGTGACGAAATGACCGGCGGTTGCTTTACCATTTCGAGCCTTGGCTCGATTGGCGGTACCGCGTTCACGCCGATCGTCAATGCACCAGAAGTGGCGATTTTGGGCGTCTCCAAGTCGCAGATGAAGCCGGTGTGGGATGGCAGTGACTTCCAGCCGCGCCTGATGATGCCGCTGTCGCTTTCCTACGATCACCGCGCCATCAACGGTGCGGATGCAGCACGTTTTACCGCGTTCCTGGCGGACGTGCTGACCGATATTCGACGTCTACTGCTGTAAGTGGCGAAGGTGGGTCTCATGAGCGGCGCCCGATAGGGCGCCGCTTGTGTTTGGGCCGCTGCCGTTTGTGAATAAGAGGACGACCAAAGTACAAGTTGGGCGTCACTTGGCTGTTTTTATTTAAAAAAAATGCCTTCAGGGCAGTGATTTCAGGCTTTTGGGTAGTTGTGTCGCCTGGAAGGCGCGGTTATTGTCGGCTAATTGATTTTTTGCATTTCTATCATTCAAGGAGCAGTGCCATGCGTTTAATCCTGTTGGGTGCCCCCGGCGCGGGGAAGGGGACTCAAGCTCAATTTATCTGCGAGCGGTATAGCATCCCCCAGATTTCCACCGGAGACATGCTGCGCGCGGCAATCAAGGATGGTAGTGAGCTGGGCCTTAAAGTGAAAGAAATCATGAACAGCGGTGGCCTGGTGTCGGACGATATCATCATCGACCTGGTCAAAGAGCGTATCAGCCAGCCCGACTGCGAAAATGGTTTTCTGTTCGACGGCTTCCCGCGCACTATCCCCCAGGCGGATGCCATGAAAGAAGGCGGCGTTAAACTCGATCACGTGCTGGAAATTGCCGTGCCCGACGAAGAGATTGTCAATCGTTTGGCGGGGCGGCGTGTACATCCTGCCTCGGGGCGGGTTTACCACGTTGAGCATAACCCACCCAAAGAACCGGGTAAGGATGACGTGACGGGTGAAACGCTGATCCAACGTGAAGATGACCAGGAGTCTACCGTGCGCAATCGTCTGGCGGTGTATCACGACCAAACCGCCCCGCTGGTGGATTACTATCAGCAGTGGGCCAAAGATGATCCCCAAGCGGCTCCACAATACCACCGCGTTGAAGGGGTTGGCAGCGTGGATGAGATTACCCGCCAGGTGAAAAACGCGCTGAGTTAAGCCCTGTTAAAGGCTGACCTGCGAATACGTGATGGCTCGCCAACGGCGAGCCATCGTCGTTTGGGCATGGCAAAGGTACAATGCCCGTTTATTGTTTACGAGTGCTGAACCGTTATGTCGCTATATCTGCTTGCTCTCGATGCGTCATCCAGTGCCTGCTCGGCTGCTTTGCTTCGTAAGGACGCTGACCACAGCGAGTGCGTGGCGCGCTTTGAGATGACCCCGCGGGGGCATACGCGGCGGCTGATGCCGATGATCGATGACGTATTGGCCGATGCACAGCTTTCCGCAAGCCAGTTGGATGCGGTTGCCTATGGTTGTGGTCCTGGCGCCTTTACCGGGCTGCGCATTGCGGCTGGGGCGGCTCAGGGCCTGGCGTTTGGGCTGGACCGCCCGCTGCTGGGCATTTCTACGCTGGAAGCGCTTGCTCTACAGGCCCATCGTCGCTATCACTTGCGCCATGTCGTAACGGCGCTGGATGCCCGCATGGGGGAAGTCTATGTGGCAATGTGGCACTGTTTGAATGACAGCCTGCGGCGTCAGGGCGACGAGGCCGTGTTGGCTCCCGAAAGGGTGACCCTGCCCGACGAAGAAACCGACTGGGTGGGGGTGGGGTCGGGCTTTACGCTTTGGGAGCAGTTCAGCACGCCGCTGCAGGCCGCGATGACGCATCATCTGACCGATCTGGAACCGCGAGCTGAAGAAATGGCCTGGCTGGCCGCTCGGGATTTCGCCGCCGGCCTTGGGCAACCCGCCTACGCCGTGCAGCCGGTTTACCTGCGCAACCAGGTGGCCTGGAAAAAGCCGGCATGACGCTGTCCGATGTCGGTACATTGCCCGCTGGGTTAACGCTTGCCTACCACGATGGCCAATTGGTGTTAGCCGGCGATGAGCGACAGTTCGGCAAACCGCTCAGCGTTGATTTTGTTACCGGCCGGGCGGCGCACCGGCGCCAGTTTGGCGGCGGGCGTGGTCAACTAATTGCCAAAGCCTGCGGGCTGAGCAAGGGCGTAAGCCCCAATGTGGTGGATGCCACAGCGGGGCTGGGGCGTGATGCCTTTGTACTGGCAAGTCTGGGCGCATCGGTATTGATGATCGAGCGCGTGCCGGCCATTGCCGCACTGTTAGACGATGGCTTGACGCGTGCGGCTAACACTGCGGAAACCGCACCCATCGCCGCGCGGATGACTTTTCGCCATGGTGATGCCGCCCAGGCATTGGCCATGCTAGTGGCTGACGCTGCTTTTGATCCTCAGGTGATTCATCTTGACCCCATGTTTCCCCACCGCGAAAAATCTGCGCTGGTTAAAAAAGAAATGCGCCTGTTTCGGGCGTTGGCCGGGGACGATGATGATGCGCCGCGTCTACTGGAAGCCGCTTTAGACGTCGCGACGCACCGTGTGGTGGTTAAACGCCCTCGTAAAGCGCCGCCGATTGCCGGGCCCACACCTCAGCACACGCTACAAGGCAAAACCAGTCGCTACGACATGTATGTTCATCGCGCCCTGACCCGCTAGCAACGCCACCAAGGAGGGCTTATGTCGCCGAAGTGGCGAGACAGCAATCGCTTTACCCTGCTTCCCGAAGCCTCGCGTTTTTTACCCGCGATGCTTGGGGCGATTCATCATGCCCAGCATTATGTACTGGTTGAGCTCTATTTGATGGAGTCGGGCAAGCTGGCTGACCAGGTTAGCGAGGCGCTGATCAAAGCCGTAAAGCGGGGCGTACCGGTATGTTTGCTGCTAGACGGGTTTGGCTCAATGGGCTTGGCGAGCGAAGACCGCCATCGCCTGATGCAGGCTGGGGTGCAACTGCGCTTTTTTAACCCTCTGGGTTTTCATTCTCTGGCGCGCAACTTGAGTCGTGACCATCGCAAAATCGTGGTGGTAGACGGGGAGGTGGCATTCACCGGCGGGTTTGGCGCGGTGGATGAGTTTCTTGACGCATGGTACGAAATCGCGGTGCAGGTTGAAGGTCCGGTAGTCGCTGATTGGGAAGCGTTGTTTAGGCGGCTATGGCGGTCGCGGCTGGCTCGCCCTGATAAAGCCCAGACGCGCATTCAAGCGTTGCCCGACCAGCGTACGTCACCTAGCTATGCCGATGGTGCGCGCGGGCGAGTGGTGTCGGCAAGAGGCTATCGCTACCAGGCAATTCGTTATTCGCTACACCAACGCATAGGGCAGACAAGGCAGCGACTATGGCTGTGTACGCCCTATTTTGTGCCGACATTTCGCTTACGTCGGCGCTTGATGCGTGCCGCCAAACGCGGTATCGATGTGCGGCTTTTGCTGCCGGGTGCCCAGCACGACCATCCTGGCGTGCGCTATGCCGGGCAACGGTTTTATCATGCGATGCTCAAGTCTGGCGTGCGCATCTACGAGTTTAAACCGTCGTTTATCCACGCTAAATTTGTGCTGGCCGATGAGTGGGTAAGTATCGGGTCGTGTAATTTCGACCATTGGAATCTCCACTGGAACCTCGAGGCAAATCAAGAGGTTGATGATCCCAGGCTGGCTCAACAAGTATGCGAGCTTTTCGAGCGCCACTTTGCCGCGAGTGACGAAGTGGATGCCGCCAAATGGGCGGCGCGGCCCTTAAGGCAGCGCGCTAAAGAATGGCTCTATGGGTTGCTGGACGCCTTGGTGATGCGGCTCAAGTAACTACCGGCGTGGTTTGCCTTTGGCCGGTGTTTTTTTGCGTGGTTTGGGCTTGGGAGTTTCCGGCGGTACGCGGTAATGTAGATATAGATCGAGTACCAGCTCCGGCAACTGCGCTACCAGAGTTTCCTGACGCTCCAAGTCGTTGGCCATGTCGGCCATATCCGGCTCGTCGTCAAATAGCCCTGAAAGCAGCATAAAGGGCAATAGCAGCGTGGCCGCAGTTTCTTCATCGTCTTGGAACCAGGCGCTCTCATCGCAGAACACGCCTTCCATGAAGCCAGCGCACCAGTCGCCTATGGGGGTCTCTTCGGCAGAAATACCGGCAAGCGTCAGCTCGAAGGGGAGTTCGGGCAATCCGCCTTGCTCCAGTACAGACATGGCGTTATCGCGTAGCAGCGTGAGCAGATGGGTGATCTCATCGCGCTGTTCATTGTCGGCATAGCGAGGCACGCCATGAAACAGCTCTGCAAGCCATTGGCTAGGCGGTACTTCGCTTGGGCCGACCGCCAGCGCAACGAGAAATCCATGCGCTGAAATCAGGTCGAGCGCATCTTCGTCGACCTGGTCGGAATCGAGAAAATCGTCCAGCTTATCGAGTTGTTCATCGTCAAGCAGCGGCTGCGGCGGAATAGCCTCTTCGGGCGTGTTGGGGGGCGCTGGCATAAGAAGCCTCGTCAATGAGCAGCGGAAACAAACAGTCAAAAAGACATAATGACCACTAGTTTATCACTAATGAATACTAAGCCACTCCCCCCTTGGCCGGATGCAGCACTTGCGGCTTTATCGACGCAAGCACTGCACCAGGCTGCCCGTGAGCGAGCCGATCTTGCCTGGCAGCGCTGTCGCGAGGTCTACCCCGAGCTGCCTCGGCCAGCGGTATGGTTTGATTTAAAGGGGGCGTCCGCTGGACAGGCGCATCTCGGCCGTGGCGGGGTAAGGTTTAATCCGGTGCTGCTGAATGAAAACCGCCGTGCATTTTTTGACGAGGTGATCCCTCATGAAATGGCCCACTGGCTGGTGTTTCATCTCGCCGATGGGACACGCCTAAAGCCGCATGGGCGCGAATGGAAAACCGTGATGCGTGACCTGTTTGGTCTGACGCCCCGAGTAACTCATCGCTTTGATATCGGTCGTGCTCAGCCGGCCCCTTATCGCTATCGGTGTGGGTGTCAGCATCATCAGTTGACGGCGCGGCGTCATGCTTTGGTGGTAAAAGGTCGTCGTTATCGCTGTCGCCACTGTGCTGAGACCTTGGTCTACTGTGCGGAATAGAGTCGCTGTTTCTATTATAAGTTATTGTAATTTATATTAAAAATGTTAATACCAATGTCTAAAGGGAAGCTCACGCTGAGAGGTTTATGCTAGGGTAACAATATGTGGTGCCGGTAACGTTAAATATTATATCGGCTACATTCCTTTAGAGAGTGCATTTCCACGGACAGAGGCAATTTCATGAGCGAACAGCAGAACGTCTATCCGGTGCGCGAGGATATCGCCGCCAACGCGTGGGCTGACGAAGCCACCTACCAGGCCATGTACCAGCAGTCGGTAGACGATCCGGAAGGCTTCTGGGCCGAGCAGGCCAAGCGGCTTGACTGGATTAAGGCGCCCGCCACCATCAAAAGCACTTCCTTCGCGCGTGATAATGTCGATATTCGCTGGTTTGAGGACGGCCTACTCAACGTCGCCGCCAACTGTTTGGACCGGCATCTTGAGAAGCGCGGCGACCAGACTGCGATTATCTGGGAAGGCGATGACCCCAATGAGTCCAAACACATCAGCTACCGCGAGCTTTACGAGCGTACCAATCAACTGGCCAACGGCCTGAAAGAACTAGGTATCGGTAAAGGCGACACGGTCACCCTGTACATGCCGATGATTCCTGAAGCGGCAATGGCCATGCTGGCCTGTGCGCGCATCGGGGCGGTGCATTCGGTCGTGTTTGGTGGTTTCTCCCCCGACGCCGTGGCGCAACGGGTTATCGGGGCCGACTCAAAACTTGTGATCACCGCCGATGAATCGGTGCGTGGTGGCAAGCAGGTGCCGCTGAAAGACAATGTCGACGCGGCACTGACCCGTGAGGGCACCGATGTCTGCAAAAACGTATTAGTCGTCAAGCGCACCGGTGGCGAAATCGAGTGGAATGAGGGCCGCGATCTATGGTTTGACGCCTTGGTCGACAAGCAGTCCACCGAGTGTGAACCCGAAGCAATGGGCGCTGAAGATCCTTTGTTTATTCTTTACACATCCGGGTCTACCGGCGCGCCCAAGGGGTTGAAGCACACTACCGGCGGGTACCTGACCTACGCGGCCATGACCCACCAGTACGTGTTTGATTATCAGGACGGTGAAGTTTACTGGTGTACCGCCGATGTCGGCTGGGTCACCGGGCACAGCTACATTGTTTATGGTCCGCTGGCCAACGGGGCCACCACGCTGATGTTTGAGGGCGTTCCCAGCTATCCGACCCACGGGCGGATGGGCGACATCGTCGACAAGCACAACGTCAATATTCTATATACCGCACCCACTGCCGTGCGTGCGTTGATGGCCCATGGTGAAAACGTCATGGACTCAAGCAAGCGCGACTCACTCCGCCTGCTGGGTTCAGTGGGTGAGCCGATCAATCCTGAAGCGTGGGAGTGGTTCTATCGCGTCATCGGTAACGAAAAGTGCCCGATCGTGGATACCTGGTGGCAGACCGAAACCGGCGGCATCATGATCTCGCCGCTGCCGGGGGCTACGCCGCTCAAGCCAGGGTCGGCCACCAAGCCGTTCTTTGGCGTTCAGCCCGCCCTGGTGGATAACGACGGTAAACTGCTCGAAGGCGCCGCTGAAGGCAACCTGGTCATTCTGGATGCTTGGCCCGGCCAGGCACGGTCAATCTGGGGCGACCATGAGCGCTTTGTGCAGACCTACTTCTCTACGTATGACAACATGTACTTTACCGGTGATGGCTGTCGTCGTGATGAAGACGGTTATTACTGGATCACCGGACGGGTTGACGATGTCCTGAACGTCTCCGGCCACCGGATGGGGACCGCCGAGATCGAATCGTCGCTGGTTGCCCACTCTGCCGTGGCCGAAGCCGCTGTGGTGGGCTTCCCCCACGATATTAAAGGCCAGGGCATCTATATTTACGTGACCTTGAACGATGAGGTCGACCCGACGGATGAGCTGAAAAAAGAACTGACCCAGTGGGTTCGCAAGGATATCGGTCCGATTGCCTCGCCGGATGTCATTCAGTGGGCGCCGGGCCTTCCTAAAACCCGCTCAGGCAAGATCATGCGTCGTATTCTGCGCAAGATTGCGGCCAATGAATGCGATGGATTAGGGGATACCAGCACGCTGGCTGATCCTTCGGTAGTGGATGAGTTAATCGAACATCGCGCTAATCAATAGTCCATTCACCGGCCCTGTGGTGGTCACCGCTGGGCCGGTGAGAGGGGGTAGGCTAAGCTTTTTGGCTCCTCTCCTAAGGGCGATGAAATGTCAGTGCCGGCCAACGCGCCGGCACTGCTATGTTGAGTGTGATGAAGAATCCATTACAAATTGTGCATGTGATGCTTGGGCATGACGAAGTCCATGGGGTACCATGCTTCAACCGTATGAGCCTAGCGTCGCGGCAGCAGCAAACCCCGCTGCTTGAGGAACCGGAGGAATATCCATGGCAGTAGCCCACAAGTTTATCGTCGCAGACGACCACCCGCTGTTTCGTGCAGCGCTCACCCAGGCGTTACGCCAACTGGCCCCGCAGGCAGAAATCGTCGAAGCCGATACCATGGAGGCGACTACCGAGGTGGTCAACCGACACCCGGATGCTGACCTTATCCTGCTGGATTTACACATGCCAGGTGCCCATGGTTTTTCAGGCCTGATCCAGCTGCGCGGGCAAATGCCTGATATTCCCGTAGCAGTTGTGTCAGGTAGTGACGAGCCATATGTGGTGCGTCGTGCCATCGACTATGGTGCATCAGGCTTTATTCCTAAATCGTCGTCGCTGCAGCTTATCGCCGAAGCGGTCAGCGAGATTTTGCAGGGTGAGGTATGGTTGCCCGAGGCGTTGGCGGGTGTATTGGAAGAGACCAGTGAAGAAGAATCGCGCTTTGCCGAAGCGATTGCTTCGCTAACGCCACAGCAATTCCGGGTGCTCAACATGCTCACGGAAGGGTTGCTGAACAAGCAGATCGCCTACGAACTTAACGTTTCCGAAGCGACCATCAAGGCGCACGTCACGGCGATTTTGCGTAAGCTAGGCGTGCACTCGCGCACCCAGGCGGTGATTGCAGCGCAAAAACTGGAAGTCGAGCCGCCCAAAGTCGAGTCCTGATGGGCTTCGCCCGGAGCTAGTAGCTGGAAGAGCGGCGCTTCGCGCCTGGCAGCGAGAAGGAAAAACTGCCTCCGTGGTCTTGCCACGGAGGCAGTTTCATTCAAGCTGTCATCCAGCTTCCAGCTAGGCCTTACCCGCTCGGCTGGCCTGCAGCGTACGCGTCAACAGCGCCCGTAGGGCTGCAGGTCGTACCGGCTTGAGCAGCAGCTGATACCCGGCACGCTTGACCTCTTCGGCTACCGCCTCGGTGCGGTCGGCGGTAATCACGATGCCGGGGACGGCGCCAACCAGACGCTCGCTTAAGGCTTCCAGCGCCATCAACCCGGTGACCTCGTTATCCAGGTGGTAGTCGGCCAGGATGGCGTCTGGGTCACCGTCCATGTTGCGCAGGATCGACTTGGCGCCGCCGATGCTGGTGGCGGTGAATACCTCGCACCCCCAGCCGCTGAGCATGGCAGTCATGCCTTCGAGAATCAGCGTTTCGTTGTCGATGCACACAATCCGGGTGCCGGTCAGCTTGTTGCCGCTGCGCCGTGGCCCGTGTTCCTCATCCTCGGCGCTGGGCTCGCGTGCTGCAACGTGCGGCACGCTCACCGAGAAGACGGTGCCGGTTCCCACCCATGAACGCACCTTGATGGGATGATCAAGCACACGGCTCATGCGATCGGCAATGGAAAGCCCCAGACCGAGGCCTTTTTCACTCTCTTTGTGCCGCGATACCTGGTCGAGACGACGAAACTCTTGGAAAATCTCGCTGAGCTTCGAGTCAGGAATCCCGGGACCGCTATCCCATACCTCAATCACCAGCCGCTCGCCTTGGCGTCGACAGCCCAGCAGTACACGGCCCTCCTGGGTATAGCGAATCGCGTTGGAAAGAAAGTTCTGCACAATGCGGCGCAACATTTGCGGGTCCGAATCGACCCACTGCTGGGTGGGGACCACGACCAGGTCAAGCCCGCGGTCGTCGGCCATCACTTCGAACTCTGCGCGCAGCGGCCGGAAGATATCGGCCAGCGCGAAATGGCTGCGCCGCGGCGTTAGAGCGCCTGCGTCGAGTTTGGAAATATCCAGCAGCGTACTGAGCAGTTCTTCCGCCGCTTGCAATGAATTATCGATATGGCCAATGGTGCGCTGGGTATCCGGCACGGTGACATTTTGCATCAGCGCCGAGGTGAATAGGCGGGCGGCATTCAACGGCTGGAGTAAGTCGTGGCTTGCCGCCGCTAAAAAGCGCGTTTTTGAGGCGTTGGCATCTTCGGCCAACTGCTTGGCCTGGCGCAGTGCCTGCTCGGCTTCAGCGCGGACACGATTCTCCTGACGCAGGGCGGCGTTGGCTTCGGAGAGCGCCTGGGTACGTTCACGTACGCGTTCTTCAAGGGTTTCGTTGGTTTCCTTAAGCGCAATCTCGGCCTGTCGGCGTTCGGTAATGTCCTGATAAAGCGCAAAGAACCCGAGAATCGACTGGCTGTCACCGAAGTGGGGCGTATAGGTGACCAGCATGTAGCGCATGGCGTCATTCAACTGCATGGCTACTTCAAAGCTTACTCGCTCACCGGCCAATGTAAGGGCTACCCAGGGCGCTCGCTCCTGGGCCTGCCGTTCTGGCAGAACATCTTCGTAGCGCTTGCCGATCACCGCGTTACGGTCGATACCGAAGGCCTGTTCATAAGCGCGGTTGGTGAACAGGTAACGACACTCTTTATCGAAGTAGGCGATCAGCGCGGGAACGTTATCGGTGTAAATACGGATGTTGTTTTCGGAGCGAATCAGCGCTTCTTCGATGCGTTTCTGCTGGGTAATATCCTGATAGGTATACACGAAGCCGCCACCCGGCATCGGGTTGCCCTGCACTTCGAGCACGCTGCCATCCTGCCGGTAACGAACGTAGCGGTGCGGCTGGCCGTCGCGAATGTTGTCGAGCAGCAGCTGAACGTGCTCTTCGGGATCGCCTGGGCCGTACTCGCCGTTGTGGGCGTTGTATCGGAAGATGCGGTCCATCGGTGCGCCCACGCGTATCAGGTGGTCGGGAAAGCGAAACAGTTCTAGATAGCGCTGATTCCATACCACCAGACGTAGGTTTTGATCGACAACGCTGATGCCCTGGTTAATGTTCTCGATGGTGGCCTGCAGCAGCGCGCGGTTGAATTCGAGCACCTGGGAGGCTTCATCGACGATCGAGATGACGTCGGAAATGCCGATCCCGCGCCCCTGGAGGGCAGAGTTGACCACGATCCTTGCCGACGATGCGCCAAGCACTGAAGCGAGAAAGCGCTCGGTGAACTGGATCACATCGATAGAGGCACGGGTGCCATCATCCAACGGTTTGCCCGCCCGTCGTGCATAGTCCTCAAAAGCGCGGCCCACCTGCCCGGCGCCCAGAAAACGCTCACAGAGCACCTTCAAATCGCCCACTGTGGTGGCCCCCGTCCAGGGGCGGTTAACCGAGGTTTGGCGGGTCTCAACGCTATCCACAAACAGTGACGCCTGAATACGCTCGACCACGCGCTGTGACGTCACCTGGGAAACAAAGATGTAGCAGAATAAATTGACGCCCAGCGATAGCATTACCCCATGAGTAAAACTGTCGCCCAGATTCAGGCCAAACAGCGCCGTGGGCGAGAGCCACGCGAGCCCTAGGGGGCCGCCATCCAGCCAGTTGGCCGGCAGCACATCGGCGTTAATCATGGCGGGCATGAGCAGGCTATAAACCCAAATGGCAAAGCCGGCATTCATGCCGACGATAACCCCAAGCCGGTTACCGCGCTTCCAGTACAGGCCGCCGATCAGCGCAGGAGCGAATTGTGCCGCCGCCGCAAAGGACAGCATGCCAATCGACGCCAGCGAGGTGAACTCGGCGATCATCTGGTAGAAGCCGTAGGCCATGGCCAGGACAGCGACAATGGTCAGTCGTCTCGCACGCAGGACCAGGCGACCGTAATCGCGCGCCTTGGTGTCGAACCAGCGCAAACGGAAAAGCGCAGGAATGACGATTTCATTGGAGATCATGATCGACACGGCGACCGCCGCCACAATGACCATGCCGGTCGCGGCGGAAAACCCGCCAATGAACGTCAGCAGAGTCAGCCATTCATGGCCGGACGCCATGGAAAGCGCCAATACGTAGGTATCCGGTTCAACCGAGGTGTCGGAAAACAGCATTAGGCCGGCGGCCGCCAGCGGCACGACGAAAAACGCGATCACGATCAGGTAGAGAGGAAACAGCCAGCGTGCTTTCGTCGCATCGTCGTGGTGGGTGTTCTCGACGACCGCCACATGGAATTGGCGGGGCAGGCAGAGAATCGCCAGCATGGCCAGCAGGGTTTGCGCCCAGAAGCTCTGACCGAAGTCCTGGTTGGCCAGTTGGCGCTGTAACTCCAGATGCGTTTCTGCATAACCCATCAGCTCGCCCAGGCCGTCGAACATCCCCCAGGTGACGAACACCCCGAGCACCACGAAGGCGAGCAGCTTGACCAATGACTCGAAGGCGACCGCGTGGATTAAGCCTTCGTGGTGCTCGGTGGCATCGGTATGCCGCGTACCGAACAGGATGGCGAAAATAGCCATCACCACGGCCACATAAAAGGCAGTATCGCCAAACAGTGGCGCATTGGTCATGTCGCCTTCGTCGGTTAATACGCTGAAAGTGGTGGAGACAGCTTTTAACTGAAGGGCGATGTAGGGCAGGGTGCCCACTAGTGCCACGAGGCTGGCGAAGGCTGCCAACGACTGGGTTTTACCGTAGCGCGAGGCGATAAAGTCGGCGATAGAAGTGACGTTTTGGTGCTTGGCCACGCGGATCATTTTCGCAAGCACAGGCCAGAACAGTAAAAACGTAAGCACCGGCCCGACAAAGATACTGGCGAACGACCAGCCGGCCGTCGCGGCTTGGCCTACAGCCCCATAAAACGTCCAGGAGGTGCAATAAATCGCCAGGGCAAGGCTGTAAATAATAGGGCGGCGGCGTGTTGCTCCGACTTTTCGAGCACGACGGTCACCGTACCAGGCGATAGCGAAGAGCACCGCGATATACAAAAGCGATACCGCGACTAACAGTCCGCCATGAAACATAGCCTTCCCCCGCCTGTTGCCTATCGATCAAGCCGCTATGGGCTACTCGTCCAGCGCCCCATTCTAGGCGAAATGAGATGGGGCGTCAGGCGTGAAATGCGAAGGCTTACACGCCGTCGCAAACATTGTTAAGCAGTGGTGAGGTGTCACGTAGTGTGCGCATTTGGTCGACTTGCGGCTCGCGGGTTTCTGGCTCAAGGGGAACCAGTTCACGGCTATCGCAGTTGAGCAAATACGGCTGATGGGTGACGACATCGGTATAATGGCGTTCAAACTGGTAGAGAATAAATTGCGCCAGACGGTCATCGCCGCTGGTGCCGAGTTTGATATTCTCGCTATCCACCACGCTGAACTCGGTGGTCATAGGAAACATAAAGGTCCAGGGTCGCCAGACCTGTTGGCTAGTGTCGCTGGAAATAACCTCGGCGGTTTCAGGAAGCTGTTGTTGCTTATGTTCAAACCAAGAATACTCGACATAGATTTGATAGCTGAGCATACCCAGCCCGCCGAAGACCGGCACGATCCATTTAGGCAGTCGCTTGCCACTCAACGTACGCAGTAATAGACCAATCCCTGCCGCCGCCAAGCCAGCAAATACGGCGGCAATCAAATGCCAAATCATAATACGTCCTTCTAAAAAGCCATCGGGCCTCCCGGAGGAAGCCCGATGGCGGGTCGGTTCCAAAGCCTGTGACACTTGGGTCAGCAGGTTAGGGAAAGATTATGACTTAGTGGTCGACGGCAACGCCAGCACCTTTCGGGTAGCGAACGCTTTCGACCAGTTCCTGGATCTCCTGCGGCGGTGCTTTGGTCACGCTGCAGACCGCAAAGGCCACGGCGAAGTTGATCATCGCGCCTATCGCACCGAAGGACAGCGGTGAAACCCCGAATATCCATTCTGCAGGTTCGTTGGCCAGCATATTTGTGCCGGGGACGAAGAACCAGCCCAAGTAGGTGAAGATGTACAGCAGGGTACAGATCAGACCGCTGAGCATGCCGGCGACAGCGCCTGAGTTGTTCATCTTCTTGGAGAAGATACCCATCATCAGCGCGGGGAACAGCGACGCACCGGCGATACCGAAAGCCAACGCCACGGTTTGCGCCGCAAACCCGGGTGGGTTAAGCCCCAGATACGTGGCAAGTAATATCGCCCCGGCCATGGAGATTCGCGCCGCCAACATCTCGCCTTTCTCGGATATCTTGGGGTTGATCATGGTCTTGATCAAGTCGTGACTGATCGCGGACGAAATCGCAAGCAACAGACCCGCCGCCGTGGATAGCGCCGCGGCGATACCGCCTGCTGCAATCAAGCCAATGACCCAGCCGGGTAAGTTGGCAATTTCGGGGTTCGCCAACACCATGATGTCGTTGTTGACGTCCAGTTCGTTGCCTTCCCAACCACGATCTTCAAAGTCTGAATCGTCGTTGTAGAACTGGATGCGGCCATCTTCGTTCTTGTCTTCAAACGTCAGCAGACCGGTGTCTTCCCAGGTGCGGAACCATTCCGGACGATCTTCGTAGCGCAGGGCTTCTTCGGAGGCGTCGGCGTAGTTTTCCGTTTGACCGGCCATCTCTGGATAGACCGTGGTCATCAGGTTCAGGCGCGCCATGGACCCAACCGCCGGTGCGGTGAGGTACAGCAGGGCAATGAACACCAGCGCCCAGCCGGCTGACCAGCGAGCATCCGCCACTTTCGGCACGGTGAAGAAGCGAATGATAACGTGGGGCAGACCCGCAGTACCGACCATCAGCGACAGGGTGAACAGCACCATGTTGAGCTTGTTGTCGACGTCGGCGGTATAGTCCTGGAAGCCCAGTGCACTGACTACGTCATCGAGCTTGGTGAGCAACGGTACGCCCGATTCGGTATGCGTACTGAACATGCCGAACATGGGAATGGGGTTGCCGGTGAGCTGCATGGCGATGAATACCGCCGGGATGGTGTAGGCAATGATCAGTACGATGTACTGCGCCACCTGGGTATAGGTGATGCCCTTCATGCCGCCGAAAACGGCGTACAGGAAGACGATAAAGGCCGCGATCCAGATGCCAGCGGTGTTAGGCACTTCCAGGAAGCGCGAGAACGCCACGCCCGCACCGGTCATTTGACCGATAACGTAGGTCACCGAGGCCACTATCAGACAGATAACCGCCACAAGACGGGCCGTGTTGCTGTAGAAACGGTCGCCAATGAAGTCGGGTACCGTGAACTTGCCGAACTTACGCAGGTAAGGGGCAAGCAGCATGGCGAGGATAACGTAACCCCCGGTCCAGCCCATCAGGAAGGTGGAGTTGGCGTAACCGCCCGACGCCAGCAGGCCAGCCATTGAGATGAACGATGCCGCTGACATCCAGTCGGCAGCGGTAGCCATCCCGTTGGTGATCGGGTGAACACCACCCCCGGCGACGTAGAAGTCTTTCGTCGATCCCGCGCGTGCCCAGATCGCGATGCCTATATACAAGGCAAAGGAGGCACCCACGAAAAGTAGGTTGATTGCAAATTGGCTCATACCGGCTTACTCCCCAAGGCCAAATTTTTCATCAAGCTTGTTCATTTTCCACGCGTAGAAAAAGATCAAGACGATGAAGGTGAGAATTGACCCTTGCTGAGCAAACCAAAAGCCCAGGTCGGTACCACCGACTGGAATAGAGGCAAGTAGCGGGCGGAATAGAATAGCGCAGCCGTAAGAAACGAATGCCCAGACTACCAAACATCCAATAATGGTACGGACGTTGGCTTTCCAGTATTCAGCAGCATTGGATTTGTCGTCTGCCATTGTGTTGCTCTCCACTTGTGTTTTTAGGTTGGAAAGTTCACTCGAAATAGCGGTTGAACCATCAGATCAATCGCACGTTTTTGGAACCACTCGCTATAGTGATGTCATGAATCAGCTGTTAGTTAACACGTCACCTGGCAAAAGGTGGATTTCGAGTGGTGCAATGACGTGCGATTACCCTGCATGACTCACTGACAATAGTGGGCAATAAATGCGAAAAAATAAATCCCAGACTTTGGTATCAATAAACTTTGGTGGTGAGCAAAAAGTAGCCAATCAGTTGAAAATGAGCTTTTTTATGGACTTTTAGTGTATTCATATAAGTTTTACTTAGCGCCATGGGACGATGGTCTAGGTGGGGGGGATACGGCAATGTTTGCTATGTTCAGAAACTGGCCTAGACATGTTTTTAATAATTCAAAAAGTGGCGACATGTTTTGCCTTTTTCACAACACCGAAGTGAATAAAGGTAGTTAGACATTAGCGCAATAACCCAAAGTAGTAGTCGGGTAATGAATTTCCTTAACGCCAGTTTTTAACCCAATGGCGAATGATGCCTTAAACGTTAGACTGCTTGACATTATTAACTAACACGCCTTGGACAACCATCCTCAGGTCAACGAGGTTCGCTTACACCGCATCATAATAACGAGGTCATGCTCATGGTAGATGTCGACCTTTCCCAGCCACCGTTTTCGCTGCTGGATGCCGAGGGGAAGGAGCACGTGCGTCGCGGCATGGACCTTGCCTATTTTGAGCGTCACGACATCATTGTCGAGACAGGCCAAGCGGGCGAATACGTGTATGTGATCCATAAGGGGGAAGTTGCCGAACTAGACCCCACCTTACCGTCATCAGTATCGCGCATTGGGCATTACACTGCAGGCGATTTATTTGGTGCCATTAGCATATTGAACGGCAAAAGCCGCTACCGGTTTCAAGCGGAACAGGAATGCTTGTGTTATCTGATGCCCAAAGCGCTATTCAAGACACTGTGCCATGAGTATCCCGAATTTAGTCAATTCTTTCGCCAGTCGTTGGCTCATAAAGCACGCCTGTTAACAGAAAAGCGCGCCGAAGGCGGCGTGACGATGGCAGGGTTCATGCTGGCCCGCGTCAGTGAGTGCATGCGCGCGCCCTTGTTACTGCCCGCCGATGCGGATGTCGCCACCGCCGTGCGCACGCTCAATGATAGTCATGCTGACAGCTTGCTGGTTGATGCATCCAGTCAACTGGGCATGGTGACTAAAACCGACCTGCTAAACGCCATTGTGCTGGGGGAGCATCCCGTAACCACACCGCTTGTTGATATCGCCCAATATACTCTGGTAACGGCGACGCCCGACCAATACTTATTTGAAGCGCTGGTCAGTATGACGCGCCATAAGGTGACGCGGGTCGTGGTGATGGACAATGCCCAGGCCGTTGGTGTGGTCGAACTGACCGACGTACTTAGCTATTTCTCAAGCCGCAGCTATGTGGTCAGCCTTCAGGTGGAGCAGGCCGGTGATTTGTCGGCGCTGGCCGCAGCTAGTCACCGTACGCCGGAGCTGGTCAACGCCTTGATGGCGCAGGGGGTGAAGCTACGTTTTGCCATGGATCTGTTGGCAGCCTTGAATGGCCGCATCATGAGCAAGGCTTGGGAATTCACTATTGATGCGTCACATCAGCAGCACAGCTGCATGATGGTCATGGGCAGTGAGGGGCGCGGCGAGCAGATTCTCAAAACCGACCAGGATAACGGCTTGATTCTGGCCGACGACGCTGAGTGGCCCGCTGTTGGGGATGACATGCAGCGCCTCACGGCCACCCTTATTGAGCTGGGTTACCCGCCTTGTCCGGGCAATATCATGGTGTCGAACCCGGATTGGGTGGCCACGGTAAGCGAATGGAAAGGGCGCATTGCGCGCTGGGCCAGCGCACGTGACGGCGATAGCCTGATGAAGCTGGCGATCATGCTCGACGCCCACGGCGTGGCGGGCAACCCGAGCCTGCTGGAAAGCGTCCGTGAGGAGCTGTTCGAGCGTTGCTCCCGGGACGAGTTGCTGCTGTCGTATTTCGCCCGCACTGCGCTGCGTTTTTCTACTCCCTTGACGCTGTTTGGTTCGCTTAAGAAGCCCCAGCACGGCATCGATATAAAAAAAGGCGGTATTTTTCCCATCGTTCACGGCGTTCGCACCATGGCGCTTGAGCGGCGTATTCACGACACCTCGACGTTTGGCCGGTTGGATGCGCTGGCCGAGGACGGGCGTCTCAACCGGCGCTTTGCTGACGACCTAGGCGAAGCCTTAGCGCTGTTTACCGAGTTGCGGCTTAAGCAGCAGCTCAATGATATCGCCGACGGATCATCCGTTAACCAACCGGAGCGCTCCAACCGGGTCGTCGTGCAGGAGTTATCGTCGTTGGAGCGTGATTTGCTTCGCGAAGCGCTGCACATCGTTAAAGATTTCAAACAGCGTCTCTCGCATCGTTATCACCTGGAGTATTCGTGATCAGTCGACACTATTTAGATGCCCCCTTTGGTTGGCTTGGCGGCCTGCTGCGCCGGGGAAGCGAGCGCCGCCGCTATGCAGCTTCTCCCTATGCGTGGCTTTTCCAACCTTACCTAGGAAATGAACTGGTGGCGCTTTCGTGTTTTGCCCACCATGGGGTAATGAGCATCGCGGCGGTAACGCTGCGTCATCACCAAATCCTGACCAGTCGCGCATGGGTTGCAGCGCTGAGCGAAGGCGCGCGAGGAAGCGACGCCGCCGAGCGCCGTCATCAGTTGCTGTACAACGTGGAGACCACGCTACCGCTCGATGTTGAAAGCCTGCGTTCGCTAGTCGAGTTTATCGGCAACCGGCCGATCGTCGGCTGGCAGCTTGAGCAGCGCCTCGCGCCGCTCGAGCAGGCGCTACGCCGCCATCTAGGGTTTGGCCTGCCCAATGCACGGGTGGATGTCACCAAGCTGCACCAGCGCCATCTGCGCCGCTTACACCCCCAGGCTGAGCAAGAAGATGAGCTAGCCAGAGCGCTAAACTGTTGGCAAGTGCCCAGCCAGGCGCCTCAGCGGGCGCTTGAAGATGCCACCGCCAGCGCGCTGCTGTATCTTCGCTTGCAGCGTACGGAGGTGGATGCTGCCCTGTAGTGGCAAGCAGTTGGGCGCTGGCGCTGGGAGTTGCTAGAATAGCGGTTGCTTCTTTTACCATCGGCAGTGCTTATACCATGCAACATCACCTTGATCATTTTGACCCAGCGTTGGCGACCCCTAATGCGGCACCCGGCTTCCCCGAAGCGGCTGTCGCTTCTGAAGCCCACGCAGCCAAACAAAAACGCGAGTTCAATAAGCTGCAAAAGCGTCTTCGCCGCGAAGTGGGCAACGCGATCATTGACTATCGCATGATCGATGAGGGCGATCGCGTTATGGTCTGCCTGAGCGGCGGCAAAGACAGTTATACAATGCTGGAGATGCTGCTCAGCCTGCAGCGCAATGCGCCGGTGAACTTCTCGCTGGTGGCCGTCAACATGGACCAGAAACAGCCGGGCTTTCCTGAGCATGTGTTGCCGACCTATCTCGAGCAACGCGGGGTGGAATACCACATTCTGGAGCGTGATACCTATTCGGTGGTGAAAGAGAAAACCCCGGAAGGCAAAACCACTTGCGCGCTATGTTCGCGCTTGCGCCGCGGTTCGCTGTACGGCTTTGCCGAAGAAATCGGTGCTAACAAGATTGCCCTGGGCCACCATCGGGAAGACATTCTTGAAACGCTGTTTTTAAATATGTTCTTCGGTGGCACGCTAAAATCAATGCCGCCCAAATTGCTTTCTGACGACGGCAAGAACATCGTTATCCGACCGCTGGCGTACTGCAAAGAGGCGGATATCGTTGAGTACGCCCAGCAAATGGCGTTCCCTATTATCCCTTGCAACCTTTGTGGCTCGCAGCCCAACCTACAGCGTCAAGTAGTGAAAGATATGCTGGCGGATTGGGATAAAAAACATCCCGGCCGATTGGAAAGTATGTTTAAAGCCGTCACCAATGTTGCGCCCTCGCAGCTTGCGGACCGCGATCTGTTTGACTTCGCCGGGCTAGAAGCCAAACAGGCTGAGTTAATGGCGGGGCGCATTCAGGCGCTCACTGTTGGCTAGGGAGCGGCGTCTTCTTCGGCAAGCTGCTGCAGTCTCGCTATATCAAGAATGCGTACCTCGCGGCCTGACACGTCCACCACTTCCTGAGATTGGAAGCGGCTTACAATCCGGCTGACGGTTTCCACAGCGAGCCCGAGATAGTTGCCGATATCCGCTCTGGGCATTGAGAGTCGAAAACTGTAGGGCGAGTAGCCCCGGCGGCGAAAACGGTCGGAAAGCGTGATCAGAAAGCTTGCCAGGCGCTGGTCGGCGGTTTTGCGGGACAGCAGCCGCATCATTCGCCGGTCATTACGCAGTTCTTTGCTCATGCTGCGGTATAGCTGGCCGCGTAGCTCGGGCAGCTTTTCAGACAAATGATCCAGTTGGTCAAACGGAATCTCGCATACCGTGGTGGTTTCCAGCGCGACCACGCTGCCGGGGTAATGGGGTTCATCGATAGCATCTAAGCCTACCAGTTCACTTGGCAGATAGAAGTTGGTCAGCTGTTCAAAGCCACCGCCTTCGCTGGTGACCTGTTTTAAGCTGCCTGAACGCACGGCATATACGCTGGTAAACGGCTCCCCCTGGCGAAAAAGCTGCTCGCCTTTTTTGAGCGGGGCGCGTCGCCGAATAATCGCATCAAACTGGTCTATATCTTCCAGTTCGAGCGCTAATGGCAGGCACAGCGAGCTTAAGCTGCAGGTTTGACAGCGTGCCTCATGTAGGATGGCACGCCGTTGGAGCATTGGTTCCAGCATGAGAGTCTCCGTCAGTGGCGCATGGCTTCATTATGTAAGCTGGAGCATATGGGCAGCAACCGTCAAACTATTTTTGAATAGCGCTGTTCGCTCTGATTAGCCAGGCGAGCATCAAACGCCATGGCTAAATGGCGAATTAGCAATCGCCCTAAAGGGGAAACGCGCAGCTTGTTGCCCTGTATATCCACTAATCCATCGCGCTTTGCCTGGTCGAGAGAACTAAGCGCTAGGCGGAAATACTGGTGGGCATCAATCTGCCAGCGCTTGCCGAGCGCCGCCAAATCCAACTGCATGTCACACATCAAGCGCTCAATGGCATCGCGGCGAATCAGGTCGTCGCGACTTAGGCATACGCCACGCTGTGTGGCTAGCTGCCCTTGATCAATGGCTGACTGGTAAAGATTGAGCTGGCTGCTGTTTTGCGCATAACAGTCGTCAAGGCGTGAAATGGCCGATACACCAAAGCCAATCAGATCGCACTGGGCGTGGCTGGAATAGCCCTGGAAGTTGCGCTGCAGCGTGCCGTTTTGCTGGGCAAGAACCAGGCTGTCGTCCGGTCGGGCAAAATGATCCATGCCGATATGCACATAGCCGGCATCGGTGAGCATGTCGATGGTGACGCGCAGCATGGCTAGTTTCTCGTCGGCGTCGGGCAGGTCCTGCTGGCGAATGCGCCGCTGGGGCGGAAAACGCTCCGGAAGGTGGGCATAGTTGAACACCGACAGGCGCGCCGGGTTCAGTTCGATGACCTGGCGAAGCGTCTGTGCAAAACTGTTCGCCGTTTGCAGTGGTAGACCGTAGATAAGGTCCAGGTTGAGCGAGCGGAAGCCCAGTCGCTGGGCTTCGTCCATCAGCGTTTCGGTGAGTACCCGTGGCTGGTCACGGTTAATCGCTCGCTGTACCTGAGGATCAAAGTCCTGCACGCCCAGGCTCAGCCGGTTAAAGCCCAGCGATTGCAGATGACGCAGGGTTAACACATCGGCTTCGCGCGGGTCGATTTCAATGGCGTAGTCGCGCTCGGGGTCGCTGGAGAGGCCGAAGCGGGCATCCAGGCGGTCAATCAATTCGCTCATCTGGTCAAGCGTTAAAAAGGTTGGTGTGCCGCCACCCCAGTGCAGTTGCCTCACCGGTCGCCGGGTGTCGAGAGGCTGCGCTGCCAGCGCCATTTCACGGTCGAGCCTTGCCAGATAGGGTTCGGCAAGTGCGGTGTTCTTAGTGGCGATCTTGTTACAGGCACAGTAGAAACAGATCTTCCGGCAGAACGGAATATGTACATACAGCGATAGCGCTCGTTGAGCGTCGTTGCTGCGTGCCAGGGCAGAGGTAAAATCGTCGGCCGTAAACGCCTCGTCAAAGGACAGGGCGGTGGGGTAAGACGTATAGCGGGGGCCGCTTATTGCGTAGCGCTGGAGTAATGCGTCGCTCCACGTTGAAGTGGTCAAGGTGCTATCAGAAGCAGCATCATTCACGGTGGTAGGCATGGGACCATGCTCCAGGTCAAAGGGTTGACGCAAGGGTAGCGGCTGCCAGGCAATCTCGTGTTGAGCTACGTCAAGAAAAGCAGCGCCAGGTGGATGTTGGCGCATTCAGTCAAACAGCCCGGAGGGCCGCGTTGTGGAAACCCACTGGCCGCAGGAAACAAGCATCGATAAGCAGACGCTGGCGGAGGTGGTCGCCCAGCAGGTCAGCGGCTGTTTTTGGCTTGAGGGGATGGGGCCGCTCAGGCTTTATGGACAGGCAAGTCACGGCTGCCTGCTGTTGGCCCATGGCGCTGGCGCCGGGCACCGATCCGCTTTTATGCAGCAGTTTGCCAGTGCGTTAGCGAAGCATGGGTTGCAGGTGATTACGTTTGATCTTGGCTATATGCAGCAAATGCAGGCCACGGGAAAGCGCCGCCCTCCGCCCGCCATTGATCGCACGGTGGCCGAGTTGGCGCGTTGGTATGACGGCCTTGCCCCGCTAACGGCTAAGCCGCTTTGGCTCGGCGGCAAGTCGATGGGTGGCCGCGCGGCAAGCATGTTGGCCAGTCAGCAAGCTTGCCCGGGGCTAGTGATCGCCGGTTATCCGTTTCATCCGCCAAAAGCACCCGACAAACTGCGCCTGGCGCATTGGTCAGACGTGCAGGTGCCTTCACTGATACTTCAGGGCGAGCGTGATCCTCTGGGCAATCACGCAGAGGTATCGAGCTACGCGCTGCCGCATAACACCCAGGTGATGTGGCTTACCGATGGCGATCACGACTTTAAACCCCGCCGTGCCTCGGGGGTAAATCAGACGATTTTGATTGACGAAGCCGCCGCTCATGGGGCATCCTTCGTGCGCGCTCAATCGCTGCAGTGAGGCGTTTGGAAGGGTGCGTTTAAAGCCGTCTGTGGAAGCACAGTATTTGAACGTAGTGTGTTGACTTCCTTCGCGTCTACTGTAGAATGCAGCGCCACGTGACCAGCGGGTGGTTAGCTCAGTTGGGAGAGCACCAGCCTTACAAGCTGGGGGTCACTGGTTCGAACCCAGTACCACCCACCATCGTATGATGGCCTGGAAACGTCGCAGTAAGGAAAGCACCTAGCGTTAATAGTGCAATACAGCGGACCGGTAGTTCAGTTGGTTAGAATGCCGGCCTGTCACGCCGGAGGTCGCGAGTTCGAGTCTCGTCCGGTCCGCCATCGTTGCATTACCCGCCTGTTTTCCATGTTTTGTCGTATGTGGACCGGTAGTTCAGTTGGTTAGAATGCCGGCCTGTCACGCCGGAGGTCGCGAGTTCGAGTCTCGTCCGGTCCGCCACGATAAACACGTAACATAGCAAATATTGGCGATGCCAATAACCTGGGTGGTTAGCTCAGTTGGGAGAGCACCAGCCTTACAAGCTGGGGGTCACTGGTTCGAACCCAGTACCACCCACCATTTGAAATACTCGACGTGCTCAAATGGTCAAAACGCAAGACCCTGCTAGATGTAAGTACACTACAGCGGACCGGTAGTTCAGTTGGTTAGAATGCCGGCCTGTCACGCCGGAGGTCGCGAGTTCGAGTCTCGTCCGGTCCGCCATTATGCAGTCTACATTTCAGCAGTGATCATTATCGGTGTTATACCGAACGAATTTAAAAAAACCCCGGATCATCGATCCGGGGTTTTTCGTTTGCGCGGCGTTTACATGTTTATGTTCAGCCAATCGCGCTGACGCCAGCTTTGGCGACTTGAACGTCCTGGTCCGGTTTGACACCAGAAATGCCCACCGAGCCAACCACATGGCCATCGACGATAATCGGTACACCGCCTGAAAGCAGCCCCTGAAGCGGCGCAGAAACAAATGCCGTACGACCACCGTTGATCATCTCTTCAAAAACCTGGGTTTCTTTGCGGCCGACAGCCGCGCTGCGTGCTTTTTGGGTGGCAACGTCGGCGCTAAAAGGTGCCGCACCGTCCAGGCGACGTAGCGCCAGCAGGTGGCCGCCATCGTCGGCGACGGCAATGGTCACCGCCCAGCCATTGCTGTCAGCTTCTTTTTGAGCGGCATCAAGCACGCGAATAACGTCCGATTGGGATAAAATCGCTTTGGTTTGCATAGCGTGTCCTTTGGTCAGTTTTACAATTTAAAACGCCACTACCGACAGCGTGTTGGCAGTGGCAGCTTAATGGGTCTTCAGTGTAGCGCAGCGTCGACGATTTCTACCCAGTGGCGAACCGGCGTTCGGTTCGCACCGGCTAAATGGGTTTGGCAGCCGATGTTGGCCGTGACAATCATTTCCGGATTGCCCGCTTCCAGCGCGTTGAGTTTATTGTCGCGCAGTTGGGTCGCCAGTTCAGGCTGGGTGATCGAGTAGGTGCCCGCCGAGCCACAGCAGAGGTGCGCGTCCTGCACCGGGGTCAGCGCGAAGCCAAGCTTGGTCAGCACGCCTTCTACCGCGCCGTTGAGCTTTTGAGCGTGCTGCAATGTGCAGGGGCAGTGAAACGCCAGCCGCTGGCTGGCCTGAACATCCAATGCTTCCAGTGGTTCGTCGCGCAGCACTTCGACGATGTCCTTTGCCAGGGCGCTGATTTTCTCGGCCTTGTCGGCATAGTCAGGGTCATCCTTGAGCATTTCGCCATACTCTTTGACGAAGGCGCCGCAGCCGCTGGCGGTTTGCACGATGGCCTCTGCGCCTTGTTCAACGTGGGGCCACCAGGCGTCGATATTGGCGCGCATGCGGGCACGTCCGTCTTCCTGGGCGTTGAGGTGGAAATCAATCGCACCGCAGCAACCAACCTCTGATACCGTCGTTACGCTGATGCCCAAACGGTCCAATATGCGTGCGGTGGCAGCATTAGTGTTGGGTGATAACCCCGGCTGTACACAGCCTTCCAGCATGAGTACCTGACGGCTGTGCTGGGCGCTGGGCCGCTGGCCCGCATCGACCGGCGCGCCGGGCATTTTGCTGCGCAGCTTGCCCGGCACCAGTGGCTTGAAGGTTTGTCCCAGCGCCAGTAGCGCCTTGAAACGCTTGGGGTCGACCAGCATTTTGCGTAACGCATAACGCTGCGCACGCTCGGCCGCTGGGCGGGGTACGCGGCGTTCGATTTCGGCCCGGCCAATGTTGAGCAGCTTGTGATATTCCACACCTGACGGGCAGGTGGTCTCACAGTTAAGGCAGGTGAGGCAGCGGTCCAGGTGCAGGCGGGTTTCTTCGGTGACCTGATCGTCGTCATCACGACTCTCAAGCAACTCCTTCATTAAATAGATGCGCCCTCGGGGGCCGTCCCGCTCATCGCCCAGCAATTGATAGGTGGGGCAAGTGGCGTTACAAAAGCCACAGTGCACACAGGTGCGCAAAACGCGTTCGGCTTCCTGGATATGCGGCTTTTCAAGGTCGGCATCGGTAAAGTGCGTCTGCATGTCAGCTCTCCTGATTAAAACGCCGCATAGAGACGTCCAGGGTTAAAAATACCGTGGCCGTCCAATTCCGCTTTCAAGTTGCGGTGGTATTTTTCCACCACGCTTGGCAACGGTGTAAAGGGGCTTTGCGCGCCGCCCTGAGTATAGGGGGTATAGCAGGTGGCGTGGCCACCGGCGGTGCGGCAGGCGTCGCGCAGCGTATCGGCATCCAGCGAGGTTTTTACCCAGCGTTGGCTGCCTGCCCAGTCGTAGAACACATCACTGTCTGGAATATTCAGCGTTAGTGGCGGCGTGTTGGGCGGCAGTGACAGCCGCCATAGTGCCTGGCCTTCACTCAGAGTGAAAAACGCGTGCTGATGGTCGCGTAACTGTTGCCAGAAGCTGGCATCAAGATCGTCACCCCCCAAGCGCTCGCGGGTGGCTTTTACTGAGCTATTGCCGCCTTCCAGACGAATAAACAGTTCATTCTGGTGCCATGCTGCGGCAGTGATTGGCAGCGGTTGACGGCCCAGTTCGGCAAGCTTCTTGAGTGCATCGTCGATGCCCATGGACAAGCGTAAGCTGTGGCTGGCGCTGGGCAATGGCAGTACCTTGAAAGAGATATCCGCCAGTACCCCAAGCGTACCCTGCGCGCCTGCCATCATGCGCGAGAGGTCGTAGCCGGCGACGTTTTTCATTACCTCGCCACCAAAGCGCAACAGTTTGCCTTCTTGGGTAATAATCCGCGTGCCGAGCACGAAGTCGCGGGCGGCACCGGCCCATGGACGGCGTGGACCTGAAAGCCCGGTGGCGACGGCACCGCCGATGGTGCTGGCGTCACCGAACGCGGGAGGCTCAAAGGCGAGCATTTGGTGGTTATTGGCTAACTCGGCGTCTAGCGTGCTTAACCGGGTGCCAGCGCGAACGGTGACCACCAACTCGACGGGATCGTAATCGACAATGCCGCTATGGTCGGCAAGATTGAGCGTTTGGCCTTCCACCGGACGGCCGTAAAAGGCACGGGTGTCGCCGCCGACAATCCGCAGCGGAGTACGGGAGGCATGGGCCTCGCGGACCTGGTCGCACAGCGCCTCGGCGATGTCGCCATTCGCAGTGTGAGTCACGGTGTTAGTCATGGTCTTTCCTAGTCAGGGTCTTTGCCTGGCGCATCAGAAACGCGGCAGTTCAGGATGCGGTAGCTCGTTATTGTGCACGTGCATTGCACCGAACTCGGCGCAGCGCGCCAGCGTCGGAATGTTCTTGCCCGGATTGAGCAGCCGCTGCGGGTCAAACGCCGCTTTCAGGGCATGGAAAACGGTCAGTTCGTCGGGCTGGAACTGGCTGCACATCTGGTTGATCTTTTCCCGGCCCACCCCGTGTTCACCGGTAATCGACCCGCCGGCGGCGACGCACAGCTCGAGGATCTTGCCGCCGACGTCTTCCGCCAGTGCCAGCTCACCTTCCTTGTTGGCATCGAACAGGATCAGCGGGTGCATATTGCCGTCGCCGGCGTGGAACACGTTGGCCACCAGCAAGCCGCTTTCTTCGGAAAGCGCGGCGATGCCCTTGAGCACACGGGGCAGCTCACGGCGCGGGATCGTGCCGTCCATGCAGTAATAATCCGGCGACATCCGCCCAACTGCCGGGAAGGCGTTCTTCCGGCCAGCCCAGAATTTGGCGCGTTCTGCGTCGTCGCGGGCCTGCTGAATGTTGGTGGCGCCTGCGTCGGTGAGCACGCGGCGAACGGTGGCACAGTCGTCGTCCACGTCGGCTTCCACCCCGTCGAGCTCGCACAGCAGAATGGCTTCGGCATCCAGCGGGTAGCCGGCTTTGACGAAATCCTCGGCGGCCTTGATAGCCAACTTGTCCATCATTTCCAGGCCGCCCGGGATAATGCCCGCGGCGATGATATCGCCCACCGCGCGGCCGGCTTTTTCGACGTCGTCGAAGCTTGCCATCAGGACTTTGGCAGTTTCGGGCTTGGGTAGCAGCTTGACGGTGATCTCGGTGACCACCCCGAGCATTCCTTCAGAGCCGTTCATCAGGGCGAGCAGGTCGAAGCCCGGGGCATCAAGCGCCTCGGAGCCCAGCGTCATGCGCTCTCCCTCGATGGTCATGATATCCACGCGCATGACGTTGTGGACCGTCAGGCCGTATTTCAGGCAGTGCACGCCGCCGGCATTCTCGGCCACATTGCCGCCGATCGAACAGGCGATCTGCGACGAAGGGTCCGGCGCGTAGTAAAGCCCGAAAGGCGCGGCGGCCTCGGAAATGGCCAGATTGCGCACGCCGGGTTGCACCCGCGCCAGGCGCGCCTCGGGGTCGACCTTGAGAATTTGATTGAAGCGCGACATGACCAGCAACACACCACGTTCCAGCGGCAGCGCGCCCCCGGAAAGCCCGGTGCCCGCGCCGCGCGTCACAACCGGCACGCCGAGGGCGTGGCAGCGTTTGAGCAACCCTTCCACTTCGTCAAGCGTCTCGGGCAGCGCCACCAGCATGGGCAGGATGCGGTAGGCCGCCAGGCCGTCGCATTCAAACGGATGTAGGTCTTCTTCGCGGTGAAGTAAGGTAAGCGACGGCACGGCTTGCTGCAGGTCGGTCAACACCTCGGTTTTATCGCGGCGAACCAGTTCGCCGTCGAGGCGCTCATCAAAGAGGATATTCATAAGGACACCCCTAACGGTTTAGTTTTTAGCCTTTTTCACTTAAAAAGTGATAGCCACGGTGCTTAGGCATTTTGCCCAATCTGGGCTTTTTTTGTGCGTCTGTCTAGGTTGTGGTGCAATGGTCAGACCAGTAATTAGTCGATAGCCAGTCAAGCGCTAGCAAAGCCAACACCACCCATAGGAGGCTGCATGGCATTTAGCAATGATGAAATACCAATGGGCCGACGCACCCCCGAGCATGTGGCCGCCAGGTTGGAAGAGCTGATTTTAGAAGGCGTTTTTCGGCCAGGGCAGTTGCTGCCCTCGGAGCGACGTTTGTGTGATCGTTTGGGCGTTTCCCGTGCATCGCTGCGCGAGGGATTAAGAATCCTACGCAGCAAAGCCATCATCGATACCCGGCAAGGGCATGGTTCTACTGTGGCCTCGCTGTTGCCGGTAGACCCGCAAAGCCCGCTGATGCACCTGTTTCGCGACCACCCACGTACTTTGTTTGACTTGTTGGAAGTCCGCTCGTTACTGGAAGGTGAGTCGGCTTATTTGGCTGCCAAACGCGGTACCTCCATGGACCGCGTGCTGATTACTCGCCGCTACCAGGAAATGGCCGACTATGCCGCACAGCCTGAAGCGTTGGACGTTGAGCGACTGGCGCGGCTGGACCATGCGTTTCACCTGGCGATATCACAGGCTTCGCACAATCCGGTATTGGTTCATACGCTGCAGAGCTTGACCGACTTACTGCTAAGTTCGGTGTTTGCCTCAATGAAGCACTTGTATCACCGCCCCGGCCCGCGCGAAATGATCAATCAACAACATGTGCAGCTTCACGATGCCGTGGTCAGTGGAGACGCCGAGCAGGCAAAACGGATCGCCCTGGAGCATTTAACCAGTATTAGCGAGTTGCTGCGCGAGCTGGAAGCCGAGCATCATCGCCTGGAGCGCTCAGCTATGCGCTTGGAACAGTGGCAGTAGCGTTTAACGCCTTAAGAATTCGCCACGCTCAAACGGTCGTCTTCGATCACGCCGGCCAGGGTCGCGACCTCCAGTTTATTGCACAGGTGGTCGCGTAAAATTTGCCCCAGTAGCCGACCGTCGCGTTTCTCAAGTGCGGCCATCATGTTCTCGTGGTCTTGCACCGCTTGACTCCAGAACGTTTGGGTCATTTTTTTGGAATAGCGAACCCGTTTCACTCGCTGGCTTAAGTTGCTGTACATCTCCTGAAGCAAGTCGTTACGCGATGCCGCCAGAATGCTTTCGTGTATTTGCCGGTTGACCTCGAAATAGGTCATTAGCTCTCGATTACGGTAATGCGTCAGCATCTCCTCATGCAGCCTGCGAATGTCAGCGATTTCTGCATCGCTGATGTATTGGCAGGCCAGCTCCCCGGAAAGACCTTCCAAGGCGGCCATCAGGTCGTAAGTATCTTTGACTTTTTTGAACGTTAAGCGAACCACTCGCGCACCACGGTTAGGCAGTAATTCAATTAGCCCTTCGGTGGCGAGCACTTTGAGCGCTTCTCGCAAGGGCGTGCGCGATACCCCGAATTTCTCGCACAGCTGCTTTTCTGAAATACGCTCCCCAGGCGCGAGTTCCCCGTGTTCAATAAGATCGCCGATACGGTCGGCCACTTCACGATATAGATTGCGTTGCAATATCTTGGTCATATTCGTTTCTCTTCACCTGAAGGCGCATATTGTGCATTACCAATCCCTTGGCTACCCAATATTACCGAAACCGTATGCGGCTATGGAGGTTCGGGTTGCGCCAGTACGTTAACGAGTATGATCTATAAAAAATATTATGAATTCAATATTCTTTGGTTGTGGTCAAGTGACACAGTTGCTATTTCTGTTATTTCGGAAGTTTAGCAAATATTCACTTAACACAAACGGAGCACAATATGGCTGGTCAAGTATTTAAATGTAGCGTGCAGCTCACGCGGGAGCAGGCGCGTCAGATGATCGATGCCGCCATTATGAAGGCGCGAGCGTTAAATATACCGCCGTTAACGCTGGTGGTGCTGGACGGGGGTGGCAATCTTGTGGCCGCCGAGCGCGAAGACGGCTGCGCGCCGCTTCGCCACCCGGTGGCCCAAGGTAAAGCGTATACCGCCCTGGGCATTGGTGTTGCCAGTGGTGTGGTTGGGGCTCGCAATGCGCAGCGCCCCGCCTTTGTGTCCAGCGTTTCGGCGGCTTCCCAAGGCCATTTTGTGGCGGTTGCAGGCGGCGTGCCTGTGCTTGATGCGCAAAGCTGTGTTATCGGGGCGATGGGCGCTAGCGGCGCGTCGTCGGACGAAGACCAGCAGGTCGTTATTGCAGGTATCGAGGCTGCCGGGCTCAAGTGGGGGCTTGAGCCCGAATAATCCCTTTCTGCTTTATTGCTAATTTTATTTCGCTTATTTCGCCAATCCATTGAGGGAGAAACATTATTTGTTTCGCCTCATGGCTTGTCGACTAAAGTTTAATACCTAATTTTGCATTTTGAATTCAAGTTGAGTGTATGACGATTTGATTCGCCGCTTCGCCAGAAGGGGAGAGACGAGTCGGTTCGTCGTCGCGCTTCCCAGGCGACAGCCACGATACCCAAACAACCTCAAAGGAGCGCTGACCTGGGCAACACGCGCACAACAACAACAAGCCAGCACTGGAGTACCCAATGAAAAACATCAAGACAGCATTCGTCACCGCCTCACTGGCGTTGAGCCTTACGCCAGGGCTCGGTATGGCTCAGACCGAGCTGCAGTTCGGGCACGTAGGCAATCCCGGTTCGTTGTTCGATACGTCCGTGAAGGAATTCGCCAAGCTGGCCAACGAGCGTCTGGGTGACGACTACAAGGTAGAGCCATATGGATCGAGCCAACTGGGTGGTGACAGCTCGATGATGCAGAAGCTCAAGCTCGGCCAGCTCACCTTTACGCTGCCCTCTACGGTGATGTCCTCGGTGGTGGACGAGTTTGGTCTGTTCGAGATGCCCTATCTGATTAAGGACCGCGACCACATGAAGCGGGTCATCGATGAGGTCATCGAACCCGATCTCTACCCACTGGTGGAGGAAGAGGGGTACAAGGTTCTGGCCGTCTGGGAGAATGGCTTCCGCCAGATCACCAACAACGAGCGGCCCATTGAGACGCCCGAAGACCTGGACGGTTTGAAACTACGCACCCCAGAAGGCAAGTGGAGGGTGCGTATGTTCGAGGAATACGGCGCTAACCCCTCACCCATGGCGCTCTCGGAAGTCTTCACGGCGCTGCAGACCGGTACTATGGATGGCCAGGAAAACCCTCTAGTACAGATCCATTCCCAGAAGTTCCAAGAGGTGCAGGACTACCTCTCCATGACCAATCACGTTTACACCCCAGCCTATGTAGTGGTCTCAAAGAGCCATTGGGAGGACTTGCCAGAAGACGTGCGTGAGGTTCTGGAAGAAACCGCTCAAGAGGTTCAAGACTTCGTCTACGAGACGGCCGCCAAGCAGGACGAGGAACTGCTGGGCGAGATGGAAGAGGCCGGCATGGAAGTCAACGAGCCTGACCTGCAGTCCTTTATCGATGCCAGTGGTCCGGTCTATGAGCGCTTCGACGAGGAAGTGGAAGGTGGCGGCGACCTAGTCGACCGCGTGTTGGAGCTGGGTGAGGAAGACTGAGCCTCACTTCAGTCTGAACCCTTCTGAACCCACCCAAGGACCGCCCCTGACGGGCGGTCCTTCCTCTGATCGACGGAGTGGCTTTAATGTCCCTTTTGAAACTTCGATCCGGATTCGAGTGGCTGCTCGAGGTCATCACCATGTTTCTGGTGGTTGCCTTGACGGTCGTGGTGTTGCTCGGTGTCAGCTTCCGCTATACCGGCAATTCCCTGGGCTGGTATGACGAGGTCGCCGCCGTGATGCTGGCGTGGGTGACCTACTACGGTGCCGCCCTTGCCGCCCTCAAACGTGCGCATATCAGCGTTCCCGGTTTCGTCTATTCGCGCCCGCGGGCCGTTCGCGTGGCGCTGGTCGTGATCGGTGAAGTAATCACCATTACTTTCTTTGTGCTGCTGGCTGTTTATGGCGTCTACATTATCGGCGTTCTCGGTGGCTCTACCATGGTCAGCGTGCCGATTCCCACCGCTGTTACTCAGTCCACCATTCCTATTGGCGCGGCGCTTTATGTCATCGCCGAGTTGCTTAATCTGCCGGACATCCTGCGCGAAGCCTGGGATGGGCGCAGTCCGCCCTCGGAGCAGGATATTGTGGAGGAATTGCAATGACGACGGCTTTGATTCTGCTGGCCGGCCTGGCCATGATCTTTATTAACATACCCATCGCGGTGGCCCTCGGCGCGATATCTATTGTCGCCATGCTGGTGCTGCAAGGCACGAACAGTCTGCTCGGCTTCCCGCTAGTGCTGTTCGAGGGGGCGACCAAGTTCCCACTGATCGCCATTCCGTTGTTCGTTCTGGCCGGTGCCATTATGAATACCGGCGGCATCTCCCGGCGGTTGATCGACTTCGCCTCTGCACTGCTCGGCTTCATTCGTGGCGGCCTGGCCATGGTCAACGTCGGCACCTCGCTATTCTTCGCCGAAATCTCCGGGTCTGCGGTGGCCGATGTGGCGGCGCTTGGCTCCATTCTGATTCCGGAGATGAAGCGCAAAGGGTATCCCGCTCCGTTTGCTGCGGCCATCACGTCGTCTTCGGCATCGCTTGCCATCATCATTCCGCCGTCGATCCCGATGATCCTGTATGCCGCTATGGCCGACACCTCAGTCGTGCAGCTCTTCGTTGCCGGTATCGTACCCGGCATTGTTGGCGGGCTGTTGATGATGGCACTCGCCTGGTACTTTGCGGTCCGCTACAACTTTCCCGTGGAGCAGACCTTCAAGCTGAGCCGGGTGTGGAGCACTTTCAAAGCGGCGGGCCTTGCCTTCTTGCTCCCCATGATCATTCTGGGTGGCATCTTTGGTGGCTTCATGACCGCGACCGAAGGCGCTGCGCTGGCGGTATTGGCTGCGCTGTTGATCAGTTTCCGCTACGGCGAGCTGCGCTGGAAGAAGCTACGTGCAGCCATGGTAGAGGGCGGTGTTCAGACTGCTGTGGTCATGCTGTTGGTGGCAAGTTCTGCACTGCTCGGGGATTTCCTGACCCGCGCCCAACTGCCGCAGATGCTGGCGGCGATGATCGGCGACTTCACCAGCAACAAGTACGCGGTGCTTGCATTGCTCAACATCTTCCTGCTGTTGATCGGCATGATTCTGCACTCGGCGGCGGCGATCATTCTTACGGTGCCTATCGTCATGCCATTGGTGATGATGGTCGGTATCGATCCCGTCCACTTCGGCATGATCGTGACGCTGAACCTGGCGATCGGCCAACAGACGCCTCCGGTGGCCAGCGTGCTGATGACCGCCTGTTCGGTAGCTAAGGCGGATATTTGGGATGTATCCAAGGCCAATTTGCCGTTTGTCGCGCTGCTGTTCGTGCTGCTGATGCTGGTGACCTACGTGCCGATCTTCCCCATGGGCCTGGTGGAACTATTTTACCGGTAAGCCCGATTGATGTTTAGGAGGACACGCTTATGTCCGACGAGACGCTGATTTTTCGGCGGGAGGGCAACCTCGCCTGGCTCGGTTTCAACCGGCCCGCGAGCCGTAATGCCATGACGTGGGACATGTACAACGCTCTGGAGGCCAGTTGCGTGCAGCTGGCCGAGGACGACAGCGTACATGCCGTGGTGCTGCACGGTGTCGGTGGCGAAGCCTTCGTGGCGGGGACCGACATCACCCAGTTCGCCAACTTTACCAAGCCCGAGGATGCGCTTGATTACGAGCGCCGCATCGAGCGGGTGGTGAGTGGCCTTGAAACCCTCAACAAACCGACCATCGCGATGATCGAGGGGTTCTGCGTTGGCGGTGGCGCGGCGCTCGCCATGGCGTGTGATTTCCGCTACTGCACGCCGTCGCTGAAATTCGGTGTGCCGATCGCCAAGACCCTGGGTAACACGCTGTCGATCACCAATGTGTCGCGGCTGATGGATATGGTGGGGGTCGCGCGCACCAAGGAAGTGCTAATGCAGGCGAAGCTGTTGTCTGCCGACGAAGCCTACCAAGTGGGGTTGATCAATCAGGTCTTTGCGCCCGACACCATTGCCGCCGCCGTGACGGAGATCGCCAATGAATTCTCACGGCGTGCACCGCTGACACTCCAGGCCAGCAAGGCGCTGGTAGGGCGCGTCCAGGCCCAGCGCCGGGCGTCACTCGAGGCGGGTGACGATTGGGTCACTACCTGCTACATGAGCGATGACTTTAAGGCAGCCGTCGACAAGTTCGTCAACAAGACGTCTTTCGAATGGACGGGGCGTTAAGTCATCCAGAGAGGAATTCAGCCAATGCTGCCACTACAGAATGTGAAAGTGCTGGACATCTCGCAGATCATGGCCGGGCCCTACTGCACGATGGTGCTGGCCGACATGGGCGCGGATGTTACCAAGGTTGAGAAGGTCCAGGGCGGCGATGATAGCCGCCAGATGGGCCCCTATATCAACGACGAGTCGACCTGCTTTTCGCAGATCAACCGCAACAAAAAGAGCATATCGCTCAACCTGAAGGATGAGCGGGCCAGAGAGATCTTCTATCGCCTGGCCAAAGACGCCGATGTCATCGTCGAGAACTACCGCACGGGCGTTACCAAGTCGCTGAAGATCGACTACGACACCATCAAGGCGATCAATCCGGGGATCATCTACTGCTCGATCTCCGGCTATGGCCAGACCGGCCCCTATAGCCATCGCGGTGGCTTCGACCTGGTCGCCCAAGGCATGACCGGGTTGATGTCGATGACCGGCGAGAAGGGGCGGCGACCGCTCAAGACCGGTATTGCCGTCTACGATATTGGTGCCGGTATTACGGCGGTGTACTCGATTCTCGCGGCCTATATCCACAAGGCCAACAGCGGTGAAGGCCAGCATATTGATATCGCCATTACCGAATGTGGCCTGCCCTGGTTCGCCTGGGAGGCAGCAGCCTACTTTGGCGAGGGCACGCTACCCGAGCCTACCGGCTGGCGGCACCGCGTCTCGGCACCTTATCAAGCGGTCAAGGCAAGCGATGGCTACATCATGCTGGGCTGCGCTAACCAGCGTACCTGGGAGCGTTTCTGCCAGGACGTGCTCGCGCGTGAGGACCTCATGGCGGACCCTCGGTTTCTGACCAACTCCGACCGTGGCCAGCACGTCGAGGAACTCGAGGCGGTGCTGGAAACGATCATGGTTGAGCGGGACATGAATCATTGGCTTGCGCTTTGCGACAAGGCGGGTGTGCCGGCCGGTCCGATCAACAATTTCGCCCAGGCCATGCAGGACGAGCATTACCTGGCGCGGGGTATGGTGCAGGAAATGGATCACCCGGTGATCGGCAAGATGAAAACCATTGGCTTTCCAAGCAAGTTTTCGCTGACGCCCTCGCAGATTCGCAGCCCGGCCCCGCTCCTCGGTCAGCATACCGATGAAGTGCTCGATACCCTGGGCGTCTCGCCCGATCAACTGGAAAAGCTGCGGTCCGAAGGCTGTATCAAGTGATTTTTTAAAAAACATGATTGAATTCATTATCCAGTTTGCGGTGGCATCTGCTCCGCAACAACAATAGGAAGCGACCGAATGTTAAATCTCGACTTTCACCCCTCCGGCCGTCATTTTCTGCAAATTCCTGGCCCGTCCCCGGTGCCAGACCGTATTTTACGGGCGATGAGCCTGCCCACGATCGACCACCGCGGCCCAGAGTTCGGTGCCCTGGGGCTTGAGTTGCTGAGCAAGATTCAAAAAATCTTCAAAACCGAGAACCCGGTGATTATCTACCCTGCGTCCGGTACCGGTGCCTGGGAAGCGGCACTGGCCAATACCATGTCGCCCGGTGACAAAGTGTTGATGTTTGAGACCGGCCATTTCGCCACGCTATGGCACAAAATGGCGCTACGTTTGGACGTGCAGCCCGAGTTTTTAGGTTTGCCCGGCTATGAAGGCTGGCGCAATGGTGTACAGGCCGACATGATCGAAGCGCGCCTGAAAGAGGATACCGGCCACGAGCTGAAAGCCGTCTGCGTGGTGCATAACGAAACCTCAACCGGCGTGACCAGCGATATCGCCGCCGTGCGTAAAGCCATCGACGCCGCCGGCCACCCCGCGCTGCTGATTGTCGATACCATTTCCGGTTTAGCCAGCGCCGACTACCGCCACGATGAGTGGGGCGTTGATGTCACCGTCTCCGGCTCGCAGAAAGGCCTAATGTTGCCACCGGGCATTAGCTTTAACGCGCTGTCGCCAAAAGCGATTGAAGTCAGCAAGCAGGCGAAATTGCCGAAAAGCTTCTGGGCCTGGGACGAAATTTTAGAAGCCAACAAAAACGGCTACTGGCCCTACACACCGAGCACTAACCTGCTTTATGGCCTTAACGAAGCCTTGGATATGCTGTTGGATGAAGGCATGGAGCAAGTGCTGGCTCGCCATCAGCGCTGGGCCGCTGGGGTTCGCTGCGCAGTAGAAGCCTGGGGGCTTGAGATTCAGTGCCTGGATCCGTCCGTTTACTCGCCTGTGCTCACCGGCGTGGTAATGCCAGAAGGCGTCGATGCCGATGCCGTGCGCAAGATTATCTACGAGCGTTTTGATCTATCGCTGGGCATGGGGCTGGGTAAGGCCAAGGGCAAAATGTTCAGGATCGGCCATTTGGGCGACTGTAATGACCTTACGCTGATCGCCACCCTGGGCGGCTGTGAGGCGGGCATGAAGCTCGCGGGCGTTAACCTCAAAGGCAGCGGCGTGACGGCAGCGCTGGACTACTTCGCCACCAACCCGCTTAACGTAGGCAAGCGCTAAACCGACGGGGGAGAACCATATGACGTCTCTGACGAACCAACACCCGTCCCGTGATGCCAAGATTCAGCCGCTCGGCGAATTCGCCGAGCGGTTATCCCGAGAAATGTCGGGTGAGGTGCTGTTTGATCAAGCCACCCGGGGGCGCTATTCCACCGATGCTTCTATTTATCAGGTGACGCCGGTGGGCGTGGTGATTCCCCGCCATCAGCAGGACCTGAAAATTGCCCTGGATATTGCCCGTGATGCCAAGGTGCCGATATTGGCTCGCGGCGCAGGCACCAGCCAGTGTGGCCAAACCGTCGGTGAGGCGCTGGTGATCGACACCACTCGCTGGCTCAATGACATCGTTGAGTTCGACGCCGAGGCGCGCACCGTGGTGGTCGAGCCCGGCATGGTGCTGGATCATCTCAACGCTTGGCTAAAACCCCACGGGCTCTGGTATCCGGTGGATGTTTCCACCAGCGCGCAGTGCACCATCGGCGGTATGGCGGGCAATAACTCCTGCGGCTCGCGTTCGATCTTCTACGGCAACATGGTGCACAACGTGCTGGGCGTGGAGGCGCTATTGGCTGACGGCAGCGCGGCGAGTTTTGGTTTTGTCGATAGCCTCGCGGAAGGCTCTCAAGAGCAGCGCCTCGCTCAAAAGGTGAGGGCGATCGCCGAGCGCGTTGCCCCGGAAATTCGTGATCATTTCCCTAAAGTGCTGCGCCGGGTGGGTGGCTACAACCTGGATTTGTTCGACTGCCAGAACCCGATGCCTTACGACCCAGACCACCGCTCCAACCTGGCCCACCTGCTTGTGGGTTCGGAAGGAACGCTAGGGGTAAGCCAGCGCATCAAACTCCGGCTGTCACCGCTGCCCGAGCAGAAGGTGCTGGGAGTTGTGAACTTCCCGACCTTCTATCAGGCGATGGATTTCACCCAGCATATCGTCAAGCTCGGCCCCACGGCGGTGGAGCTGGTTGATCGCACCATGATCGATCTTTCGCTTGAGAACCCTGCGTTCCGCCCGGTCATTGAAAAAGCGCTAATCGGCAAGCCGGAAGCCATTCTTCTCGTGGAGTTTGCCGGTCAGGATCATGCAGCGCAGCTTGAAGCGCTACGCGGGCTTAATGAATTGATGGGTGATCTGGGCCTACCGGGCAGCGTCGTGGATATGCCCGAAGCCGCCGAGCAGAAAGCGCTATGGAACGTGCGCAAAGCCGGGCTCAATATCATGATGAGCATGAAAGGCGACGGTAAGCCGGTCTCCTTTATTGAAGACTGTGCGGTGCCGCTGGAGCACCTGGCTGAGTACACCGACAAGCTCACCGAGGTGTTCAACCGCTACGGAACGGAGGGTACCTGGTACGCTCACGCCGGTGTCGGCACGCTGCACGTGCGGCCGATTCTCGATATGCGCCGGGATGGCGCAACGAAAATGCGCGAAATTGCCGAGCTGGCCTCCGCGTTAGTGCGTGAATACAAAGGCGCCTACTCCGGCGAACATGGCGACGGCATCTGCCGTGGCGAGTGGGTGGCATGGCAGTTTGGCGAAACGGTCAACGATGCTTTTCGCGAAATTAAGCAGCTGTTTGACCCTGAAAACCTGTTCAATCCAGGCAAAATCGTCGATACCCCCAAAATGGATGACGAGCGCTATTTTCGTTTTCCTAAAAGCTACACCACAATTCCACTAACCCCGGTATTTGATTGGTCTGCCTGGAACGTGAAGCGAGACCCACTCACCGGTGAGCAAACACCGCCTGGCTCAGGCGGCGATGCCACCCACGGCTTGGCCATGGCGGTCGAGATGTGCAACAACAACGGCCACTGCCGTAAGTTTGATGCAGGCACTATGTGTCCGAGTTTCCGCGTTACCAAGGATGAGCAGCACTTGACCCGAGGCCGGGCCAATACGCTGCGCCTGGTGCTCTCGGGTCAGTTGGGAGAGGCGGGGCTAGCCAGCGACGATGTAAAAGAAGCGCTGGATCTCTGTGTGTCATGCAAGGGCTGCAAGCGGGAATGTCCCACCGGCGTGGATATGGCGAAGTTCAAGATTGAAGCCCGCACCGCTCGCGCCCGCGTCAAAGGCTTATCGCTACGTGACCGGATGGTTGGGGAAATGCCGCGCTACGCGCCCTGGGCTAGCAAGTTTTCATCGTTGGTCAACGGCGTTGAGCGCGTGCCCTTCCTGGCTAAACAGATCAAGCAGGCGCTAAAACTCGCTCCCCAGCGCTCGCTGCCGGTGTTTAACGGTAATTTCCTTGCCAGTGCCGAGGCGTCTAACCACACCGTTACCTCAGAGCGTGAAGTGCTGCTGTTTGTGGATACCTTCAATAACTATATGGAAGGTGACAACGCCAAAGCGGCCAAGCGGGTGCTGGAAGCCGCGGGGTACCGTGTGCATCTCAACGTGACCCAAGGAAAGCGGCCACTCTGCTGCGGGCGAACCTATTTATCATCGGGTCAGTTTGATAAGGCCAAGGCTGAAGCCAAGCGTACCCTTGATCACCTGATGCCGTTTGTAGAGCGGGGCGTGGCGAT
The DNA here is from genome assembly GCF_900086985.1 of Halomonas sp. HL-93. NCBI lineage: Bacteria > Pseudomonadati > Pseudomonadota > Gammaproteobacteria > Oceanospirillales > Halomonadaceae > Halomonas > Halomonas sp. HL-93. The sequence goes on from NZ_LT593974.1 coordinate 822,607, forward strand.
AGTAGGCCTGGAGCCCTCTTGTTTGCTCAGTATGCGTGATGAGTTTCTGCAGTACGGATTTGGCGAAGAAGCGAAGGCGTTGTCGGAATCCGCCTATCTGTTTGAAGAGTTTTTGGTCAAAGCGCGTGCGGCGGATCAGCTTCCCCTTGAACTTAAGCCGCTAAACTACGAACGGGCGATGCTACACGGCCACTGCCATCAAAAGGCGTTTGATGCGCTGCGTCCCGTCGAGCAGGTGCTGGGCTGGATACCGGAATTGAAGGTCGAAACGATCGAGTCCTCCTGCTGCGGGATGGCCGGCAGCTTCGGCTACGAAGCCGAGCACTATGAGGCGTCGCTGCAGATGGCGGAGCTCTCGCTCCTGCCTGCGATTCGTCAGGCGGATAGCAATGCGGTACTGATTGCCGATGGCACCAGCTGTCGCCATCAGATTCATGATGGCAGCGGTCGGGAAGCGATGCACGTTGCTCGATTGCTGGAACAAGCGCTAGCCTGAGTACGAACAATAACCCAGGAGGTCAATGTGGCCATTTATCAATACGGAGAGCATCGCCCAGATATTCAGGACGACGTATACATCGCCGAAACGGCGGATGTTATCGGTCAGGTGACCTTAAAGGCACGCTCAAGCGTGTGGTACCAGGCGGTGTTACGTGGTGACACTGAGCACCTTGAGGTGGGCGAAGAGAGCAATATTCAGGACGGCGCCGTACTGCACGCGGACCCAGGCTTTCCGCTTAAGGTGGGCAAAGGCGTGACGGTCGGGCATCAGGCCATGCTGCACGGCTGTACCGTTGGCGATGGCTGCTTAATCGGTATTCAGGCGGTAGTGCTCAATGGTGCGGTGATTGGTGAGAATAGCCTGGTGGGTGCCGGTGCCTTTATTAAGGAAGGCGCGGTATTTCCGCCTAACTCGTTGATCGTTGGCTCGCCTGCCAAGGTCGTGCGGGAGCTTTCCGAAGAGGCCGTGGCCGGTATGAAGAAAAATGCTCAGGGCTACGTCGAGCGAGGTCGGCGCCACGCCGATCAGTTGAAACGCATCGGCTAATTTTTCATTGCGTATAAAAAACCCCAGGCCTTGGCCTGGGGTTTTTGTTTTGCTCATAAAACAGGGATTCAACATCACATGAGCGCGTCGGTAACCCCCAATACATAGAAGGCGATCAAGCCAATCAGGCCGGTAAACACCAGGTAATAGATAGTCGGCAGGATCGTTTTACGGATCGTCGCCCCTTCGCGGCCGAGTAGGCCAACAGTGGCGGATGCCGCGACCACGTTGTGGATCGCAATCATGTTACCTGCTGCCGCACCTACCGCTTGCAGTGCCACCATCATCGCAGTGGACAGCCCGAGAGATTCAGCAACGCTGAACTGGAACTCGGCAAGCATCAGGTTGGAGACGGTGTTCGAGCCGGCGATAAAGGCCCCCATGGCGCCGACTGCAGGTGCAAAGAACGGATATACACCGCCAACACTATCAGCCACCGCCTGGGCCATCATTACCGGCATTGAGACGAGGTCTGCGCCGTTAACGCCCGAGTTGATCAGTATGCGCACCATCGGCACGGTGAAGATCAATACAAAGCCTGCGCCAAATATCGTTTTGGTCGACTCTGAAATCGCGGCACTAATCTTGCGGCCATTCATCTGGTGCAGGAAGTAGGTGATAAACACCACCGCAAGAATGATACCGCCCGGCAGATAAAACGGCTCAACGCTGCCGCTGATGCCTTCCTCGCCAAGGATGTTTGTCCAACCCAGGCTCAGCGAGTTCAGTGCGGCTTTCAGCGGTTCAATGGTGCTTGAAGCGACCAGGAACAGCGCCAGCAGTACGTAGGGTATCCAACCTTTAAAGGTGGACATGGGAGCTTTGCCTGCAACGTCATCAAGCTTGATTTGCAGGTTGCCGATCCACTCGTCGGGCCAGGAGCTGGCTTCAGGAAAGTCCCAGGTGTCTTTAGGTAGCAGGAAGCCCTTGCGCGCGGCAGGGACCACAATTGCCAGACCGACCATCGCCCCGATCATCGAGGGGAATTCCGGGCCGAGGAACACGCCCACCAGCATGTAAGGCACTACAAAACAAATGCCGGTAAAGATGGCGAAAGGAGTAATTGAAAGCCCTTCTTTCCACGACTTGTTGGCACCGAAGAAGCGGACCATCACAGTGACCAGAATCAGCGGCATTAAGATGCCTACAATACCGTGGGTGATGGCCACTTCGCTGGTCACTAGCTGGAAGAATACGTCCCATGTAGAGCCAGCTGATTCCAAGTCAGAGGTGATGCCTGCGCGGTCAAGGCCGCTACCCACACCTACGACAATCGGCGTGCCGACGGCACCAAACGATACCGGCGTGGACTGGATCATCATGCCCACCACGACAGCTGCCAGCGCTGGGAAGCCCAAGGCTACCATCAGCGGTGCAGCCACAGCGGCAGGGGTGCCGAAACCAGAGGCACCTTCAATAAAGCAACCAAACAACCATGCGACGATCAGCGCTTGAACACGACGGTCGGGGCTGATCCCCGAGAACCCGTTACGGATGGCGGTGATGCCACCTGAGTGCTTAAGCGTGTTGAGCAGCAGGATCGCACCAAAAATAATCCACAACAGCCCCGCCGTTTGGATAAGTCCTTGGATGGTTGAGGCGACAATCCGCGAAAAGGACATATCCCAAGCGGTAAGGCCGATGATGGCCGCAGTGATAAAAACGATGGGCATGGCTATCTTGGCCGGTATTTTAAAGCCAATAAGCAACACCCCCGCTAACAGCAGCGGCGTGAATGCCAGAAGTGCAAGGATTGATTCATTCATGGGACGAACTACCCCTTGTTATTGATCGTATGCTCCACAATGATGACAAGCCGCATCGCGGCTTTTGGCGTCACTGTGAAAGATACGGCGCTGCTGGAGAGATGACTACTATTGGAAAATTGGTAATACCAATAGAAAACACGCTAAACGTTAAGTTTTAATTAAGGGTTTAGTTTATAACTTATTGTTTTTATTTGGCTTTAAAGGCGTACGGTGAGTAAGTTTCGAGTGCTATCCATTAGACTAATAGACAGTCCTCGTGAGCGCCTATTATCGAACGTTAATGGCATAGCGTGGTAAAACGAATGACCCATAGTGAATGCTATTGTTCATTTAGAGGTATGACGGGACTCTTTCAACCAAGAGAGATTTATGATGCCAAGACAGCTTTATGATTTATGCGGCCGTGACGAGCGGTTACGGTTCTCGCCTTTTTGCTGGCGGGTACGGATGGCACTGGCCCATAAAGGTCTCGAGTTTACCACTCGGCCTTGGCGGTTTCTGGAGAAAGAAGCACTGGCGTTCGCCAAGCACGATAAAGTGCCGGTGCTCGTCGATGGTGAGCAAGTCGTTACCGATAGCTTTGATATCATGCGCTATCTGGACGATGCCTATCCCCAGGCGCCGCTTTTTGGCCAAGGTGCCAGCTATCAACGGGCACGCTTCTTCAAGCATTACGTCGAACGTAGCGTGACGCCAGCGCTGTTTAAGATTGTTGCGCTGGATTTACTGGCGGCGATCCATCCCGACGACCGTGACTACTTCCGCGAAACCCGCGAAGCGCGATTTGGCTGCACACTGGAAGCGTTCCATCAGCCAGAGCAGGGGCGTGCGCAGCTCAAGCAAGCGCTGGCCCCGGTTTATGCCCAGCTGAAAGAAAGCGACTTTCTTGATGGTGATACCCCAAGCGGTGCTGATTACTTGTTATTTGGCAGTATGATGTGGGCTTACACTGTGTCGCTTGAGGCGCTGGTAGAGGCAGGAGATGACATTGATCAGTGGTTTCAACGCATGTTGGCCGTTCACGATGGCCTTGCCAGTAAGGCCACTACAGTGAGGGATTTAGCCTAGTACTAAAATTTATGTTGCACTGCACAAAAGTGACTGCTAACGTGTGGTGTAGCAAAGGCGCCGACCTTATCGATGTTCCCATTTCAAGGCGCGCCTATGTCGTTACTCACTCCTAAGGAGATAGTGCAATGAACAAAGCCGCCGAAAAAACCAGCCAGCAAGTCGAGTCCATCTTTGTATCGCCGATGCGTTCTTACACGCTGACGGCACTGGACTACTACGATCAGATCGTAAGCGCGCAGCTCGACGCTGTTCGTGCTTACTCGGACCTGAGTGTTGCCCAGGCCCGCACTTGGCTGGACGTGAAAGATGCCGACAGCTTCAAAAAGGCACTGGAAAGCCAGCAGAAAACTGCCAGTGATCTTTTGGAGCGTATGAAAGGCGATGGCGAGAAAGTTACTTCCATCAGCCAAAGCTTCATGAAAGACAGCCAGAAAATGGCCGAAGACACCACCAAGAAAGCGGTAGAAACGGCTAAGCAGTAAGTCTAGCCGCTAACGCTTAATCGCTTGGGTTAATCACTGCGCTCTTTTAAGGGCGCAGTTTTTGTATATCCGTATATAAAGTGAGCAGAAGGGTAAGTCTCTTACGCTTTTTGCTCTGCTCGCGCACGCAGTCGCAGACGCGCGATACGAATGATTTGCTCAATGGCAGTTCTCCGTTCCGTCGCGGCGTCATTATCGAGGCGCTCGGCAAACGCCTGTAAGATGGCGTGTCGATCAAGACCTTTAACGGCGATTACGAAAGGAAAACCGAATTTTTCCTTGTAGCTGGCATTAAGCGCCTCAAAGCGGGCAAACTCTTCTGGGGAGCATTGATCAAGCCCCGCGCCTGCCTGTTCGCTAGTAGAATCCTGCGTCAACTCGCCTGCTAAAGCCGCCTTGCCTGCCAGGTCCGGGTGGGCCTGAATGACACTAATCTGCTGCCCGCTTCTTGCCTGCTGCAGTTGGAGTCCCATTAAGTCAGCAAGCGTATCGGGGGCGTCGTGGGCGGAGGTTAGCCCGGCTTCCCAAGCGGCTTGTGCCACCCAGGGTGAATGCTCGTAGATGTCGCCATAGTGGTCGATAAACGCATTAAGCGATAACTCACTTGGGCGGGGGTGTAAACACAACGCGGCGTGATGTGACGACATGGTGGCTCCAGGCTAAGCTAAGTCTGTGATGGCTCTATGTATACAATAAAGCAAGCTGACGGTACTCTAAAGCCATCCATATAATACACAATAGCAATAAGGAGCCATCATGGGACGTCTGACTACCCACGTGTTGGATACCGCACGCGGCTGCCCTGGCCAAGGTATTGCCATCGACATCCTACGATTGAACGGCAGCGAACGTCAGCATATACGCACGGTGACCACCAACCAAGATGGTCGTTGCGATGCGCCGCTCCTCGAGGGTGAGGCCTTAACGCCCGGCGAGTACGAACTTTGCTTTCATGCGGGTGACTACCTTCGCGCGCAAGGGGTGGAGGCCACTGAGCCGCGTTTTCTCGACGTCATCCCCATCCGCTTCGGTGTAGCGGACGCTCATCAGCATTACCACGTGCCGCTATTGCTTTCGCCGTATGGCTACTCGACCTACCGTGGCAGCTAATAGCGGAGGCCTTTGATGCAAGCGTATTTGATCGACGCGGTTAATGTCCTGCTGCGGTGGTTGCATGTTATTGCAGCGATCGCCTGGATTGGTGAATCCATCTACTTTGTGATGCTGGATAACAGCCTGCGCACGCCAAAGGCAGAAACGGACCGCCAGAAGGGGATTTTTGGCGAGATGTGGGCCGTACATGGCGGCGGCTTTTATCATAACCAGAAGTACACTACGGCACCTGACAAACTTCCCAACGACCTACATTGGTCGTTCTGGAAAGCCTATACCACCTGGCTTTCCGGATTTGCCCTGTTTGTCATCCTCTACATGGTCAATCCTGGCTTTTATCTGGTAAACCCGGATAGCCCCTGGCAGTGGGCCGCCAGCATGACCGGCTGGCAGGCTAATCTACTGGCGTTGCTTTTCTTATTCGGCGGCTGGGTGGTGTATAACGAGTTGTGCAAGCGCATTAGCCCCAATATGGATCGTGACGGCCTGCTTAGCGTAGCGGTTGCTGTAATGATGGTTGTGGTTGCCTACCTAAGCACGCAAATGTTCACCGGCCGTGCGGCTTTTCTGCTTACCGGGGCGGTGATGGCGACGGCGATGTCGGCGAATGTCTTCTTCTGGATTATTCCCGGCCAGCGCCGCATGGTAAAAGCCATGAAAGCAGGCGATGCGCCTAACCCGCTGGATGGCAAGCGCGGCAAGCAACGCTCGGTACACAACACTTACTTCACGCTGCCGGTCGTGCTGTTGATGGTGAGTAATCACTATTCGTTTATCTACTCCCACGAGCTTGCATGGGTCGTGATGGTACTGTTCATTTTTGCCGGTGCGTTGATCCGTCAATTCTTTGTCTTGATGCATGCAGGCAAAACCCAGCCGGCGTATTCCGCTGTCGGTGTGGGGCTTATTGTATTAGCGTTTTGGGTAGCTGCACCCAGTGCTTCCGCGCCTGGTGACGCTGACGGTAGAGAAGGGCCAGATCAGGCGCAAATCAGCGGTTTGATTGAGCAGCACTGCGTGCAGTGTCACGCACGCGATCCCGAGCATGAGGGTTTCTCAGCCCCGCCGGCCGACTATGCGTTCGATGACTGGGACGACATGCTGGCCCAGAAAGAGGCTATTCAGCAGGTCGTCGAGAGTCGTTACATGCCGCTAGGCAACTTAACCAAGATGAGCGATGAAGAACGCGATACCATTGCCGCCTGGGAGGAATGAACCACGAGGAGAATCCATGAGCGATGCGCAGGCGGTTGTTAAGCGACCCGCGTCGAAAGCGGAGGGCGATGAGCGTCACGAAGCGATTTATCGTGCGGTAAGCGACGCCATTGTAGAACAGCGACTGAAGCCCGGTGCAAGGCTGCGCGAAGATGCCCTGGCCGATGTGTTTGACATCAGCCGTACCGGGATTCGCAAGATATTGCAGCGGCTGGCGCTGGAGCAGTTGGTGACCCTAACGCCGCGCCGCGGTGCCAGTGTTACCCGACCCACCGCTGATGAAGCGAAGGATGTGTTCGACGCGCGCCAGTTGATCGAGTGCGGATTAATGCCTGACGTGGCAAGGCGCATCACTGAGCAGGACGCCCGCGAACTTCGCGATATGGCTCAGCGCGAGCGCCAGGCGTTGCGAAACGGCGAGCAGAGCGTCGCCATTCGACTCTCGGCGGATTTTCACGTGCGCTTAGCGCAGCTTTCGGGCAATGCGACCCTGGCGGCCTTTGTTGAACGGCTTTGTTCTCGCTCGTCGCTGATTTTGGCCGTCTATGGCCACCCTGGCCACTTGGGCTGTGAATCCCACGACCACGACGATCTTATTGGCTATCTGGAATCAGGCAGCGATGAGCGCGCCCGAGCCTTTATGAGCCGGCATCTGAAAGCCATCGAAGCCTCGCTCTCGATGGTCGAGGAAGAAGACACCGTACCGGACCTGCAGCAGATATTTGGGGGGTGAGAGCGGTTGTGTCGGATCGCTAAAAACTGCGCTCAGGGCTTAAATTAAGTAGGCCTTACATCAAGCGCCAAAACGCGTCGACCAACGGGTTTTTTAGGTTTTTCGTTAGGGTAAACAAACCAATATCGTAGGGCTCCAGTTCCGGCGTCACGTCGAGCACACGAATGCGATCTACCAAGGGGCTGTTGTCGAGGACGATTTTGGGCACCACGCCAATGCCAAAGCCTAAACTCACCATACTCACAATGGCTTCATTACCGGTGACCTGGGCATAAATGCGTGGGGAGACATCCAACTGGCGAAACCACTCATCCACACGGGCTCTGGAGACACCACTCTCCGATAGAATCATCGGGATGCTCGCCCACTCTTGCGGTGTGGTTGGCGTGCTCGTTGGTACATTCGGCACCTGCTGATCAAGCGGGGCAATAAACAGCAAAGGCGACGTGGCAATGGATTTAAACGCCAGGCCACGCGGCAAGTTGGCAGGCTGGGCCGCGATGCTAAGATCCTCTTTACCGTCCAGAACATGCGCAATAGCGTGTTCTGGATCCCCCGTGCGCAGCTTGATTTCAATGATCGGGTAGGCAATGCGAAAGCGCCGCAGCAGTTCGTGCAAAAAGCTGTAGCTGGCGGTGACGGAGCCATACAGGCTGATTTCACCGCTTAATTGATCAGGATTGTCGGTTAATTCATGACGAATCAAATTCCATTGGCTGCTGGCATCGCGGGCGTACTTGAGAAACTTCTGCCCCTCTTGGGTCAACACCACGGTACGGTTGTCGCGATTAAACAGCGACACGCCCAGCTCCTCTTCCAAATGCCGGATGTTGCGCGACAGGGCAGAAATACTGACGTAGCACTCATCGCTTGCGCGCCCAAAATGCAGGGTTTCTGCCAAGGCAAGGAACTGTTTTAAAATTTTAAAATTCATAAACGCCATGATAATTGAGTTTTGCAAAAAAAGGGACATGCTGTTGCAAATATATCAATTTAAGAAATGGTCGTGTTTCGGTAGATTGGCTTTACTAACATGGCGCTGAAGCCTGTATGGAGCGGCCGTGTCACACTTCGCGTGTCGGTGTAGCGACATCGACCGTACGATCACCAATCAGGACGTTAAAGATGGCTAACTATTTCAATACCTTATCTCTGCGCGAACAGCTGGAGCAGCTGGCGAAATGTCGTTTCATGTACAGCTCGGAATTCGCCGATGGGGTCGACGCGCTGAAAGGCAAAAAAATGGTCGTTATCGGTTGTGGCGCCCAAGGCCTTAACCAAGGCTTAAACCTGCGCGACAGCGGCTTAGATGTCTCTTACGCACTGCGCCCTGAGGCCATTGAACAAAAACGTCAGTCTTGGAAAAACGCCACCGAGAACGGTTTTGTTGTAGGTACCTACGAGGAGTTGATCCCCACGGCAGACGTTGTATTGAACCTGACGCCCGATAAACAGCACTCGTCTGTCGTAACGGCGGTCATGCCGTTGATGAAAGAGGGCGCTTGCCTGTCTTACTCCCACGGTTTCAACATCGTGGAAGAGGGCATGAAAATCCGTGATGACTTAACCGTCATCATGGTGGCGCCCAAGTGTCCAGGCTCTGAAGTTCGTGCTGAATACGTGCGTGGTTTTGGCGTTCCCACTTTGATCGCTGTTCACGAAGCCAACGATCCTAAAGGCGAAGGCCTTGCCCTGGCAAAAGCCTACGCGGTGGGTACTGGCGGTCACAAGGCCGGCGTATTGATGTCCTCTTTCATCGCGGAAGTTAAGTCCGACCTGATGGGTGAGCAAACGATCCTTTGCGGCATGCTGCAAACCGGTTCTCTCCTTTGCTTCGACAAAATGATCGAAGAAGGCATCGAACCTGGCTACGCCGCTAAGCTGATTCAGTACGGCTGGGAAAACATCACGGAAGCATTGAAATACGGCGGCGTGACCAACATGCTGGATCGTCTTTCTAACCCAGCGAAGATCAAAGCCTTTGATCTTGCTGAAGAGCTGAAAGACATCATGCGTCCGCTCTACAACAAGCACCAAGACGACATCATGAGCGGTCACTTCTCGCACACGATGATGGAAGACTGGGCGAACGATGACGCTAACCTTCACAAATGGCGTGCCGAAACCGCAGAAACCAACTTCGAGAAAACCCCTGCGGGTGACGTAGAAATTACCGAGCAGGAATACTTCGACAACGGCATCTTGATGGTAGCAATGGTTAAGGCAGGCGTTGAGCTGGCTTTCGAAACCATGACGGCGGCGGGCATCATCGCCGAGTCCGCGTACTACGAGTCGCTCCACGAAACGCCGCTGATCGCCAACACCATCGCGCGTAAGAAGCTGTACGAAATGAACGCGACCATCTCTGACACCGCGGAATACGGTTGCTACCTCTATAACCACGCGTGCGTGCCGCTATTGGCTGACTTTATGAAAGGCATCAAATCCGATGTTATCGGTAAAGGCCTGGATGTAGACGACAACGGCGTTGATAACGCGCGTTTGATCGAAGTCAACGAAGCGCTTCGCGCCCACCCGGTAGAAGCCGTTGGCGCAGTGCTTCGCGGCCACATGGCGGACATGAAGAGGATCGTTTAATCGGCTGATTAAATGATAGACCGCTAAGTCATCTATAAAGCCGAGATATCGCCACGATATTCTCGGCTTTTTTGTCTCTGATTTATTTAACACCGTAAGGAATATATCGATGGAGCCTTCAAGCCGCTTAGAGCGTATTCAGCTAAACAAAGCGACAATCAGTTTTGATGATCGCTTCACCCTAAGCGAGATTGATTGGATCATCGAGGCCCACCAGCATTGGGTCATTACGGGCACCAATGGCTCAGGCAAATCGGCCCTGGCGGCGGCGCTGGCTGGCGTTGGTAAAATTGAATCGGGCACGGTTCAAGGGCTTCCCAACAACGTTGGGTTGGTCTCTTTCGAAGCGCAAGCCGAGCTTATCGCCAAAGAGCTGAAAAAAGACGATGCCGATATCATGGATGTCATTTCACTTGGCACACCCGTTAGTGAAATGATTTTCGAGCAGTGCCAAAACCCTGAGCTCGCAAGCGAGCTGGTCGAAAAGTTCGGGCTGACCAAACTGCTCGACCGCGCCTTTCGTAAACTCTCCACGGGCGAAACCCGCAAGGTCATGCTGATTCGCGCGCTGGCGAGCAAGCCGGACTTGCTTATTTTAGACGAGCCGTTTGATGGTTTGGATGTCGACACCCTCGCCATGCTGCAAGCCCATCTTGCCTCCATCATCGACACCGTTCCCATGGTGATGGTGCTGAACCGCTTTGATGAAATGCCGGACTTCATCACGCATGTGGCCTATCTGGATAAAGAGCGCTTGGAGAAAAAGCCAGGGGATAAGAAGCCAGGGGATAAGAAGCGGGGAGATAGTGGACGACTAGCGTTCACCGTAGACCGTCAGGATGAAGCCGCCTTCAATGAGCTGTACCAATTGCTGCATCTGAAAACCGCCGACCTAAGCCTGCCCGAGGCCGACCCAGCCACTAAATTACCCGCCCTCGACCCCAGCCAGCCGTTAGTGAAGCTCAAACAAGCGACGATCCAATACGGCGATACCGTCATTGTCGATAAGCTGGATTGGACGATAGAGCAGGGCCAGCACTGGCAGCTGAGCGGCCCTAACGGAAGTGGCAAGACCTGCGTCTTGTCCCTGATCACGGGGGATCATCCACAGTGCTACACCAATGATATTTTCGTGTTTGGCTTCCAGCGCGGTAACGGCGAAAGCATCTGGCAGATCAAGCAGTTTATCGGCTATGTCTCCACCGCCCTGCAGTGGGAGTATCGCGTCAGCACCAGCTGCAAAAACGTGATTATTTCAGGCTTCTACGACAGCATCGGCGTATACACAAAAGCCACCGATCATCAGAAAAAAATCGCCGACCAGTGGCTCGAACTACTGGGCATGCAAGAGCGCGCCGATCAGCCCTTTAACAAACTCTCCTACGGCGACCAGCGACTGCTACTTATCGCCCGTGCCATGGTGAAACACCCGCCACTGTTGATTCTAGACGAGCCTTGCCTCGGCCTGGACGATATGAACCGCCAACTGGTTCTCGCCCTCATCGAGAAAATTTGTGAAGGCAAAGAAACCACGGTGCTCTACGTCAATCACCACACGGAGGACAAGATAAAGGAAATAGACAATCATCTGGCGCTGGAGAAGAATCACTAGTTGTAACCTCCGCCCGCTAGATGCACCGAAAGGAGAGGGCTGTTTATGAGCAACCTAAAAAAGATGCCTGAGTTCAAGAATGAGGCCGAAGAAAAAGAATTCTGGGAAACCCATGATTCATCAGACTATTAGCTGAGCATGAATACCGAAAAATGAGTTGCAAGATATGGTTCAGGCAGATTGCCGACAGTTTCCAAGGTAGCTAGTCAGCCCGCGCCAAAAAAAGCGCCATCGGCAAAACCGGTGGCGCTTGTATGCGCTTTTAATCAGCTAGTGTCGACCCGCTTGTCTACTGCTCAGCCAACGCAGGCGCAGCCTTAAACTGACGCATTAAACCGTAGTAGAAAAGCCCACCCAGGCCAGCGCCAAGCAGCCAGCCGTAGCCGTTGAGGCTGGCCAACGCTGGAACCAGTACGGTGGAAAGCGAGAACAGTGCCGCCACGCCAAAAGCGATCAGCGCACGGGTATTCCAGCCGTTGGTGTAGTAGTAGGCACCGTTGGGGTCGGATGAGAATAGCTCCTGCATATTCAACTGTTGGCGCTTAATCAGGTAGTAGTCAACCACGATGATGCCGTAAAACGGGGCAACAATAGCCCCCAGCGCATTCACAAACCCCGGTACGCCAATCTGGCTGATCACCGAGACCCACAGCGCGCCAACGAAAAACGCGATAATTGCCGTAATCAACCCACCAATCTTAAAGCTGATCTTGCTAGGGAACAGGTTGGCAAGGTCATAGGCGGGGGGGATAAAGTTGGCAACCAGGTTAATGCCCACGGTGGCGGCAAAAAAGGTTAGGGCGGCCACGATGGTTAGCGGCAGGCTGTCTACCCGCTCGACAATATCAGATGGGTTGGTCAGCGCCTCGCCAAACAGCACCAAGGTGCCCGCGGTAATGATCAGCGCGATAAACGAGAAAAACGCCACGTTGAGCGGCAAGCCCAGCAGGTTGCCCAATTTCATTTGCCGCTCGGTTTTCACAAAGCGGGTGAAGTCGCCAAAGTTAATTACCACTGCCGCAAAGTAGGCCACCATGGTGCCAACAATGGCGAAAAAAGCGTTAACGCCCGGGGTGGTATCGTCGGCCTCGGCACCGCTAAAAATCGTGCCAATCGCTGGCAAGAGTTCGCTACCCGCCTGGACCCAAACAATCATCATCAGCGCGATCATCACTAGGTAAACGAGTGGCCCCGCCCAGTTTAAAAAGTGCTTGATGCGCTCGATTCCCGACCAAAAAATCGCAATCTGAAACAGCCACACAATGACGAACGATATCCAGGCCATGGGGGATAAGCCCAAGAACGTAGCGTTGCCCTCGCCGCCGAACAACGCAGTGAGCAGCAGCGTCATGGCGGTGGAGGCAAAGTAGGTTTGCACGCCATACCAGAAAATCCCCACGATGGCGCGCAGCATGGCAGGCAGATTAGCACCGCGTACGCCCATGCTGGCGCGCACCATTACCGGAAAGGGAATGCCATATTTGACGCTGGGTTTGCCGGTCAGGTTAACCAGCCCCATCACGATAACCCCGGCCAAAATTATCGCCACCATCACCGCCCAACCATTCAAGCCGTAGCTGAGAAATAGCGAGGCGGCGAGGGTGTAGCCAAACAAACTCTGAATATCGTTTGACCACACGTTGAATATCTCAAACGCGCCCCAGGTTCGTGCTTCAGGCTTAAGCGGTGCCAGGTCTTGGTTGTAAAGCGTGGGGTCCATGTGTTGGATCGATAGCGAATCGTCGTGGTGTGTCTCGTTCATTGTGTTCACCTTGCTCGGGTGTGCAACGCCGCCAGTGCTTGGCGGCACCGGGGCTTACTGACAAAAACGTTGGCAAGGTGCCCAATGTTTCATCAGCAGGTAATAGGTCACGCCTGCGGGAATTAAGCTTGCGTACCAAGAAACCGCCGAGAACAGCAGGGCGGCCACGATGCCAACGGCGGTGGCAATCAGCGCGGCGATATTCACCCCTTGATACGGCCCGTTGGCGTCATACAGCTTGCTGATGTCCAGCGTGCGGCGACGAATCACGTAATAATCGACCACCAAAATGGCAAAGATGGGGCCAAGAAACGCCGAGTAGGTTTGCACGAAAAGTTGCAAGCCAGCGGCTGAGCCTGGCTGAACCAACTTCCAGGGGAAGGTGGCAAAGGCCAGCAGGCCAACAATCACGGTTGCAATCGGAAACTTGATCTTGAAGACGTCCATCAATACGTAGGTGGGCGGGACGACATTATTCAATACGTTGGTGGTGACCTGGGCAAAGGCGATAAACAGCAGCGTGGTCATCAACAGCGGCGTGTTATCCACCGCGTTGGCGAATACCTCGATAGGGTCGGCGGTGCCGGTGGCTTCCGAGACCATAAAGCCAATCAGGCCCATGAACAGCGTACAGGGCAGAATCGACATGGCGTAAAGGGTGGTGAGTAAGCCCGGCCCCGAGCCAGCTTTATGTTCACGCGAGTAGTCACTGACGTTGAGCATCATGGTGCTGTAGATGCCCAAAAACAGCATGGTCGCGCCCCAGAACGGCATGCCCCAGGAGCCTTCCATGGTCAGCATATTGGCCGAAAGCTCATCGCCATAGCGCTGAATTGTGGCCACAAACATGTACACCAGCGACACTAAAATGAAACCGCTGCCGATATTTTCCAGCCATTTGATGCCCTGAAAGCCGGTGACCGACAGGGCAATTTGCAGCAGTTGGAAGGCGATGAAGAAGAACACGACGTTATCAAAGCCAAACAGCGTGGCCGATACCATGTTCAGCGCGCCGGCCCCAATCCAGCTTTGAAAGCCGTACCACACAATTGCCGGTACTGCGCGAACCAGCCCCGGCAGGCGGGTACCCGCAAAGCCAAAAGCGCTGCGCGCCTGGACCATAAAGGGGATACCATATTTATAGCCAGCGGCACCGTTGAGCGCCAAGGCAATGCCGATCACAAAGCAGCCAATGGCAATCGCCAGCGTGGCCTGAATCAGGTTGAGCGTGCCGACAACACTTGACCCCATGGCGAAGGTGCCAATGGACACGCAGCCGCCAAACCAGGCCAGAAAATAAGAGGCGCGCCCCATTATCCGGGTTTTTTGCGGCGCGAGCGATTCGTCGCCTAGGCTTTTCCGCCCATCGCTGGGTGCGATGGTTGCTGGGTCGTCTGATGTCAGACCCGATGGTGATGCACTCATGGTGTCGTCCTCGCAAGATTGCTGTTATTGACCCTCAGCGATGCTGGGGATGCTTGCGGCTGGCGTGTGTTTCCGATGCTTTGATTGTTATTGGCTGGCATCGTGATGGTGTCGCGTGGGTTAGCCTCCGGGCGGTAGCGTTAGATTGGAGAAATCGGCAAACTGACCGGTAAACGGTTTGGGGCGCGGGTAAGCTAAATCGCCGTGCTTGCTGGTCGAGAGCCCCAGCCCGACCAGGGATTCGGCAAGCTTGAGCCCCGCGCTCACGCCTTCAACAACGGGCAGGCCTACCTCGCGGCTGATTTCCTGGGTGAGGTTTGCCATGCCCCCGCAGCCCAGCACAATGGCGCCAATGCCATCCTCGTCGCGGGCACGGCAGCACTCCTGCACAATGCGCCGATAGGCGGCTTCCGGGTGGTGCTCAAGGTCCAGTACGGGAATTTCAGCGGCGCGAATGCGTCGACAATGATGACGAAAGCCGTACTGTTCCAGCAGGTGCTCGGCAATAATGCCGGTTCGGCCGAGCGTGGTAACAATCGAAAATCGGGTGCTGATCAGCGTCGCCATATGAAACGCGGCTTCGGCAATGCCCACCACCGGAGCGCGGGTCAGTTCGCGGGCGGCAAGCAGCCCAGGGTCGCCAAAACAGGCCACAACGTAGGCGTCAATGTTGCCTTCCTGCTCGCCCTTGATGACTTCCTGAGCAACGCCGACGGCGCTGACGGCTTCATCAAAATGGCTTTCAATCGAGACCGGCCCTGCCTCCGGCTGACAGGCGCTAACGTGGGTTCCTGAGGCGGCATAGTCGTTGGCGGCACGATAAATCGAGGCCGTCATCGAGGCCGTGGTATTGGGGTTAATCAGTCGGATGTGGGCCACCCAGTTCTCCTTTTGGTCGCAAAGTACACAATATTAGGTGAACAATTTAAAAGTTATTGTATACAAAATAGGGTGATTTTTTGCCCACCGCAAGTAGCAAATCACGTCATATATCAATCAATTGGTTGACCGATTGTTCAACTTTTAGAAGGCTTTACGCTTGTTAAAAGACAAAAAATACTGTCAACTCAGACCGCTAGCGACCCTAAGCGTTGCGGTTGAGTTTTGAGCAGGCTATTTTGTATACAAATTGTTGGTTGCGTTATTCGTGACCAAAGACAGGATTAACGGAAGGAGCTGCCCATGACGTCCCGCGATTACCCCCGTGACTTGATCGGTTACGGGCGTACGCCACCCCACGCCAATTGGCCGGGTAAGGCCAAAATTGCTGTGCAGTTTGTCTTAAATTATGAAGAAGGCGCGGAAAACAGTGTCCTCCACGGTGATACTGGCTCAGAGCAGTTTTTATCAGAAATTATTGGCGCCCCGGCCTTCCCTGAACGTCATCTCAGTATGGAGTCCATCTACGAATACGGCTCCCGCGTTGGGGTATGGAGAATTCTGCGCGAGTTTGAGCGACGGGGGTTGCCGCTAACGGTATTTGGCGTGGCGATGGCGCTGGAGCGCAATCCTGAAGCGGCCATGGCATTTAAAGAGCTGGGCCATGAAATCGCCTGCCATGGCTACCGCTGGATTCATTACCAGGAAGTGCCCGAGCACGTGGAACGGGAACATCTGCAGAAGGCCATGGATATCTTCCAGCGGCTGTATGGAGAAAAACCGCTGGGTTGGTATACCGGCCGCGATAGCCCTAATACCCGGCGCTTGGTGTTGGACGAGGGAGGTTTCCTCTACGATAGCGACTACTACGGCGATGATTTACCATTCTGGACGCAGGTGGCCGATAGCCAAGGCCATGAGCATCAGCATCTAATCGTGCCCTACACGTTGGACAGCAACGATATGCGCTTTGCCGCTCCCCAAGGCTTCAATACGGGGGATCATTTCTTTAACTACCTGCGTGACGCCTTTGATGTGCTTTATGCTGAAGGGGAGGAGGCACCGAAAATGCTATCGGTGGGCATGCACTGCCGTTTGCTGGGCCGCCCAGGGCGTTTTCGCGCGCTACAGCGTTTTCTCGATTACATCGAAACCCATGACCGTGTATGGGTGGCGCGCCGGGTAGACATCGCCCGCCATTGGGCCGAGCACCACCCTACAGCGGACGATTGATAATTTGATAGACAGGAAGCCATGACGCCTCATATCGGACAGAGGATTGCCGCTCAGTACGATGCACTCAGCGCCCAGGAACAGCGCGTTGCTAGCTTCATACTCGACCATTTTGACGATTTAGCCGTGTATAGCGCGGCTGATCTGGCTCGCCTAACTGGCGTATCGAAATCCACGGTTAGCCGCTTATTTAAGCGACTGGGTTTTGAAAGCTACCGCACAGTAAAGGCGCACGCGCGACAGCTGCGTAATTTAGGTGTGCCACTGGTAATTGATGCCCAGGCAATGCAGGAAGACAGCGGCTCGCCATTTCAGCGTCATGTTCAGCGGGAGAAGGAGAACCTGCAGCGTTGCGTCAGTACGATTGTCGCTGCCGATTTTGCGGCGCTCACCAGCCAACTGGCCCAGGCTTCACAGGTGGTGGTGATTGGATTTCGCAATAGCTATCCATTGGCACTGCATTTTCGTCAGCAATTGATTCAAGCCAGACCAAAGGTGCGTCTGGCGCCCCAGCCCAATCAATCGCTGGCAGAGGATATTGTGGATTTAACCGCGCAGGATGTAGTGGTGCTATTTGGCTTCCGCCGCCGCCCGTCTGCGTTTGAAAGCCTGGTAAATGTGCTTGAGCGCTCCCCCGCTCAGGTCGTGATGATAGCCGACCCTACCGCGGTGAATTTTGCCCCCCAAGTTACCTGGTATCTGGAAACACCGCTGGAAAGTCTTTCGGCCTTCGATAGTTACGCTACTGCCAATAGCCTTATTTGCCTGATTGCCAATGCGGTGCTGCATCAACGTCTGGCGGAAGGGCGTGAACGCATTGGGATCATCAGCGACCACTATCACGAGCTGGATGAGCTCGAGTCCCATATCATGAGCGTCGATTGGAACGCTACGCCTTCCTAACGTGATCATTTAGTAGTGCAAGCTTGCTGGCTGAGCGTCAAATTTTGCACCAATTCGTTGCGTGAGCCAGCTGGGTGTTGCTGCAACAGCTGATCGAGAGATGCGTGCTTGATGCTTAATACTATGTTCTATAAGCATTGTTAATGCACTGGCCCTGCTTTTGCTTTGATGTGAAACGAACGTTTCTTGATGGCTTTATATGCAACAAAGCTTTCATTTAGCGTCATTGAATGTTTCAACTCAGTCACTGCAGGAGAGCTTCATGCGCCCCTTAACCCGCTACCTCAAATATAAGTCCCTTCGTCTCTTGGCGACGAGTATCGTCGCTTTTGGCGCGCTAACGACTACTGCTGCGCATGCTGATGCGCTGGAGGATATTGAATCGCGAGGCACTATCAAAATTGCGGTGCCGCAGGATTTTCCACCGTTTGGCTCGGTGGGTACCGATATGGAGCCACGTGGCTACGATATTGATATGGCCAACTATCTCGCTGAGGAGATGGGCGTTGAGGTGGAGCTAATCACCGTGACCAGCGCCAACCGCATTCCTTATTTAGAGACCGGTCAGGCGGATCTAGTGATTTCCAGTCTGGGTAAGAACCCTGAGCGGGAAGCGGCGATTGATTTTTCTGATGCTTACGCCCCGTTCTTTTTAGGCGTATTTAGCGCAGATGCGGATGAGAAAGTGGATGACCCAGAAGGCTTAGCCGACAAAACTATCGGTGTCACCCGTGGTGCCGTAGAGGATATGGAGCTTTCTGAGATTGCCCCAGACTCGACCACGGTGCAACGCTTTGAGGATAACGCCACGACTATTTCTGCGTTCCTTTCCGGCCAGGTCGACTACGTCGCAACAGGTAATGTTGTGGCCGCTGAGATCGCCGAGCGCAATAGCGACCGTGCGCCCTCGCTGATTTACCAGCTCAAAGACTCGCCCTGCTACGTAGGGATGAATAAAGATGAGCCCGCGTTGATGGAAGAAGTGAACCGCCTGATCGCTCAAGGATTGGAAGATGGCACCTTGAATGAGATGTCTCAGCGCTGGTTCAGCGCCGACCTACCTGAAAACTTCGGCAGCTGAGGTTTATCATGGGGCCAACGCTCGATTTTCTTACCCTGTTGCCCTACATCGGTCAGTTGCTTAAAGGTATTACCACCACGGTCATTTTGACCGTGGTGACCACCTTAACCGGGCTAGCGCTGGCCGTGGCCGTGGCATATCTACGCGTGAATGCGCAGCCATGGGTACGCTGGGGGCTCGGCGGTTATGTCGAATTGACCCGCAATACACCCTTTATCGTGCAGCTGTTCTTTATCTTCTTTGGGCTACCAGGGCTCGGCATCAAAATTGATGCCATTACCGCGGCGTTTATCGCCATGACGCTTAACCTGGCCGCCTACAGTGCCGAAATTCTACGCGCTGGAATTAGTGCAACGGCGATAGGTCAGTTAGAGGCTGGCCGAGCGCTGGGCATGACCACGCTGCAAAGCTATCGCCATGTGGTGCTTGTGCCCGCCTTTGCGCGGGTTTATCCCGCACTGATCAGCCAATCAATTATCGTCATGCTGGGCTCGGCGGTGGTGTCACAGATTTCGGTATTTGACCTCACTTACGCGGCGAATTTTATTCAGTCGCGTAACTTCAGAAGCTTTGAAGTCTACCTGTTGATCACGCTGATCTATCTGCTTCTCGCCTTTGGCATGCGGCGCAGCTTTATGCTGGTGGGCAAGCGCGTATTCGCCTATCAGCAAGGAGAGCAACGATGATTGAGTTCACCTTCTGGGATATTTTGCGCAACCTGCTGCTGGCGACTCGCTGGACCATACTGTTGTCGCTGATTGCCTTTTTAGGCGGTGCCACGGTGGGCTTGCTGTTGACCTTCATGCGCCTCTCAAGCAACCGCTGGCTGCAGCGTTTAACGTCACTCTATGTTGATCTTTTCCAGGGTACACCACTGCTGATGCAGCTGTTTTTGATCTTCTTTGGCGCTGCCGCCATGGGGCATCAGATTTCAGCATGGCTTGCGGCCTCCATTGCGCTTACGCTATTTACCAGCGCGTTTCTGTGCGACATCTGGCGTGGTTGTTTGGAAGCGGTCTCCAAAGGGCAGTGGCACGCGGCGCGGGTGCTGGGGATGAACTACTTCCAAACCATGCGACATGTCATTTTACCTCAGGCGCTACGCCTCTCGATTCCCCCTACGGTAGGCTTCTCGGTACAGGTCATTAAAGGCACGGCCCTGGCGTCGATCATTGGCTTTGTGGAGTTGACCAAGGCCGGCACCATGCTCAATAACGCTACCTTTGAACCTTTCACCATCTTTGCCCTTGTGGCTCTGCTTTACTTCGCGCTGTGCTACCCACTTTCCTGCTACGCGCGCTATCTGGAGAAAAAGCTCTATGACGCTGGTCTACGTTGATAACGTTCATAAAGCCTTTGGCGACTTGGAAGTGCTGAAAGGCATTAATCTTTCGGTGGCGCAAGGCGAAGTGGTGGCGATTATTGGTCGCAGCGGTTCGGGTAAAAGTACCTTGCTGCGCTGCCTGAATCAGCTTGAAAAACACGACAGCGGCCAGATTACCATTGCCGATAAGCAGTTGGATGCGACGTCGATGTCGCCCAAAGAGCTAAGTGAAAATGTTGGCATGGTGTTTCAAAGTTTTAACCTGTTTCCCCATAAAACCGTGGGAGAAAACGTCTGTATAGCACCCATTGTGGTGCGTGGTGAGGAGCGGGCTGAGGTTGAGAAAATCGCCCATGAAGTGCTTGAGAAAGTCGGCCTATCGGATAAGTATGATGCCTATCCGGCGCAGCTTTCCGGTGGGCAGCAGCAGCGGGTAGCCATCGCCCGGGCGCTCGCCATGCGCCCCAAAGTCATGCTTTGCGATGAAGTAACTTCGGCGCTTGATCCTGAGCTGGTCGGTGAAGTACTGCGCGTATTGGAAGCCCTGGCGGCCGAGGGTATGACGCTGATTCTGGTCACCCACGAGATGAGCTTTGCCCGTGACGTGGCCGACCGCGTAGTATTTATGCACCAGGGGCGCATCCATGAAGAGGGCGCCCCCAGCGAGCTGTTCGGCAATCCGCAAACGCCAGAGCTAAAGCAGTTTATTTCTGCAGTGCTCTAGCGTGTCGATAGCTCGCTATATAGACAAAAATAGAAGGGTGATGGCAGGCATCTATCCGGTCCACTGTGTCGCTTGAGCAAGAATAAGAAAACCTAACGCGATCAATATCCATACGCAAAAAAGTGGGAAGAAGAATTTGACCCACTTCTGCCACGGGACACCTGCCAGGGCCAGAGTTGCCATAAAGTAGCCCGAGGTTGGGTAGAGAATGTTGCCGATGCCGTCACCCAGCTGGAAAGCCAGCACTGACGTTTGGCGCGTTACGCCAATAATATCGGAGAGCGGTGCCATGAGCGGCATAGTGACGAGTGCTTGGCCGCTGCCGGAGGGGACAATAAAATTGAAGCCGAGCTGGGCGAAGAACATGCCAATAGCGGAAAGCAGGGTAGGCAGGCCGCCGACAAGATTGCCAAGCCCAAACACCAGGGTATCCATGATCTGGCCATCTTCCAGCATCACCGCCACGCCTCGGGCGACGCCCGCAATCATGGCGCCGACCAATACGTCGCGGAAGCCCTGGTTGAAGCCTGCACATATTTCGTCGGTGTCAAGGCCTGCAATAATTCCCACCGCAATGCCCATGATGATAAACAGGCCTGCCATCTCCATCATGAACCAGCCTTGCTGTAACACGCCATAGACGAGTACGGCGAAGAAGGCGAACGTTGCAATGGCTGCAAGTATCTGGCGAGTTGTTGCGATCAAAGCGGGGCTATTGTCAGCGTGTTGGTACAGACTACGTTTTTCGGATTCGCCAGAGTCTGTACTCAGTAGGCTGAGTGAAGGCTCGTGGCGGACCATGCGCGCGTAGCGCATGACGAAGAACATGGCCGCAGCTAACATGGCAATAAACGCCATGATGCGTAGGCCATAACCAGAGTAGAGAGGTAAGTCAGAGAGTTGTTGCCCAAGCCCCGTGTTGATGGGGTTGAGTACCCCCGTAGTGAAGCCAACAGTGGTGGCGCAAAGTGCCACCGCCGCTGCAGTGACAGAATCAAAGCGTAAGGCAATCATCAGCGGCAGGATGACCGGCACGTAGACCAGCGCCAACTCTTGAGTACCGATGATGGTTGCTATGACAGCAAATACCGTCATCAATACCGGAATCGTAAGTAGGCTCTGCCGCGCAAAGCGACGCGTCAGCTTATCCACACCAATCTCAATAATGCCGGTACGCCTTAATACCATGAACATGCCGCCAATCATGAACGTAAAAAACACCACTTCGCCAGCGCTCATCAATCCATTGGGTATCGCCAGCATGAAGTCGACCAGGCCAACTGGGGTGGCGGCAACGTGTTCAAACGAGGTGGGATCGATAGTGGTACGTCCGTCTGGGCCAGGAACACGTTCGAACTGGCCCGCAGGCACAAAATGAGTCGCTATCGCGGCCAAGCCGATAAATACGAACAGAACCACGTAAATATCAGGGATCCGGCACCAGCTTTTTTTAGGCTTTGGACCATTAGAGGGATCCGGAGGTTGAGTGTGTTGGGACATGCTGTACCTCGCGTTATAGGACCGCCATTCAGGGCGGCTATTGTTATAAATGTCTAATCTGAGTAACGCTATAGCCCATGGAAACAATGGGTAGAGGATAGCGAATGCTTACTGGGATATTGCTGCTGACCATGATTCGTTTGGCTTAAGCGATATGAAACGAAAGTTTCTATAGAAGTTACTATTGGGAGAAACGTTTCACAAGTATTCTGATGAAGATCCCTTTAATGTGTATGGCTAATCTTGTATACAAGATGCTTCTCTAATTTTTCATAAGTCATATGGGCTCAAATATGCCAGCTACCTACTACGCCCCCACCGGCGGGCATCCGCCGCAAACGCAGATAACCGCTGATCGTGCCGTCTTTACCGAGGCGTATGCGCTAATTCCTAAAGGGGTGATGCGCGATATCGTCACCAGCAATCTGCCGTTCTGGGAAGGCACCCGTTTATGGGTGCTGGCGCGGCCGCTGTCGGGCTTCGCCGAGACCTTCTCCCAATACATTATGGAACTGCAGCCGGATGGCGGCAGCGACAAGCCGGAACTGGACCCTCAGGCGGAAGGGGTGCTGTTTGTTGTCGAGGGTGAATTAACGCTAACGCTGGCGGGCGAGCGTCACACCATGCTCCCCGGTGGCTATGCGTTTATTCCCCCGGGGAGCCACTGGCAGGTGCGCAATGAATCTAGCGCACCGGTGCGTTTTCATTGGGTGCGCAAGGCCTATGAATATGTCGAAGGGCTCGACGTACCCAAGGCGTTTGTTACCAACGAGCAGGACATTGCCCCCATCGAGATGCCGGGCACCGAAGGCCGCTGGGCGACCACGCGTTTTGTCGACCCGGCGGATGTTCGCCATGATATGCACGTCAATATCGTCACCTTCCAGCCGGGCGGTGTGATTCCGTTTGATGAAACTCATGTCATGGAGCACGGCCTTTACGTGCTGGAAGGCAAGGCGGTTTATCACCTCAATCAAAACTGGGTAGAAGTCGAGGCGGGGGACTTTATGTGGCTGCGTGCCTTCTGCCCCCAGGCCTGCTATGCCGCTGGCCCCGGGCCGTTCCGGTATTTGTTGTATAAAGATGTTAATCGCCATGCTTCTCTAAAACTGTCATCGCGTTAAGGAGCTGCAATGTTGAAGCTAAAAGCCGAGCCGCTAACGGCAGAGGCCTTTGCCCCTTTTGGCGATGTGATTGATGCGCGTACCTCCGCGTCGTTTCCCATTAATGCCGGGCGTACCCAGCGCCACCATGATTTGGCCAAGGTGGAAACCCTGGGCGAAAACGCTCGCACGCTGATCAATATCTTCGTCAGTCAGCCGGTTACGCTGCCGTTGGAGCTCACGTTTCTGGAGCGGCATCCGCAGGGCAGCCAAGCGTTTATGCCGCTGCATCAGGAGCGTTTTATTGTCGTGGTCGCCCCGCCGGGAGACGTTATTAACCTTGACGATGTACGCGCCTTTGTTACCGATGGACGCCAAGGGGTCAACTATCGCGCGGGCACTTGGCACGCCATTCAGTCGGTTCTGGAGCGAGAAGGCGAGTTTTTGGTGGTGGACCGGGGTGGCGACGGCAACAATTGCGACGAATATCCGTTGTCATTGCGAATTCACCTCGCCGATTAACGCGGGGTGTTGCATAGCGGTCATGTTTCGCGCGTTATACTGTTAGGCTAGTGATCATCCACGTCAAGCGCCCGGGAGCTTTATGAACGCACTGCACCATTCCTTGATTCGCCGCACAAAAATTGTCGCCACCTTGGGGCCCGCTAGCGACCGCGAGGGTGTGCTAGACGCCATGCTTGCGGCGGGGGTCGATGTCGTACGGTTGAATTTCTCCCATGGCAGCGCCGACGATCACCGTCGTCGGCTTCAAGAAGTGCGTAAAGCCGCCGCCAAGCTGGGAAGGAGCGTAGCAGTACTGGGTGATCTCCAAGGTCCGAAAATTCGCGTCGCCCGCTTTAAAGAGGGCGCGGTGATGCTGCAAGAAGGCCAGCCGTTTATTCTCGATATGGCGATGGACGGCGAGGCGGGCGATAGCGCTCAGGTGGGCTGCGATTACAAGACGCTTGCCGATGACGTCACCGCCGGTGATCGGCTATTGCTTGATGATGGCCGTGTAGTGCTGGACGTCACCGGTGTCAAAGGGTCTCAGGTCCATACGGTGGTCGTGGTGGGCGGCAAACTGTCCAATAACAAAGGCATCAATAAGCAGGGCGGTGGTCTGTCGGCCCCGGCGCTTACCGAGAAAGACAAGCAAGACCTTAAAACCGCGGTTGAGATTGGTGTCGATTATCTGGCTATCTCTTTCCCCCGTCATGCTGAAGATATGCGCGAGGCACGCCGCCTGCTCGGTGAAAAGGGTGCCGAGATTGGCCTGGTGGCCAAAGTGGAGCGTGCCGAAGCGGTGGCCGATGACGCCACGCTTGACGGCATTATTGAAGCCTCGGAAGCGGTGATGGTCGCCCGCGGCGATCTGGGCGTTGAGATAGGCGACGCCCAACTGGTGGGTGTGCAAAAACGCATGATCAAGCGGGCGCGTACGCTCAACCGCGCGGTCATCACGGCTACGCAAATGATGGAAAGCATGATCTCGTCGCCACTGCCAACGCGTGCCGAGGTATTCGACGTGGCCAACGCCGTGCTGGATGGCAGCGACGCGGTGATGCTCTCGGCGGAAACCGCCGCGGGGGATTATCCCATCGAGACCGTCGACGCCATGGCACGCGTATGCCTGGGCGCCGAGCGCGAAAAGACTGCCCAGGAGTCGGGCCACCGTATCCACGAAGGCTTTACCCGTCCGGACGAAACCATTGCGCTTTCCGCGATGTATGCGGCGAACCATATGGAAGGCGTCACGGCCATCGCCTGCATGACCTCGTCGGGTTATACCCCGCTGATTGCCTCGCGCATACGTTCGGGGCTGCCGATTGTCGGCCTGGCGCACAACCCCATCGCTCAGCGGCGTATGGCGTTGTATCGCGGTGTGGTTTCGCTGCCGTTCGATACATCAGAGATGACGGCCACCGAACTTAACGACCGCGCCCTTGAGCTTTTGGTTAAGCAAGGCGTCGCCAAGCTTGGCGATTACGTGATACTAACCCGCGGCGATCACATGAATGCCCACGGTGGGACTAACACCATGAAAGTGATGGCCATCACCGAGCAGCATCTGCCTCCACAGGCGAGCTAAGCAATGCCTCGCTTGTGTCGGCGTGGCCTATGGATGGCGTGGCTGCTGATGGTCGCCATGCCCGCCTCGGCGGGGACGGCGACGGTCGCGGCAGCCTCGGATTTGCAATTTGCGCTTAAGGAGGCCGCCGAACGCTTTGAGGATGCCACTGGGCACACGCTGCGGCTAAACTTTGGCTCTTCGGGCAATTTTCGTCGTCAAATTGCTCAGGGTGCTCCCTTCGAGCTGTTTCTCTCAGCCGATGAGCGCTACGTGGAGGCGCTGCATGGCGAGGGGCATACCCGTGGTGAGGGCGTGATTTACGCCATCGGGCGGCTGGTTTGGCTGCAGCGGTCGGGACAGGCAGAGATGCCTGACGACGACGCGCCGCTGGCTGGGGTGGAGCAGGCCCTGGCGCACCACGCGAACGGCGAGCGGCCGCGCATTGCTATCGCCAACCCCGAGCACGCACCGTATGGCGTTGCCGCTAAGCAAGCGCTTACTCATGCAGGGCTTTGGGAGCAAACCGAACCGCTGCGAGTGCTCGGGGAGAATGTCTCCCAAGCAGCACAGTTTGCGCTCTCCGACGATGCCCAGGGCGGACTGGTGGCTTATTCCCTGGCGCTGGCACCGCCGTTGGCTGAACGAAGTGAGTATGTACTCATCCCCGAAGGCTGGCATGAGCCGCTGCGCCAACGTATGGTCCTCACCCGCCAAGCGGGGGACGCCGCCCAGGCGTTTTATGCCTGGCTCCAGCAGGAAGAGGGGCGGGCGATCTTTCAACACTATGGGTTTAGTACAGACTGATGGATGGGTCGGCGCTTTCAGTGTCATTCCGCCTAGCGGCACTCACGTGTGTTTTTTTGCTTCCGTTAGGTATCTTCCTGGGCCGCTGGTTGGCCGGAGCCCGCTTTCGCGGTAAAGGGCTTTGCGAAGCGTTGGTGGCGCTGCCGCTGGTAATGCCGCCGACCGTATTGGGGTTTTATCTACTACAAAGCTTTGGCCGCGAGGCGCCGGTCGGTCAGCTGTGGATGGCGCTCACCGGCGGTGGGCTCAACTTTACCTTCAGCGGTATTTTGCTGGCCTCACTGGTCGCCAATCTGCCCTTTGCCGTCCAGCCGATTCAGCGTGCCTTTGAAAACGTGCCTCACAACCTGCGCGAGGCGGCGTGGTGCAGCGGGCTAAGCCCGTGGCAAACGCTGCTACGCATTGAGTTGCCGCTGGTATGGCCGGGAGTTCTCTCCGCCACCGCGCTGACTTTTGCGCATACGCTGGGCGAATTTGGCGTCATTCTGATGGTCGGTGGGGCGATCGACGGCGAAACCCGCACGCTGGCGATTGCCATTTACGACCGAGTGCAGGCCTTTGACGAGCAGGGGGCCGCCCTGATGGCGGCGCTGTTGCTAGTGGTGTCGTTTACCACCCTAGGCGTGGTGTACGGCTTGGCAGGCCGTCGGAGGTGGGCGCGTGGCTAAGCTCTCCGTTAACGTACAACAAACAGGCCCGATTCCGCTGAACGCTGAATTTAATTGCATGCCAGGCGAACTGCTGGCGCTGGTGGGGCCTTCAGGGAGTGGTAAAACAACCCTGTTACGGACCATTGCCGGGCTGTATCGCCCGGATGAGGGGCGCATTGAATGCGCAGGGCAAACATGGTTTGACTCGCGAGGTAAGCGCTCGCTATCGCCCCAGAGGCGCCGGGTCGGCATGGTGTTTCAAGACTATGCACTATTTCCCCACCTAACCGCCTTGGCTAATATTGCGCTGGCGCTGCGTCATTTGCCGCCTGCCAAGCGACGCATTCAGGCTGAGCAATGGCTTGAAACGGTGCGCCTGAAAGGCCTGGAAAATCGCTACCCAAGCGAGCTTTCAGGCGGCCAGCGTCAACGTGTGGCCCTGGCCCGTGCGCTGGCTCGCGACCCACAGGTGCTGCTGCTCGATGAACCGTTTTCGGCGGTGGACCAGGTGACGAGGCGGCGCCTTCAGCGCGAGCTGGCCAGGCTTCGCCAGCAAATTTCCATACCCATTGTGCTGGTCACCCACGACCTTGAAGAAGCCGCCGCGCTGGCGGATCAAATATGCGTGCTGCATAACGGTCACAGTTTGCAGCAAGCCCCGCCTGAATCCCTGTTTAGAATGCCTGCCTCGCCGAATGTCGCACGGTTGTTGGATCGGCAGAACGTCTTTGAAGGCCAGGTGGTGGAGGTGGGAGGGGAGCGTCGTTTGCGTTGGGGAGACGATCAACTGGACGTTGCCTCAGGGCTTGAGGGGCTTAACATCGATGAGCGAGTGGCCTGGTACCTGCCACCTTCGGATATCGTTCTCCATCGTCGCGACCGCCCTTCGCTTGGCGAGCGAGAGAACCCCATTGCCGCCACGGTCGATGAGCTAGTCGTGCTGGGCGGCATAACGTCGGTGGCATTGCGCGTTCAACACGGCGATATGCTACGTTTCGATATTGCTACTCACGCGGCACGGCGTAACCAATTGACCCCCGGCGCAGCAGTGCATGTATCGCTGTTGGCAGAGGGCATTCATCTGATGCCAGGACACGGCGTTGATAGCGCCCGATGAGAAAAGGAAAACACCATGACCATGAACCGTCGGTCGCTGCTGAAAGCGTCGCTTATATTGCCGTTGTCACTGTGGCTACCTGGGACCTCATTATGGGCGCAAGCGACGCCAGACGATGCGGAAACCCTGTCATTGGCGATTCATACCGAGAAAGGCCCACATCGCTTGGACGTCGAACTGGCTGATACCTTGCCGAAACGTCAGCGTGGGTTGATGCAACGCGAACATCTGCCCGAAAAACGCGGCATGCTGTTTGTCTTTGACAGAGAACGGCCAGCCGACAGCGGATTCTGGATGTACCGCACGCTGATTCCGCTGGACATCGCCTTTATCGACGACGCAGGGCGCATTGTGGCGATTGAAACGATGCAGCCCTGCGAGTCATCGTCGCCGAGTAACTGCCGCTCCTATGCCCCTGGTGCTGCCTATCATGCGGCACTGGAAGTTAATGCAGGCTATTTTGCTGAACGTGGGATTGGCGAAGGTGACTGCGTATCGGTACCCGCCTTGAGCGGTTTTTGCCAGCCGGAAGATTAAGCGGGGCGAGGGCGATGACTGATATTAAGCACAATCAGGGCGATGCCCGCGATCACCAGCCCGCCGCCCACCAGTTTATGCACGCCCAGACTGTCGCCCATCAGCAGTGCTCCCAAGCCGACCGCCAATACCGGAACGAGCAGCGTCATGGGGACGACGCGATTGACCGGGTGGCGGCGTAACAGCGCGTACCAGATCCCGTAGGCAACGATTGATGACATCACGGCGGTGTAGATCATCGCCCCCCAGCCTAACCAGCTTGCCTGCTTTAGTGCTTGCCACTGTCCACTTTCAAACAGCCATGATCCCAGTGCTACCTGGGGCACCGCAAACAGCGCGACCCAGCCCGCCAACGCCAGCGGCGCAATAGGTGGGCCGCGTTTGATTAACAGTTGGGATACCGCCCAGCCCATGGCGCTGCACAACAGGATCGCCAGTGGCAGCGGAGAGGGCAGCGTTGGCCCACCGGCCAGCACGACCACACCGGCAAAAGAGAGCAGTAGCCCGACAATGCGTTTGGGGCCTAGCTTCTCTTTTAGAAAGATCACCGCTAATAGCGTGGCAAAGGGCGTTCCCATCTGCACTAACAGCGCTCCCGTACCCGCTTCTGCCTGGCCCAGACCAATAAATAGAAGGGCAAAGTGCAAACTGCCGAAGGTGATGGATAGCAGCAGCAAAAACGGCAGCTGTGCCCGCGCTACCGGGTAGAAGGGCACCAGTAAGACTGCGACCAGCGTAAAGCGTAGGGTAGTCATCAATAGCGGCGGAAGCTCCGCCACACCGACCTTGATGACAATGATATTCAGCGCCCAAATAGCGATAACAAATAGGCCGAGCAGCAAGTCGCGTAGAGGCACGTTGATGTCCGTAGGTAGATCGAAATTATTGCTATTGTATCAGCTTGGCTAAGTGCCAGACTGATAAGACAATAAATGTCCGCGTTCCCGTCTCTGATAGGTGCACGATGCCGACCTTCGGCGTCTTCCTTTTGGTAGTGGAGCGCTTACAATGACATGGGGCACTAACCACGGCGTTGCGCCGTTGGATACACCACCATAAAAATCGATAAAAAAGGATCTGTTATGACGCTGACACGCTCAATGGCTTTTATGTCTACCGGCTTGGCCGGTGTAATGTTGCTGTCTTTCTCCCTTTCCGTGCAGGCCCGCGAACTGTCTGTGTCGACAGTGCTGCCCGACGCCTTTCCCTGGGGGCAAGCGGCTGAAAAATGGGCGGATCTGGTCGAGGAACGTAGCGACGGTGAGCTAACTCTTCGGGTGTATCCCAACTCTCAGTTGGTATCGGGTGACCAGACCCGCGAGTTTTCGGCCATGCGCTCGGGGCTGATCGACGCGGCGGTAGGTTCGACCATCAACTGGTCGCCGCAGGTACCCGAGCTCAATCTCTTCTCGCTGCCGTTTTTCATTCCCGACGAAGCCGCGGTGGATGCGGTGACCGGTGGCGACGCTGGGGAAATGGTATTCGAGGCAATTGAGTCTCGCGGTGTGATTCCGTTGGCGTGGGGTGAGAATGGCTTCCGCCAGGTGTCGAATTCGAAAGGCCCGATTAGCGAGCCTGGGGACTTGGACGGTCTGAAAATCCGCGTGGTCGGCTCGCCGCTGTTCCAGGATACGTTCTCGGCCCTCGATGCCGACCCCACGCAAATGAGCTGGACCGATGCCCAGCCAGCGCTGACCACCGGCGCGGTGGATGGTCAGGAAAATCCGCTATCGGTATTTGACGTGGCGCGTATTGATCAAGTCGGCCAGGAGCACTTAACGCTGTGGAATTACATGAACGACCCGCTGATTTTCGCCGTTAACCAACAGGTCTGGGAGTCGCTTAGCGGAGATCAACGCACGCTGCTACGCGAGACCGCCAAGGAGGCGGGAGAGTGGGAAATCGCCATGACCCGTGAAGAAGAAAGCGAGCGGCTCGCCGCTATCAAAGAGCGTGGTGTCACGGTCACCGAATTAAGCGATGAGCAGTATCAGGCGTTCGTAGATGCCACTCAGTCTGTCTACGAGAAGTGGACGCCGCGTATTGGCGAAGAGTTGGTGGAAGCGGCGCAATCAGCCATTGACGAGCGCTAATCCAATATAACCAACGTTATTTACCTATACGATCACCGCCCTATAGGGCGGTGACGCTTGTGAGGCTGTTCCATGAAAGGCATTCCGGACGCGCGGCCCGAGCGTTGGTTGGGCGCGCTGGCATTGATTGTTATCTCACTGATTAGCCTGGGTAACGTGGTCACGCGTTACCTGACGGGGGGCTCTTTTTCGTTCACAGAAGAGTTGTCGGTGTTTCTACTGGTGGTGCTAACTTTCGCGGGTGCCTCGGTAGCGCTGCGTCGTCAGCGGCATATTCGCATCAGTTTTTTAGAGCGTTTATTGCCACCTCGCATGCGTAGGTTGCTAATCCTTTTCCAGGCGCTTTGTACGCTGGTGGTGCTGGGGTTAATTAGCGGCTTTGGCGGCCTGATGGTTTGGCAGGAATACCAGTGGGAGTCACTGTCGCCCGGCCTTGGCGTGCCGCAGTGGTGGTATCTGATTTGGCTGCCCATCCTGACGCTGGCGATGGTGTGGCGTCTCTTCCAGCAAACCCGTGACCGTTTGGCCGGGAGGGAAAGCGATGACGCCTGATGTATGGATGATTCTAGCCTTCGCCGGCTTGCTGATTGCGGGAGTGCCGGTGGCGTTTTCGCTGGCGCTCTCGGGAGCGGTGGGTATTGTTCTTGGTCTCTCCCCGGAAATGTTGGCGACGCTGGGGACCAATACCTACAACAGCATTGCCAAGTATCCGCTGATTGCGATTCCGCTGTTTATCTTGACCGGACTGATTTTCGAGCGTGCCGGTGTGGCGCTGCGTCTGGTGCGTTTTGCCCAGGCCTTGATTGGCCCGCGCCATGGCGGTCTGGCGCTGGTAGCGGTGCTGGTGTGCATGATTATGGGTGGTATGAGCGGGTCAGGCCCTGCCGATGCGGCGGCGGTGGCGATGGTAATGCTTCCGAGCATGACCAAGGCCGGCTACCCCAAGCCATTTTCGGCCACGCTGATTGCGGCGTCGGCTTCCACCGCCATTCTTATTCCGCCTTCTGTGGCGCTGATTCTCTACTCCATCGTGGTGCCGGGTGTTGACCTGCGCGCCTTGTTCGCGGCTGGCTTGTTCCCAGGCATATTAGCGGGTTTGTCGCTTTTGGTGCCGGCGCTGCTGGTGTCCAAGCGCTACGGTTGGGAAGGCGGTACACCGGTGGAAGGCGCCGAACGACTGAGTGTGAAAACAACGTTCAAACAGGCACTGCCAGCGCTATTCGCCCCGGTACTGATACTCGGCGGATTACGCTCGGGGCTGTTTACGCCTACAGAGGCCGCGGTAGTGGCGGTTGCCTACGGGGCTGCCGTTGGGCTTTTTCTGACCCGTGAGCTCTCCTGGCGGGATTTGTGGGAGCTATTTGGTGAAGCGGCGATTATTTCCGGCGTGGTCATGCTGATTATTGCCCTGGCGGGTATTTTTGCCTGGGCGGGGACGATGCTGGGTACTTTCCGCCACTTGGCAGAGTGGATTATCGGTTTGACCGATAACGGTGTGTTGCTATTGATCCTGGTCATGCTGGCAGTGCTAGTAGCGGGAATGCTGCTGGATGCGATCTCGATCTATCTGATCATGATGCCGATTTTGATTCCGGTCATGCAGCACTTCGAATGGAACCCCGTCTGGTTTGGCATTCTGCTCGCCATGAATATCGCCATCGGGCAGTTTACGCCACCGGTCGCGGTGAATTTAATGGTCACCACGGAGGTGGCAAAAATCCGCCTTGAGCATACGCTCGGCTGGGCGTTGCTATTTGTGCTTGCCATGAGTTGCGCACTGGCATTGGTGGCGATATTTCCCGGTATCGCGCTCTGGTTGCCGCGTGTTTTAGGCTATAACGTTGGCTAATGCCGTTTGCCCTATGCAAAAGCGGTATGACGGTTAACGCTCCCTAAACGGTGGATGTCGCTACACTGAATGGCATACGTTAAGAAACGATGTTTGCCGATTAACAATATTGCGCTTCGCCAATTACGTTTTTTTTCGCTAAAGTAGACAAAGCCGACAGACATTGTCGATGCTGATAACAGATTGTCTTGACAACGTTTTGGATCAATCCGCCTGGGGAACATCAAGCAGGCGGACCAAACGCACAACGCTCATAACATCAAGATAAAGAGGTGTGTTTATGAAACGCCATGCATTTTCTACCGCTGCTTTCTCCGGTGCGCTACTTGCTGCCGCTGCCTTTGCATCACCCGCAATGGCCGAAGAAGAAGACGGTGAAAACTACATTACCATTGGTACCGGTGGCCAGACCGGCGTTTACTACGTCGTTGGCCAGTCCGTATGCCGACTGGTAAACCGCGGCAGCGACGATCACGATATTCGCTGTAATGCGCCGTCAACCGGTGGCTCTGTTGCCAATATTAACGGCATTAAGTCTGGCGAACTGGATATGGGCGTTGCCCAGTCTGATGTTCAGTACCAAGCGTATAATGGCGAAGGTAACTTCGAAGACGAAGCTTTCGAGGATCTGCGTGCGGTATTCCGCATCCATGGTGAGCCGCTGACGCTGCTGGCTCGTGAAGACTCTGGTATCGAAACGCTGGATGACCTGGAAGGCAAGCGCGTTAATATCGGCAACCCGGGTTCTGGTCAGCGCAACACCATGGAAGTGGTGATGGACGCGAAAGGCTGGGACGAAGATAGCTTCTCGATGGTTTCTGAGCTGGATGCCTCTGAGCAGGCTGCGGCCCTGGCTGATAATAACATCGATGCCATGGTCTACGTAGTCGGTCACCCGAACGGCTCCATCCAGGAAGCCACTACTACCGTGGATTCGCGCTTGATTCCGCTGGACGATGAAGATGTTCAAGGCATCGTTGACGAGTATCCCTACTATACAAACTCGACTATCCCAGGCGGTCTGTACAAAAACAATCCTGACGACGTAGAGACGTTCGGCGTGTCGGCGACCTTTGTCTCCTCCGCTGAGGTAGATGAAGACGTGGTCTATGAAACCGTTAAGGCTGTATTTGACGACTTTGACCGCTTCAAGCGTCTACACCCTGCGTTTGAAAATCTGGATCAAGAAGAAATGGTGTCAGAAGGCCTCTCAGCACCGCTTCACGATGGTGCTAAGAAGTACTACGTAGAGCAGGGTTGGATCGAAGAATAAGGTAATCGGTTCAATGGTGATAATCATCCATTGAAAGATGCGCGCGGTCTCTCTTGGGACCGCGCGCTGTGTTTGGGATGCCACTAGGCATCAAGTTGGCATTCCACAGTGCCATCCATATTTCTGCAGGGCATGCTTATGACAGTGGACAACACTAAGGCCAGCGGGTCGAATGTTGATCTTGACGACCTTGTCGCCTCTACCGACTCCGGAGCGCGTAAACCAGCGGGCGTTCCAGGTAAGTTGTTGGTCAGTATTGCGGCGGCTTGGTCACTCTTTCAGCTATGGATCGCTTCGCCCCTGCCATATGTAGTGGGTTTTGGCGTATTTAATGCGACCCAGGCCCGTTCGATTCATTTAGCCTTTGCGCTGTTTTTGGCCTACATGGCGTACCCAGCGCTTAAGCATTCGCCTCGCGATCGTATCCCGGTATTGGATTGGGTCCTGGCGGCCGTCGCCGCGTTTTGCGGTGCTTATATGTTCATCTTTTACGAGGGCTTGTCGGATCGCCCCGGATCACCGCTGCTGATCGACGTTGTTGTCGGTATCGCGGGAATTGTATTGCTGCTGGAGGCCACACGGCGTGCACTTGGGCCGCCGTTGATGATCGTGGCAAGTGTGTTTTTAGTGTATTCCTTGGCGGGACCATGGATGCCGGGCATATTAGCCCACGGCGGAGTAAGTTTTAACGGGCTGGTCAATCATCAGTGGCTAACCACCCAGGGCGTATTCGGTATTGCGCTAGGGGTTTCTACCAGCTTTGTGTTTCTGTTTGTTTTGTTTGGCGCGCTGTTGGATAAAGCAGGCGCGGGAAACTATTTCATTAAAGTCGCATTTTCGATGCTGGGACATTACCGCGGTGGCCCTGCCAAGGCAGCAGTGGTGGCGTCGGGCATGACCGGTTTGATTTCGGGTTCTTCGATTGCCAATACGGTGACCACGGGCACCTTTACTATCCCGATGATGAAGCGCGTCGGTTTTTCATCCGAAAAAGCCGGTGCGGTAGAGGTGGCGGCTTCGGTCAATGGGCAAATTATGCCGCCGGTGATGGGGGCCGCCGCGTTTTTGATGGTCGAGTACGTGGGTATTTCTTACGTCGAGGTTATCAAGCACGCGTTCCTACCGGCAGTGATTTCCTACATCGCACTGATATATATCGTTCACCTTGAGGCCATGAAGGCCAATATGCAGGGGCTTCAAAGCAGCAACCCGCCTAAGCCGTTAGTGCGCAAGCTGGTTGGCTTTTTAAGCGGTTTGTTGCTGATGATGGTCACCGCACTGGTGGTGTATTACGGCCTTGGCTGGATGCAGCCAGCGCTGGGCGTGGCTGCACCTTGGGTGATTGGTGCCGGGCTGGTGGCGGTTTATGTGGGGCTTCTGAAGGTGGCTTCTGGTTATCCCGAGCTTGAATTGGATGACCCCAACGAGCCGGTGGTGACACTGCCGCAAACCCGGCCCACAGTGATGGTCGGCCTGCAGTATATCCTTCCCGTTATCGTGCTGGTGTGGTGCCTGATGGTTGAGCGCTTATCGCCTGGGTTGTCAGCGTTTTGGGCGACAGTGTTCATGATCTTTATCATGCTCACCCAACGCCCGATCACGGCGCTCTTCCGCGGTCGAAGTAACCTATCGGCTGACCTACGCGAAGGTGCTATGGACCTGTGGGACGGGCTGGTCACCGGTGCCCGAAACATGATCGGCATCGGCATCGCGACGGCAACGGCGGGTATTATTGTGGGCGCGGTTTCCCAGACAGGTGTTGGCCTGGTATTGGCGGAAGTAGTGGAAACCCTGGCGATGGGAAATCTGCTACTAATTTTGCTGTTTACCGCCATTCTCAGCCTGATTCTGGGTATGGGGCTTCCGACCACTGCCAACTACATCGTGGTTTCTGCTCTGCTGGCGCCGGTGATCATTCAGCTCGGCGAGCAAAACGGGCTGCTGGTGCCGCTAATTGCCGTGCACCTGTTTGTGTTTTACTTCGGTATTATGGCTGACGTGACCCCACCTGTGGGGCTGGCTTCGTTTGCAGCGGCGGCGATTTCAGGGGGCGACCCTATCCGCACCGGTTTTCAGGCGTTTTATTACAGCCTGCGTACTGCCGCGCTGCCGTTTTTGTTCATCTTTAACACCGACCTGCTGCTGATTGACGTCACCCCGCTGCAGGGGGTGTTGATCTTTATCGTCGCTACCGTGGCAATGCTTATTTTTGCCGCCGCCACCCAAGGGTATATGCTCACCCGTAACCGCTGGTATGAGTCGATTCTGTTGCTGGTGGTAGCTTTTGCGCTGTTCCGCCCCGGCTTCTTTATGGACATGATTCACGATCCCTACCGTTCCACGCAGCCTGCGGAGTTCGCGGACACATTGGGCGAGATGGATGAAGACTCTTCACTACGGGTGCAAATCAGCGGCTTGGATGATTATGGTGACCCTATGACGACCTATATTCGAGTACCAGTACCCGAAGGCGATAGCGGTCAAGAGCGGTTGGATAATCTCGGTCTGATGCTGATGACCGAAGACGATGAAACCATTGTTGATACCGTGACCTACGGTAGTGACGCGGCAGATTTAGGCTTTGATTTTGACCAGGAAATCGTGGAAGTCCTGGCCCCTGTCGATCGCTGGACGAAGGAGTGGATTTGGATACCGGCACTTGGCGTATTCGGCCTTATTGTCATGCTGCAGCGCCGTCGACGGGACGCCGATGGGCGTAATATCAAGGCCAATACTGTTTAAAGGGGGCTGCCATGTACCACAAAATCTTATTGCCCGTTGATCTCAACGAAGAGAGTTCATGGACAAAAGCGCTACCCACGGCCATCACGCTGTGTCAGACGTTTGATGCCTCGCTGCATGTGGTGACGGTGCTGCCGGAATTTAAGATGCCCATGGTGGGTGCTTACTTTCCGAAAGACTTCTCTAAAAAGGCACACGAGGCTGTTAAGGAAGCCCAGCACACCTTTATTCAACAACACGTACCGGAGACAATTAACACCCAGAGCGTGATTGTCGACGGCTCGCCGTGGGAGGCGATCATCAAAGTCGGAAAACAGCTGGATATCGACCTGATCGTTATGGCCTCTCATACTAAGCGTAAGTTTGTTGATTACGTGTTGGGGCCTAATGCCGAGCATGTGGTACACCACGCCAAAATGTCGGTCATGATTGTTCGCTAACGCGATGACCGTGAAACGCAAAGCTCCAAGCCTGGCTTGGAGCTTTTTTATTTTTCAAGCGTTGGTTGGGTTTGCTGAGTAACCCAGCGGGTGGCCAGCGAAAAAACTCGTATATGAACTGACCTTACCTATGAGATGGCGTAACCTTATAGGGTCTATTAACGTTTACCCGCGGATAACGCGGCAAGAGGAAATCGCAGTGAAATCGTTGTTAATGGGGTGCATCATGCTGGCGTTCAGCATTCCCCTGGCGGGGCTGGCGGCTACTTCAGATGACGGCCGCGCACCGACAGGGCCGGTGATTCTCAAAGTAGTGGGCGAGATTACCAACGCCAATGTCGCTGATGAGGCGCATTTTGATCGCCAGATGCTGCAGCAATTGCCGCAGCATGATTTCGACACGACCACGCCATGGACCGATAGCCGGAATCATTATGAAGGCCCCTTGATGCGAGACTTGCTGGCTCACTTGGGCGTAGAGGACGGCAGCATCAATGTATTGGCGCTCAACGGCTACGAAGCCGAAATTCCGGTGAGTGATTTTTATGACTACGATGTGATTCTCGCGCTCAAACGAGACGGTGAAGCGATTCCTATCCGAGAGTATGGTCCGCTTTGGGTACTCTACCCGTTTGATCAAGATGACGCCTTGCTGAGCGAAAAAATGCGCTTTCGCGCCGTCTGGCAGGTGATGCAAATTAATGTCCGTTAGCGCTCCTTTGACGCATTACCCCCGTTTGCTGCGCTATCCTCGGCGCTTCAAGCTGGTCGCCATGACGGCCGTGGTGCTATTCGCCGCGGCGTTGGTCGTGGCGACAATCGCCGCATGGCGCCAGGATAATCTTACCCAGTCCCTGCGCGAAGACACCTCCTGGGTGATTTACAAGCTGGATCGTGATGCGGTCCAACTGCTCAATCAGCTACTCAACGTGACTCGCGGGCCAATAGCGCCTGACGCCCAAGATGAGTTGGATCTAAGTTTTGAACTGCTTTATAGCCGAGTTACTTTGCTCAATGAAGGGGAGGTCAGCACGCTACTGGACCGTATTGAGCCAGCACGACAATTGCTAGAGGACATTCAGCAGCAGTTAGATGTCCTCGACCCGATGTTTG
Organism: Halomonas sp. HL-93; assembly: GCF_900086985.1. Classification (NCBI taxonomy): domain Bacteria; kingdom Pseudomonadati; phylum Pseudomonadota; class Gammaproteobacteria; order Oceanospirillales; family Halomonadaceae; genus Halomonas; species Halomonas sp. HL-93. The sequence goes on from NZ_LT593974.1 coordinate 860,871, forward strand.
AGCCCCATGAAGACCTTGATCAGATGCCGATCACCGCGCTGGAAACCGAACTGCAAGCCTTAACGCGCCTCACCGAACGGCTGGTTATCACGATCAATGGCTACTTGGCTGAATCCGCCACTGAGGAGCGCGCGCAGCTCAGTCTGCTATATAAGCTGTTGATGAGCCTTATAGTGGCGATGAGTTTGGCCGCGCTGCTAGTCGTCGTTTTCCTGGTACGGGAAATGCGCGAGAGCGCGGCTGCGCGGCGAGATCAAGAACAGCTTAGCCGTCAACTGGAAGTCACCGCCAAGCAGGCCCAGGCGGCTAATCTCGCGAAGTCCGACTTTCTCGCGATGGTCAGTCATGAGATCCGAACGCCTCTGAATGGCGTCATTGGCATGAGCGAATTGCTGCGCGAGCCTGCTAATCGAGTTCAGGTAGAAGATTACGCCAACACGATTTACGAAAGCGCCAACCAGCTATTAGCAATGATCAATGAGATTCTGGATTTTTCCAAAATTGAAGCAGGTCATTTAAGCCTGGAAACGGCCCCAACGGCTGTTAAACCACTGGTAGATAGCGTTGTTGCTTTGTTTAAGCCCCGAGCCGAGGCTAAAGGCCTGGCACTCACCCTGCAGGTGGATGAATTGGTACCCGCTTGGGTGATGGTCGATGCTGGTCGGCTAAGGCAGATTTTGCTTAATTTAATTGCCAATGCCATCAAGTTTACAGATGACGGTAGCGTTTCTGTGCGTGTTTCCAGCACGGTTGACCGGTTACAATTTGACGTGTCAGACACCGGCTGCGGCGTAAGCGACGCGCAACAGCAGCATTTGTTTGAGCCTTTCCAGCAGGCGGATGCATCGGTTGCCCGGCGTTTCGGCGGGACCGGCCTGGGGCTTGCCATTTCCAAACGGCTAAGTGAGGCGATGCATGGGCAGCTAAGCGTTGACAGCCAACTTGGCGAGGGCAGCACCTTCAGCTGTCAACTACCGCTAATAGAGGCAGAGCCTTACCATCGTTCACCGCTGCCCTCACTGCCTGCTCAGCAGCATTTCCCTAGGACCTCGTTACTGCTGGTGGAAGACAATGCCATCAACCGTAAAGTCGCCATTGAATTGTTGTCGCGTTTAGGCTGCGACATCGTCTGCGCAGAAAATGGCCACGATGCGCTGGCGATGACCGCTGCTCAGCGCTTCCACCTGATTTTTATGGATATTCAACTGCCTGACATAGACGGGCTGGAGGTTACCCGAAAACTACGCGCTCAAGGCGGCTGGCTGGCCGAGGTGCCCATTGTCGCGATGACTGCAGGCGGTGTAGAAGATGACCGTCAGCGCTGCCTGCAGGCGGGGATGAATGATTATATTACCAAACCGTTATCCACCGCCGCGTTGAGCAATGTTCTAGCGCTTCAACTAGGTGATGCCGAAACCGAGACGGTTTCTTGGCCTACTGGGCCTACAAACGGCGAAAGTCTGCTGAATGACGACACGTTAAGCAGTCTTTACCAAACCCTCGGTGAGGATCACTTGCGTCAGCTCATAGCCCTCTATCACCGACAAGTTGAAGATTATCTTGCCCAATTGGCGACGTACCTCGGGCTTGAGGCGGAAATGCCGGCTGAACAGACCCAACAGATCGTCCGTTTGGCCCACCAACTGCGTGGAGAAGCGCTGAGTATTGGCGCGCAGCAGGTGGCGCAGCATGCCAAGCAGTTAGAAGTCTTGGCAAGGCAGGAAACGCCTTGTGCCAGCGAACTGAGCAACGCCTTTAGCGTGCTGCGCCAAACCTCCGCGCGCACCTACCCTGCGTTAGAGCGATGGCAACGTGATCACTTACCCCGCTAATCACGGCACCGTTGTCGTAGCCAGCCGGTCGGCAAACGCCAAGCAGGCAGTGCAAGCGCTGGCTGAGGGCCTCAGCCATGACCACCTTGGCGGCATTATTTTTTTCTGTAGCGCCGAGTATGATTTAGAGGGTCTAGCGGCCGCGCTGGTCAGCGCCTTCCCAACGGTAACTGTCAGTGGTTGTACCACGGCAGGCGAGATTACTCCCCAGGGGTATGATCGCGGCAGCATTGTGGCGATTGGCTTTGATCGGCGAGTATTCGCTCTTGAAACGGCGCTTGTCGATGACCTGGACCGGTTCGCGCTGAGCGATGCTCAGCCGTTAGTCGATGGGTTGATTGAGCGCTGCCGTCGTCAGGCGCTGGCCCCGGTTAACGAGCATAGCTTTGCACTGACGTTACTGGATGGGCTTTCAAGCCGCGAAGAGCAGGTACTGGCAACGCTGGACGCTGCCCTGGGGCGCATACCCAGCTTCGGCGGTTCCGCCGGAGACGACAATCACTTGGCCCACACCCACGTCTATGCCCGAGGGCGTTTTCATAGCCGCGCCGCCGTGGTGGTGATGATCAACACGTGCCTGCCGTTTGAAGTGTTTTCAACTCACCACCTCATGCCGCTTAGCCATAAACTGGTGGTCACCGAAGCGGATCGCGAGCGTCGCCGTGTGATGGAATTAAACGGACTGCCTGCGGCCAGGGTTTACGCCGACTTGGTGGGGATTGAGCCTCACACCTTAGGGCCTAGCGTATTTGCACGCCATCCGCTTGCGGTTCAACTGGGTGGGCAGCATTACGTGCGCTCCATTCAACGCGCCAATGCCGATGGTAGCCTAAGCTTTTACTGTGCGGTGGAAAACGGCATCGTGCTGACTGCCATGCAGCCTGCGCCTTTGCTTGACGATCTCAACAACATGCTGCAAGGCGTCACAGCGCGGTTGGGGCAACCCTCGCTAATGATTGGCTGTGACTGTTTCTTACGCCGCATGGAGCTTGAGGCCGTCCAACATGTCGAGCAGGCGTCGACACTGCTGCGCCAGTCGCGGGTGGTGGGTTTTAACACCTACGGTGAGCAGCACCACGGCATGCATGTGAATCAAACGTTTACAGGGGTGGCCCTTGGCACTCTTCCAACTCTCGGCAAGTGACGACGCATCGCTTAGCAGCGCTGCCTTACGCGAAGAAAATCGCCGCCTACGCAAAGTGTGTCAGGCACTGATGAGCCGTGTTGAATCAGGTAGCGGTGCGGATGGCGCACCTTATGCCGCTTTCGAGCGCTCTGTATTGCTAGCCGAACAGGTTAGGGAGCGCACTGATGCGCTGCACCGTGCCTTGGACGAATTGGGTCAGGCCAACATCCATTTGCAGGCGGCGAAAGCAGAAGCCGAAGCTGCCAACCTGTCGAAAACCAAATTTCTCGCCGCCGTCAGCCACGATCTGCTTCAGCCACTCAACGCAGCCCGTTTGTTCGTCAGTGCCTTGGAAACGCATCCCTTACCCGAAGCCTCGCAAACACTGGTTGGCCATGTGGGACGCTCGCTAAAAGATGTCGAAGGGCTTTTAGGCACGTTGGTGGATATTTCGCGTCTGGATGCTGGAGTGCTGCATGCCGATAAAGCACCGTTCGCGGTGAGCACCTTATTGGACGCACTGGCGGAAGAATACCGCCAGGTTGCTGCTGTGCGCGGCTTGAGTTTGCATTACGTGCCGTCGCGTGTGGTGGTGGAATCTGATTTGGCGCTGCTGGCGCGGGTGATTCGTAATTTTTTGAGTAACGCGGTGCGTTATACCGAGCACGGCCATGTGCTACTGGGCTGTCGTCGTCGTGCCGAGGGCGTCGAAATTATGGTGGGTGATACCGGCCCAGGGATTGCCGAGCAGCAGCGTGAGGCGATTTTTCTAGAGTTTCAGCGCGCTCATAATACTCAGCGTCAGCATAGTCGCGGGTTAGGGCTTGGCCTGGCGATCGTTGATCGTATTAGTGCCATGCTCGAACAGCCCGTCATGCTGGCCTCAAAGCCTGGGCGTGGAGCGTTATTTTCGATCACCGTGCCCTATGCCTCTTCCCATGCAGCCGCAGCCCAGGGGAGTGTACCGGCGACCGCCGTTCAGCCATACGACAATCCTGCGTCTCCACTTGCTGAATGCGTGGTGTGGGTGATTGATGACGACGCAGCGATTATCGACGGAATGCAAGCGCTTCTGGGTAGCTGGGGGTGTCGGGTGCGGGCGGCGGCGACAGCAAGTGCCTTAGAGGCGGCCAGTGATGGCGAGACGCCTGACGTGTTATTGGTTGACTATCATTTGGGTGAGCACCGCGAAACAGGGCTGACACTGGCGGCGCGACTGCGCCGTCGCTATCCAGGGCTCGCGGCGGTGGTAATTACCGCCAATCATGATGCAACCCTCAGCCGTGCCGCCCGTGAAGCGGGCATGCACTGTTTATTGAAGCCATTAAAACCGATGCGCTTGCGTATGCTGCTAGTCAGCCTTTTAACCCCCGCATAGCGGTAGAGCTTAACGCACCGTTCGGCTGGCCATATAAAGCGGCAGGTTAGCTTCGCCCGCCATCACAATGGCATGTACGCGGCTGGTGGCCCCCAGCTTGCGCAAGATGGCCGAGACATGGGTTTTAACCGTGGTTTCGGCAATGCTTAGTTCGCGGGCAATTTGCTTGTTCGACATGCCTTGGGTCATGCAATGCAATACCGACAGTTGTTTGTCGGTTAACTGAGCGAGCTGTTCTCCCGCTAAGCGCTCGGCGGCTTCAGGTGTATTGGCTTGAGGCGAAGGGGAGGTCGTCGGTGGACGACGCATGACCTCGGCGGGAAGGTATAGTTGCCCTTCAAGCATTTGGGTGAGCGCGTTGAGCAGTGCTTCTCTAGGCGTTGATTTGGGAATATAGCCTACGGCACCCAAGCTAATGGCATCCAACACTAACTGGCGCTCCTGATGCGCTGAAATAATGGCCACCGGCAGCCAGGGGTAGGTCTCGCGCACGCGGGTTAAACCGTCGAGGCCTTCCGCATCTGGCAGGCTCAAGTCCAGCAGCAATAAATCCAGGCCGTCGTGCTCGGTGATCAGGGGAATCGCGGCGGCGAGACTATCGGCTTCCAACAGCTGGCTGTTCGGCAAGCCGCTGCTGACCACGACCTGCAGCGCGTCGCGAAATAGCGGATGATCGTCTGCCACCAATAACGAATACATGGCGTCTCCTACCAAGGGATGAGGGCGCATCCTGCCAACGGGGTATATCGCGTTGCGCCCATCTGACCAACACTGCATGAGCACCTTTTAATAATCATAATACGCAGGAGCTCAATAATGATATACGCCAATCCTGGTGACACTGGTTCACTGGTGTCATTTGAAAAACGCTACGGCAATTACATCGGCGGCGAATTTGTTGCCCCGGTGAAGGGCCAATACTTCGATAACGTTAGCCCGGTGAACGGTCAGGTGTTTTGCGAAATCCCCCGCTCAAGCGCGGAAGATATCGACAAAGCGCTGGACGCGGCTCACGCTGCCGCCCCTGCCTGGGGCAAAACATCGGCGCAAGAGCGCAGCAATATTTTGCTGAAAATCGCCGACCGCATTGAACAAAACCTGGAAATGCTTGCCGTTGCCGAAACCTGGGACAACGGCAAAGCCGTGCGTGAAACGCTGAACGCCGATCTGCCGCTGGCGGTTGACCACTTCCGCTACTTTGCCGGCTGCATACGCTCGCAGGAAGGCACGGCGGCGGATATCGATGCCAACACGGTTTCTTATCACTTCCACGAGCCGCTGGGCGTAGTGGGCCAGATTATCCCCTGGAACTTCCCGATTCTAATGGCGGTTTGGAAGCTGGCGCCTGCACTGGCGGCGGGTAACTGCGTGGTGCTCAAGCCCGCCGAACAGACGCCGGCTTCGATTTTGAAAGTGGCTGAACTGGTCGGTGATTTGCTACCGCCAGGCGTGTTGAACATCGTCAACGGCTTTGGTGCCGAGGCGGGCCAGGCGCTGGCCAGCAGCAAACGCATCGCCAAAATCGCCTTCACAGGCTCAACCCCGGTGGGGTCGCATATTTTGAAATGTGCGGCGGAAAACATTATTCCTTCCACCGTGGAGCTGGGCGGCAAGTCGCCCAACATCTACTTCGCCGACATCATGAACGCCGAACCGACGTTTATTGATAAAGCGGTAGAGGGCTTGGTACTGGCGTTCTTTAACCAGGGCGAGGTGTGTACCTGCCCGTCTCGCGCGCTGATTCAAGAGAGCATGTACGACGAGTTCATGGCCAAGGTCATCGAGCGCACCAAAACCATCAAGCGCGGTAATCCGCTGGATACCGATGTGCAAGTAGGCGCGCAGGCTTCCCAGGAGCAGTTCGACAAGATCATGTCATACATGGATATTGCCCGCGACGAAGGTGCTGAATTCCTCACCGGTGGCAATAAAGAGACCATGGACGACAGCATCAATAGCGGGTACTACATTCAGCCCACGCTGCTGAAGGGTAATAACCAGATGCGCGTTTTCCAGGAGGAGATCTTTGGCCCGGTCGTGGCGGTGACTACCTTCAAAGACGAAGAGGAAGCGCTGGCAATCGCCAACGACACCGAGTTTGGCCTGGGCGCGGGCGTGTGGAGCCGCGATATCAACGTCGCCTTCCGTATGGGGCGCGGCATTCAAGCCGGGCGTGTATGGACCAACTGCTACCACCAGTATCCAGCCCATGCGGCATTCGGTGGCTACAAGAAATCCGGCGTTGGCCGCGAAACCCATAAAGTCGCCCTTGAGCACTATCAGCAAACTAAAAACCTGCTGGTCAGCTACGACATCAACCCGCTGGGCTTCTTCTAAGCCGTCAGCTTTTTTCTACTATAGCAAGCCACACCGTCCGGCATTAGCCGGGCGGTCGTGTCAGTTCCCTGGACGCTGACTCTATCAATATGAGTCGTTGTTAAACGGCTATATCGGAAACTATTAGGAGTTGTATCATGGATAGCACAATGCGCGCGGCGGTCGTTCGTAAGTTTGGCCAGCCGCTGGTCATTGAAGAAGTTGACGTACCTCGCCCTAAGCAGGGCGAAGTGTTGATGCAAGTGGCGGCCTCTGGCGTTTGCCATACCGATTTACACGCTGCTCACGGCGATTGGCCGGTAAAACCCTCACCGCCGTTTATTCCAGGGCACGAAGGCGTTGGGCATATAGTGGCGGTGGGGGAAGGTGTCTCCCACGTCAAAGAGGGCGATCGTATCGGCGTACCCTGGCTCTATTCGGCCTGCGGCTACTGCGAGCACTGCTTGGGCGGTTGGGAGACACTTTGCGAGTCCCAGCAAAATACCGGTTACAGCGTTAACGGCGGGTTTGCCGACTACACCTTGGCGGATGCGGGCTATGTAGGGCGATTACCCGATGCCGTCGATTTTATCGAAATAGCTCCGGTACTGTGTGCGGGAGTGACGGTTTATAAAGGCTTGAAGATGACCGATACCCGCCCCGGCCAGTGGGTGGTGATTTCGGGCATTGGTGGCCTGGGCCATATGGCGGTGCAGTACGCCAAAGCCATGGGGTTGAATGTTGCTGCGGTGGATATCGATGACGGCAAGCTAGCCCTGGCCGAGCGGTTGGGCGCCACGGTAACCGTCAACGCCATGAAAACTGACCCAGCGGCCTACCTGAAGAAAACCATCGGTGGTGCTCACGGTGCCTTGGTGACAGCGGTGTCGCCGAAGGCGTTTGATCAAGCGCAAAACATGCTGCGCCGTGGCGGTACACTGGTGCTTAATGGCCTGCCACCCGGTGATTTCCCGCTGCCGATTTTCAGCACGGTGCTTAACGGTATTACCATTCGCGGCTCTATCGTCGGCACGCGCAGCGACCTGCAGGAAGCCCTGGATTTCGCCGCCGAAGGTAAGGTTAAGGCCACGGTGGCAACCGACACGCTGGATAATATCAACGACGTTTTCCAGCGCATGATCGACGGCAAAATAGAAGGCCGTATTGTGCTCGATATGGCGAGTTGATCGCTGTTTAGTGGGTGCGACACAAGGGGAAGGACACTTCCCCTTTTTATTTGCAAGCTTGCCATTTCCTATCTGCTACTCAGCACTCACAGTAGCTCTATCACCCAGCCAGCGACGTGTCATGCGCTCGGCGTGGGCTAGATTGCTGACGACCGCTAACTTACCTGCTTCGCGCTTAATGCCCGCGCGTTTAATTTTTAGCGCCATACGCGGCGGCAGCCCAGCAAAAATAACGCCTACGTCTTGCTCTCCTAGTTCCCGGCGCAGGCTGTCCAGCGCCACCATGGCGGTGGTATCCAGGCTTGGCACATCGCGCATATCCAAAATGACAACCCGAACGCCGTGATCAATTACCCGCAGCGTGGCAATGGCCTTTTCGGCCGCGCCAAAAAACAGCGGTCCGCTGATTTTGTAGAGCGCTACTTCCGGAGGGAAGTGCTGGTCAGAATCGGGCGGATCTAAACGCTGGGTATGGGTCAGCTGTGCCATACGGCGGATAAATAGTGCTGCCGCTAGGCCAATACCCACGGCCACCGCGATGACCATGTCGAAAACCACCGTCAGCGCAAAGCAGATTACCAGCACTGATACATCGCTGGCGGGGGCACTTTTTAGCGTATGCAAAAAGTGGCGCGCCTCGCTCATGTTCCAGGCAATAATAAATAGCAGGGCGGCGAGTGCAGCCATGGGTACATATCCCAACACCCCCGCCAGGGCGACTACAGCGAGTAATACCACCACTGAGTGCACCAAGGCGGCGATAGGTGAGAAAGCCCCGCTTTTGATATTAGTTGCCGTGCGGGCAAGTGCCGCCGTGGCGGTAATGCCGCCAAAAAAGGGCACGACTAAATTGCCCAGCCCCTGGCCAATTAGCTCAGCGTTAGGGTCATGGCGTGTGCGGGTTAGTCCATCCGCCACCACGGCACACAGCAGCGATTCAATCGCTGCCAGTAGTGCAATCGCCAGTGCCGGGCCAAGCAGTGCCTGAATCAGAGCAAAGTTGATCTCAAGTGGAGCACCATCTGCGCCTGGAAAATGCCAAGGTGCGTTAAAACTAGGCGCAAAGGGTGGAATGCCGCTGCCGGTTTGACCTTCGAACTCCCAGCTAAACCGCGAGGCGATAGTATCGACCTCAACGCCACCCATCAGCAGCAGCGCTGCGGCCAGGGTACCCAGCGCCAAGCCAACCAGTGGGGCAGGGATTGGCGTGTTCAGGCGGGGCCAGATCAGCAGCGTTGCTAAGGTAACAAGCCCGACGCTGACCTCTGCTAGCGACAGGCTGGGCAGCGCTTGACCAATCAGCATTAGGTTGTGCAGGGTGCTATCGCCTAGCTCCACGCCAGCTAAGCCAAGAAAGTCAGGCAGTTGCAGCAGCGCAATGACCACGCCGATGCCCGCAGTAAAGCCCAGGATAACCGGGTAGGGAACGTACTGAATCAGGCTGCCCAGCCGCGACAGCCCCAGCGCCACCAAAATGGCGCCTGCCATTAGTGTGGCAATCAGCAGTCCACCCAGACCGTGGTTGGCCACAATGGGAAATAGAATGACCACAAAGGCGGCCGTGGGACCGGAGATGTTAAACCGCGAACCACCGGTTAAGGCAATCACTGCCCCCGCGACGATGGCGGTGTAAAGCCCATGCTGGGGCGGCACGCCCGTGGCAATTGCCAGTGCCATCGATAGGGGGACCGCTACCACGCCAATCGTCAGCCCCGCCATTACATCGCGCTTTAATGTGGCCAGCGTATACCCTTCACGCCAGGCGCTGACGAGCGCGCTGCCGGGCATGGGAAAGACGTATTCCTTGGTGTGATGGCGGCGGGACATGGGTGCAGTCTCTTGGGCGTTACGGAAATCAGACCTTTACGCTACTCTTACCGTTTAGTTCGCACAACAGGATGTTGTTTACAGAACTTATGCCCTATCAGGAAGGCTGAGTAGTTTCCTCCGGCGGTTCGCCAGTAAAGTCGGTGCTGTGAAAAAAGAGTTAGGTAGGCTCTCTCCGGAAGATACCGAACTCGCCAGCCATTTCGGCCAGCTTGTTATGCATCGCTACCAGCAGTTCCGATTTGGCCGATCCAGCCCGGTGAATCACGCCAATCTGGCGAAAAACCTGAGGATCGCCGAATGGCAGTGTCAGCATGTCACGCCCGTTCTCACGCACGGCGATATCTGGCACGATCCCCGCACCAAGCCCAGCTGCTACGCACTCTACAATGGCCGGTATAGTATCAATTTCGGCTATTTCCTCTATTTCGACCCCCAAGCGGGCTAATTCGTTGTTGATCAGAGCGGCTAACGGCACGTCGCTTCCGAACCGGACGAAGGGAAGTTCCTCCAGCAGTTGTTTGACAGGCATTTCCGGGGTGCCGGGCGGTGCAATAACCACCAGTGGTTCTCGGATGAACGGCGACCAGAGCATGTTGCGCGATACACTGGAATGTTCCGCTACTACCGCGAGGTCCAGCCTGTCGGCATTAACGTCGCTAATCAGCGACGAAGACATGCCAACGCGCAGATTTACATTGAGTTCTGGATATTCTTTACGTAGTGCGACGATGGCACGCGGCAGTAAGCCGATGGTACTGGTTCGTACTGAGCCGATGTTGAGCGTGCTGGTCATACGGCGTTCAGAAAGCACACCTCGTGTTTCATCCACCAAGCTCAGTACTTTCTTTGCGGTTTCTAGCATCTGCAACCCACGCAGGTTCAAGCTTGGCGGGCGTGAAGCTCGATTGAAAAGAGGGGTGTCCAACTCCTGTTCTAGTGCATGAATCTGTTGACTGACGGCTGAGGGAGTTAGATTTACTGCCTGGGCTGCCCGCGCAAAGGTGCCGTGTTCAGAAATCGCGATGAAAGTACGTAGTTGGCGTGTATCCATGTATCCGCCCCTTTGTGAAGTAAATCTTAATATTATGGAAAGTTTTATTCGCTTTAATAAATAAAATCTTCCTGTATTTTGATGATAGCACTTAAGGCAATCTGTTTTGGGGACATCTTATGGCCCGCTGGTTGATTGCTTCTACTAACAAAGGAGGATTCAGGCTTGGCGACGCAAAAGTCGATTCTGGTGACAGGCCCTCACTTAGCCCATAAGGCTCGGCAAATGGCCGAGTCTGCAGGTTACACCGTCATACACACTCCAGCTTATCCTTCTGAGGGGACGCTGGAAGAGTATATCGAACGTCACGATCCTGTAGGCGTCGTTTCCCGGATGGGGCAGTTTACTGCCAAGGCAGCGGCAGCGGGGAAATCATTGAGGGTGATCTCCAAGCACGGTGCGGGGGTTGACAATATTGATGTCAGCGCTGCAACGGCCCAGGGCGTACAGGTGTTGCGTGCTGCCGGGGCGAATGCCGTCTCGGTTGCCGAGCATACCGCTGCGCTGATTTTTGCCACCGTCAAGCAGATCGTTCCGCTTGATAAGGGCATGCGTGCCGGTCGCTGGGAGAAGCCTGATTTCGAGGGGCGGGAACTGGCGGGTATGCGGCTGGGGCTGATCGGGGCTGGTGCCATAGCCCAAGCCACCGCTCGGGTCGTTGATGGACTGGGATTCGAGTTAACGGTTTTCGATCCCTTTGCCTCGTCCGATTGCATTGCCGCCATGGGAGGCCGGCGGGCGGAGCATCTGGAAGATCTGCTGCGAGAGTCGGATATTGTCAGCCTGCATTGCCCTTTGACCGAACAGACTCATCATTTATTGAACGCCGAAACTTTGCGTCTCATACCCCGTGGCGGCTATGTCATTAACACGGCGCGTGGTGGCCTGATCGATGAGGAGGTGTTGCTTGAAGCGCTGGAGAATGGCCATCTCGCGGGGGCGGGCCTGGATACCTTTGCAGAAGAGCCACCCAGTAAAGTCAGTCCGCTGATGTGCTCCGAGCGCGTGGTGCTGAGCCCGCACATTGGCGGTGTTACCGAGGAAGCCGGTGCCCGCGTCGGTATGCTCGCCGTTGGCGGAATCATCGAACTGCTCGCAGGCCGCTCGCTGCCACCAGACCGTTTGGTCAATGACGTTTCCGGATTGCGCAACCTGTCGACCACTGCAGAGCAGTGACGGCCGCAAACGCTGCCGCAGTGTGGCCGCGCATACTCGCTGCAACCCATAACAAGACTTTAGGAGAGCCAGATGACCACCGGTAACAGAATCTTCAAACGTGTGCGTCGAGTCAATGCGCCGACCGTCCTCGACTATTCGGCACTGCCGGTCGCCAATGTCAGCGACTGCATGTCGCGCATCTTCGCCGGAGGGCCAGCGTTGCGGCCGATGCATCGCGAAGGTGTGCTAGCCGGGCCGGCGCTGACCGTGCGTACGCGGCCTGGCGATAACCTGATGCTGCACAAGGCAATCGATATGGCAGAGCCGGGTGACGTGATCGTCTGCGATGCCGGTGGGGATATGACCAATGCGCTGATGGGTGAACTGATGCTGGCCCAGGCCATCAAGCGGGGCGTGGCCGGTTTTGTGCTGAATGGTGCATTACGTGATCTTGACGCCTTCCGCGAGCTCAATCTGCCGACTTATGCAGTGGGTGTGACGCATCGCGGTCCCTACAAGAACGGACCGGGGGAGATCAATACCCCGATCAACCTCGGCGGCATGGTGATCGAACCCGGCGACCTAATCCTTGGAGACTCCGATGGCGTGTTGTCAGTTCCCTTCGTCGACCTCGAGGCGGTATTGGCGGCGGCCAAGGCCAAAGGCGCGGCGGAGGAGAAACAAATGGCCGCAATTGAGGCGGGTACCATTGACCGCACCTGGGTGAATCGGGCGCTGGAAGCCTCGGGTTGTGCATTTGTTGGAGACTGAATACCTTGCGCCTGCCTCGGGCTGCCTCTCCGTTGGCCCATGCTCCACTCCGTGCTTACCTCGCCGGCAATTTTGCGTCGGTAGTGGGCACGTGGGGGCAGCGCGTGGTATTGCTCTGGCTCGCGTGGGACATCACGCAGTCGACTTTCATGCTGGGACTGATGGCAATGGCCGACCTTTTGCCCTCGGTGATCGTGGCGCCCTTTGCTGGTTCTCTGGTGGATCGAAAGGACCGCCTGCGCTTGGCCAGGCAGTTGCAGGTCATGTCATTGGCACCGCCCTGCATGATGTTAGTAGCGACCCTGACCGGACTGCTCAATCCGGCGATGCTGCTGGCTGTGGCGACTCTCACCGGGGTAGTGAATGGCTTTGATCATCCCGTGCGTATGGTGGTTGTAGGCGGTATTGTGCCTCAGCCCGACGTTCCGGGTGCTGTGGCAATGAACTCGGTTGTCTTCAATCTGGCACGGATGCTGGGGCCCGCAGTGGGTGGCGTCACGATCGCACTGCATGCTATGTGGGCAATCTTTATTTTTAATGCAGTCAGCTACTTGATCTTTGCGTTGATCCTTTCGCGGTTGTCCAGGCGTAGGGCGGACTCAAGAAGCCTCTCTCCTGAGGAAACTGGCGTTGCCTCTGCAAGGCCGGAGACGGCCAGGACAAGAGCCCCATCAAGGGGCGAGGGCGAGGAAGACGGCTGGTCGACGGTATGGCGAGGTCTGACCAGACGGCACAAAGTTCTCCTGGTGCTTTTCGCGTTTCTGGCGCTGTGCTTTCGGCCTATCTTCGAGTTGTTGCCTACCTTTGCTGAGAGTTTGGCCCTGAGCGACGCCATGGCGGCACGAGCCTTCTCGCTGATGACCTCGGCGCAGGGAGCGGGGGCCATGATCGGGGCAGTGGTGGCCTCGGTGCTGCTCTCTCGTGGCCGTCACTTGACGCTCGCACTTGGCTTCGCGGTGGCCGGAGTGCTGGGTTGCGGGGGCTTTCTGCTCAGTAACTTTCTGTGGGTGGCCTTGGTGGCGCTGACATTTCTATCGGGGGTGATCCTTGCGAATGGAATCTGCACCCAGGTTGTCTTGCAGACGGAGGTGCCCGATCAAATTCGGGGTAAGGTGCTGTCGCTCTATACGATGATCTTCCGTGGCTTGCCTGCCCTCGGCGCGATGTCGATCGGCATGATTGCCGATACGGTATCCGAGCGTAAGGTCTTCGCAATTGCCTGCCTGCTTGTATTGGCGATCGTGCTAGTGCTGAGTCCGGTCTTGCGTCATGAGGCGAGTAAGTAATCAGCAGATAGCAATGTGGCGCCGACTCCATGATCTACCAACCCGCGTATTCGTTCGGCACCGTGCGAGTAGGTGACTTCCGTGGCAGTGGCATTATCCTTTGGTCGTATCTCAGGGACGCTGACTTATGAGCGTATATAAGAGCGGGTTGCCGCAACCCCAGAACTGACGGGCTTCGAGACGATCTGTGGCATCGATAATAATAGATTTAAAAATTTTAAATCTTCCGTGAAGAAGTATTCGCTTTAATTTAGCAGGGCTGTATTTTTTACTGGGTGCTTGAGGCTATAGCTTCCTCGAAATCACTTTCAACGTTAATGGGAGTAATAAAAATATGACAATCAAGATTCCGAGTATCGCCGCCGCTCTCCTAGTAGCTGCTGCAACCTCGACACAGGCATTTGCCGAATACCCCGAGGATAGAATCGAGGTGATCGTCGGTTTTGCGGCCGGTGGTGGTACCGATGTAATGGCCCGTACTATTGGGCCGTTCCTGGAAGAGTATCTGGGTAATGATGCTTCTGTTGTGGTCAAGAATAAGCCGGGGGCCAGTGGTCAGATTGGTATTACCGCTGTGGCCGAGGCCGATCCGGATGGCTATACGATCGGCACCTACAACCTGCCTGGTGTGATGGCTCGCACGCAGGATCGCGATGCTGATTACGACACGGAAAGCTTCACGTACTTGGCCAATATCGTGAACGATCCTAATGTGATCGTGACTCCCAAGGATAGCGACATCGATACCATGGATAAGCTCGTCGAAGCCGCACAGGAAAAGCCTGGCGCGGTCACTGTGGGCATGTCTAGCCTCGGTGGTGATGATCACTTCTTCCTGATCCGACTCACCGAGGAGACCGATGCCGAATATACCATCGTACCCTTTGAAGGCTCAGCTCCGGCACGAAGTGCCTTGATGGGCGGGCATGTCACCATGGGTATTATTAATCTTTCCGAGGTGGTCAATTTCCGTGATGAACTGAACGTAGTTGGCATTGCTACTAAAGAGCGTAATGAGCTGGCGGAAGATGTTCCGACCTTTTCCGAGCAGGGATATGACCTCTTTCATGGTGCTTTAAGGGGGTTTGTGGCCCCTGATGGTCTTCCTGCCGATGTCGAGGAAAAGCTGCTCTCCGCTTTTGAAAAGACCTTCGAAGACCCCGAGTTCAAGGAGGCTATGGAGAAGTCAGGCAATCCAGTGGAACTGACCCTGGGAGAGGATTTCCGTGAACTCAATGCCGAGCAGTTCGAGCTGGCAAAACGCGTCTGGGAAGACTCTCCCTGGAAGTGATGAGACTTTACATAAAACGCAATCAACCCGCGAGTTTAGGTCTATTACCCATCTCTTAGCGGAGATGTCGGCCGATAAGTTGTTCCAAGCGTGGTCTGTGGCGCCTTTGGTGGCGCTGCAGCCTAAGTCTCATGCCAGCAAGAATAGAGGAGACGTCATGAGCAGACCAGATAATGCCAACAGTGAAGACGTGAGAGATACTGATTATCGTGACGCTGACTCAAAAGATCAGGGTTCGTTATCGGGAGCAAATTTGAATGAATATTCAGGCGAAAAGAGCGTGCGCGGCCTACATCATGACTTGATTGTCGGGCTTGTTGTCATTGTAGGGGCATCCTACTTGCTGACTTTTGCCTTGGATATGCCGCCGATGAGCTCTGTGTTGCCGATCGCCATGCTGGGAGCGCTGATTGTGCTTTCGTTACTCATGGTGCTTCGTACGCTCATTAATATCAGGAATGGGCGCTCTATGGCGCATCGCTATCAAGTCTTTGTGAATAAGCGGCGATTTTTCGGCATTACTTTTGCCATCCTTGCTTATTCTCTAGGCGTGTCGCTAATAGGCTTTTATACGACCACGGCAATGATGATTCCGGCGGTTGCTTGGTGCTTTGGCTATCGACATATCAAGCGATTGCTATTGGCCGACCTGATTTTTACAGGCGGATTGGCAATCATCTTTGTGCTTCTCATGGGGCAAGACTTGCCCCCCGAATTCTTTATCCGCTAAGGGGGCTATATGTACGGAAGTCTTATCGATGCGCTCCCGGCGGTATTGTCCTTTGGGAATATAGCCGCTGTCGTAATCGGCGTGATTGCTGGCATCTGCGTTGGTGCCCTTCCGGGACTCAGTGCCACCATGGCGATCTCTGTCCTGATTCCCTTCACTTTTGGAATGGATCCGCTGGTGGCACTCGGAATGATGGCCGGGATCTATAACGGTGCCATGTATGGCGGCTCGATCCCTGCTGTGCTGCTTCGTATACCGGGTACACCTGCCGCCGTGGCGACGACTTTCGATGGTTATCCCATGGCGCAGAAGGGCGAGGGGGGGTATGCACTTCAAGTTGCGGTGGTGTCTTCAGCAATTGGAGGTATCGCTTCGGCACTGGTTTTGATGCTGTTGGCTCCCCCCTTGGCAAAGGTCACCTTGCTGTTCGGCCCTGCGGAAGTCTTCTGGGTGGCAGTCTTTGGCATGTCGGCGATAGTTTTCCTACTCGGAGGAGATGTTCTTAAGGGCCTGATAAGCGCTTGTTTCGGTATCTTTGTTTCCTTGATTGGTTCTGATTCCATAACGGGATATGACCGATATACCTTCGGTCATCTGGAATTGCTAGATGGTATCAATATCGTTGTGTTGTTAGTGGGGCTTTATGCCTTACCTCCGGCAATTGGTTTGTTGGAAGAGATTAAGGATATCGATGCTTCCAATGCCGGCCGTCTCAATACGATCAGCATATGGAAAGCGATTCCTGGCATGCTCAAATACTGGAAAACCTGGGTGAGGTCTTCGGTGATCGGTGTCTTCATCGGTATCCTGCCGGGTGCGGGAGGCTCGATGGCGGCCTTTCTGAGCTACAACGAGGCGCGTCGTGCCTCCCATAATCCCGATGAGTGGGGCTCGGGAGAGCCCGAAGGTGTCGCGGCATCAGAGACGTCCAATAATGCGGATACCGCCTCGGCCCTCATCCCTGCTCTGACGCTCGGGATACCGGGGACGGCCGTTGCGGCGGTAATGCTTGGTGGACTACTGATTCATGGCATGCAGCCTGGACCGATGCTATTCCGTGAAAACCCGGAAATCGTATTTGGTTTTATGTGGCAGTTCCTGTTCGCTGCCATCCTGTTGATTTTCCTTGGTGGTGCACTTGCCACGAACAGTTTCGCACAGGTGTTGCGTCTGCCTCGGCCACTGCTCGGCGCCATCATCATCGCCTTGGTCGTGGTAGGGGTCTATTCGATTAATGGGCGAATGTTCGATGTCTACCTTATGCTGGGCTTTGGTTTAATCGGATATTTCATGGAGAAGCTAAAGTTCCCGCTGCCACCGGTAGTACTGGGCTTAATTCTGGGAGGCTTCGCCGAACAGAATCTCCGACTGGCCCTTCGCATCGGAGGAGGCGATCTCTCGGTGCTGGCGATGAGTCCTACCTCCAAGGTTATCATCGCGATGACGCTGTTCGTCGTCCTGGTCCCGCTGATCATGCGGCTTATCCGGGGCAAGCAACAGATGAAGGTTGTTTGAATAAGTCCACTGATCTTTCCACTCAGGACGAGTCACTTCCATCCGGCTGAGGATAAAGTGGCGGCTAGACTGGTAGAAATAGCACGACGGGGGCGCTTCTTGGCTCCCCCGTCGTTGCATCCTGAGTATCTAGCTCAGCCCAAGTTAGCTGCTTCCGGCGGTTCGCCGATGGTGCCGGGCATTGCCTGCTGATGACCGGCCAGCGTCAAGAAGTGCAGATGGCGTTCGTACTCGCTTACCAAGTCACCAATTACCTGACCTCGGGTATAGCCGTTAAGGTCCTTGTCCTGCCCACCTTCAGCAAGATAGACATCCAATCGCACGTAGAAATCGTCATCTGCCGGAATAAAGCTAGGCGTACGCATGCGGTGGGGACATACCTGATAGACAAAGCTGGTGGCGGCGCCAAAGTCGACTTGCAGCGTCAGGTTGGGCAGTGATTCACCCTCAATGTTCTCTTCGGTGACGTTAGCGGTTTGTCCGCGGCTTTCAAGCTCCTGGGCAAACTGCGTCATTGCCGGGCGAATGGAGTGTTCAATTGTCGCGGCGGCACCCGCACGGTTAGACGTATCCAGGGCGCGATCCAAGCGCTCCTTCCAGTCGCCACCTGGGGCGCCACCGGCAATCATACGCCGCGCATCGGCTTTGCTGCCTTCAAGTTTGAGGGCTTTGACCATGCCGACCATGATGGCGAAAATCACCAGCGAGAAGGGCAGGGCGGTAATCACCACGGCACTTTGCAGGGCTTCCAAGCCGCCCGCCATCAGCAGGGCAATGGTGATAAGGCCGATAATCGCCGACCAGAAAATACGCAGTTTGACCGGCGCATCGTGGTTAACGTCACTGAGAATAGACGTAAAGTTGGCCAGTACCAGCGCGCCGGAGTCCGCTGACGTGATAAAGAACACAATCCCCAGCACCGTGACAACAGCAGCGCTGATGCCCACGTACGGGTAGTGCTCAAGTAGCGTGTAAAGGGTGGTTTGTGGTGTGTTAAGTGCCTGTTCACCAAGTTCGGCAACGCCCTGGTTGGCGACTAATTCAATGCCGCTGTTACCGAACACCGACATCCACACCATCATAAAGGCCAGGGGAATAAACAGCGCCCCGGCAACAAATTCACGAATCGTGCGGCCGCGCGAGATACGCGCTAGGAAAAGGCCAACGAAGGGTGTCCAGGCGATCCACCAGCCCCAGAAGAAGATTGTCCACCACATTTTCCACTCTTGGGCGTCGTCACCGGCAAAGGCGTAGGTGTCGAAGCTGGCCGCCACAAAGCCCGAGAAGTAGTCGCCTGCGTTGTTGACCACTTTATCGAGTAGCACCAAGGTGTCGCCGGAAAACAGTACAAACAGCATCAGGCCAAGGGCCAGCAGCATGTTGAACTCGGACAGGCGGCGGATACCTTTTTCCACCCCGGTGACCACCGAAATGGTGGCGAGGATTACTACCAGCACAATCAGCAACACCTGCACGGTCAGGTTTTCCGGCACGTCGAACATATAGTTCAGGCCGTAGTTGAGCTGCATCACGCCGATGCCCAAGCTGGTCGCAATGCCAAATACCGTTGATATCACGGCGGTAATATCCACTGCGTTGCCAATCGGGCCGTGGATCCGTTTACCCAGCAGCGGATAAAGGGCACTACGAATGGCCAGTGGTAAGCGGTGACGGTAGCTAAAGTAAGCCAGCGCCATACCCATCAACACGTACAGCCCCCAACCGGAGAGCCCCCAGTGCAGATAGGTTTGAACGACGGCGTTACGCATCGCGGCTTGGCTTTCGGGTTCCAGGTCGGGCGGTGCCAGGTAGTGGGCCACCGGTTCGGCGACGCTGAAGAATAAAAGGTCAATCCCGATACCCGCGGCAAACAGCATGGCCGACCAGGAGAGCAGCGAAAACTCTGGTCGTGAGTGGTCAGGCCCCAGCCGAATACTGCCGTAGCGCGACATGCCAATCAGCGCGACAAATACCAAATACGCGACGATCGCCAGCATGTAGTACCAGCCAAAAGTGGTGCTCACCCAGGCAAGGCCAGCATCAAAAAAGGCGCCTGCCTGCTCGGTGAAGAGCATGGTAAGTACCAGAAAGATCACGATACCCGCCACACTGCCGTGGAATACCACGGGGTTAAGGCGGTCCCGGGAGGGAAGGGTTGGGTTGTCTTTCGCCATGTAGGCGGACTCCTATTGTTAGACAAAATGAAGCGAGCGATTCAGGCAATTTTTTATTTTGAATGAACGTTCAAATAAAATACGCGCTTTAACACCCGTCTTCAAGTCTGTGTGTCAGCCCTATGTCGACTCTATGCTAGATATACGCACGATATTGAGGGTGTAAATCGAGTTATTTACCCAGTTTAGAAACAAAAAATGCCCGGCAGAGCCGGGCATTAGCAGTGTGGTAAACGCTAAATAAACATGTTTATTCGGCGTCTTGTTCCTCCCCATGATGATGCTTACCGTGACCTTCACGGTATTCTTTACGGGCTTCGTGCATGGCGTTGCGTAGCGCTTCCTGCTCTTCTTCGGTGAGAATTTCGGCCATCCGGTCTTGGTGGGCTTCGCGGACGTCTTTCATTTCATCACGAAAGGTTGCGTGAGCCTCGTCCAGCGCTTGCTGCTTATCGTCACTAAGTTCCGCGCGCTGGTAGATGTCCTGACGGTGTTCTTGCATGCGTTCTCGTTCTGGCCCATGTTTCTCGCCGCCGTGTTGGTTCGCCTGAGCGGTCATGGCTAAGGGCAGCATGGCAGTGGCGAACAGTGCCGATGCAACAAATTGACGAAGTGACAACGTCATAGCGTATCTCCTGGTGAGTTGACGATGTCAGTATTGCCCGAGCGGGTGCAAACCCTTTGCAGGGAGTGTGCAACAATCATGATCTTAGTAAGCTTGCTGGGGGGCGGGGGCTCATCAGAGGAGAAAGCCCATGAGGCGAATGGCTATGCGGAATAAATCGCTGTTGAAGTACTTGCAGTGCTTCGGTGGGGTTAGTGTCTTGACGTTGCTGCTGAGCGGTTGTGGGGTTACTCATCTTGCCAGCCAGGGTGAGGCCGCCAACGAGGTTGACGCTGCTGCCCAGCAGGCGACGCCTTATACGCGTCTCCCGCCCATGCCGTATACCCCCGATGCGTGGCCCGAGACCCTCAACGCCGAGGTCTATCTGCCCGATACGCCAACCCAGGCGCGTCGCCCGGCAGCGTTGATTGTTCACGGTGGCGGCTGGCGTAATCGCAGCCCCGAGGATATGCAGGGCATTGCCGAGGAATTGGCGGCGCAGGGCTATGTGGCGGTGAATATCGAGCACCGCTTTGTGCCGACCTATCGCTTTCCTGCCCAGTTACACGATCTACAGCAGGCGATGGCCTGGATTCATGCCAACGCTGATGCCTGGGCAGTCGATACTCAGCGCATCGTGGGCGTGGGCTTTTCGTCGGGGGCTCACTTGGTCAGCCTGCTGGCGTTGGCCGGGGTGGAAGGACCGCTGGCAAGCCCCCATGGCGGTGAACACGCTCGCTTGGCCGCAGTGTTGGTCGGTGGTCTACCCAGCGATTTGCTCAAATTTGATGACGGGCGCTTGGTGGTCGATTTTATCGGTGGTACCCGCGCTGAGAAAAATGAGGCTTACCGACTCGCTTCCCCCGAGCGTCAGGTAACGTCCAATGCGCCACCGTTTTTTATCTTTCATGGCACCTGGGACAGGTTAGTACCCGTCGACCATGGCGAGGACTTTTATCAAACGCTGATCGACAACGGTATTGAGAGCGAGCTTTATCTGCTGCACGGACGCGGTCACTTCGCGAGCTTTCTACTACGCGGCGGCGCGATAGAGGCGGGGATTGCGTTTCTCAACCAGCAGGTCGCGCCCTGACCTGAATCGCCGTGGGGCCTAGCCTTCGGGCTGGTACTTATAGCCGACCCCATAAACTGAGCGAATAATTTCCTGCTCGGGGAGTGCTTCGTGGATTTTTTTGCGCAGCTTTTTGATGTGGCTGTCCACGGTGCGCTCCGAGACGATGCGGTTGTCGCGGTACATGTGGTCCATCAGCTGCTCGCGGCTGAAAATTCGCCCAGGGGCCTGCATCATCACCCGCAGCAGCTGGAATTCGACGGCGGTCAGTCCCAGATCCTGTCCTTGGGCGAGGGCTTGCCAGCCGTCTTCGTCTAGCGTTACCAGCGCGTTGCTCACCGCTTGTGGGGCGTTCTCCGCCGCGGCTTGGCTACGTCGCAGTACTGCCTTGACGCGGGCGACAACCTCGCGGGGGCTAAAAGGTTTGCAGATGTAGTCATCGGCCCCTAACTCAAGCCCTAGCAGGCGATCCACTTCTTCAACCTTGGCAGTCACCATAATAACGGCGATATGCGGCCATTGCTGTCGAATCTCGCGGCATAGCGTCAAGCCGTCTTTGCCGGGCAGCATAAGGTCTAACAGAATTAGGCTTGGGGTCTGCTTGGTAAGCCACGGGAGGACATGGTCACCGTGGTCGAGTGTTGTGACTTCGAAGCCGTGGGTGGTCAGGTAGTCGGCCATCAGGCGGGCGATTTTGGGTTCATCTTCCACGACCAGTAAAGAGGCGTTATTCATAGGGCAAGCTCGCTTGAAGAAAAGGACCGGCGTTATTGATCGTTTAACAGCGGAAACCGTAGCGTCCAGCATAACCCACCCAGCGTCGAATGAGAGGCCGATAGGCTGCCGTCGTGGGCATTCGCCAGGGCGCTGGCGATGGAGAGCCCAAGCCCGCTCCCGCCGCTGGCGCGGTTGCGCGAGCCTTCCACCCGGTACAGCCGTTCGGTGAGGCGCACAAGCTCGCTGTCGGGGACCCCGGGGGCGCTGTCCTGCCAGGTGACCACGGCCTCTTCGCCTTCGCGGGCCAGGGTGACCGCAAGCTTTCCCGGGGCGTCGGTGTAGGCGCAGCTGTTGTCCAGCAGGTTATCCCATAGCTGGCGCAGGCGTTGGGCGTCGCCGCGGATCATCACGTCCGGCGCGATCTGCCGGGTTAGGCTCAGGTCGCTGTCGTTAAGCCAGCGGTCGGCGTCTTCCAGGCGACCGGCGAGGGAGTCGCTCAGGTTTAGCGGCGCCAGCTGGATATCCAGCGCGCCGGCATCGCTTTGTGAGAGCAGGCGCAGGTCGGTGACCAGGCGTTCCAACTGATCGACTTCCTGGGCGAGTGACGCCAGGCTTTCGTGGTTCAGCGGGCGAATGCCGTCCTGCATGGCTTCGATTTCACCGCGCAGCACGGCAAGCGGCGTGCGCAGCTCGTGGGCAGTGTCTGAGACCCAGCGCGCCCGGGCGTTGCGGCTGGCTTCCAGGGTGGCGGCCAGCACGTTGAAGTCCTTCGCCAGCCGCGACAGCTCATCGCGCCCGCGCTCGGGCAGGCGGCTGTGATAATTGCCCTCGGTCAAGCGTCGGGTGGCCATGGCCAGGGCACGGGTTCGCCGGCCCAGCCACCACGACAGCCCGCCGGCCAGCAGCAGCGACGCCACGCCCAGCGAGACCACGATAATCATGAGGTTACGCTGCTGGCGTTCGAGAAAGCGGTTTTCCATGCGTTCCATGACCTGCATGGGCGGACGAAACCCCAGCTCGCCGATGAGCTCGCCATCGCTGCGCAGAGGCAGCCAGTGCCAGTTGCTTTCCTGGCCGTTATGGGGCGGCACGATGAACTGCTGCTGGGGATCGCGCAGCACGAAGTCCTGTGCCTCGCCCAGCGGGCTTGGGCGGTCGCGGTGTTCCTGCCCCAGGGCATGGCGTACCACCATCGGCCAGCGTTCCGGCGAGCGCTCGAGCCATGCCCAGCTTTCCTGCGGCTCCCAGCGGTTGATCAGGCTGTCGGCCAGCAGCGTCGCGCGGCGTTCCTGGGCCTGGTTGAGGTATTCAAGAAACCCCCGGTCGATACTGAACGAGACCGCCAGAAAGACCCCGGCGGAAATGGCCACGTTGACGCTCAGGATGATCATGAACAGCTTCAGCCCCAGCCGCGAGAAGCGCCAGTTGAAACGGCCCAGTGTCGAGCGTGAGAGGGGAGGCGGCATTAGCGAACTCCTGGTGAATGGGGCTGGGGCGGGGTGCGAAACCGCTCGCGCAGATGCTCGAGGCTCAGGTAGAGGCAAGGTACCAGAATCAGCAGGATCAGCGTTGCGAAGAGCATGCCAAAGCCCAGCGAGATGGCCATGGGGATCATGAAGCGTGCCTGACGGGAGGTCTCCAGAATCATCGGTGCGAGCCCCAGAAAGGTGGTCAAGGTGGTCATCATGATCGGCCGCAGACGCCGGGTGGCCGCCGCCACAATCGCTTCGCGGGCGGCCATGCCCTCGCGGCGCTTGCGGTTGGCGTAATCGATCAGTACCAGCGCATCGTTGATCACCACCCCCGAAAGCGCCAGCATGCCCAGCAGGCTGATGATCGACAGGCCAAAGCCCATCAGCATATGCCCGCCAATTGCCCCGACGATACCAAAGGGGATGGCGGCCATCACCAGCAAGGGTTGCAAGTAGCTTCTAAACGGAATCGCCAGCAGGGCATAAAGTGCGGCGATCATTAGCCACATGGCCGTGCGCAGCGTGGCAAGATTGTCGGCGGTATCCTGCTGACGCCCGCCCATGGTGACATCGAGCCCTGACCAGTTGCTTTCCAGGTCGGGAAAAACGTCAGTTTGTAAGGTGGCAAGCACCTGGTTGATCGGCAGGTCATCTTCAGCATCGGCAGTGACGGTGATCACCCGCCGGCCGTTAATCCGCTCAATGCCGCTGGAAGCCTGGCTAAGCGATATGTCCGCGACTCTGGAAAGCGGCACGCTGAGCCCGTCGGGCGTGCGCACCGGCAGCCGGTAGAGCTCGTTCAAGCTATTGCGGCTATCGCTGGGCAGTTTTACTTCGACGCTGACTTCGCTGCGGCCGACAAACTGCTCCAGCGCGGTGGCGCCTTGAAGAGGCCCACGTAAGGCTTGGGCCAGGTCGCTTCCGGTGAGGCCCAATGAGCGCCCTTCAGATGAAAGGCGCATTTCCAACTGGGGTTTGCCATCGCCAAGCCCACTGTCGATGTCGGTTAATCCGTAGTTGCCTAGCGAGTCAGCCAGCTCACTGGCCGCCCCTTCAAGGACTTGGGTGTCGGGGTGTGAGAGGCGCAGGCTCAGTGCCGCTCCACTGCCTGGACCGCCCACATCTGATTCAAAGCGAACCGACTGCGCGCCCAGCAGGTCACCGGAGAGCGTGCGCCACTCTCGAGCGATACGCGACGGCGGCCACTCAGCCAAGCTGTCGCGGGCGATATCCAGTCGAACCTCAAGGCTCTCGCCGTCAAGGCGGCTGCGTGAGCTGGAAAATTCAAGCGACGGTTCCCGCTCGCTTAAGGCCTCGGCCGCTTCAAGCAACTGATCGCTCAGTTCGCGGCTGACGCTGATATGGGTGCCAATCGGCAGCGTGACCGTGGCCTGGACTTGGTCGGACTCGACCCGTGGCATCAGCGAGAAGCCAAGACGTCCGCTCATGCTCCAGGAAAGCGTCACCAGCAATATGACGATACCCAGCGCGACGGTCAGCCAGCGTACGTTGAGCGCCCGCTGCAAAAAGGGTTCGAACTGGTGATAGGTAAAATGATGCAGCCCGCCCTGCATGCGTTGGCGTAGGGCTTCCAGCGGGCGTTGCCAAAGGGGAGTCTTGCGGGGTTTACGGCTGTGGGACAGGTGCGCAGGTAGAATAAATAGCGCTTCGGCCCAGGAAATTAAAAATACCGTAATCACGACAACGGGCACGGTGGCAAAAATCAGTCCTAGAAAACCGGGTAAAAACAACAGCGGTAAAAAGGCGACGATGTTGGAAAGTATCGCAAACGTCAGCGGCGTGGCAATTTCTCGGGCACCTTTGACGGCCGCATCGCGCAGTGAGTAGCCTTCTTCGCGATAGCTGTAGATATTTTCACCAACGATAATCGCATCGTCGACGACAATGCCCAGTGCGATAATAAACGCGAACATCGACATCATATTCAGCGACACGCCGATCCAGGGCAGAAACAGCATCGCGCCTAAAAATGCCGTGGGAATGCCCAATGTGACCCAGAAGGCCAGTCGGGCTTCCAGAAACAGCGCCATCAGCACCAGCACCAGAGCCAGTCCCATCCAGGCATTTTTCAGCAGCAGGCTCAGCCGGTCTTCGTAAACTTCTGAGCTGTCGCGGGAAATATCCAGACTAACGCCTTCCGGCAAGCCAGCGCGCAGGCGTTCAAGCTCGCCGTTAACCGCCTCTGAAATACTGGTCGGTGTTTGATCGCCGATCTGGTAAACGTCCACCGACAGGCCAGGCTGACCATTATAGAATTCCTCACGGTCGGTTTCGGCAAAGCCCTCGCGCACGTTGGCGATATCGCCCAGTTTAATCGGGGCGCCCTGGGTGCTGGTAAGAACAGGCAATTCGGCGAAGGCATCGGCGCTGTTGCGGCGCCCCTGGTAGCGGATCAGCCATTCGCCTTCGTCGGTGGTCAACTGGCCGCTGGCTAAGTCTAAGGCTTCCTCGCCAATGATGCTGGCAAGTGCCTGATGATCCAGGCCGTAACGTTCAATGGCTTCATCATCCAGTAGCACTTGGATTTCCCGGTCGCGGTTACCGGAAAGCTCCGCACGGGAAAGGCCATCGGTGGCCTGTAGCTCCGCCCGGACATTTTCTGCGACATCGTGCAGCGTCCCCAGGTCGGTCTGGCCGTAAACCTGCAGGCTCAACACGCTGCGTGTACGCCCAGCCAGAGTGAAGCGGGGTGGGTCAGCAGCGCTGGGCAAGGTGGTGATCGCGTTAACCGACTGTTGGATATCCTGGTACGCGCGCATTACGTCGATGCCATCCACCAGCGTGGCGCTCAGGTTGGCGCTGCCTTCGCTGGCGCTGGCTGTCAGTTCATCAATGCCCTCGACGTCGGAAATAGTCGCTTCAACGGGCAGCAGCAGGCTTTGCTCAATATCTTCCGGTGTGGCGCCCGGGTAGTTAATGGTGACCTGGACAACTTCGGTTTCAAATTCCGGGAATATTTCTTTTTTGATGGCAAGCGAAGCCATGAGTCCGCCAACAATAAACAGGATCATCAACAGATTCGGGGCAACGCCGTGGTCGACCATCCACGCCAGGGGGCCTCTACGCAGCATCAGGTGTCACCTTCGCTGTCGCTTGAGGGTGTGTCGTCGCGTTGCCGTATGCGTACTTGCTGGCCTTCGCTTGGCTGTGCCAACCCCGCCGTCACGACGCGTCGGCCATCGGCCAGGCCGCTGCTGACCAGCGCATGTTCCTGGCCTCGATAGGCTAGCGTGACCTGGCTGCGCTGCAGGCGGTTATCGTCGTCGACCCACCACACCTGCTCGCCAGGCCGTAGCGCGGCGGAGGGCAGGGCGATGAGATTAGGCTTAGAGGTGGTTTCATATGAGGCACGTACAACATCGCCCAGGCGCAGGGCGGGCCCTTCTGTGTTCAGCGCGAGTGGGTCATCAACGGCAATCAAAAGCTGCGCCTGCAGGCCGTTTTCTTCAAGCGCAGGAAGCATGGACACCAGCGCGCCTTCGCGCTGTTCATCATCAGGCCAGCCACTACTGGTCAAGGTTACACGGCTGCCTTCTTTCAACCAGTAAAGCCATTCTCCAGGCAGCGATGCGCGCACCCAAAACTGCTCGACGCCTACTAAATGCAACACCTCAGTCCCCAGGCTCAACAGGCTGCCAGCGCCCACCAGACGCTCCTGCACCATGGCTCGCCAGGGCGCGCGCAGGGTGGCCCGCTCCAGATTCAGTGCGGCTTGGTCGCGGGCGACGCGTGCCTGGGACACCAGCGCTTGGGCCTGACGCAGCTGTGGCTCACGCAGCACCAAGGCCCTGCGTTCCGCCGAGAGTTGACGCCCAAACGACTCGTACTCACTGCGAGCGCGTTGCTGCTCGGCCTGCTCTAAGGCGAGCTGCGCCTCGGCATCCGCTAACTGCGCCTCAGCGTCTTCAAGGGCTAACTGTAAGTCGGCTTGGTCGATATAGGCGACGGGGGCATCTTGTTCCACCACTTGGCCGGGCAGCACACCGTCGGCGAATCGTTCTAGCTGGCCGGCGACCCGGCTGGCGAGCATGGCTTCCTGCTCCGCTTCAACGCGTCCATAGCCTTGCAAATCGGGTGACCGAGCGGATGATGATACGCTGACCACATCGACCAGCGGTGGCGTCGGCTCAGGTGGCGATTGCCGCTCTATACGTGGGGGTTGGGTCACGATCCACCATGCTAACGTAACCCCTGCAATCAGAACGAGCAGCGCGGCCACGGCGCTCAGCCGGATGCGACCATGCTGCGAAGTTGAGAAAGAGCGGCGGTATGTCATGGTCGCGGGTCATCCATTGGCGGAAAGCGAAACTTAGAGCGATAGGGGCGTATCATGCTAGCATCACCTATCGTCACGCAGCGATTAGGTAAGCAATGTGTAAATTGCGTGCAACTCGCTTTGCAAAGCGTCGATATTGTTGCAACGTGGCGTGAGGGGCTTTTGGGCTGACGCTTCACTTGATAATAATAGACTGACTGGTCTACTTTTAATGTTATGAAAAACACCGCTACGCGCGACAAACTTATTGAGACCGGTGCCGAATTGTTCGGCCAGCACGGTTATAATGCCACAGGTATCAATGCCGTATTGACAACCTGCGGCGTACCGAAAGGCTCGTTTTACCACTACTTCTCTAGCAAAGAGGAGTTTGGCCTGGCGGTGATTGACCAATTTGCGGCTGCCTACGACGCACAGCTTGCCGAGCTTCTGGAAGATTCCACGACGCCACCGCTTGAGCGGCTT
This sequence comes from Halomonas sp. HL-93, assembly GCF_900086985.1. Classification (NCBI taxonomy): domain Bacteria; kingdom Pseudomonadati; phylum Pseudomonadota; class Gammaproteobacteria; order Oceanospirillales; family Halomonadaceae; genus Halomonas; species Halomonas sp. HL-93. The sequence goes on from NZ_LT593974.1 coordinate 889,143, forward strand.
AGGCGCTATTTTGCTGCCGGACGTGAGCACATGTGCAACTGTGATCACGCCACCGGCTGCTTGATCGGTAACCTTGGCCAGGAACTTTCCGGGCAAAGCGATACCTTTCGCGATGCCTTAGACCGCGTTTTTCAGCGCTGGGAGCAGCATTTGGTAGGCTGCTTGCAGGGCGCTCAGGAAGCCGGCGAACTAAGCGCAGCTGTGCCTGCTGACGCTCTCGCCAGCTTTATTCTCTCAGGCTGGGAGGGGGCGATTCTGCGAGCCAAGACGCTTAAGTCGGTGGTGCCGATGGAGCAATTTGAAGCGATTTTATTCCAGCAGGTGCTGGTGCCTCCCGCTTAGCGCTTGTCAGTCCACTTGCGCTTTTAGTTAGTGGCGAGCACGAAAGTGATGCTCATGAGTGGCTACATCGTTTTGAACTGCGGCTATCAGGGCGTCATCAAGTGAAGGGTCATCCAGCGTTATTAAACCGCACTGTGCCAGCGCTTCACGTAGCCTGATCTGCTCATCCAAGCGTTGATACACTACCCGAACACAGCAGGGCATGCGCTCGCTGTTATCCGCTACGCCTATTTTTAAGCCGGTTAAACGCGTCACTTGGCTCTGAAAGCTCGGAAATAGAATCGTCTGGGTGATTTCATGGCCATTGAGGGTTTCGTGGTCGACCAAAAATAGCCGATCCGCAAGCTTAACCGCGGTGCCCACATAGCGATTGTGGCACGGGCGGGCGTCGGGAGCAGTCTGCATCCGCTCGGTGCGCTGATAAACGACGCCACCCTCCCACTTTTCCAGGCAAACCAGGGTACGCATTAACTGCCCCGGTCGGGACATCGAATGATACAGCTCAAAGTAGCGGCCTATATAGCGCTCCATCCCTTCACTGCCGCGTTGCACCAGCGCGTTAGGCCAAGGCAGTGTTGCTGGGGATGCTTCTGACTTTAGTTGGCCGGTTTGTACCAGGGCACGAAAATCGTGATGGGCAAGAACAATGTCCTCAGTGGTGACACCAAAAAAGTGACAAATGCGCTGAAGTGCCGCGTGGCTGGGACGATAGCGCCCACTCAGGTAGCGGTTGAACTGAGCGCGGTTGATCGTTAAACGCCGACAAACCTCAGCAATGGACGGGTAGTAGCTGCATAGCAGGCGCAGGTTGGCCACAAAATCGTCATGCATGGGGTGACTCGATTCTCTTGGTGTCGTGGCTGCCTAATGTGATGGTTCACGCCCCAGAGTGCAACGCTTTCCCGTTTGCCGGGCAACCCTTGCCATCGAGGCTCAAAGCGTAAAAAGCTATGCTATAAGGGAGCCTGTTATATCACCAACATGCACAGCAAAAGGCTTTTGCAGTAAGCCAGGAGCACGCCATGTTTCAAGGATTTGAAAAAAATAAACGCCAGGTTAACGGCGTCGAGATCGCGTTTCGACAGGGCGGCAGTGGCCCTGCGCTACTGCTGCTCCACGGCCACCCGCAAACCCATGTGATTTGGCATAAAGTTGCGAAAACGCTTGCCCGTCACTTCACGGTAATTGCGGCGGATCTACGCGGGTACGGTGACAGCAGTAAACCCGACGACGACCCCAAACACGTTAATTATTCCAAACGTGCCATGGCGGCCGATATGGCTGAGCTAATGAGCGCACTGGGTTTTGAGCGATTTAAAGTATTAGCCCATGACCGAGGCGCGCGGGTCGCCCACCGATTAGGGATTGACCACGCTGAGCGTGTCGAACGTATGGTGCTGTTGGATATTGCCCCTACGCTTGCCATGTATCGGGGTACCACCGAGGCCTTTGCGCGTAGCTACTGGCACTGGTTTTTCCTGATTCGCCCTCAGCCACTGCCGGAAATGTTGATTCAGAGTGACCCCGCTCAATACCTGAAAAGCGTGATGGGCGCCCGCAGTGCCGGTATGGCGCCTTTCTCATCTGAAGCGCTAGCGGAATACGAGCGCTGCCTATCATTCCCTGGTACCGCCACCGGTATTTGCGGCGACTACCGCGCCAGCGCCACGATTGATTTGGAGCATGATCAGGCAGATATCGACGCGGGCCTAAAACTTAACTGCCCATTAAAAGTGATGTGGGGCGCTGAAGGGGCCATTGAAGCCTGCTTTGATGCCTTAGCAGAGTGGCGCAAGGTAGCCACTCAAGTCGACGGCAAAGCGCTCCCTTGCGGCCACTATATCGCCGAGGAGATCCCCGAACTATTGCTTGAGGAAGCGCTGCCGTTTTTGTCAGGAAATAATATATAGATGAATATTCGTCCTGAGTGCAAAGAAGTGAAACAAAATAAAGCGCAACCCCGTGCATTTATTAAAGCACTGATTTTAACACTGTTGGTTACTACATTGCCGCTGCTTCCGATCGTGCCTTTCGGTACCATGGTGGCCGTTGGTGCTTGGGTTTTAGGGCTTCCTCCTTTCATTATTTTAGCTTTGCCAATACTTATACGTATAGTTAGGAAACCGAATTTTAGTATCTGGGTAGGCATTCCAATAGGTTTTGGTTTGCATATTGTTGCTGCATGCGTTGGAGCTCTAGGGCTGTATTTCTTAGATTTTATGCAGGCCATTGATGGTTTTGTAATGATGGCGATGATCTTTGGTTTTATCTTCGCGCCGTTGTGGTGCGTGCTCTTTTTGCTGTTCTACCATACAAATTTACGGACATGATGCTGTAAAGCCAACCAGCGAGCGATAAGCATAGTTCTCTATGCTTTCTGAGTTTCCCGTGTCAGAAGCCAAGACGAACCGGGTAAAAAACTGGATAATGGCCGCCATCAGCCTATGGCCCCAAGGCCCTTAGCACATTTATCTATCCGGACGCCCGCTCATGGAAATCAAAGTCAACTATCTCGACAACCTCCGCCTGGAGGCCAAGTTCGACGATTTTACGGTCACCTCCGACCAGCCGATTCGCTACAAGGGCGACGGCTCGGCCCCTGGGCCGTTTGACTACTTCCTGGCCTCATCGGCCATGTGCGCCGCCTACTTCGTCAAGGTGTACTGCAACGCGCGCAATATTCCCACCGAGAACATCCGTCTGTCGCAGAACAATATCGTCGACCCGGAAAACCGCTACAAGCAGATTTTCAAGATCCAGGTCGAGCTGCCGGAGGACATCTCTGACAAGGATCGCGAGGGCATGCTGCGCTCCATCGATCGCTGCACGGTGAAGAAAGTCGTTCAGACCGGCCCCGAGTTTCAGATCGAAGTGGTCGAGAATATCGACGAAGACGCCCAGGCGCTTTTGATGGGCGCACCGGAAGGTAGCCGCACCTATATCGAAGGCAAGGACCTGCCGCTCGAGCAGACCATTGCCAATATGAGCGGGATTCTGGCCGACCTCGGCATGAAAATCGAGATCGCCTCCTGGCGCAATATCGTGCCCCATGTCTGGTCGCTGCATATTCGCGACGCGGCCTCGCCGATGTGCTTTACCAACGGCAAAGGCGCCACCAAAGAGAGCGCGCTTTGCTCGGCATTGGGCGAGTTTATCGAACGCCTGAGCTGCAATTTCTTCTATAACGACCAGTACTTCGGTGAAGAGATCGCGGGTAGCGACTTTGTTCACTACCCCAATGAGAAGTGGTTCAAGCCGGGCCCGAATGATGAACTGCCCGCTGAGATTCTTGATGAGCACTGCCTGGCGATCTATAACCCGGAAGGCGAGCTGTGTGGCTCCAATCTGATCGATACCAACTCCGGTCGTGAAGACCGGGGTATTGTCTCGCTGCCTTATGTGCGCCAGTCCGATGGCGAGACGGTTTACTTTCCGTCCAACCTGATCGAAAACCTGTTCCTCAGCAACGGCATGAGCGCCGGCAATACGCTAGTGGAGGCTCAGGTGCAGTGCCTGTCGGAAATCTTCGAGCGGGCGGTAAAACGGGAAATCCTCGAGCAGGAGTTGGCTCTGCCGGATGTGCCGCAGGAGGTGCTGGCGAAATACCCCAGCATTGTCGAAGGCATCAACGCTTTGGAAGCCCAGGGCTTTCCAGTGCTGGTTAAAGATGCCTCCATGGGCGGGCAGTTCCCGGTCATGTGCGTGACCTTGATGAACCCGCGCACCGGCGGCGTGTTTGCTTCCTTTGGGGCCCACCCAAGCTTCGAAGTAGCGCTGGAGCGCAGCTTGACCGAGCTGCTCCAGGGCCGCAGCTTCGAGGGGCTGAACGATCTGCCGCTGCCCACCTTTAATTCGCAAACGGTTGCCGAGCCGAACAACTTCGTTGAGCACTTTATCGACTCGGTAGGTGTGGTCTCCTGGCGCTTCTTCAGCGCCAAGCCGGACTTTGAATTCAGTGAATGGGATTTCTCCGGCAGCAACGAAGAAGAGGCCGAAACGCTATTTGATATCTTTGAGGAACTGGGCGCCGAAGTGTATACGGCGGTGCACGAGGATCTGGGTGCGCCGGTGTGCCGTATTCTGGTGCCGGGTTACTCGGAAGTTTACCCGATCGAAGACTTGATCTGGGATAACACCAATAAGGCGCTGGATTACCGCGAAGATATTCTCAATCTGCACCGCCTGGATGACGATCAACTCACCGATCTGGTCGAGCGCCTGGAAGACAGCCAGATGGACGACCACACCGATATCATCACGCTAATCGGGATCGAGTTTGATGAGAACACCGAGTGGGGGCAGCTTACGATCCTGGAGCTGAAGCTGTTGGTCTACCTAGCGTTGGAGCGTCATGAAGAGGCGCTGGACTGCGTGCAGATGTTCCTGCAGTACAACGACAACACCGTCGAGCGCGGCCTGTTCTACCAGGCAGTGAACGCAGTGCTGGAAATTGTCCTGGATGATGAACTGGAATTGGGTGATTACCTGCACAACTTCCAGCGCATGTTTGGCGAGGCGACCATGGCGGCCGTAGTGGGTTCGGTAAGCGGTGAGGTGCGTTTCCACGGTCTAACGCCGACCAACATGCAGCTCGAAGGCCTTGAGCGCCACCAGCGCTTGATCGAAAGCTATAAGAAGCTCCACGCGGCACGGGCGGCAACTGCCGATATGTAAACTACCCAGCTATTAACAGATCGCGAATCAAACGGCGCGCCTCTTTAACGGAGGCGCGCCGTTTTTTTATGGGTGATGCACTTTGATGCACCCGGTGATGCAGTGAGTGCACACAACTGCACCGCTGCGCCAAATTCAATCCTGCCCCAGGCTTGTTAAAACACTCCCCGCGGCGCGAATTCATAACGCGCGATAGCAAACGACGCCAATTCCAACATAACGCTAATACAAAAACGCGGAGAGAATCACATGCTCGATATGCTCAATGACCTCCTGTGGGGGAAGGTTCTGCTAGTGCTGCTGGTGGGGGTTGGCATCGGTTTTACCGTTGCGTCCCGCTTTGTGCAGTTTCGCTATTTCGGTGAGATGTTTCGTATCCTGGGTTCCGGTCAAGCCTTTAAGCGCAACAAGCATGGCCATCTAAGCTCGTTCCAGGCGCTGGTGCTGTCGGTGGCCGGTCGCGTAGGCGGCGGCAATATCGCAGGCGTGGCGGTGGCGATTACGCTGGGCGGCCCAGGGGCGATTTTCTGGATGTGGCTGGTGGGTTTGATGGGTATGGCCACCAGCTTTTTGGAGTGCACCCTGGCGCAGACCTATAAAGAGGCCGTCGGTGACGGCACCTATCGCGGCGGGCCTGCTTACTACATCGTTAAAGGGCTGGGTAAACAGTGGCGCTGGCTGGCAGCGTTCTACTCGGTACTGCTGCTGTTGACCTTCGGTTTTGCCTTTACCGCGCTGCAATCCTACGCGGTGGCAACCTCCTTCGGTGACGCCTTCGGCGTGCCGGTGCTGTATAGCGGTATTGCCCTGGCGATGCTGGTCGGGCTGATTATCTTCGGTGGTATCAAGCGTATTGCGCGTATTTCCGAGATTTTAGTGCCCTTTATGGCCATCGGTTATATTGCTGTCGCACTGCTGGTCATCGCCATGAATATTACCGAAATACCTGGCGTGATTGCGCTGATTGTGAAAAGTGCCTTCGGCCTTGAACCACTGATTGGCGGCGGTATTGGCGCGGCGATCATGATGGGTCTGAAGCGCGGCCTTTTCTCCAACGAAGCGGGCCTGGGCAGTGCGCCCAATGTGGCGGCGGTTGCTTACGTGCCGCACCCTGCCAACCAGGGCATCGTGCAGGCGTTTTCGGTATTTATCGATACGGTGATTATCTGTTCCGCTACGGCGTTTTTGATCCTGCTCAGCGGTGCGTATGACCCCGCTGCGGGCGCAGGTGTTGAGGGCATTGCGCTAACTCAAGCCGCATTGGCCGACCATGTGGGCGAATGGGGTCGCACCTTTGTCAGCCTGGCGCTGCTGCTGTTTGCTTTCAGCACCATTCTGTACAACTACTATCTGGGCGAGAACAGCCTCAACTTCTTCAGCCGCGATAACCAGAACCTGTTTAACGCCTTCCGCGTGGCCATCGTGCTGCTGGTGTGCTGGGGCGCAACCACCGATTTGGGCACCGTGTTCGGCTTTGCCGATGTCACCATGGGGCTTCTGGCCGTGGTTAACCTGATTGCGCTGATCATGCTGTTCATGCACGGCCTGCGCATTTTGAAAGACTTCGATGGGCAGCGTCGTCAGGGGATCAAGCAGCCGATTTTTGATGCCAACCAGCACCCGGATCTCGACCTGGATCCCAAAGCCTGGGAGCTGGACCCTGAAGAGGCTGATGCATTAAAGAAGCGCCTGGAAGGCGCGCCTGCGAAGTAAGCAATCATCCAGGTTGTAACGATAAGGCAAGGAGAGTCCATGCCCCGCGTACTGATGCTGTATACCGGCGGGACGGTGGGTATGCAGCCATCGCCACAAGGCTACGTGCCCTGCGCGGGGCTGGCCGAACGCCTGGCCGCGCACTTGGCCCTGGGCGATCCTTATCGGCTGCCGGCGTTTGATGTGATTGAAATGCAGCCGCTGATGGATAGCGCTGAGCTAATGCCCGAGGCCTGGAACCGCCTAGTGGCGCTACTGGAAAGCCATTGGCAGCACTACGATGCGTTTGTGGTGCTCCACGGCACCGATACCATGGTGTACAGCGCCGCGGCGCTGTCGTTTATGCTCGGTGCGCTGAACAAGCCGGTGATCTTCACCGGCTCCCAAATTCCACTGGGTGAGCCCCGCAGTGACGCGCTGAATAATGTCGTCAGCGCGCTGCAGCTGGCGGCGCATGCCGCGACACCTTGCGAAGTAAGCCTGGCCTTTCACGACCGGCTGCTGCGCGGTAACCGAGCGCGCAAGGTGCGCACTCAAGGCCTGGATGCCTTCGACTCACCCAACTTCCCTTGGCTAGCGGAGCTAGGCATCAGCGTAAGGTTTCCCCAGCCCTCAGCGTTGCTGAGCGGTATACCGAACTTCGCCCCTATCACGGTGGACGACGAGGCGGTCGCGGTACTGCCGCTGCATCCGGGGATGTCGCTGCGCCGTGCCAAGGCGTTGCTGGCTGATGAGAGTCTTAAAGGCCTGGTGCTTTACAGCTACGGCGTTGGCAACCCGCCCAGCTTTGCAGGCGAGCTGCTTGACGCCCTGAAAGCGGCCAACGAGCGTGGCGTCGCGCTGCTAAACGTGACGCAGTGTGCCCAGGGTGAGGTGGTGCAGGGCGCCTACGCCACCGGTGCCGCGCTCAATCAGGCCGGTGTTATCGCGGGCGGCGATATTACGCTGGAAGCCGCCCTGGCAAAGCTCACCGTTCTACTTGGCCGCGGGCTATCGGGTCTTGCACTGCGACATTGTCTGAAAAGCGCGGTAAGGGGGGAGTGCTGTCATACTGATCAATGATTGTCGGGTATGGCTAACCCGACAGCGACAGAAAAAACAGAATCAACGGCGGGGATAGTAACGAGAGAATAAACCCGCTGACCACGGCGATGGGCACGCAGGCCACGCCGCCGTGCTGTTGAATCACGGGCAGGGTGAAGTCCATTGAAGTGGCACCGCCATAGCCAATCGCCAATGCCGTGTGGCGATGAATGACCAGCGGTATCAGGATGAATGCCAGCAGCTCGCGGGTCAGGTCGTTGAAAAACGCCACACCGCCCATTAGCGGGCCTAGCTGGTCGCCGATCAGAATGGCCGAAAGCGAGTACCAGCCAAAGCCTGCGGCCATGGCGAGGCCTTCATTCCAGCTTAGCGAGAGTAGCGGGGCGGCCAGTAGACCTGCCAGCAGGGAGCTGAGCGCCAGCGTGACGGCAATCGCCAGCCCCAGGCGGTTGAGCAGAATCTGCTTGAGCGGCATGCCCGAGTTGCGCAGCTGGCAGCCGATCAGCGCCAAGAGGCAATACAGTACCCATTCAGCCAACAAGTCCGCCGTCGTGAACAGCGCTTCACCCAGGTGAGGGCCAGCCAGCAGTCCGAACATAACGCCGCCGGCTACCACGGCGACCAACAGCAGCGAGCCTTGCATCGCGGCGAGCTTGCTAGTAGGGGCATCTTTTACCACCGGTGAATTACCCGCCTTAAGAGCCACGCGGCGCGATAGCCACCACAGCGCTGTTAAGTTAAACAGCGTGGTAATGCTAAATAGCAGCAGGGCGTTGCCGCCCAACTTGGAAAGTTGGCTAGTAAGATTCTCAAGTCCAGCAAGGCTGATGCCCATCAGCAGTAGGATGATGTAAACGGCACTATTAACGGCATGGTTGATACGTTGCTGCCAGCGTAACGAGGGAACCCGCACCAAGTAACCCACCAGCAGCGGGAGCAGGACAATCAGTAATCCAGAAAGCATTTAAGGCGTTGCGCCCCCGTCTGGGTTGAATTCGGTCAAGGCAATCTGCGTTTCACGCTCGCCATTTTTGATGTATTGAGCCGATAGCACAAGCCCAGGCCAGTCTGGATGAAAGCTTAAGTGAAGCTCGCGATTACTTTTTTCTGTATTCAGCATGACCACATTCAGTGCGTCAAACTCACCGGCAGGAACACTGATCGGTGCTTGGCTATCCACATAATACTGGTAGTGTTCCTCTTCCCCTTCGTGGTCGAGGAAGCGAAGATCGCAAGGCGCCTCTTCGCTGCAGTTTTCCTTGCCCGCGCGGCGGGAAAGATCGAATAGGGCGGTTTGCCGGTCAAGTGTTGTAAGCTCGCTTTCCCTTAGCTGGTAGTCGTTGCCGATGCCAAACAACGAGTAGCGGCTGTTATAGAGCAGCGCGCGGGTGCTGTCGTCCGCGACGCTGAAACGGCTGCGCTCCTCGCCACTAACGACCGCAATTGAGAAGCGCATATCGCTACGCCAGTGGCTATCCGCCTTACTTAAGTGGTGGGTAATAGTGGCACTTGGCCAACCACTCACGCTCAAGCGGTACTTGGCCTCGAAGGGTTGCGGCGCGGTGAGTGCCGTACTGGACGCACTGGCATCGGATACGATGAGTCCTGTAAGGCAAAGTGTTGTCGCAGCGACAACGCATCGCGGGTAGTGACGATATTGAGATAGGGCGCATCGCATAGTGAGTCTCCCTGACAAGCGGTGGTCCAGCCAATTGAATAGCGTAGCGCTATCATACCGTGGACGATAGGTGTTTCAGGGCGTCACTCAGCTTCACTGGATAATCGCTTTCGCCTTTCTCTATTGCTGTCACTGAGGCAGGGAAGCGAGGTAATGCATCCGCAACGCGAGAAGTCGCCTGTTGTGTTTGCGCCATCGCATCGGGGACGACGACACCGTGTTGAACCACCGGACGTAGCAGGGCTTCTCCGGGGATGCCGGTTTCATCGCGCTGAGCAATCGTGTCGCCGATATACTGCCCAGCAGCATCCTGGTGACGGTATACCTGCTTGCGTGTCGGCAGGTTAAGCTTGCCGGGAGAGTGTTTAGCCCGCGGCTTTCCAGCGTATTCGACCAGTTTATACGAGAGGTCGATCACCGGCGCATCTGCCGACACGCCCATTTGGGTGCCGACACCAAAGGCATCGATCGGCGCGTCCTGGGCAATAAGCTCGGCAATGCCATGTTCATCCAAGCCGCTACTGGCAATAATCTTGATGGTGGTGAAACCGGCGTCGTCAAGTAACGCGCGGGCACTCTTGGCAAGAGTACCGAGATCGCCGGAATCGAGGCGAACGGCGCCAACCGATAAGTTTGGTGTTTCGCGCAGCATATCAATCACATGCCTGACGCCCTGTAGCGTATCGTAGGTGTCGACCAGTAACGTGGTGTTGGGATAGTGACCAGCGAATGCACGAAATGCCGATGGCTCATCGTCATGGGCAAGAATATAGCTGTGCGCCATGGTGCCATTTAGAGGTAAGTCATGACGCAGCCCGCCGAGCACATTACTGGTGCCGCTTAGTCCGGCGGTTTTGTAGGCACGGACGCCACGCACGGCGGCGTCAATACCGTGTACGCGCCGCATACCAAAATCCACTACCGGCCGACCTCCTGCCGCCCACACGATACGAGCGGCCTTGGAAGCGAGCACCGTTTCCACTTGCACCAGGTTCATGACCAGACTCTCAAGCAGCTGTGCCTCGGCGATGGGGGCGTCTACTTCAAGCAGCGGCTGATGCGGGAAAAGCGGCGTTCCTTCGGGTACGGCCCAGATGTCCCCCGAAAAGCGCCAGTTCGACAGCCAGCTCAGAAAATCGTCCTCAAAGCGCCCGGTCGAGGCGAGTTTTTTAATCGCCGTATCGTTAAAGCGCAGTTGGCTAAGCGTAGCCGCCGCGTGCTGCTGGCCGCAGGCGAGGATAAACCGACGCGATGAGGGGAGCTTGCGGAAAAACAGGCTGAAGGTGGCGGGCGTCTCATGCACCCCTTCTTTCCAGTACGCCTGAGTCATGGTTAGTTGATAAAGGTCGGTTAATAGCGCCAACTCGTCGTCTGCAACGCTCAACGATAACGGTTCATTCATGCGCGTACCCCGGCCCCAGCGTCCTGCATCTCATTGCAACAACGCTCGATCGCGTCAGGGTCGACTGCGGCGGATAACGTTGCTAATAGCAGGGTGGTAAAGCCTTCTCTGCAGGCTTCAAGTACTGTGGCGTGGACACATACATCCAGCGCCAGGCCGCAAACCACAACACGCTTGATGCCTTTTTCGCGTAAATAATCGCCAAGCCCAGTGCCATCGAACGCCGAGTAGGCATCGGCATTAAACGCCGTGGCTTTGCTGACGCGAATGACCTCGTCAGGCAGCGTGAGGTCGGGGTGAAATGCAGCCCCCGGGGTATCCTGAACGCAGTGGACCGGCCAGGGCCCGCCTCGGTGGGTAAAGCTGATATGGTCCACTGGATGCCAGTCGCGGGAAGCTACTACGCTGGCACCAGCGTTTAGGGCTGTGGCGATTTCGGCGTTGATGCCGGGCACCAGGGCGCTACCGCCGTTAATCGCAAGGGCGCCCCCTTCGCAAAAATCGCGTTGCATATCGACCACCAACAGCGCGTCATGGCGTTGATAATGGAGGGAGGACGTCATGAAGCGTTTCTCCTTCGTTTCCAATAGGTTAATAATCCCTTATCGGTATGAACAAGATGCCAATCCGAGTGTTTCAGCGCTCAGTACCCCGCCTCGGGGTCGATGGTCGTCACGGAATCCCCTGCTTCAAAGGCATGCACGTAAGCAATGACTTGGTCGATGGCGGCGCCGAGTGGCGTGGGGGCTGCCATATGCGGCGTGATAATAACTTTGGGGTGCTGCCACAACGGATGATCACCGGGTAGCGGCTCTTCTTCGAAGACGTCAAGCAATGCACCGCGGATATGGCTCAATTGGTTGCCTTTACCTAGCGCTTCTAGCAGTGCCTGCTCATCAATTAAGCTTCCCCGGCCAGGGTTAATAACGCTGGCACCCGGCGGTAATTGGGCAAGTCGTTCGGCGTTTAAAATATGCTGGGTTTCTGAAGTATCGGGCAGAATCGTCACGATCGTTTGCACTTGGCCAAGTAACTCGCTAAGCCCGTCATCACCATGGTAACACTGCACACCAGCGATATGTTTAGGCGAACGGCTCCAGCCGAGGACCGGGAATCCTGCCTGGTTAAGTGCATTGGCCACATAGCGGCCAATCGAACCCAAACCGAGTATCCCCACCGGCCACTGGGATTTTTCGACCACCGCCTGGGGTTGCCAAGTGGCGCTTTGCTGCTGTTGCGCATAGCGGTCCATGCTGCGGTAAAAATGCAGTACCCCGTACAGCACATAATCCGCCATTAGCTCGCCCATCCCTGCATCGCGCAGCTTTACGATGGGCACGTCAGTTGGCAGGCCAGGGGTTTTAAGCAGGTAGTCGACCCCCGCACCGAGGTTGATAATGCCTTTTAGCTGAGTTTGTTCCTTGATCAAGTGCGCAGGGGCTTTCCAGACGGCGAGGTAATCGGCGTTCTGTCGCTCCTCGGCTGGCGCGCTACTGGTCAGCACCTGGGCCTCGGGGAAGGCATCAGCCAACGCCTTTTGCCACTGCTCGGCTTCATCAATATGCACAACAATCTTCATGACGGCTTCTCTCGCTAGCGGATCTTTCTCTCAGGCTATCATGATAAGCGATGAACGCCGTGGTCGACTTGCTTAGTGCAAATTATGCTGCCGTATGCACATTTTGTCATAAAGGCTTTGACCGGCAACCAAGGGTGAGTGCTAGTATCGGCTCAAGACGACATTGGCGGGCCTACTGTGGCGGTGGCCAGGTCGATCCTGCGGCCCAGCGCCGCTTAATGATAAAAGCAGCGCTGGTTCTTAGTGATCTTTAATGGCGAATTGCCCGATGACTCAGGTTTCCCTGCCCTTCACCCGTGAAGAGTATGCTAACCGCCTCTGGAAGGTGCGTGCTGAAATGGCCGGTCGGGGCATTGACGTATTGATCGTCAGTGATCCCTCAAATATGGCGTGGCTTACCGGTTACGACGGTTGGTCGTTTTATGTGCACCAGTGCGTTTTGGTGGGCTTAGAGGGTGAGCCGGTGTGGTTTGGCCGCCGTATGGACGCCAATGGCGCGCTGCGCACCTGCTGGATCGACCCTGATAACATCACCTACTATCCGGATTATTATGTGCAGAATCCGGACATGCACCCGATGGAGTATCTGGCCCAGTCGATCATGCCCGACCGCGGCTGGCATACAGGCGTTGTCGGCATGGAAATGGATAACTATTATTTTTCCGCCAAAGCCTACCAGAGTCTGCTGCACGAGCTGCCCCATGCGCGTTTTATGGATGCCAACGCTCTGGTGAACTGGTGCCGGTCGATTAAATCACCGCAAGAAATCAGCTATATGCGCACGGCCGCCAAAATTGTGGAAGGCATGCATACACGTATTCTGGAAGTCATTGAGCCCGGCCTACCCAAAAGCAAGCTGGTGTCAGAGATATACCGCGTGGGCATTGAAGGCTTTGTCGATGAAAACGGCAAAGTGTTTGGGGGGGATTACCCTGCCATTGTGCCCATGTTGCCCACCGGCAAAGACGCCGCTGCGCCGCACTTAACCTGGGACGATACCCCGTTTCGTGAAGGCGAAGGCACGTTTTTTGAGATTGCCGGGGTATTTAAGCGCTATCACGCGCCAATGTCGCGTACGGTATTTCTGGGTAAGCCGCCAATGGATTTTATCCGTGCAGAGTCGGCGCTGCTCGAAGGCATTGATAACGGGTTGGCGGTGGCCAAGCCGGGCAACCGCACGGCGGATATTGCCATGGCGCTGGGTGCTGCCATGGATAAATATGGTTTTGACCGTGGTGGCGCCCGTTGTGGCTATTCGATCGGGCTTTCCTATCCCCCCGATTGGGGTGAGCGCACCATGAGCCTGCGCCCCTCGGATGACACCGTTCTGCGGCCCGGCATGACATTTCATTTTATGCCCGGCTTATGGGTGGAGGACTGGGGCCTGGAAATTACCGAAAGCATCTTAATCACCGAGAGCGGCTGCGAAACGCTGGCCAACTTTCCACGCCAGCTGTTTGTTAAGTAAAAGGAAGACACCATGACGATTCCCTCCAGCCAACAAAGGCCCAGTCCGATTTCGGCCACCGTGGACTTAGACGCTGATGGCGTGCAGCACGGCTTTTTAAAGTTACCTATCTCCACTGATGAATCCGCCTGGGGTGCGGTGATGATCCCGGTCACCGTGGTCAAAAACGGTGAAGGCCCCACGGCACTGCTCACGGGTGGCAACCATGGCGACGAGTACGAGGGCATTACCTCACTGTTGAAGCTATCTTCGACGCTTAAAGCGCAAGACGTCACAGGACGGGTGATTATTGTGCCCTGTATGAATACGCCAGCGGTGATGGCCGGTAAACGCACCTCGCCATTGGATAAAGGCAACCTCAATCGGAGCTTCCCCGGCGACCCTAACGGCAGCGTTACCTCGCAAATTGCCGACTACTTTACCCGCGTGTTGGTGCCGATGAGCGATGTGGTGCTCGACCTGCACTCCGGTGGCCGCACGTTGGATATTCTGCCGTTTGGTGCGTCCCACGTGCTGGATGACAAAGCCCAGCAGCAAGCCGCTTTGGAAGGCGCGAAAGCCTTTGGCGCCCCCTACGCCATGGTGATGTTTGAATTGGATGCCGAAAAACTCTTCGATACCGCCTGCGAACGGCAGGGTAAGGTGTTTGTGGCCACTGAGCTTGGCGGAGGTGGCACCTCCACGCCCCAAAGCATCGCCATCACAGAGCGAGGCGTGCGCAACTTTTTAGTCCATTACGGCCTAGTGGAAGGCGAGGTGGAAATGCCCGCAGGCGGTCAGGTATACCTCGATATGCCCGACGCCAGCTGTTACGTACAGAGCCAGCATTCTGGCGTGCTCGAACTGCTGGTGGCGCTGGGTGACGAAGTCAAGAAAGGCCAGACCATTGCCTATGTATACGACATGACCCGCAGCGGTACGGCGCCTGTGGCCTATAAAGCGGAGCGAGATGGCGTCTTGATGGCTCGCCGCGCGCCCTCGTTAATCAATATGGGGGACACCCTGGCGGTGGTTGCCGATGTTGTTGAACGCCTGGAGGCGTGACATTTGGCATGATGAAACTTGACCGTTATGACCTGAAAATCCTCGACATTCTCTCCCGCGATGGGCGGATCACCAAGTCGAAACTGGCTGAGGCAATTAACCTCTCGGTCAGCCCTTGCTGGGAGCGGGTAAAACGGCTGGAAAAAGCCGGGGTCATCCAGGGTTACAGTGCACGCATCGACGCCGAGGTGCTGGTGCCACGCAACCCCGTCTGGGTGCAGATTGAGCTTAAACAGCACAACGCCTACAGCTTCACCCGCTTTGAAGCGCTGGTCATGCAAACCCCAGAAGTTACTGAGTGTGTTGCGGTAGGCGGCGGTGTGGATTACCTGGTGAAGTTCGAAACCCGCACCATCGATAGCTACCAGCGACTGATGGATAAATGGCTGGTCTCTGATGCGGGTATCGAACGCTACTTTACCTATATTGTCACCAAAACCGTTAAGCGTGTGTCCATTGGCATTGATACTGACGATTTTGCGTAAATTTAGCGATTGATCTTGCCTAACGTTTTTTTGTCTTCCAGGTATCAAGCCATGCTTGAAAGCGGTTACGTTTCCTGGAAAAGGCATCGCCTGCGGCATTTAAATTATCGCCAACCTCTTCAAAAACGGGCGATAGACGTTCGCGACGAAAGCGTCGCCAGCGGTAATAACCGTACCCTGAGGCGGTCCCAAGTGTAATCAGAAATAATGTTGTGAACCAGTTGAAGGGCTTTTCCTCAGGTCCGTCGACGGGCGTAATTGAAATGGCGTTGGGGAAAATGGAAAAGAAGATACTCCTCCAACCAAAATACTTGATGGCGACCCACTGAGGGTCTGCTTTTGTGGAGACCAGGTCGCTGGCCTCGGTATAAAGATTGGCGGTATCGAATTTGAAATAGGGGGGCCAGCCCCAGCCGGTATCCTCATTGCGATAAACAATGGTGCGACCATTGCCACGGATACCCTGGATGAATTGCACGTCACGGTTCATCAATCGCTTCGATTGGGCGGTTGGGTCAGACCAGAAGATACGTGTCCAGTCATCCAGATCGATACGTTCCTCGTGAGTATTAACAATACGCACGACATCGTACTTGGGTAAGCTGTAGTGTAAAAACGCCCCGAACAGCGTCCAGAAAAAAATCAATAAAAACCATTTCACATAGACCATTGGGGTCGCCTCACATGTAATTGGTGACGTAGAGGATAAGCAAGACGGCACTCGGCGGCGTAACGTAGACCAAGTGAATCAACTTGCGCCGCAGTGAGCGGTCATATTGCTGCAAACCTTGTCGTATAAAAGCGTTTCGGCTAAGCAGCGGAGCTTCACGCTTCCAGCGCTTTTGTAACGCCAAGCGTTGACTGCAACGCATATAGGCTGCGAGCGCGTTGTATAGAATGAAAAGCGTCACAACGAACGTCAGAACGAGTCGCATGAAGGGAAGCAATGGGGGCTCCTCCGCTGAGCTTTTGGGTGGTGTTATTGGCTGCCAATCACACAACGGCTCACACCGATTCTGCGCCGAACAGGTAAGCGCGTGCGCCTGCTTTATCAGTCGCATACTCGCGTGAAAGAAAGTCACTGCAGTAGGCTTTTTTCGCCTCTGGCCACGTACGGTATCGGCGATAGAATTCGTTTTTATGGCAGATAAATAACTGGCGGGTATCGAGAGGCGATAGCTCCGCCAATAGCATATTGACTAGATCTCGGTTAGCCGTATTTGTGGCACGCAGCAGGTAGAAATAGCTGGGATGCTCCATCTCGATTCTGGGTTTGGCGCCGCGTGTCTCTGCCCATCGCAGCATGGCCGCTAGTCCGTCGTACTCATCGGGCAGTTCGTTTGCATACCGTGAGGCGCGACGTCGCATGTCGCTATAGGAGAGGCCGGTTACGTCCACCCCTTTATCCGTCAAGGTATCAGCCAGTATGAACGTCGTTTTCTGACGAAGAATATCGACTTCTTGATCGCTCCGCCCTTTGATAATCGGTTCGGCGAGTTTATTTTCTTGTAAAAACAGGCCTATCTTTTTACGTTCATCTAGGCTGAGTGTCTGTTTGACAGGGAACTTTCCTAGCGGCTTTTCGTTGCTGGCGATCAATGCCGAGCTGCCTATATCCTGAAAGAGGTAGAGGCCACCAAAATGCGACGTCCAGAAGTTCTTTTGCTCAAATACCTCATGTGCCAGGCGTACTGGATTGCGCGAAATATCGCCGGTGCGTTTGACGGTCTCGACCATGTCATCGATTAAATGACTATCAAACCAGCTATCTTCTTCCTCCATGAAGCGCTCGATAAGCGTCTCTAAGCGTGCCGCTTCTGCGATGGTCCCCGTAGTCGTGTCGGCTTCGACAATAATGCGGCGAATATCAAACAGCTGCTCAGGCACATCGACGCCCAATACCGAGTTTTCCAGCTCTCCCGCCACAGCATCGGTGGCCGTGAGAGCAAAAAGTTGCTGTTCATTGGCATCAATAAACCGCCGCAAGATGTCCCGGTTAGTGGAAAATTGGGCGTTTAGCAAAGGGCAATACTTTTGTTCAACCGTGAGAAGAATGAACTGTCGATTAACGCCGCCATGGTTCAAGTAGTAGTGATCCTCAAGCTCATCACCAATCTCCGGTGAGTAGCCGGAGATGTCGATATGAAACTCGCGCAGGGAGGTGGATTTCCCCGTTAGGTGCAGCAACGCACGGCCATAGCGCTCGACCAGTGCCTGAGAGCCGACATGAAAGAGGTTGCCAAACATCAGCCCCTTTTCAATCAAGCGTTTCATGTTTTCTGCCCCTCCAGGTAACGCTTACGCGCGGCTTCCTGAAGGCCTAAATCGCGAACCATGCTTTCGATGGCGGCGGCATCGGATTTACCCGCATAGCGGAACTCACTGTCGGCGTAGCGGTTAATCTCCTGTAGCACCATATCTGTGGTGATGGGCACTTTCAGTTCGTCAATCATGTTGGATTTAGTAACGTAATCCTTAAACAGAAATAGCTCTGGGTTTTCCATCCACTCATCTGGTAGCTCGAAGTCCATCGAGCGCACCTTGACTGCATCGGTGATGTTTTTAATAGCACGCCCGGTGAACCGTTCGTCGGCCTGCTGAATTGCTTTCAAGTAAGTGCCGAGCTTGGCGACGGTATCAAGTTCACCTATTTGAGAGTGGACGCGATCAAACACCGCCAGTAAGGTCTCCTCCTGGGGACGGCTATGTGATTGAAAAGATTGAGCTACCGCCTTCTGGATTTCCTGAGCGGCGTAAAGGTCATGCTCGCCCAAAGGAATCTGGTGGTTTTTACCTAGCAGCAGGTGGAGAACGTCAATGTAATCTTCTCGTGTTTGCGGCCCATCGACCAAAAAACGTGCGCCCGAACGCTGCCGCAAGGCATCATCGACGTTTTCGGGATAGTTGGAGAACATACCGAAAGTACAGTTGCCGCGGA
Source organism: Halomonas sp. HL-93 (assembly GCF_900086985.1). Classification (NCBI taxonomy): domain Bacteria; kingdom Pseudomonadati; phylum Pseudomonadota; class Gammaproteobacteria; order Oceanospirillales; family Halomonadaceae; genus Halomonas; species Halomonas sp. HL-93. The sequence continues at coordinate 907,510 of NZ_LT593974.1, forward strand.
CAACCGTATTGGCACCCGCGAAGGCATCCATCAGCACGGCGGTAACCTCCTGCTGCCCCGCCGAAGACTGGCGGTCCCCCCGCTTGCCTGCAATCTGATCGATATCATCAACGGTGCCGAAGCCGATAACGCCTGGGTCCATCAGGTTGCTGATAAACGCTTTGGCGTTTTGACCAGACTTGCCCTGGTAGCTATCTATGTTGTCGATGCCGAAGTTCTGATAACGAAATGGATAGCCGGCCACTTGGCAGTAGTCGTGCAGGAGGCCCGCCATCATTTGAATCAAGGTGGTTTTACCCGTTCCTGGCTTGCCGTCGCCCATAAACGTGAAGATGAAACCGCCCATTTCCGCGAAAGGATTTAAGCGTCGCTCGAAATCGTAAGCCATCAGCATTTTGGCGAGCCGCAGAGACTGATACTTGGCTATGTGGTTGCCCACTACCTCATGCGGTTTTTTGAAGGCCATGGTCAGCGTTGGGGACTTTGCTTTGGTGGCCGGCTCGAATCCCCGCAGTGTCAGATCGTCAGCCTCTATGCGCCAAACGGCGTCGCTAAAGGGTGAAAGCCTTGGAGCGCTTTGCGCGCGCAGCGCGACTTTTTCCATGCATTGTTCGGCGAAGGCGCTAAGCGTTGCTGTTAATTGGCTCTCATTGCTGGCATGGCACGCAAGCTTTTGGTCGATTTCCCATAGCACGCCATTCAGAGCAAGCGACGCATTATCGGTCAATAGCTCGGCTACCTCGCCAATTTCGACGGTGGCGTCGCTAGTATGAGGCGCTATCAGGAAAGCGGTAGCATTGGCAAAGACATGCACGACGGTGAGCGCTTCACCTGCCAGTAGCTGGGTGAATTCAGCTTTGCGCTCCGTATTCAACGTACCTGCTAAATTAGCCCGTTTCAGCTCGGCAAGCCCGGATGAGGTTGCATAAACTTCGCCAACCGCCAATGCAATGGCCAATGCCCGTCGGAGTTGGTGAAGCGCTGTGGCTTGGAGTGGCGAGACAAGCGGGTCGTCTGTTTCAAACGCTTCAATACGGGCGCGCAAATGGACGCCTTCAGGTCGAGCGGTTGAACGGGTCACCAAACCCGGAGTGGTAGAGCGTAAACGGCGTGTCTGACTGATGCCGGGTGAGCGCTCTGGCGCGGTTGGTTGTCCTGAAGCTTCAGGTTTGGCTAGCCGTGGCGTATGGTCAATGCCTTCCAGCATGGCGGTGGCAGTGCCGTAATGCTTGCGAATATCCTCTTCGCGCAGTTCCATCTGGTCGCTAGTAAAACTCATGACATCCTCGTATGTAGGGCTATCCAGCCCCAATGACATTGCTCCGCTACCTTTGGTGCTCATTGATGCTGCTTAAGCGGTGAGCATTTATCAGGTAAATTTGGTGTACTGAACTGGACCTTAGAAACTCAATACTTGGCCCTTGGGGCTGACCACAAATTTGCGCACATCCAAAAAGCCGGGGGGATCAAGTTCAGTAAGCACTTGAAAGGGGTGCTGTGGCAGTATGATGGCGCGTTGTGTGTGCGAGGCGCCGGTATCTGCCCCGCGGCTGCCAAAAGGATCCAGCGCGAAGACCTCTCGTTCCACTTTGCTGAACCATCCAGCGCGCTCTTCACGTACTTGTTCGCTGGTTAATTGCTCGCATGTCCAGGCGAGCGCCCAATCCTGACCCTCTTGGCTTGCTGCTTGCTCAAGCACTTGGCGTAGCGGACCCGACTGCTCGGTATAAGCCGATGAGTACATTGGGCCAATGTGGTAGCGAGACAGCTGTTTGGGGTGTAGGTCGCGAAAATCCTTATCGAAGCCTTGTGCAATGGTCAGTAGCTTCAACCCCACAAGTGATTGCGACATTAGGTGTGCCTGTACCTGTGGCCAGCGGCTCTGATCCTCAAGCAAAGGGGTTCTGCCACTATCTTCTAATTCTACCAAGTAGATGACGGGCAGGTTGATTTGAGAGTCGTAAACCGCCCAGTGGATCAGAAACTGGCGGCGTCCGGTCTCGCTCGTGCCCTGCTCGATGAGAGTTGGATCGTTTTGTGCCCAAAACAAGTCGCCTTTTATCAGCGCCTCGTAATATAAGCGTTGCGATAGCGCAAACTGTAGTTTGCTTGGTGTTTGTCGCTCAGTGAGGATGGTGTGAAGCATCTGCTTCTTTAAAGCCTTCGCGGAAGGTGAGTTGGCAAGATGCAGGGCTGCTTGATGAACGTCGTTGCTCATGGTTAACAGCTCTGAGGCTACAGGAAATCCACTATCCCGTTTGTCCATAGTTAAACTGCCCAGCAGAGGGCTTTGCTCGTTGCCGACGAGCAGGTATTTCATGCTCAATGCTTTAAAGGTATGGTTCAGTCGAACAAGATACTCTGTCAGGACCTTGGCACTGGATTTGGTAAGTTTGCCTTCTGAGTGCAGTGTGACTGCCGTTCTAGACAGATAATGGATAATATCTTCGAACTTACGAAAATAGCGGCGTGAGGCAAAGGGGTCTGCCAAGTCAGTATGGTCGCGGCTAAGCTCAGTCATTGGGTGTCCCTGCCGAGAGCTGGGCTGCTCTCGATCGTCCTTTTATTGACCACGAGCGCCAATCAACACAGTGGATGAGTAAAGCATCTGATGTGTTAATTGATCGCTATTTAGCAACCGGAAAAGGGGTAGCGAGGTCAGCCGCCATAAAGGTTTTTATCGTGTTTTTCTACGATGGTTGAGAAACGCCGAGCAAAGCGCTCATCAGCCTTGGCTTTTTTCTCAATAATGTCGCGCGCAAATACCATGCTGTCTTCATGTGCTTCCATCATGTCGGCCATGCGTTTGTTCGTAGCCGCACCAATGCCTGCCATCGCGGTTTGGGCTTCCTTATCAGTTTCGACCCCGATTTCGTTGATGCGGTGAGCAACTTCCTGCTGCTGGGCGGTTTTGAGTGACTTTGTCAAAGCATCGTAAAGCACGACGCGCTGCTGGGTATCTGTCTGCAGCTTGTTGATCAATACCATTTGGGTAGCAGCCTGATTCTGCAAGCTATCAACCCAGGTTTTGCCCTTTTCAACATACCGTTCAAGGGTCTGAGATTTTGCGATCTTGACCTGCTCTAATTGCACCAGCGAATTGTATTTTTCATTCATGGCCGCCAATTCAGTTTCGAGGCGCGTCCTGGCAGTCGCATCCTGTTCCACGGAGATTTTATTCTCCAGCTCAACAATACCTGGATCGAGTTCCAGTAGTTCAGCGCGTACCGCTTCCAGCTCTTGTACCGTTGCTTCTCGATCATCCAGCGTTGCCGATAGGTTTTGTTGAACCTTGTCTTGCTGCTCTTTCAGTGTTTCCAACTGGTCCTGAAGAAGTGTAACGATAATGTCTGATTTTGAAATCAGATCTTGGAGTTTATCGTCGATATTAGCGCTACGAATTCGCTCTTGACGTAGCGACTCAGATTTTCCTTTGCTGAAAAAACCAACGAAGCTCTCCCAGCCCGACTTAGAGCGCATTTCATCGAAGTCTTTTGAGAAAGTCGCCGTCGTATCGTCCAAGCCCATGATAAGCTCGGCAATATTCGCGTTCATTAGCTCTGAATGGGCTTGAACGTCGTCAAGGGTGGCATTCTCGATGTCGAAACCTAGCTCATCGCCTGTCTCGATTTTTTCTCGCGCTGCTTCCATCGTCGAAGTAATCGAAGATATCTTCTCTTTAGAAGCGTTAACTTTTTCTTGCGAGTCTTGGATCATCTTATCGAACTGGGCAGTGCTCATAACTTTATCCTTAATGAATTATGATGAAGACCCTTAAAGAGTTAGCTTTATAGGTGATTTTTATTTCGATTTCAAATTTATAAGCACACCGTTTTTAATAGGCAAGTTATTGCTCGGGAGGGGCAATAACTTGCTTGCACTAGGCAATAGTTTGCCCGCTGGCGTAGGTGTTATTGTTTTTTAATGATGGTTAAATCATAAGAAAAAAATGGCCTTTTAAGCCTGCTTTCCCAAAAAAAATGCACGTTATGACCTCGCTTTCAAAAACACTTCGTGAGCGATCTCCCCTAGGCTAGACACATCGAATCACGAAGGCCGAGGCCGTCGTTTTCAATGTTAAACGAACAACGGTTTGTCACCCTCAGTGGGCGTCAGCCAGGGGAGGTTCCTATGACCACACTATCGACCACGCTCGCCAAACGCCTGGAAGACCCGCGCCTGTTCCGCCAGTACGCCTACGTGAACGGCAAATGGACCCACGGTGAAGGTGGCCGTGAAGAGGCAGTGCATGATCCCGCGACCAACGAAGCCATTGGTCATATTCCGCTGCTGGAAGCCGAACAGATTACCGCTGCGGTGGATGCCGCTGAAGCCGCTTTCGTAAACTGGCGGGCGCTGCGCGCTGACGAACGCTGCGAGCGACTGTTGGCTTGGTATGATCTGATTCAAGCCAACCGGGAAGATCTCGCTACCATCATGACGCTGGAGCAGGGCAAGCCGCTTCCCGACGCCCGTGGTGAGGTGGAGTACGGCGCCAGCTTCGTGCGCTGGTTTGCCGAAGAGGGCAAGCGCACCTACGGCGAAACTATTCCCAGCCATATCCCCAACGCGTCGCTTGGCACGATCAAAGAGCCGGTGGGGATTGCAGCGATGATTACCCCGTGGAACTTTCCGCTGGCAATGATTACCCGCAAAGCCGCTGCGGCATTGGCGGCGGGCTGTCCGGTGATTGTTAAACCGGCCAATGAAACGCCGTTCTCGGCGCTGGCACTGGCGGAACTTGCCGAGCGGGCGGGTATTCCTGAAGGCATTTTTAACGTGGTGCTGGGTGACCCGGCAGAGGTCTCCAAGATCCTGTGTGCTGAGCCGCGTATTCGGGCGCTGTCGTTCACCGGTTCTACCCGCGTGGGCCGGATTTTAATCGAGCAAAGCGCCAACACGGTCAAGCGGCTCTCTCTGGAACTGGGTGGCAATGCGCCGTTTATCGTTGGGCCGGATATGGATCCCAAAGAAGCCGCCTATGCAGCAGTGGCCGCCAAGTTCCAAACCGCCGGGCAGGACTGCCTGGCCGCCAATCGCATTCTGGTGCACGAATCCATTCACGATGAATTCGTCGAACAGTTCACTGAGCGCATGGCCGCACTCACTGTGGGTAACGGCCTGCATGGCGAAATTGATCTTGGCCCGCTGATCCATCGCCAGGCGGTGGAAAAAGCCGCCGCGATTGTCGATGACGCGGTGTCACGTGGTGCCACCATGATCGCAGGTGATCAAAGCCAGGCGCCCGGCGAGAACTTCTTTATGCCGGTGCTGCTGACCGGTGTGACGCCGCAAATGAAAGTGTGGCGAGAAGAAAACTTCGCCCCTGTGGCCGGTATTACGGCCTACAGCACCGATGATGAAGTAATCAAAATGGCCAACGATACCGAGTACGGCCTGGCTGCATATATCTACACCCACGATATCCGCCGCATCTGGAAGCTGATGCGCGCACTGGAATACGGCATGGTCAGTGTCAACTCAGTAAAAATGACCGGTCCGCCGGTGCCGTTTGGTGGCGTGAAACAGTCTGGCCTTGGCCGCGAAGGCGGCGCCACGGGTATCGATGAATACCTGGAAACGAAGTATTACTGCCTGGGTGCCTTGGGTTCGGTGTCCGGAAGCTAACCTCGACGTTATCACCCAGTGTACAAGGTGATAAACAGCATCGAACACGTCAATTGCCCAATGAGTTGGGCTCCTACAATGGCTTTGAAGCATGGGGGTTGTAGGAGTCCGACTTGTCGGGCGATATGTCCTTAATTGATAAGAGAGAACGCTATGAGCTTGCATCAGGATTTGATCGAACGCGACCGTAAAGTCACTTTCCACGCCTCTACCCACCTGCGTGACTTCGCCCACGGCGATTCGCCGGGCCGGGTGATCACCGGCGGTAAAGGCATTAACATCGTGGATAAGGACGGGCGCGAATTTATCGATGGCTTCGCCGGGCTTTACTGCGTCAACATCGGCTACGGTCGCACCGAAGTCGCAGAAGCGATCTACAAGCAAGCGCTAGAGCTCTCTTACTACCATACCTACGTGGGCCATTCTAACGAGCCGCAAATTGCGCTATCCGAGCGTATTCTGAAAATCGCCGGTATGAACATGTCCAAGGTGTACTACGGCATGTCCGGCTCGGACGCCAACGAAACCCAGCTCAAGATTGTGCGTTATTACAACAACGTGCTGGGCCGCCCGCAGAAGAAAAAAGTCATCTCGCGCATGCGCGGCTACCACGGTTCCGGCATCGCCTCTGGCTCGTTAACTGGCTTGAAAGCGTTTCACGACCACTTCGATCTGCCGATTGATACCATTCGCCATACCGAAGCGCCGCACTATTACCTGCGGGCGGCCGAGCAGCACGGTATGACCGAGCTTGAGTTCTCCGCTTTTTGTGCCGACAAGCTGGAAGCGATGATTCTGGAAGAAGGTCCAGATACCGTGGCCGCCTTTATCGGCGAGCCGGTGCTCGGCACTGGCGGTATCGTCCCGCCGCCGGAAGGCTACTGGGAGGCTATCCAAGCGGTGTTGGCCAAATACGATGTGTTGCTGATTGCCGATGAAGTGGTGTGTGGCTTTGGCCGTACTGGCTCCGAATTTGGCAGCCACCACTACAATATGAAGCCTGATCTGGTCACCATCGCCAAGGGCCTCACCAGCGCCTATCAGCCGCTGTCCGGCGTGATCGTTGGTGAGAAGGTCTGGCAGGTGCTCGAGCAGGGCACCGGCGAATACGGCCCCATCGGCCACGGCTGGACCTACTCCGGCCACGCGCTTGGCTGTGCCGCCGGGCTTGCCAACCTGGCGATCATCGAGCGTGAAAACCTGGTGGGCAACGCGGCGGAAACTGGCGGCTACTTCCAGCAGCAGCTCAAGGCCACCTTTGAAGGCCACCCGCTGCTGGGCGACGTGCGCGGCGTTGGCCTGATGGCGGCACTCGAGTTCTCGCCAGACGCCAAGCAGCGCCTGCACTTCGACCCGGCGCTCAAGGTCGGCCCACGAGTCGCCGCGGCGGCCATGGAAGAAAACCTGATTGCCCGCGCCATGCCCCAGGGCGATATTCTTGGCTTCGCGCCGCCGCTGACCATCAATCGTCGCGAAGTAGATGACATGATTGGCCGTGCCAAGCGCGCCATCGACCGCGTGACCGATGAACTTACTCGCTCGGGTGATCTGAAAACCGGCCAGCAAGAAGCCGCGTTTACGGTTTAAGTCGTACTTTCCTGCTTGAACGGCAGCGCCCGCCATTTTTAGGCGGGCGCTGTGCGTTTCACGGTAGGCTTAAAACCGAAGACTCACGCCCAGGCGAATATCACGACCGGGTTCGGCAAGTCCGACAATGCCTTCATAGCCCGGGATATGTTGGTAATCGGCATTGCTGGCATGGTCAAGATACTGCTTATCAAACAGGTTGTTGGCGGTAAGCGTAATGGCCAAATCCTCATCGCGTGTGGGAAGCCAGCGAACATAGGCATCGTGTACGCCGTAGCCGGGTTTGTCGATAGTGCCCACCGATGTTTCAAGATCGTCAATGCCTTCCACAAACTGGCTCCGCCAGCCTACTTGCCAATGGGGATTCACCTGGTAGTCCACGTTAGCGGTCCAGGTATCGCCCATGGTATTGCCCAGCCCGTTATATTCATAAACGGTAAGTGGCTGCCCATTGAGGTCGACATCATTGCGGTGGAAGCTGAGCCCTGCTGATAACGCCTGCCATTGATAATTGGCGCTTAGGATGAAGCCGTCAGAGGCCAGGTCGCCGACGTTTTCGTAGCGTATGGGCCCGCCGAGCGGGTCGGAAATCACGTCGTCAATCGTGGAACGGTAAACTTCGGCGTTGAGCTCCCATGGGCCTTGGGTAAACTGCACGCCCACTTCGCTATTGCGCGCCTGCTCGCCTCGCAGATCCATGGCATTGCTTGCGCCTTCCAGCTTGAAGGCATCGTGGGCTTTGGGGCCACGGAAGGCGCGGGCGTGGGAGGCGTTGACCATCACGTTATCGGTGATATCCCACTCTACCCCCAGGTTGGGGCTTATATCATCTTCGCGATAGGACAGGCCGCTGTTATCGGTTAGCCGGTAGCGGTCGTAACGCGCCCCCGCGCTCAAGCGTAAACGGTCGGTCAGCGTGATGTCATCCTGGACAAATACGCCCGCCACTTCGCCGCTTTCGTGCTCCTGCTCAGGATTGTCCGCGTAGCCGGCGGTGACGTCGTCGTCGCGGTAATCAACGCCGTAAGTCACCTGATGCCTGCCCACCCGCGAGGTGTTGGCAACACTGGCACCGGTGGACTCGGACTCTCCTAAATAGCGCCCCCAGCGGTCGGCAACATTCTGTTCGACATCAGCCGTGGTGTGGTAGAGCGAGGCTTCCAGGTCGAGCCACGCCTGGCCCTCGGGGCGAAGCTGGTAATTCAGCGTGCTGGTCTGGCGTTCCCCATCCAAGGCGTAAAGCGGGTTGAAGCCGCTTACTACCCACTGGGGGCGCTGGGTACGTTCGCCTTCGTCCTGGCGGATTTCGTGACTCAGCGTAAAGCGCTGGGCAGCGAAGTCACCGAGTAATTTAAACTGTCCCAGTTGCTGTTGGGCGTCGGTCCCGGCTTGTTTATTTCCATCGCCGTCTTCAAAACGCTGATGGTCGCGGTCTACAAGTGTCCCCATGGCGCTCCACTGGTCGTTGAAACGGCCAAACAGTGTGGTGCTGACCCGGTGACCTTCCGGATTGGTGCCGGTTCCCGCCGAGATTAGCCCGCCAAAACGCTCGCCGTCGCGCAGCAGGTCATCCGGGTCTTTGGTGACAAAGCGCACGCTGCCGCCCAATGCACCCGGCCCATCGGTGGCGCGGCCAGCCCCCGCGCTGACCTCAACGCGCTTTAGCAAAGCGGGGTCGACACCGATCCGCCCAGTGTGATGGAACAGGCTGCCACTTTGCGAGGCACCGTCGATGGTCACGTTAAGCAAGGGGTCTTCAATACCGCGCAGATACAGCTTCTGGGCAATGCCTAGCGCACCGCCGACATTAACCTGCGGATCCTGATCAAAAATGTCGCCCAAGTCGTCGGCTTGATAACGCTCCAGGGTGCCCTCTTCAACGACGCTATCACTGCTGTTGAGGGACTCAGCGACTACCTGGAGAGGATCAAGCGATGTATCCGGTTGAGCCAGTGCGGTGCCACTCATAAGGGCCGCAATACTCAAGCTAAGCGGGTGGCGCAAAAATCGGGCGGAGTGGTGCATAGTGACAAAGTGCTCCCAAAGACATTTTTATAGATGATTATTATTCTCGTTTGAGTCGCAATCGCTGGCTAGCATTTTTACAACTGTTACAAATGACGCTATTCAGCGCCGTTGATGGGTAGCGAGATGGTGTGCTGAAGCCCGCCGTGGGGATGATTCTGGGTGGTGATATGGCCACCTACCGCATTGATTTGCCGACGGGCCAGTGCCAACCCCAGCCCCGTGCCTTCGGGGCGGGCCTGGCGGGCTTCTGCGGTACGGAAAAAGGGCGTAAACAAATGCGCGAGTTGCTCTTCCGCGACCCCGGGTCCGCTATCGCGCAGGGTGAGCGCGTAGCGAGGGCCGCATTGGCAAAGCGAAAGCGTTAGCGTGCCGTGTTCGCCGCAATAGTGACAGGCATTGCGTAGCAGGTTTTCAAGCGCCTGGCCCAGCGCCCGCTGGCTTGAGTGGTGAAGGGGTGCGCTGTCGGGCAGGTCGACATGCCATTGATGATGGGGATACTCAAAGCGCACATCGTCGATCAGCGCATCGAGTAAATCGACCAGGTCAAAATGATCATGTTGCAGCCTGGGCGCTTCATGGCTTAGCCACGCCAGTGTCAGTGCATCATTGACCAGTTCGCGCATCTGCCGACTGTCTTGTTCCAGGCGTTTGATGTGCGCAACTGGGATGGGCAGCGCTTGCATTTGATCAATGGTCAGGCTTAGCCGCGTGAGCGGGGCGCGGATCTCATGGGAAAGATCGGCCAACAGCTGGCGTTGCTGGGTAATGGTCCCCTGGGTTTTCTGCGCCATGCCGTCAAAGCGCTTCACCAGCTCGCCTAGCTCATCGTCCCGTTGGGTAGCGTGGGTGGTGGGGTGGGGGTTGCCATCGGTTAGCGCCTGGGTGGCGTCTCGCAGGTAGTGCAAAGGACCCATGATATGCCGGTATAGCAGCCAGCCAATCGCCACCAGCGTCAATAGTGGAATGAGCCCGTTGACGCACCAGATGACGAGGCCAAGGTGGCTCCCCGGGCGCATGCGCTGGGGTAGGGTGATTAAAAAGTGGCGATGGCCCCCCTCAAAAGTGATATCCATGATCGGATTGTCGGGAAAATACAGGTGAATAGGCCATTCAATCAGCCGCCCCAGGCGGTAGCCTTCCTTAAACTGTGCGGACAGCGTTCCCCCTGCGACCGGTGTGACATCGGAGGTGACCACCGCGGCCCAGGTGTCCTCCTGCGCTTGTAGGGCATCTAGCCACTCGCCCAGTGCCTGCATATCGCCTGCGGTGTACAACGCCTCTGCCTTTGTTCCCCAGTCGGCAAGGGTGCGTTGATGATGGGGGGCTATGACGCTCATTTGACGCTCGGCCCACTTTTCCAGCAGCGATGTACTAAGCACCAGCGCGATACCGCCCAGTGCTACGACACCGCACAGCTTCCACAGCAGGCGCTGTTTCATTGCAGGCAATAGCCTTTGCCGTGCTGGGTTTGCAGGCGCCGAGCGTCAAAACCGGCGCTATTCAGCTTGCGACGGATACGGCTAATGTGCATATCCAGGCTGCGATCATAGGGGCTGTGCTCGCGTTGGAATAGACGCTGGTATAGATAGGATTTACTCAGTGTTTGTCCTTTATGGTCGGCCAGTAACCAAAGCAGGCGAAATTGGAGTGGCGTTAGTTCAACGCTATGCCCTGCAACGTGAAGGGACGCTGCGTTGCCATCTAGCCAAAGCGAGTCGATGGCCAGGTGCCTGGCGTTAGACGCAGGTGGCATATGGGTGATGCGTCGCAGCAGGGCCTCAATGCGTAGCGTCAACTCCAGCGGGTGGAAGGGCTTCGCCAGATAATCGTCGGCACCATTCTGTAATCCTTGAATACGTTCTTCTTCGGCACCGCAGGCACTTAGCATGAGGACCGGCATGGAAGCGTGCTGGCGAAGCTCGGCCAACAGTTCGTGGCCGCTCATACCGGGTAAACGTACGTCCAGTAGCAGCAGGTGTATATCACCCACTTGAACACGCATTAAGCCTTCCTCTGCGTTCAGGCACTGCGTGACCCGATAACCTCTTTGGCTAAGCAGGCTCCTCAGTTGTTCGCCTAATACGGGATCGTCATCAATGAGTAATAAATGTGTGCTGGGCGTCGTCATGTATCAAGAGAGTATTTTATTCGTTAATGATAATCATGATTGTTTGTTTTGTGGTTGGCAAGTTTAACCCACCGAAAGCCGTTGATAAGGGGGTGTGGAGGTTTCTCGCGAGCCCGCTACGCTTAGTCTCAGACAATGCAATCGCAGCAAGTGGAGGCGCTAACGATGACACCGGTATTGGCTTTTGATGTATACGGCACGCTAATTGATACCCAAGGGGTCAAGATGGAACTGGAAAAGCGCCTGGCAACGCCGGATAAAGCGGCCGAATTTGCGCGTCGCTGGCGCGACAAGCAACTGGAATACAGCTTCCGGCACGGCTTGATGGGTGCCTATGTTGCGTTTTCAGAGTGTACCCGCGAAGCCCTGGTATTCACCGACCGCGCACTACAAACCGGGCTTTCAGAGAATGACTATGATCATCTGATGGCGGTGTATGCAGAATTGCCCGCGTTTCCAGATGTGGCACCCGCTCTCGACCAGCTTCGCGATGCCGGTATGCGCTGCGTGGCGTTTTCCAATGGCACGGCCGACGCCGTATCGGCGCTATTGAAACGCGCAGGCGTGGACCAGCACATGGATGACGTCATTAGCGTCGATGAGGTGAAGCGCTTTAAACCCGACCCGGCGGTTTACGCGTTTTTACGTACGCGCTTGGAAACACGCCCGGAACAAACGTGGCTGATTTCCAGCAATCCCTTCGATGTCATCGGGGCAACCCATGCAGGCCTGCGCAGCGCCTGGGTGCGGCGCAGCTCTGATGCCCCCTTCGATCCCTGGGGGATCGAACCCGATATGACGGTTACCGACCTGGAAACATTGGCGGAACGCTTGAACAAATAAATCACCCGCCCAATTAAACAAGGATAAGGAGAGGTTATGCGTATTTCAGCTTTGATCGGCATGGCAGCAGTAGGTGGTGTGTTGAGCCAGCCGCTATTCGCGGCAGGTGATAAGGGAATCGAGCATTTAATGAGCGATACTGACTTCGACACAGTGATTGAGCAGCTCAATGACGCCTTGGATGATAAAGGACTTAACGTCATGGCCACGGTGGACCATGCTGAAAACGCTGCCAATAATGACCTCGAACTGCCTCCAACCACGACCTTTATTTTTGGTAATCCCCAAGCCGGTACGCCGATGATGCAATGCCAGGGCAGTGTTGCGTTGGATCTTCCGCAAAAAATGGTAGTGCGTGAAACCGACGATGGTGTGCGTCTGGAGTGGAACGATCCTCATTACTTGGCTGAACGTCACGGCTTGACGGAGTGCGACCTGCCTCTTGACAACGTGGCGGGCGTGCTACGCGAGGTGGCGGAAAGCGCCGCTCAGTAAAATGGCTAAACATTGTCCAGGAAGCGTGACCAAGCGCATAATAGCCAAGCGTTCAATGACCTAGGATAAAAGCATGTCAGAAAAAATCTACTGTGTTGCTGGTTTTAAACCCAAACCGGGCAAAGAAGAAGCGGTATTCAAAGCGCTTCAGTCGTTAGAGCCGAATGCTCATCGGGAAGATGCCTGCATCCACTACACTGTGACGCGGCAGATTGATAACCCCTTCGCCCAAGGCACCAGTTACCCAATTGTTTTTCATGAGATCTGGGCCAGTCGTGAAGAGTTCGAAGCCCACTGTCAGCGCAAGGAAATCCAAGACTTCTTTGCTCTGCACGTTGAATCGCCCGATGGCGATATCGAAGATGCCAACGTATGTGTTTACACGGACGAGCCTTGGAATTTCGACGCACCCAAGGTGTAGCGTAAAGGTGTACAATAAGCCTTAGTGAACATGCAAAACGGAGAGGTGCCAACATGGCCGAGCAAAAAATGAACGTCGAAAGCTTTAACCTGGACCATACCAAGGTAAAAGCGCCCTACATCCGTTTAGCTGATGTCAAAGAAGGCCAGAACGGTGATCGTATTCATAAGTACGACCTGCGTATTTGCCAGCCTAATAAAGGCCATATGGACATGCCAGCGCTGCATTCGTTGGAGCACCTGTTGGCCGAGAAGTCGCGCAACCACTCCGACAAAGTGGTGGACATCAGCCCGATGGGCTGCCAGACAGGCTTCTACATCGCGATGATCAACCACGATGACTACGATGATGTGGTTTCCATTGTTGAGAAAACGCTCAACGATGTGTTGGAAGCCACCGAAGTACCCGCCTGCAACGAAATGCAGTGCGGCTGGGCGGCAAGCCACAGCCTAGAAGGCGCGCAGGAACTTGCGAAAGGCCTGCTGGCCAAACGCAGTGAGTGGACTCAAGTGTTTGCATAATACTTTTCAAGTAAAGCATTAAAGAACGCCGAGCCTTTTTAATAGGCTCGGCGTTTTTATTTAAGTGTAATTTTTCATTAATTAATATGTAGGATAGTTGTGTTAATGGCTTTTTTTGGTGTTTTTTAATTTTTATATAAATGTAATTTTAGGGAAATGCTTCGTTCATTTTTAACCTTCAATATGTTCCTCGAACTCGCTGGGTTCAATACCTTTAAATGAAGAAGTTTTGACTTCTGCGGTCGATATTCTGGGGAACTTATGAAATATCTTTTTTCCAAGCTCGCACTTGTAGCGGCTGTTGCGGCTGCCACCACCACTGCCCAAGCAGAAACCTTTGAAGTGAGTGATAAGACAACACTCTCACTCTTTGGTGCCATCGAATTAAAGTACAACACCGCCGATGAAATATCCGATACCGATGGTTCTACAGAAAGCACATCGGGCTATGAAGATAATGGTTCTAGCATCGGGTTTGGTGCCGTGCATCGTTTCGACAATGGAATGTCAGGTTACGCTGAAATTGAATTTGAACATGATGCCAATGAATCTGGTGGCGATGTATTAACTGATAAAGCCTTTGCTGGGTTAATTGGTGACTTCGGTGAAGTACGCGCCGGGCGCTTCGATAGTATTTACACCAACGCCTTCTACGATTTGGTCGATCCCTTTGAAACGGCCAGCTTGAGTGAAGAGTCGGTGATGGAGGAGGACAACCTGATTGCCTACTTCAGTCCCGATTTTAACGGCTTCACGTTCGAGTTACAGGCACGTGTACGCGGCGACCGTGAAAGTGACTCAGGCGAAGATGAAACGGGGTTGGCAGGCGTCGTCAAATACAGTGCTGATAACTGGGCGGTTCATGCCGGTGTTGATGATCGTGGTGCCGAGGAGCAGGAAGTTAACGGTGAGTGGGTCACTGAAGAGCCGGTATATGGCCTTGGGGCTTCCGTTGCGCTAACCGAAACCCTGGATGCCGCCGCGCGCATGAGCGTTCAAGAGAACCTGGAAGGCTCTTCTGAGGGTGACGACACCACCTTCTACGGCGCTTCGCTTAACTATAACTACGGTCAGGGTAGTGTCTACGGTGCCATGCAGCAGGTCGATCCGGACGAAGGTGATGATCGTACCGAGTTTGCCGCCGGTGTTAATTACGACGTGGTTGAGAACCTGGTCGTCTACAGCGAATACGGTAGCTACGATCCGGCTGACGATGCCGTTGGCGATATCGACACGCAGTTTGAAGTCGGCGCGATCTACGAATTTTAATTGCCTATCAACCAGGAGATAGTTCCATGCGACAAACGTTAATTGCCCTGGCAACCACTGCTGCGGCCTCGATGCTGGCAACGACTTCGGTTCAAGCCAATGACGATCTCAGCAACGTATGCCCCAATCCTATTCGCATGGCGGATACCGGGATTGAAGGCATGGGACCTTTGGAAGAGGCATTCGGCCCCTTTGCAGAAACATTTGAAGAAACCACTGGGCTTGAGTTGGAAATGTTTAGTCTCAGTAACCGCACGGCAGCAGGCAACGCGCTGCAGTATGACGACGTAGATCTCGTTTTTGGCGGCCCGTCCGAGTTCGTGCTGTTCGAGCGTGAAGGCGACATCGAAATTCTTTTTGCCATTGAGCGCCCTCACTACGGCAGCAGCTTTTTTGTACCCGCTGATAGCGACATCAAGTCGCTTGAAGATCTGGAAGGCAAGCGGGTTGCGCTTAAAGATACCGGCTCAACCAGCGGCCACATCTTCCCCAGCAAAATGTTGGTGGATGCTGGACTAGACCTTGAGCGTGATATGGAAATCATCATGGCAGGCGATGCCCGCATTGCCGCTTTGGTAAATGGTGATGTTGATGCCATGGGTGGCGGCAACCGTGATATTGAAGAAATCGAGGCCATGGACCCGGAAGGTGAATACCGCGTTATTGCCGAAAGTGATGTGTTGCCCGGTGACCCGGTCATCATGCGCGGCTCCCTTGCAGAGGAATGCAAAACAGCGCTTCGCGACACGCTCGAAGCTAACGCCGACGAGCTCTGGGACGCACTGATTTCTACCGAGCGTAATGAAGATAAGTTCCTTAATCGTGATTCTTCAATGGGTTTTGGACGCACTTCTGAAGACTACGAAGTGATTCGCGAAGCTTATGAAGCGGCGGGTATTGACCTCTAATCGGTATTGATCCGTATCTGTAAAAGTAGTTTCTCGCTTACTGTTTCTTTATGGCACATGGAAGTGCCATTTTTAATTTTAGGCGGTAGAGAAGCGATCGCTTAATAGTATTGTAGTATGCAAAGAGGTACCGCAATGAGCGTCATCAATGTGAGTGGATTGCAAAAGCACTATGGCACTACCCATGTATTAAGGGGTATTGATTTTTCAATAGAGGAAGGCGAATGCGTTATTTTATTAGGTGCTAACGGCTGCGGTAAGTCAACATTGATACGCTGTTTGAATGGCTTGACTAAACCCGATGCAGGTGAAATTAAAGTTAATGAAACGTCACTTGATAGTTTGTCTAAAAAAGAGTTGCGAAATGTACGCCGTCGTGTGGGTGTTGTGTTTCAACAGTTTAATTTGGTTCAAAACGTGAGTGTTTTTCAAAATGTATTAAACGGCGCGATGGGCGAAAAGCGGTTTGGATTACTGCAAACGTTATCACCCCTGGCCAGTGATGATATGCGCACTCGAGCAATGAGCTGTTTAGCCCGTGTTGGGCTTGAAGATAAAGCGGGCTCAAACTGTCGGCAGCTTTCCGGTGGGCAGCAACAGCGAGTCGCCATTGCCCGTACCCTCATGCAAAACGCCGACATTGTTATTGCCGACGAACCGGTTGCCAGCTTGGATCCAAAAGCCGGCGGCGAAATCATGGATCTTTTAATAGAAGTCGTTCAAGAGCACAAGCTCACCGTTCTGTGCTCTCTTCACCAGCTAGAGCTTGCCAGTGCTTATGGTGACAGAATCTTAGGGATGAAGGCTGGCCGCATTGAGCTTGACGAGCCGCGCACCTCCATCAATATCGAAACCATGCGGCAACTTTACCAAGGCGACGTAAGAGTCGACAGCCAGACACGACAATCGTCCGTTGAGCAAGCTGTCACAGCGGCCTGAGGGGAATTTTTCCATGCAATCTAAGCGTTTTATGGCAAATATGCCGCCACGTTTTCGAGCGCCTTCCCCTTTTGCGTGGGGATTGGCGATTATTTTCATCGCGTTATTCGTTCAGGGAGTAATGGCGACAGAGATCACCCTGGAAAGGCTATTGAAGGGGGCAGTGAACCTCGCTCACTTTATTGGCCGTGCGTTCCCGCCTAACCCTAAAGACTTGGATACCATTGCTTGGGCGATGTTTGAAACGCTCAATATTGCGATCGTGGGAGTGGTTGTAGGCGTCATTCTGAGCTTACCGTTTGCCCTGTTGGCGGCGCGCAATACCACGCCATCGCCATGGGTACGTAATGTGGTCAAGCTAATGATTGCCACCATGAGGACTATTCCAGACCTTATCTGGGCGCTGATTTTTGTTGTTGCCGTAGGTCTGGGGCCAATGGCTGGGGTATTGGCGATTATGATCGATACCATTGGTTTTGCCGCTCGTTTTTTCTCTGAGCGGATCGAGGAAGTTCACCCAGGCCCCTCAGATGCGCTAACCGCCACGGGGGCAGGGCGTCTTTCTGTTATTGGTGGCGCGATTTTGCCCGAAACCTTTGCTTCGATGACGGCGACAAGTCTTTATAGCGTTGAAAAAGCGCTGCGTTCTGCCGTGACGCTGGGGTTGGTAGGGGCGGGTGGCATCGGCGTGGAACTTGCTGCTGCCATGCGGTTGTTCAATTATGATGAGGCGCTCACCATTATCCTGGTGATTTTGGTGATGGTAATAGCCTTTGAACAGCTTTCAGCGATGATACGTAAGCGGGTGATCTAATGAGCAGCGACGCTAAACGCTTCCAGCACCGGTAAAGCCCAAAGCAGAGCGTTGGAGCGGTTAATTTTCCTTGATCACAATGCGATTGCGCCCGGTCTCTTTGGCTTCGTAAAGGCCGGTATCGGCACGTTTAAGTGCCGCCTTAAGCGTGGTTTCCTGAGGCGAGATATGGGTCACCCCGAAAGAAGCAGTAATGTGCAGCGTCTGCTTACCGCCTTCATGCTCGATCGGCACGTGCGTGTTCTCAATAGTGGCTCGTATGCGTTCCGCGATTTGCGATGCTTGGGCAATCGCGGTGTTGGGCAACAGAATGGCGAATTCTTCGCCGCCTACTCGGCATAGCAAATCTTCCTGGCGTAATAGCCCCATCATCACGTGGGTAAAGTGCTTTAGTACTTCATCGCCGGCATCGTGTCCGTATTCGTCATTGATAAGTTTGAAGTGGTCGATATCAATGGCGATAAGGGAGAGTGGTGTGTTGTGTCTAAGCCCGCGAGACATTTCAATCGCAGCTTGGGCCTGCAAGTAGCGGCGGTTGAAAACCCCGGTCAACGGGTCAGTCATCGCTTGGGCACGCAACTTTTCTTCCAGTTGCTTGCGCTCGGTAAGATCGAACACGGTAGCCCTTGAGTGGATAAAGCGCCCCTTGTGCCGATAACCC
Organism: Halomonas sp. HL-93; assembly: GCF_900086985.1. Lineage (NCBI taxonomy): Bacteria > Pseudomonadati > Pseudomonadota > Gammaproteobacteria > Oceanospirillales > Halomonadaceae > Halomonas > Halomonas sp. HL-93. The sequence continues at coordinate 925,752 of NZ_LT593974.1, forward strand.
GACGCATGGATCACCACGTGGCGGCAGCCTCCGTCGCGGGTGGTGAGGGTGCATTCTGCTTCGTCTTGTTTGCCGTTTTTGACGTTAGCAAAGGCCGTATCAAAAGCGTCACGCGTATCAGGGGAGATTACCTCCCGATAGTGACGCCGGTCGATGACGTCATTAGCTGAGTAACCGAGCCAGTTCAGCTCGGTCTGGTTCATTTTGATGACGATGCCGTCTTCATTAAGCGAATGGTAGCCACAGGGTGCGTTTTCGTATAAATCGCGCACTTCAGCGGCCTGTCGTTGGGTATTATTACGAAGCTTGCGTTGTTGATGGCTGCTAAACGCCCAATAAACACCGAAAGCCACAGCCGTGGCGTAAATAAGCCCCAAAAACCACAGCACGGTGGTTTCTTGCTTGAATAATGATTTCCAACTGGGCGTTGGTAGGCTCACGCCAAGCACCCAAGGCAAGTTATCGCTGTCGCTAAATATACGCCCGGCCAAGCCCGAGTAGCGTTGTGTGCGTATATCTTCTGTTTGAAAGCCCAGCAAGTGGTTATCGAAGGTCACATAGCCTTCATCTTGGCGTCTGATTAACGGCCATGACTCGCCGGCAGCGCTTGCGAAATTATCACCAAACGAAATATGTGGGAATTGCTGGGTGTCCTGGGTCAGTAACCATCGTCCCTGGGCGTCTACCAGTAGCACGCTAGCCTTGGGATCAATCTGCATGGACTGATAGAGCGAGCGGGTAAGGTGCTGCCAATTAAGACTGAGCAGCACGACCCCTTGACGTTCACCCGCTGCATCGAAAATGGGGGTGGTGACATTAACCACGGGAATCATTTCCCCGCTTAACAGCTCATACTGCAAGTTGCGCCCTGGTGGCGATATATATATGTCTCGTTGAAATAGTTCATTGGCTCCTTTGAAGTAATCGGTGTGGGCGTGGTTGTGGTAGCCAAAGCGCGGGTCGGTTTTAGCTCCTTGGGGGGCGCGCAATACTTCGTTGCCCTGGTTATCGATCAGTACAAGCTTGCTGTAGCGGGGGGAATGGCTGATTAATGTGCTTAAAAACGTGGCCAACTGAGATGGGTCTCTATGCGACAACAAGTGATCAATACTTGGTGGTTGAGAGGATAACTGTTGCTGGAGGGTCGGCATTTCTGAGATGGCCAGCGCGTAGTTAAGTGTTTCATTGATGTCGCGGACTAAGGCATCTTCTCCAACCCTTAAAACAGCCTTTGCCTCCGCCTGAATACCGTTCAGGCGCGTCTCCATGTGCATATGCAGCACAGGTAATAAAGTGGACGTTACCAGGATAAGTGGAAGGGTCACGGCCAATAACAAGCGAAGGTAGAGGCGAGGCAAAGTCAATCGCAAGTTGTCCTGTGTCTGGGGAGGCCCTACGTACGATGGCAAGGCTGCTAGTATAGGCGTCAAAGGTCAGGGGAAATATAGATGTGGCATCGTCTTTGAGGGGTTGAACCAACGCAGCGTCAACTGTCCTTACGCCGATGCGCTAGATCGCCATTGACATTGATATACCGTGCCCCTATAAACTCCTGACCACCCATTATCTTAGGCTCTCATGGCTCTTCTCATTACAATTGCCGTACTTTCTATCGGGATTTCTTTTCTGTGTTCTATTTTGGAGGCGGCGTTACTGTCTGTTACGCCTAGCTTCATTGCCAAGCAGAAAGAAGAACAGCCCAAGCTGCACGCATCGTTAACCAAACTGAAAGACAACATCGACCGTCCGTTGGCGGCCATTCTGACGCTTAATACCATTGCGCATACCGTGGGCGCGACCGCTGTGGGTGCCCAGGCAGCCGTTGTATTTGGCGAGTCTTCCATCGGCGTTGTGTCAGCGGTTATGACCATGCTGATTTTGGTACTCTCCGAGATTATTCCCAAAACGCTGGGCGCCACCTACTGGCGAGGCATCTCTCCGATGTTGCCGCGCTTGTTGAATATTATGATCATTATATTGCTGCCGTTTATCTGGATGTCAGAAATGATCACGCGCCGGTTGGGTAAGTCGGAACACGACGTGGATCTGCGCGACGAAATTAAGGTGCTTGCGCGGGTGGGGCTGGAAGAAAAGGTGCTGGACGCCGATGAGGCGCGCACCATCACCAATATGCTTAACCTGCACGATATTCCCGTTAATGATGCAATGACACCACGTACCGTCTGCCAAACGGTATTGCCGCACCTCACCGTGGCAGAATTTGATGAAACCTACGGCGATGCGCCCTTTACCCGCTTCCCGGTGATGGATAACGGCGAACAAGCCTTTGGCTATGTGCATAAGGCGGATATGTACCATGCAGACGAAACCAAAACGATGAAGGAGCTGATGCATCCCATCGCCAGCGTGGATGTTTCACACAATGTTGAGCAAGTGTTTGCCTCAATGCTGCACGACCGGCTGCACATGCGTGTAATTTACGATGAACATGGCACCTTTGTTGGGTTGATCACCCTGGAAGATATTATCGAAACGATACTCGGTCAGGATATTGTTGATGAAACCGATAATGTCGATAACCTGCGAAGCTACGCCAAGCAGGTGTGGTTGAAACGGGTCAAACGAGAAAGAAAGGAAGAGGCCAAGCCGAATACGCCCGATAACGCTTAAGCATAACGGTACTTACCACCATCGACGGCCCTTGGTTTGATAGCCGGGCGTTTTGGTATGATGTTAGTGAGAGCGATTTCCCTGTTGGCTTGCTTAGTACTTTATGTTCTATAGTGAAGGGTCTGAAAGACACATAAAGCATTAGGGCTTTGGCCCAACAGGAGGAAAGCATGTCACTACGTATCAATGCAGTGGTTCCCGATTTCGAAGCCGAGACCAGCCAGGGACCGATTCGCTTCCATGAGTGGATTGGCGATAGCTGGGCGATCCTGTTTTCTCATCCCAAAGACTTTACTCCCGTTTGCACCACCGAGTTTGGTGCCGTTGCCACGCTAAGCGATGAGTGGAAGAAGCGCGATACCAAGGTGCTCGGGGTGTCAGTGGATGGCGTGGAAGACCACAAACGCTGGGGCGACGACATTAAAACCGTCAGCGGCAGCGATGTGGATTTCCCGATCATTGCCGACGACGGGCTGGCCGTCTCTAAGCTTTACGACATGTTGCCGGAAGACGCCTACCTGCCGGATGGCCGAACCCCCGCCGACAGCGCCACAGTGCGTTCAGTATTTATCATCGGGCCGGATAAGCAACTCAAACTGTCGATGACCTATCCGATGACCGTCGGGCGTAACTTTGCTGAAATTCTGCGTGCCTTGGACGCATTACAAGCCACGGCCAAGCACGGCGTCGCAACACCGGCTGACTGGACCGTCGGTCAGGACGTGATTATTCCGCCCAGCGTGTCTGATGAAGACGCCAAGCAAAAATTTGGCGAATACGAGACGATTCTGCCGTATTTGCGTAAAACCACTTTGCGCTAAATGCTGCCAAGAGGTAAATCAAGCCCGCTTTTACGCGGGCTTTTTGCGCTTAGGCTGAGCGGCTAACTTGAGGTCTCAAGGGCAAGCTGCTCAATGGACTGGGAGACATTGCGCGAGCCGCTGAGTATCTCGTTAACAATCTTTTCTATTTCGGTAACGCTGGTTTGGCTGGACTTGCCCTGTTCGATCACCCGCTGCATGGTTTGCGTGGTACGGGCTACCAGATCGGTATTGTCTTTCAGCACGCGGGTAATTTCCTCCACAGCATTGCTGGAACCCTTGGCCAAAAGGCGGACTTCATTGGCCACTACCGCAAACCCCTTGCCCTGTTCACCCGCTCTGGCGGCTTCCACGGCGGCGTTGAGTGAAAGCAAGTTGGTTTGGTTGGCGATATTGGCAATGGCCTCGGTAATGGTGTTGATACTCTTTGCCTGTTCGGTAAGCGCAGATACCAACTGCTGAGCCTCCGCAAGCGCCTGAGCGGACTGTTGGGCGTCGTCTATCACTTTTTGCAAATGATTGAGTCCGCTTTGGGCAATCTGTTCGGTTTGAGTGGACGTGCTTTGCGCCGAGACCACGGCGCGTTTGGCACCTTCTGCCTCTGCCACTGAGCGGGTAATGTCGGTGGCAAACTTCACCACTGTTACTACGCGGCCATTGGCGTCTTGAATCGGATTATAGGTGGCCTCTAACCAAACGCGTTGGCCCTGGGCGTTGCGACGTTCAAATTTGCCTTGCTTATAATCGCCTGCTGCCAGCTCGTCCCAGAAATGTGGGTGAGCCTGATAAAACGTGGGCGGACAAAACATTTCATGATGCGCGCCCACAATCTCCGCTTCACGGTACCCCATGGCCGCCTCAAAGTTAGCGTTCGCCCGGCGTATAACGCCTTCAGGGGAAAATTCGATAACCGCCATAGAGCTGTTAAGTGCCTGAAGTACAGCGTCTTTATGCGCGGCTTGTTGGTGTTTGGCGGTGATGTCATTGGCTACTTTGAACACGCCGATCACACGACCTCGGCGGTTATGAATGGGAAAGTAAGTGGCTTCCAACCAGATTTCCTCGCCCTGGGAATTGATTCGCTTGAACGTCCCTTGACGGCTTTCTCCCTCGCCCAGCGCCTGCCAAAAAGCGCTGTACGCCCTGGTATTGGCGTCTTCTTCAGCGCAAAACATGCGATGGTGCTGGCCTTTGATGTCATCAAATGTGTAGCCCACCGCCGCCAAGAAACGCTCGCTAGCGTCGGTAATCGTGCCGTTAGGGGTAAAAGCAATGCAGGCAGTGTGGTGCATCAAGGCACGTCGATGAGCGTTATTACTGTTATTGAATATCATCATTGTCAATCCCGGTATGTGCTGATTCGCCTGGAGGAAGTGGGCGTTATAAGTTTATTTCTTGTATAAATCCTATACAAGAAATAATCAACAGATATTTTTTGTATGCTTATTTTCTGTTGATGCGACCAATAGCGCATACCTGCCAATATGCAGACGTTACGAAAGCGAGATTGGGGGAGACTCAATAGACAGTTTCTAGGGGCAGTGGGGTGTTTTGTTATCTGCTGAGAACCCCATCTGGCTGAACCAGGCTGTGGCGTTGCTGCCTGAGTTGTCGCCGTCGCTCATCAAGGCGACGCCGTCGATGGTTGTCACCGACGCATCAAACAGGGCGGCAAAATCGGCACGGACATCGCGTACCTCGGCGACCCATTCGCCCACCTTCGAGGTCCCGCCTTGCAGGGCCATCAGTTCGGCGCGGTCGGTAAATGCATTGGTCCAGGTGCTGCCTGCGTCCTGCGTCGATGACCAGACATAGTTGACGGATTGAACTTGCCAAGGCAACAGGCCTGTCTTGCGCGCCACATAGACGCGAGCAGGGTAGTCGTCGCCCGCCTTGGTGGTCTCGTTGAGCCCTTGATAGGTGGTGTCAACCTGCCAGCACCAATGCAGGTAGGGTGTTTCATCGAGGTTGATTTCGCGCTCCAGATAGCGGGCAGATGCCTGGCCCTGCGACTGGGCTTCAAGCACCTCGGTGCCGTCTTTCTCGACAATCCTGTAGCGCGTCTCACCGTCAAAGCTGCGGGTGGGCCAGGACATGATTTGATTGGGTGTTAACGAGATATCCGCCATTGCCAAACTGCTGAAGATCAGTGAGCCAACGATAACCACAGCGCCTTTAAGTGGACGCATAGCGTGACTCCTAGTCATCGGTTGTCGGTGGCGTTTTCAACGCAGCAGGATGGTGTTCACCAATGGTGTGCAGCAGATCGAACTGACGCGCGCAAGCCCGGCAGGGACCACACATGGAAAGATGAAAACGTAGCGCTGTTCTTTCCCGAAAGGTGAGCGCTCTGTCTTGCTTTAGTGACATCAAGCGTGTGGCTTCACGGCACATCATCATGGCAGACTCCTCAACGGCTTAACCAGTCACGTCCCAGACACTCCCGCAAGCGTAACCGTGCACGGTGTAAGATAACCCAACAATTTGTTTCCGTAATGCCGATTTCCTTACAGATGTCATCAGTCGAAAGCCCCATTAATTCACGCAATGCAAATACCCGCGCGATGGTATCCGGTAAGGCGAGTAAACAGGCATCAAATACCTGCCAGAAGCGTTCATTTTCTAATACATGTTCTGGCTCACCCCAGGCGCTAGGCCGAGCGGCGGGCTGCCAATGGCCATTGTGCTGAAATAATCGATCAAGCGTGTCGTCGTCCATATCCTGATCGATAGGATGCCAAGTTCCCTGGCGACGCTGCTGACGAAGTTGATCAAGAAGCTTGAATTTTAAAATGCCAAACACCCAGGTTTCGAATTCAGAGCGACCCTCAAAAGAGGCGCGCTTTTCAAACGCTGTCAGCATGGCGTCTTGAACGATGTCTTCCGCAAGAGAAGCGTCGCGCAGTTGCAAACGCGCAAAGGCAACGAGTCGGGGGCGTAGTGCCGTGAAGTGCGTGGCCGCTTGATCAGCAGTGAAAGACACATTCTTCCCTTACGTTTTGCGATCTCCCCAAGTGGGGCCTGGGGAGACCGGTTGGTTAAACGGACGCTTCCCACGGGCTTAGGCGGGTTTTGGCATAAATGCTATCCAGTGTCAGATAGGCTTCGAGTAGGATGGGTGGCTCCGCCATTATGGCAAATATATTGGGTAGAAAACCCATCTTCTTTTCTGCTGCTTGAAGTTTTTCCTGTGCGGCTTTCGGCGCGCTATTGACGGTATGTAACTGAAAATCGGTCATTCCAACTTCCTTCGGGTTGAGCAAAGTGTGATACGCCTTTGGCTGCATTGCGACTCAATAATTATGGAACAAACAGTTCAAAAGTAACACTATCGATTTTCCAACGCCGGTACCAACAAGCTGGAGTGGCTTTTAGTCGACTGATGGCATCTGCTCCACAATGCCCCTCGCAGCATGTTAAATTATCCACATATAGTGATTCCCCCCATCCGCGGGTGGGATATATGGCCCAAGAGTGGTGTAAATGACCATCGGCAGACCCTTACAGCATCAGCCAGAGGTAGCGCTAAAGGCCGCCATTCAAACGTTTTGGCGCTCTGGCTACTATCACACCTCAATGCGGGATTTGCTTGACGCCATGGCGTTGTCCCGCAGCAGTTTGTATCAAGCGTTCGGTAATAAAGAGGCGCTATTTTTGCTGGCGCTTAAAAATTATCGTGAAGAACTGCTGGCGAACCTGACCGAACAGTTGAATGCCTCGCCAGATGCGTGGTCATTTGTTGAACAGCTGTTGACGTCAGCCGCCGATACTCAGAGCGAACAGGCATCGCTTGGCTGTTTGTTATTCAATTCCGCCACCGAGCTTGGCGGTGAGGATTCACTGCCCGCGCAAACCGCTCGCGATAGCGTGGCGAGCATTACGGCTTTCTTTCATGACGTGATCAAGCGTGCTCAGCGTGAGGGTAGTATTGCTGAGGCGCGCGATCCGCAAAGCGCTGCACAGTTTTTGACATTGTCCATGTCGGGGTTGCGACTCTTAATGAAGAGCGGGGCCTCAACACAACAAGCGCAAGACACCGTCGACTATATCCTGCGGGGGTTACGCTAGCGTTGACCCTGCAAGCGTATGACGTCTTTTCTGATACAAGGCCATCTTGACGCATGGAAAATACATTTTTATTAGGCTTCTTGGGTAGCCTGATTGCGGGGTCATTGACCGCTGTTGGCGCGCTGCCGGTACTGCTGGGTAAAACCCCAGACCGTGGATTTCGTGACCTTTCGCTGGGCTTCGCCGCCGGTGTGATGTTGGCGGCGTCGTTTTTCTCGCTGATTATTCCAGCGCTTGATGCGGCTGAAATTTATTACGCGGGTGGCCCCGTCCCCGCGGCGATTGTCTGTGTGGCCATTTTGCTGGGCATGGGGGCGATTGCGTTGCTGAATGAATGCTTGCCCCATGAGCATTTTCAGCAGGGAAGAGAAGGGCCCGAAGCCGCAGCATTGCGGCGCGTATGGCTGTTCGTGTTTGCCATCGCCATTCATAACCTGCCGGAGGGCATGGCGGTGGGCGTCGGTTTTGGCGCGAACGGCCTGGAAGGTGGCATGCCCCTGGCGATAGGCATTGGCCTGCAAAATATGCCGGAAGGGTTGGCCGTTGCTATTGCGCTAATGGGAGAGGGCTATTCCCGGGCGCGTTCGTGGTCGATTGCGGCACTTACCGGATTAATCGAGCCGATTGGGGGACTTTTCGGCGCTAGTATTATTTCCGTCTCGCAGGTGCTGTTGCCGTGGGGGATGGCCTTTGCCGCAGGTGCCATGCTGTACGTCATTAGCCATGAAATCATCCCTGAAACCCACCGCAGTGGGCATCAGAAGAAGGCAACGTTTGGCCTGGCGATTGGCCTGGTGATCATGCTGTTTCTCGATGTATGGCTGGGGGCCTAACAGCGTTATCTGCCGCTAACGCAGTGCTTCGGCGCCGCCGTGGGCGGTCTCATGGGCGCATAGCCGGTGGTCGCTCAATACTTCAATAATCCGACACTGTGCGACGCTATCGCCGTCGCACTGCGCAACCGTGCGTTGCAGCTCGTCGCGCAGTGCCGTCAGCCGCTGAATGCGCGACTCCACTTCCGCAAGATGCCGCCGTGCCAGGCTATCCACCTGGTGGCATGGCCGTGTGGGGTGATCGGCCATATCGAGTAGTTCGCGCACGGCGTCCACCGAAAAGCCGAAATCCCGTGCATGGCGAATAAACATCAGACGCTGCACCGTTGTCTCGCTATAACGCCGTTGGTTGCCTTCATTGCGCAAGGCGTCGGGTAGCAATCCAATTTGCTCGTAATAGCGCACGGTTTCAGGTTTGCAGTGAGTCCGGCTGGCGAGTTCACCGATGCCAATCGTGTCGGTCTTGGGCGTGCGGGTCATGGCTTGAACCTCTAGTGACTACAGGTATTACGCTAGACACACGATAGCCGACCGGGAAGGATGATGCCATGACCACTCGCCAGCAAGACACCCGCGACACCGCCCGTCTCAACGTTCAGGGAATGGACTGTGGCGGCTGCGAGCGCAAGGTGGAATCTGCACTTGAAGGGCTGTCCCAGGTCGAGCAGGTCAGCGCCTCGAGCATGAGCGGCACGGTAAGTGTGACCGGTTATGTCGGTCAAGCGCTGGACCACGACGCCCTGTCGCGAACGCTTGCAAAAATCGGCTACCCCGTGGTGGACGCCTCGCCCACGGCGTCCTCGACGCCGCCCTGGTGGGGCTCGGCAAAAGGGCGGCTGGTATTGGTCAGCGGCGCTTTGCTGGTGATTGCGTGGCTGTTGGCCTGGCGCTTGCCAGAAGTAGGGGCCTGGCCATTCATATTGGCCACGCTGGTCGGGTGGGTGCCGATCGGGCAGGCCGCCTGGCGCGCGCTGCGCATGGGCAATCCGCTGACCATTGAAATGCTGATGACCATTGCGGCGCTGGGAGCATTAGCCATTGGGGCCGCAGCAGAGGCCGCGGTGGTGGTGTTTTTGTTTGCCGTCGGTGAGCTGCTTGAAGGCGTAGCCGCCGGGCAGGCGCGTCGGCGCATTGCGGCCCTTGCCAACCTCGCCCCCTCAACGGCTCGCTTACTTGAGGGCGACGCCATCCGCGACGTACCGGCGGATGCGTTAACGCCTGGTCAGCGGGTACTGGTGCGACCGGGGGATCGCGTGCCCTGCGACGGGCGAATTGTAACGGGGGCGTCGCACCTCGACGAATCGCCCATCAACGGCGAGTCTGTTCCCCGGCAACGGGCAGTCGGCGAGGATATCTGGGCGGGCACGGTCAACCTCGACGCGGCGTTAGAGGTAGAGGTAACCCGTGGCGCCGCCGACAATACCATTGCCCGGATTATTCATCTGGTAGAAGAGGCGCAGGCCGCAAAAGCGCCCGTGGCCCGCTTTATCGACCGGTTTGCCCGTTGGTACATGCCGTTGGTGGTGGGGGTGGCGTTGCTTGTGGCAGTGGTGCCGCCCTGGCTGACCGGGCTTGCCTGGTCCGAGTCGGTCTATCGGGCATTGGCGCTTTTGTTAATCGCCTGCCCGTGCGCGCTGGTGATCTCGACGCCGGCGGCCATTGCTGCGGGGCTTTCAACCGCAGCACGACGTGGGTTGTTGATCAAAGGCGGCGCCGTACTTGAACAGCTGGGTAAGCTCCAGCGCGTGGCCGTGGATAAAACCGGCACCCTGACGGCAGGCGCGCCCAGCGTGACCGACGTGGAAGGCTGGGACGAGCCGAGTGAGCAAGAAATTGTACGATTGGCCGCCGCGCTGGAGCAGGACTCCAATCACCCGGTGGCGAAGGCCATTGTGCAGCATGCCCAAAAGCTGGGCCTGTCGCTGGGCAGGGCGTCTGAAAGCCAAGCCCAGGCCGGGCAGGGTGTCAGCGGTCAGTTTGAAGGTCGCGAGTTAACCCTGGTGAGCCCGCGCCACTGGCGAGGCACTCAATCCCAGCAGGCATGCATTGCTGCGCTTGAGGCACAGGGCAAAACGGTGGTTCTGCTGCTGGATGGCGAGTGTGCTTTGGGCGTTGTGGCGTTGCGCGACGAGCCTCGTGAGGATACGCCCGCGGCGATTGCAGCACTTAACCGCTTGGGGGTTAGCGTGGTGATGCTCAGTGGTGATAACGCGCGTACGGTGGCAGCGATGGGTGAGCAGCTTGGTATTGACGCCGAGGGCGAACTGATGCCCGAGGACAAAGCCCAGCGCGTACGCGACTGGCAGGCGCAAGGGCTTGGCCCAGTGGGTAAAGTCGGTGACGGCATCAATGATGCTCCCGCCTTGGCCGCAGCGGATGTGGGGATTGCCATGGGCGGCGGTACTGACGTGGCCCTGGAAACCGCGGATGCAGCATTGCTGAAAAATCGCGTGATGGGGGTTGCCGAACTAATAGCGCTGTCGCGGGCGACGTTGCGTAACGTCAAGACTAACGTAGCGCTAGCGCTGGGCTTCAAGGCGTTGTTTCTGGTGTCGACCGTGCTGGGCATCACCGGCATGTGGGTCGCGGTGATGGCCGATACCGGTGCTACCGTGCTGGTGACGCTTAACGCGATGCGTCTGTTGGGCTATCGATTCCGCTCACCGGTCCTCGGTAACGGCCGGTGAGCGGAAGCTGACTTACCGGCCGACGTAATCTACCAGTGCTTCAGCAAATGTATCGGTGGTGCCGGTGCCGCCCATATCGGGGGTGACCATATCGCGACGATTTTCCAGCACGTCACGAATCCCCTTGCGGATAGCCGTCGCTTTCTCGTCCATGTTCAGGTGGTCGAGCATTTGCGCAGCGGCTAATAGCAGCGCGCAGGGGTTGGCAATCTTTTTGCCTTCGATATCCGGTGCGGAGCCGTGCACGGCTTCGAAAATGGCCGCTTTTTCGCCAATGTTGGCGCCCGGTGCCAGACCTAACCCGCCGACCAGACCCGCACACAGGTCAGACATGATGTCGCCAAACAGGTTGGTGGTCACTACCACATCGAACTGGTGTGGGTTCATGACCAGCTGCATGCAAGCGTTATCGACGATCATCTCCTGAAATTCGATATCGGGATATTCCTCGGCGATTTCCCGGGCAACCTCCAGAAAGAGCCCTGAACTGGTCTTGATAATGTTGGCCTTGTGCACCGCCGTGACTTTCTTGCGGCCATTGTTTTTGGCCAATTCGAAGGCGTAACGCACAATGCGCTCGGAGCCTTTGCGGGTCACCTTGATGACCGACAGCGCGGTGTCGCCATCATCGGTATATTCCTGACCATCGGCGAGGTAAGCACCTTCGGTGTTTTCCCGAACGGTGATCATATCGATATCGTCGTAGCGCGAACGCGTGCCGGGAAAACTGATGGCGGGGCGCACATTGGCGTAGAGATCAAAATGACGGCGAAGCTGCACGTTGATGGAAGAGAAGCCTTTACCAATCGGCGTGGTCAGCGGACCTTTGAGCGCAATGCCATGTTTCTCAATGGCAGCCAGTGATTCCTGGGGAATCAGCGTGCCATGTTTCTCCAATGCGCCCAGCCCAGCGTCGATAAATTCGTACTCCAAGCCACAATCCAGGGCGTCTAGCACGCGTAGCGTGGCGTCCATGATTTCGGGGCCGATACCGTCGCCTTTGATCACTGCTATGGAATGGCTCATTTACTGCTCCTCTGCTCGGCGGATTGCCGCTTCAACGTGGAAAGTTGGGACTCGATCAGTCGATATTCTCGCTGTAATGGTACGCCAAAGCGGTCAGGTTGGGCACCCTGCGGTGGTCGAACATGCTGCTTTACTGATGGTTGTCAAAGCTCGCTTTGAGTGAACGACGGATGCAGCGTCGTAAAATTACTGTTAAAATCCTGCGCCTTCTGCCATGGCCTTTGACGTGCCGCTGGCGACCCTATTGATTAATATGCGTGTCAACACAGTGACTCTTATTATGATGTTACCGGCATTTGCCACCTCAGGGCTGATGACTCCACCCTAGGTCTCCCTTCCTATCTCTTGCGTATGGCACCTTCACCCGGCTGTCATCGCCTGGCGGTATCCTTGCATACCGCCTTCGCTATGTCCTGGCGTCAGCGTACGTCGATCTCTCAAGCAGCATCTTGTATGACCCAAGCGCTTTACGTGCTGCTGTTGGGCGTTTTACGCCCAACGCGTGCGGCCTGTCGTTAACCCTCAACTATGGACCCCGCATGTACGAAAAATTTAAACAGTCTTGGCTCTCGAACCTCAAGGGCGACACCCTGGCGGGTATCGTGGTGGCGCTTGCTCTGATTCCCGAGGCGATTGCCTTCTCTATCATTGCGGGGGTTGACCCCAAGGTTGGCCTTTACGCCTCCTTTGCGATCTGTGTGATTATCGCCTTTACCGGCGGGCGCTCGGGCATGATCTCGGCCGCCACGGGGGCCATGGCGCTTTTGATGATTACGCTGGTCAAAGAGCATGGCCTTGAATACTTGCTGGCCGCCACGCTGTTGACCGGCGTACTACAGATTATTGCGGGATATCTAAAACTTGCCGACCTGATGCGTTTTGTTTCGCGCTCGGTGGTGACGGGGTTTGTGAACGCCCTGGCGATTCTGATTTTCATGGCCCAGCTGCCGGAACTGACCGATGTGACCTGGCACGTCTATGCCATGACAGCCGCGGGCTTGGCGATTATCTACGGCTTCCCCTATGTGCCGGTGATCGGTAAAACGATTCCTTCGCCGTTGGTATGTATCGTGGTACTTACCGTTGTGTATCTCATCACCGGTATGGAAATCCGCAGCGTCGGCGATATGGGTGAACTGCCCGATAGCCTGCCTGTGTTCCTATGGCCGCAGGTGCCGCTGAACGTCGAAACGCTCATGATTATTCTACCTTATTCGTTAATGCTGACGATCGTTGGGCTATTAGAGTCAATGATGACCGCGACGATCATTGATGATTTGACCGATACTAAAAGCGATAAAAACCGTGAGTGCAAAGGCCAGGGCATCGCCAATATCGGCTCTGGTTTGATCGGCGGCATGGCGGGCTGTGCGATGATCGGCCAGTCGGTGATCAACGTTAAATCCGGCGGCCGTCGGCGTACCTCGACCCTGATTGCCGGTGTGGCGCTATTGCTGATGGTCGTGTTCCTCGCTGACTGGGTCTCGCAGATCCCTATGGCAGCGCTGGTCGCGGTGATGATCATGGTGTCGGTGGGTACCTTTAGTTGGGAGTCGATTCGCGACCTGAAGAAACATCCGATGAGCACCAATATTGTGATGGTGGCGACCGTGGCGGTCACCGTGGGCACCCACAACCTGGCCATTGGCGTCTTCGTGGGCGTGCTGCTGGCGGCGATGTTCTTCGCCAACAAGGTCGGCAACATCATGTACATCGGCTCGACGGAAGTAACCCCAGGTAGCGAGCGCGAATACCAGGTCGTGGGTCAGGTGTTCTTTGCATCCTCCGAGCGCTTTATCGAAGCGTTTGATTTCAAGGAAAGCATCGACAAGGTCACCATCAATCTCTCCCGTGCCCACTTCTGGGATATTACCGCCGTGCAGGCGCTGGACCGCGTGGTGATCAAGTTCCGGCGTGAGGGTGCCGAGGTTGAATTGATTGGCCTCAACGAAGCCAGTGCCACTGTGGTCGACCGCTACGCCGTGCATGACGACCCCGTCGCGGTGGAAAAACTCATGGGCGGCCACTAACCAGCAAGGAGTGCACAATGTCTGATCAATTTTCAATGTCCGGTCAAGTGCTAGCCGCTATCGACGGCTCTCAGTTTTCAGAAAGCGTCTGCGATTACGCGGCTTGGGCCAGCCAAGCCCTGGATGCACCGTTGGTGTTTGTTCACGTGGTGGACAACCATTCGCAACCCCCCGAAGACGCCAATTTATCCGGTAGCTTGCGCCTTGGCGCGCGGGAAAAGCTCATGGAAGAGCTTTCTGACCTTGATGAGCAGCGCGCAAAGATAAATCGCGAGCAAGGTAAGTTGATGCTCGAAGCGGCCAAGGCGCGTGCCATTGAAGACGGCATCGCCGAACCTGCGACACGTCAGCGCAACGGCACCCTGGTGGAAACCTTGGTAGAGCTTGAAAATGATGTGCGTTTGCTGGTCATGGGCAAGCGCGGCGAAACCGCTGACCAGGCCAGCGGGCACTTGGGCTCAAACCTCGAGCGCGTGGTGCGTGAGATGCATCGGCCGATTCTGATGGTGCCCCGGGGCGGTTTCAAAACCCCGGAAAGGGTCATGATGGCGTTCGACGGCAGCAAGACGGCGCGGAAGGGCATTGAAATGCTCGCCAAGAGCCCGCTGTTCAGCGGCATTGCCTGCCATGTGGTCATCGTCGGTGCCGATACCGGCGAGAACAGCTCGCAACTCGAGTGGGCGTTATCCACGTTACGCGAGGCCGGCCACGAGGCCGAAGGGGCGATTCGCGCCGGCGAAGTGGAAACAACACTGCATGCCTATGCCAAAGACAATGACATCGACATGATGATCATGGGGGCCTACGGCCATTCGCGCATACGCCACCTGTTAGTGGGCAGTACCACCACCGACATGCTGCGCAAGAGCAATATTCCCGTTCTGATATTGCGTTAAGTCGTTCCCCTAAGCCGGCCCTCCTTATCGAGCGCGCCGGCTTTTTTTGCCATGTTCAGCGAATCACAGGACAAGATACTTCACCTAACGTAGTAGATGGTTCTATGCTTAAGGGCAAGGTGTTACCAATTCACTCATAGGCATAGTGGGGGTGTTACCTTGAACTTACCCACCTTAGAAAAAAAGCGCGTGGTTTTTGACGAGCGCTTATCCTCCCATCGCTTCGTCGCTGATTTATTAAAACAGGCGGATATCGAGATTAACGGTAACCGGCCATGGGATATCCAACTGAAAGCGTCAGGCGTTATCGATAGCGCCCTTTCGCGAGGCAACCTAGGGCTTGGCGAAAGTTATATGAATGGCGATTGGGATGCCGAATCGTTGGATCAGTTCTTTTATCGCCTGATGCGCGCCCAGCTTCACCAGCGTATAAACCCCACCCAGCTTGTTTATCATTCTCTGCGCTCCAGGCTGATTAATCGCCAAAGCGCCAAGCGCGCCTGGGAAGTGGGCGAAAAACATTACGATTTGGGTAATGAATTTTACGCCGCTATGCTCGACAAACGCATGACCTACACCTGCGGCTACTGGAAAGAAGCCACCCACCTGGATGAGGCTCAAGAGGCCAAGCTCGACCTGATCTGTCGAAAGTTGGGGTTGAAGCCCGGCATGCGGGTGCTCGATATCGGCTGTGGCTGGGGCAGTTTTATGGCCTATGCCGCTGAGCATTACGGGGTCGAATGCGTGGGGTTAACCATCTCCAAAGAGCAGGCGGAATTTGGCAAACGGCTAATGAAAAGTGGCTTACCGGTCGAGTTTCGCCTGCAGGATTACCGCGATGAAACCGAGCAGTTTGACCGCATCGTCAGTATTGGCATGTTCGAACATGTGGGGCATAAAAACTATCGCGAGTACATGGAAGTAGCGAGCCGTTGTTTGAAAGATGGTGGCCTTTTTCTACTCCACACCATCGGTAAAAATCTATTCAGTACGCCTTCTGACCCCTGGATTGATAAGTACATCTTCCCTAATGGGGAGCTGCCGACGCTGGGGCAAATTATTAACGCCTCAGAATCGCTGTTCGTCGTTGAAGATGTACATAACTTCGGTAGTGACTACGATAAAACGCTAATGGCCTGGCATGCTAACTTCGAAGCCAACTGGCCGGCGTTTCGTGGCCGCTTTGATGACACCTTCTATCGCATGTGGCGCTACTATTTACTTAGCTGCGCCGGGGCCTTCCGTGCCCGCGAGTTACAGCTTTGGCAATTCGTGCTCAGTAAACAAGGGGTAGTAGGGGGCTACGCGCGCGTTAGCTAGCGGGGAATGTAAAAGCATAATAGTTTCCGTGTTACCGTCACCTGCATTTATACGGACAGCGGGATATATGACGTGTTGATGCGTGAAACACTGGAAAAGTATCAAGTTTGGCTATATCTCATAGCGATTTCTGCCGGTATTGGCATAGGGGGGCGTTGGCAGGCGCTTCAGGCGTGGGAGGTGGCGCTGTGGCCGCTACTCGGCTTGCTACTGTATGCCACTTTTACTCAAATTCCACTTTTGCATATCTCCATGGCGTTTCGAGACCGGCGCTTTATGAGTGCGCTGGCGCTGGGCAACTTTATTATCATGCCGCTGGTCGTCTGGGGGCTGGCTACCCTGTTTGAGTTAGAGGGTGCGGTGCTGCTCGGCGTACTGCTGGTGTTGTTGGTGCCCTGCACCGATTGGTTTATCAGTTTTACGCATCTTGGGCGAGGAGACAGTGCCAGGGCGATCGCCGCAACCCCGGTGTTGCTGTTGCTTCAGATCGTGTTGTTACCGCTTTATATTACCGCCGTAATGGGCGAACAAGTCGTCGGTGCTCATCTGCTGAGCGAGTTACTGCCAGCCTTTGCCGGCCTCATTCTCACCCCACTTCTGCTAGCCTGGCTGACTGAAAAAGGGGCCGAGCGCTCCGTCTTGCTCCAACGAAGCGTCAATGTGATGGGCTGGCTACCCGTGCCCTTGCTGGCAGCGGTGGTATTTTTAATTGCTGCTTCGCAGGTTCATCTGATTGTCGAGACACATGAAACGCTGTGGCAGGTGGCAGCGATTTTTGTGCTGTATCTGCTCGCAGCGGCTCTTGTCGGCAAGATACTCCACACGCTGTTTCGACTTCCCATTGCCTCCGGCCGAACGCTGGTGTTTAGTTTCGGCACGCGTAATTCTTTTGTGGTGCTGCCGCTGGCGATTGCGCTGCCTGATATCTGGGCAGCAGCAGTCGTAGTCATCGTTATGCAGTCGCTTATTGAGCTGCTGGGTATGGTGGCGTACCTAACGTGGGTGCCGCGGCTAATAAAGCAGACACGGCCCTAAACGGGTGACCGTTAAGTAAGGATCAGGATAGGTTTGCTTAACGTCTGGAGGCGAAGCGTTGCCCAAGCCAAACCGCTCCAAGCCATAGCGGTAAGCTGCCGACGGTATACACCAACGCGACGGTTAAGTGGGTTTGGGCGAGGGTGACAACTTCTAAGCTAAACAGAGAAAAAGTGGTGAACCCTCCACAAAAACCGGCCACCCAGAAAGGCTGCCAGCGTGCCATGCGTGTATGAGGGGCACGGGCAAAACGGGCGGCGAGCCAGCCAATCAGCCAAGCGCCTACCAGGTTGACCAATAGCGTGCCCCAAGGGAAGGCGCTACCGAATGCGCCCATTGTCGATACAGAGATGACATAGCGCAATGCACTGCCCAGGCCGCTGCCGAGGCCTACCGCGGCATAGGTGGTAAGCGTCTTCATAGGCCTCCACCCGCCAACCACGCCCCTAATCCGAACGCCGCAACGCCGAGGGTCAGCGTGCCGATGATATTGGCGATAGCCTTGCCACCCATGCCGTTTTCCCATAAACCCAGGGTTTGCAGGCTAAAGGACGATACCGTGGTAAAACCGCCCAGTAGCCCGATGGCGATAATTAGCCAGGGAGCGCTTGGCGTCGTAGTGCTACCTTCATTAAGTGATACCGCCAGCCAACCAAGGGCAAATGTACCTAACAGGTTAACGGCCAGAGTACCCCACGGGAATGTGCTGCCTACCCATTTGGCGAATAGGTTGGAGACGCAAACGCGGGCCATACCGCCAATTGCCCCGCCCACCGCCACCAGCGCAATGCTGCCCAAGCCAATACCCACGAGCGCTCCCCTTCCAACAATGCAATCGAATGGTCGACAAGCTTACCATGCGGGCTAGCGGGTGCGATGGCGTTAAACATTGCTGCGAACGGATAGTCGCTGTCACCGGTCAATGACTTCGTGTAGAAAGGCATTTGAATAACAACAACCACCCCGACCCGCCGTACAAGGAGACGCACGCCATGACTGACCAAGTATTAGCGGCCATTGATAGCTCACAGTTTTCCGCAGGTGTTTGTGACTATGCGGTATGGGCTGCCAAGCGACTCGAAGCCCCGCTGTCGTTTATGCATGTCATTGATAACCACCCGCAAACGTCGGAGCCTGATCTGACTGGTAATCTTGGGCTAGGTACGCGAGAGCACTTGCTGGAAAAGCTATCTGACATCGAAGAGCAGCGCGCCAAGTTGGCCCGTGAGCAAGGCAGACTTCTGCTGGATGATGCCAAACAGCGTGCCCTTGGTGGGGGGATTGGGGAGCCCGAAACCATGCAGCGCAACGGCACGCTGGTAGAAACCCTGGTCGAACAGGAAAATAACATACGCCTGCTTGTGGTGGGTAAACGTGGCGAAACGGCTCATCAAGCCAGCGGGCATTTAGGCTCTAACCTGGAGCGCGTGGTGCGTGAAATGCATCGGCCCATCCTGATGGTACCTAAAGCATTTACCCATCCTGAGAAGGTCATGATGGCCTTTGATGGCAGTAAAACGGCGCGCAAAGGCATCGAGATGCTGGCCAAGAGCCCGTTGTTTAATGGTGTGACCTGCCATGTGGTGATTGTCGGTGCAGAAACTGCCGAACATCGTTCGCAGTTGGATTGGGCCCTGACCACGTTAGATAGCGCGGGGCATGTTGCCGAGGGCGCGATTCGGGCGGGATACGTTGAAGAAACGCTGCGCGCTTATAAAGAAGAGCATGGCATCGATATGCTGGTGATGGGGGCCTACGGCCATTCGCGCATTCGCCACCTGCTGGTGGGAAGCACCACGACCTCGATGTTGAGGAAAGCCCAGATGCCGGTGCTGATCTTGCGCTAGACGCGCGCCGTTTGGCTAGCTATCTGCAGTACGCGCTGTGCAAGGCACCAAGCGGCGACAATAAACGCAAGCATCGTACTCAAAATAACGGTAAACGACAGACCAGCACTGAGTGCTAGCCCAATGGCAGCCGGGGCGATGCCGGTGGAAAAAACCATGGCGGCGCTCAGTGCTGAGCGCACGCGGCCCAAGTGTTCAATACCCCAAAGCTTGATAAGCAAGCCTGAGGCAATCAGCTCTTGGGCACCCATGGCCAAGCCGCCGCCTACCATCAACGCCCAAACGCTTGCATTCCCGCCAGCCAAAACGGCAAACAGCATTGCTGCTGCATAGGGGAGCAAGTAAACGCGGGCTAAACGCACCGGGCCAATCTTATCGATCCAGCGGCCCCCCAACAGCGCGCCGGGCAACTTGGCGACGCCCATGCCGGTGAGGGCCAGTGCATAGATGCTCAGCGAGCTATCCAGCGCATCGGTCAGCTGCGCTTGGTATATAAACAGCCCCGTCATGGTGATTGGAAGCGACATGAGCAACGGCAACAATGCCCAGAAGCGAGGTTCGCGAAATGGTCTCGGTCCGGTGGCGTCGCGTTTTTGGGGTTTTTTGCCCGGCGCGTTGGACCAGGGCACACGCTGCAGTAACCATAGCCACGGCAAGGCCAGTAGGGCACACAGCAACCACCAGAAGGACTGCCAGCTTAGCCACAGTAATGTCGCCGCTACGAGTGGTGGAAGCAGTGCTTCACCGAGTGGAATCCCCAAGCTTGCCAGGCCCATGGCGCGGCCCCGCTGGGTGGTGAACTCACGGGCGGCGAGGGTGTTGCCGAGATGCGTGAGCATGCCCTGCCCACATAATCGCACCAGGCCCAAGCCCAGAACGCCCAGCCACCACCAGGGCGAAAGCGTCAGCAGCGCGACTCCCGCTAATAGAACGAGCAGCACGGTGATCGCAAACCGGCGGGGGGATATCCAGTCGATGGAGGGGCCGTAATACAGCATCACAAACCCCGCGACGAGCGTCACGGCGGTATAGGCCGTGCCAAACTGGCCAGCGCTGAGTTGCCAATGTTCGGCCAGCGGTGCCTGAAAGAGCCCAACAAAAAAGCTTTGTCCCAGGCTTGAGCTGAACATCGCCAAAAAGGCGATACTCAACACGCTACGGTGGTCACGCAGCAGGGTACGATAGCCCATGATGCAGTATCCTTTGCGAAAAAAGCTGCGGAGGGGAGCGCTCGTAAGGTATTAATCCCCTTAGTGTAACAGCAGATTATAAGGAGACGGTGATGAACCATCCCGGCATAGATGTGGAAGCCATGAAAAGGCGTTTAATCACCCTGCGCGAAACGCTGATCGACGAAAGCGCAAGCAGCGCCGGAGCCCGGGATACGGTAACGTTGGACCAAACCTCGGTCGGGCGCCTATCACGCATGGATGCACTGCAAGGCCAAGCGATGGCCAAAGCTGAAGAGCAGCGTCGCCAGCTAAACGTGACCCGTATTGCCGGGGCATTACAGCGCCTTGAGCGAGGCACCTTCGGCGAATGTATCGAGTGTGGCGAGTGGATTAACATCAAGCGCCTGGAAAGCGATCCACTAGCGCTCAAGTGCATCGACTGTGCCGAATAGTGCTTATCCAGCGGGCATGGTACTTTTGCCGCCTGATGACGAGTTGATTCAACGATAACGAGGAAGCCAATGACGATTAAACGCCACGATACCAAAGCACGCATGAGCCGTGCGGTCATACATCAGGGCGTGGCCCATCTGTGTGGTCAGGTCGCCGGGCCAGAGGCGCGTTACGCCGATATCACGGCGCAAACTGAAAGCATGCTGGCGCGGGTAGACGCTTTATTGAACGATATAGGTGCGTCGCGTGAACAGCTGCTCACCGCCACGATTTACCTCAAAGACGGCAGCGATTTCGCGGCAATGAACGCTGTTTGGGACGCATGGGTACCCGAAGGTCACGCCCCAGCACGTACCTGTGTATGCGCACCGATGCCGGCCGACGAACTAAAGGTCGAGATTACCGTCTCCGTCGCTATGAACGATTAAACGCCCCTGTTATCTTTAGCTTAATTGCCTTTGTTAACGGGGAAGCGCGTGTCCCTTAGGCTATCTTTGATTTTTTTAAGGTGTGGCAGAAAGTCTTCGCCGCGTCTTAGCGTCACACCGGTGGCCAGGGCGTCAATCAGCGTCAGTTGAATGACGCGTGAGGTCATCGGCATGTAATGGTCGGTGTCTTCCGGGGTGGCGACTTCAAGGGTCGCAGTACATTCCTGGGCCAGCGGCGATTGAGGCGCGGTAATCCCGAGCACGACGGCGCCTGATTCGCGGGCGACGCGGGCAATGTCGACCAGTTCACGGGTGCGCCCGGTGTAGGAAATAATTACCACCACATCACCGGTGTGGCAGGCAGCGGCAATCATGCGCTGCATCAACACATCGATGTGCACCATTACCGGCAGATTAAAACGAAAGAACTTGTGCTGGGCATCCTGCGCCACGGCGCCGGACGCGCCCAGGCCAAAAAAGTGGATCTGTTTGGCCTGGGTCAGGTAGTCCACCATGCGTTCAACGGCGCCCATGTCGACTTCACGCTGGGCTTCATCCAGCGCCGCAATGGTGGCTCCAAAGATTTTTTGGGTGTATTGGGTGGCGGAATCGCCAGGCTCAACCGCGCGGGTCACGTAGGGCGTACCGCCGGCTAAGCTCTGAGCTAGTTTGATTTTGAAATCAGGATAGCCTTTGGCGCCAAAGTTACGGCAAAAACGGTTCACCGTGGGCTCGCTGACGCTCGCCGCTTGGGCTAGGCTTGCGATGCTAAGGCTGGTTGCCGCCGCCGGGTCGTCGATAATCACATTGGCGACTTTACGCTCCGAGCGGTTAAGGTCTTCCAAGCGTTCGCGTATCCGGTTAAGCAAGTCGTGAGCCATTAAACGGTCTCCGTGGCAGTAGGTGGCAAGTGCGACTGCCAATGATCGCACCAATCAATAAAGTCGTCGGCCGGTAGCGGGCGTGAGTAATAGTAGCCCTGGGCGATTTCACAGCCAATACGGCGTAAGTACTGGGCCTGGGCCCAGGTTTCAATGCCTTCCGCCACTACATCACAGCCTACACTATGCGCAAGCTGAGTAATGGTACGTGCCAGTTGGCGGTCCACATCGCTTTCTTCCAGGTCCATCACGAAGGCGCGATCGATCTTCAGCGTCGAAAACGGCAGCGTCTTAATATACGCCAACGAGGAATGGCCGGTGCCAAAATCGTCGATGGCGACGGCGATATTCGCCTGGCTGAGCCGCGCCAGCTGCTGGCGGGCGTTCTGCATGTCGCCCATCAGGCCGGATTCGGTGACTTCAATAGCGAAAAAGTGGGTGGGAATCTGCCGCGCTGCCAACTGGCGTAACAGACCGTCGGCGAAATCCCGACGTGCCAGCTGGCGAGCCGCCACGTTGACCGCCACGTGGAAGTTGTTGCCCAGCACCTGCTGTTCGCGCCACTGGGTGATGGTGCGCATGGCTTCTTCCATCACCCACTCGCCAATCGCGAAAATATCCCCGCTGGCTTCGGCCAGCGGAATAAACATGCCCGGCGAGATCTGCCCAAGCTCGGGGTGATGCCAGCGCAGCAGTGCTTCAGCGCCGACGATGCGCTGATCCATCAGCGATAGTTTGGGCTGGAAGGCGAGGGACATTTCACCCCGCTCGGTCGCGCCGCGCAGGGCCTGCTGGACGTGCAGCCGATGGCGTTGCTGGGCCTCGAGATTTTCACTGTAGCACTGCACCGCAAAGCTTTGAGGGGCTGGCAGCGCCAGGGCGGCCATGTGGACCAGGCGTTCGGTATCAAACGCGCCCTGCGAACGGCTGATGCCGATCCGTGCCGCCAGCGGTAGCAGCAGGTCATCCAGTTGCTGGTCGTGTTCGAATACGGCCATCAGCTGGTGGGCCAGCGCCAGTAGCTCATCGTCGTCATTCCTCTCGCTGATCACCAGCAGTTCGCTGCCGCCCCAAAGGCCCAGAGTTTCGGCGTCACTCAGGCATTCGTCCAGGCGCTGCGCAATGTGCCCGAGGAGTCGCTCGGCGATCCGGTAGCCATGCAGCCGAATGACATCGTCCAGCCGGTCCAGGGCGATAAACAGCAGCCCTGTGGGCCTGCGCAATGCGGCCGCCTCGCTGAGGGTCTGGCTGAGTCCGCGACGGTTGGGCAGTTGGGTGATCGGGTCGGTACGCGATTGACGATTGAGTTCCCGGGTGCGCTTGTTCACCATGCGCTCGAGGGAATCGGCCTGCTGGTCGCGAATGCGGAAGCGGTGCTCGACGCTCAGCACGTTGTGAATGCGCTGTAATACCTCGGCGTGCTGAAACGGCTTGGTGATAAAATCGCGTACGCCCAGGGCCAGCGAACGTTGCTTGGTATCGTTGTCGATTTGCGCGGTCAGCACGATAATGGGTGGTGTCTGGCGCCCAAAGGCGTGATTGAGCTGCTCGATGACCGCATAGCCATCCAGGTGGGGCATGCGAATATCCAGCAGCAACAGGTCGGGTAACTGCTGCTGGCAGTATCCCAACACGTCGCGAGGGTCGCTAATGCCGTGGCTGTTTTCAAAGCCTTGGTCATCGAGCAGGTCGAGCATCAGCTCGATGTTGACCGGATTGTCGTCAACAACCAATACATGTTTGTAGTGGAATTTCATGGCTCCTGCCTGGTGGGCGCTCCCAGCAAATGGTGAAGGGTTTCGGAAAGCTGTGCAATGTCGATCGGTTTGGTCAGATAACCATCGAAGCCGGCGTTGAGGCCCTTCCTGATATCGCGGGGCAGGGCATTGGCCGAGAGGGCGATCACTTTAAGTGTCTGATAGCGCGGGTCCCGGCGCAGACGGGTCAGCGCCTCAAAGCCGCTCATGCCCGGCAGGTGCAGGTCCATCAGCACCACGGCGGGTATCTCGGCCTGCAGCATGTCCAGGCCAAGCTCGGCGCTCGGCGCGATGCGCAGGGTCATGCCCTCCATCGCGTCGACGATGTCTTCCATCAGACGCTGATTGGCGGGGTTGTCCTCGATATACAGCAGCGTGCGCGATGACGCCGTCGCTGCCGGGGTGTCGGGCTGAACTTCGCGTGGCGATGGCGCGGCGGCCGACGTCGCCACCGGCAGCGTGAACCAGAAGGTGGCGCCCTGCCCCGGCTGGCTGTCGACCCCGATCTGGCCGTGCATCTGTGTGACCAGCTCGCGGGTGATGGACAGGCCGATACCCGTCCCTTCCACGCGGCTGTGCTCGGCGTCGAGCCGATTAAACGGCTCGAACAGCTCCTCCAGGCGGGCGGGATCGACGCCGGGCCCCGTATCCCGCACACGAATTAAGATATGTTCCTGCTGGTGCTCGGCGCTGACCTCGATACGGCCATGGGCGACGTTATATTTGATGGCGTTGGACAGCAGGTTAAGCAGGACCTGCTTGGTCCGCGTGTAGTCGGCATGCACCTGCCAGCGGGTATCGGGGGGTGTACAGGTCAGGGTAATGCCCGCGGCATCGGCGCTGGCTTCCAGGGTGCTGCAGGCATCGTCGAACACGCCGGCAAGCGAAATGGATTCAATGGAAAGCGACAGCTGGCGGGCCTCGATCCGGGCCAGATCCAGCACGTCGTTGATCAGGCTGAGCAAGTGCTGGCCGCCTTTTTCGATCTGGCTGACCTGTCGCTGCTGCTTGGCGTTGAGCGGCGTGCGAGTGTTGCTGGCAAGCAGCTGGGCAAAGCCCAGGATGGCATTCAGCGGGGTGCGTAGCTCGTGGCTCATCGACGACAGGAAGTCGCTTTTCGCCTGGTTGGCGTGTTCCGCCTGATCACGGGCCGTCGCCAGGTCCTGCAGAACCTGCTCGCGCTCGGCCATCTGGCGGTACAGGTTGATCAGCAGCACGCAGGTGTCGGTGAACGGCTGTAGCCAGTCCAGCAGCGCCTGATTCAGCGGCTGGCGGCTGTTGGCGATGGCGAACATGCCAATAAGTTGACCGCTGCTGAACATGGGCACGCCCAGATAGTTATCAAACTGCACCTGTCCCAGCGGGAACTCGCTGCGCTGGGTATGCTCATTGACATCGTTGTCGATCACCACCTCACCCCGGGCAAAGACCCGTCCCAACAGCGAGTTTGGGTTCGTGAGCACGATTTCGCCGCTGAGCAGTTGCTCGATGTGATAACGCGATTCGGGAGCCCAGATAGGGCCTTTAATGGCATGAAGCTTCAGCGCATTACTGGTGTCGCCGGGCACCACTTCGCCGATCAAGGCATGGTCGCTGTCGGTGAGCTCGCTAAGGGCTTCCGTCAAAAATATCCACAGCTGCTTGCCCGACATCAGCGCCTGGTAGTCGGTAATCCCCTGGTGCAATACCTTGAGCAGGCTCTGCTCTTTTTGGATGCGCTGGTTGGCGGCGTGCACATGGCTCAGGTCGGTCAGGATGCCGATAAACTCCGCCACCTGGTGATGCTCATCGTCGATGGCGTTAACCGCTAGGTGGACGGGCACGCGGTGGCCGGCCTTGTGTTGCGCCTCGACTTCGCGACCACGACCGATCACCTTGGGGCTTCCACCGGCTAAAAACCGGGCAATAAAGGTATCATGCTGGTCGTGCAGTTCAGAGGGTGTCAGCATCCCTACGTTACGGCCGAGCACTTCTTCCTGGGTGTAGCCCAGGAGGGCCAGTGCGAAAGGGTTGATGCCGAGCACCGTGCCGTCGCGATTGATCCGCACGATACCGGTGGCGCTTTCGTTGAACAGCGCCTCGTAGCGGCGGGTGGTTTGCGCCAGGGTATAGCGCATCCTGTGCTGGCGAAGCAGCTCTTCCACCTGGCCTGCGAGGCTTTCCAAAAGCCCCAGATCGCGCTCGCTGAACGCGCGGGGCTGGTGGCCGAGCAGGCACAGGGTGCCCACGGCCAACTGGTCATGGGGGCGCAGCGGATAGCCCGCATAAAAGCGGATATGCGGCGTTTCATCGACCAGCGGATTGTCCTTGAAGCGTTCGTCAAGACGCGTGTCGGGAACCACCAGCGGCCCGTCGGCGGCAATTGTATGGCCGCAGAACGCGATGTCGCGCTGGGTTTGACGGGCGCTGAAGCCAAGGTTCGACTTGAACCACTGGCGCTTTTCATCAAGCAGGGTAATCAGCGCAATGGGCACGTCAAACAGCTCCCGGGCGAGCTGCGCCAGCCGGTCAAAGGCTTCCTCTGCGGGCGTGTCAAGCACATACAAGGCATGCACCGCGGCAAGTCGCTGCGGCTCGTTATTGGGGGGTACTGGCGCTGGCATGGCCGCTCCGCGATAAAACATCTGATTTATCTATATCGGCCAAACGCAGGATTGCTTAACCCAGACGCAGCAGTTTCAACAGCCAGCGCCGATAAGGCGGGTAGAGCTGAGTGGCTGGCGAATGCGTTGGCTGATAAAACACGCCACGTAAATGGCTGAAACGGTTAAAGCCGTGCCGACCATGGTAGGCGCCGTGGCCGCTGGCGCCAACGCCGCCAAACGGTAGTCCCGGCACAGCGTGGTGCAAAAGTGTGGTGTTGAATACCAGCGCACCGGACTGGCTGGCATTCAGCCATTGCCGCTGTTGCTCGCGCTGGTGGGTAAATACATAGATCGCCAGGGGATGCGGCCGCTCGGCGACATACCCAATGGCATGGTCGCTATCTTTGACGCTGATAACCGGCAGGCTACGTCCGAAAATTTCCTCGCGCATTACCGAAAGCCCCTGGTTAGGGTCGATGATCAGCGCGGGCGCGTGGCTGCCATGATCAATAATTCGACATCCGTGGTTGCGTGCCTCGGCGAGCATCGCTTCGCTGCGTTCGTGGTGGGCATGATTTAGCGGCTGGGTGGCATCTTGCGCCGAGGGGCGCTGTTTTAAAATCGCCCGGCTCAATGCGCTCGTTAGTGCATCAATATGGCGGCTTTCCACTAACACATAGTCGGGAGCAATGCAGGTTTGTCCGGCGTTCATGCCTTTGCCGAAGATTATCGCTTCCGCGGCACGCGTAAAGTCGGCATCGCCTGCCACAAATGCTGGGCTTTTGCCGCCTAGCTCCAGCGTCGTTGGCGTTAGGTTGCTGGCAGCGGCCAGGGCGATTTTTTGGCCCACGCTGGTCGAGCCGGTAAACACTAAATGATCGAATGGCAAGGCGCTGAATGCCTGGCCCGTGGTAGCGTCCCCCTCAATCACGCAAAGCGTCCGCGGGCTAAAATATTGGGTTACCAATCGGCTAAGCAAGGCGCTGGTGTTCGGTGTCAGCTCGCTGGGTTTGAGCATCACGCGGTTGCCGGCTGCGAGGGCGTCGATAACCGGCATCAAGGCCAGGCTCCATGGATAGTTCCAGGGGGCAATAACACCCACCACGCCAAGTGGCTGGGGAGCTATGCGCGCTCGTGCAGGCAACAGACGCCAAGGCATACTGACCCGCCAGGGGCGCATCCAATGCCAGAGATGCCGTCGCGCGTATCGCACGGCATCCAGCACTGGCTGGATATCGGCCAATTGAATCTCAATGTCACTGCGCTTGCCAAAATCGGTTTGGATGGCCTGAATGATGGCGTGTCGGTGACGTTTGGTCATTAGCGCGAGCCGAGCCAACTGATCGCGACGCTCCGTCAAGGAGGGGTAAGGCGACAGGCGACAAGCGCGGCGCTGGGTCTCCAGGCAGGCGTTCAAGTGGCGGGTCATGGCGTCTCCTTGGTGGACCTGGCGTAGGGCGCGAGGCCGATCATGGCGTTAAATAACGCGCCTTTATCCTAGCAGGGTAACGGGTCAGCATAGTGTAGAGTAGCTTAATTAATGCCAACCCTATGTTTGGGAGATGCCATGCCAGCGTCGTTATCAGTGGCGGTGTTATCCGCCATGGAGGCCGTGTCGGCCCGCGAGTGGGATGCGCTGGTGGATGCCGACCAGCCGTTTTTACGTCATGCATTTTTACATGCGCTGGAGGCCAGCGGTTCGGTTTGTCCGGCAACCGGCTGGCAGCCTTGCCATTTAACGGTGTGGCAGGGCGCGCAGCTGGTAGGTGCCATGCCGCTCTATGAGAAACATCATTCCTATGGCGAGTATGTATTTGACTGGGGCTGGGCCGATGCCTTTGAGCGGGCTGGCGGCCACTATTATCCCAAAGCGCTGAGTGCGGTGCCGTTTACGCCGGTGCCTGGGTCGCGCGCGTTGATCGCGCAGGATAGCAATCCTCAGGCGGTTTATGCCGCGCTGGCTCAGGGCTGGCAAGCGCAGTGCCAGCGCCAGGCATTGTCGAGCTGGCATTTATTGTTTGCCGATACCCAGGAAGTCGAGGCGTGGCAGGCACAGTGCCCCGAACTGATTAGCCGCGAGGGTGTGCAGTTTCAGTGGCGTGATCGAGATTTCGGGGACTTCGATGGGTTTCTCACCTCGCTGACCTCCAAACGCCGCAAGATGATCAAGCGCGAGCGCCGCCTGGTCGCCGAACAGGGCCTAGAGATGGTGCGTTTGTCCGGCGAACAGATCACCCCTGCTGCACTGAAACATTTCTACCGTTGTTACGCGATCACCTATCAGGAGCGCGGTCGGCCGCCTTATCTGACACAAGAGTTCTTCAACCGCGTTTATCGTGATATGTCTGAGTCGCTGCTGCTCGTACAGGCGCACCTTGACGGGCGAGCCGTGGCGGCGGCGCTTTACTTCCAGGGCACCCAGACGCTTTATGGGCGCTACTGGGGTAGCGAGGTGATGGCCGACTGCCTGCATTTCGAAGCCTGCTACTACCAGGGCATCGAATACTGCCTTGAGCAAGGGCTTATGCTGTTTGATCCGGGAACGCAGGGCGAGCATAAGCTACTGCGTGGATTTGCACCGCAGCGTGTTCGTTCGTTGCATTACCTTGCCCATCCTGGCCTAGCTAACGCGGTGGCAACCTTTTGCCGTGATGAAGGGCGGCAGGTGGCGGCCTACCGTGACGCGGCATTCACCGCGCTACCGTATAAATGAAAGCAACTCGCTGGCGGGTCGGCTTAATGGCATAATGCGCGCCAATTTATCCGCATAACGTACCTGCATAACTTATTTAAATAACCCTGGGTAATCGTCACACAAAGGAGAGCGGTCATGCGCAGATGGCTATTATTCGCGCTGCTGCTGGTGTTGGGGGTGCTGCAATATCAGCTGTGGCTCGGCGATGGTGGCTGGCGCGACTTACAGCAGCTTGAGCAGCGCGTCGCCGTGCAAGAGGCAGAAAATGTGCCCCTTCGCGAGCGCAACGCCAGGATGGCAGCAGAAGTCACCGATCTTAAAAATGGCCTGGATGCGGTGGAAGAACGCGCGCGTAGTGATATGGGCATGGTGCGTACTGACGAGCAGTTCTTTTGGGTGCCGGGCGTTGCCATTGAGGAAGAGTTGATTGGCATTAACGCCAGTACAGTGGTTAGCCCGGAGCAGCCCGATGAGTAGCCCTTTGTGGTTGGTGGTACCTGCTGCCGGGCAAGGACGTCGTATGGCGGCGGATCGACCCAAACAATATCTCCCACTGCTGGGCCGCCCGATTCTCGCGCATACGTTAGAGCGTCTACACAGCGCGTTTCCTGAGGCCAGGTTGGTGCTTTGCCTGGACGACGATGACCGCTGGTTTGCAGAACAGTGGGTGCCGTTTGCCGATTGGCAGCGTGTCACCGGCGGCGCAGAGCGCATGGATAGCGTGCTCAATGCGCTCAATGCCATCGGCGCGGGGGATGATGATCTGGTGCTTATCCATGATGTTGCCCGCCCCTGTGTGACCCGCGACGACCTGCTAGCGCTCCATCAAGCCGTGCAAAGCCACGCGGCAGGCGCGCTGCTGGCGATGCCGGTAGCAGATACCATGAAACGCGCCAGCTCAACCGGGACCAGCCTGCGTAGCGAGCCCCGGGACGCATTGTGGCACGCGCTCACACCGCAAGGGTTTCGCTATCGTCAGCTTTGCCGAGCACTAGGCGAGGCCCGTAAGCGCAATACGCTGGTCACCGATGAAGCCTCCGCCGTGGAGGCGTTGGGCGATGCCCCGCAGTTAGTGCCCGGACGCCGGGATAACCTTAAAGTGACGCACCCTGACGACCTGGCCCTGGCGGCCGCGATTCTTACTTCACAACGCGAGACGTCCCAGAGGAGTCTTTAATGCGAATTGGTCACGGATTTGATGTCCATCGGTTCGGCCCTGGCGATCACCTGATGCTGGGTGGTGTGAAGGTGGCGTTTGATCACGGCTTTATTGCCCACTCCGACGGCGATGTGCTGCTGCACGCGGTAAGCGATGCGCTGCTGGGTGCCTGTGCGCTGGGCGATATTGGTCATCACTTTCCAGATACCGACCCAGCATGGGAAGGCGCGGATAGCCGTGACCTCTTGCGTCAGGTTATGGCGCTGGTGCGTGCCAAGGGGTATAACGTCGTCAATATTGATGCCACGGTGATGGCCCAGGCACCCAAATTGGCGCCCTTTGTGGGTGACATGCGCGAGGCAATCGCGGCAGACCTTGGTGTGGCCATGGGCCAAGTGAACGTTAAGGCAACCACCACCGAGCGGCTGGGGTTTACCGGTCGCGGAGAGGGTATTGCCGCCGAGGCGGTGGTGTTGCTTAGCCCGCTTGAGACGCCTCATGCTTGAACTACCCCGCTGGCAGCGCAGCCTGGATGCGACGTTAGGCCCGCCAAAACCGGGCCGGTTTCGCCTGGCGCCCGACGACTTCTTGGTCGACGAGGTGCTGGATTTCGCCCCGGAAGGCCACGGCGAACACCTTTGGCTAAATATTGAAAAGCGCAATCAGACGACCCTGGAGGTCGTCAAGTTGCTCAGTCAGCGCTGCGGTGTTGGGACCCGTGACGTTGGCTATTCGGGAATGAAAGACCGCGTTGCCGTCACCCGTCAATGGTTGAGCGTGCATTTGCCAGGTAAAGAGGCTCCGCCAGATTTAGTCCAGGCCCTCACCTATAGCGGTGTGAGCGTTTTGCAGTGCGTCCGCCATCCGCGCAAGTTAAAGCGCGGTGTGCATCGCTATAACCGCTTTCAGCTGCGGCTTAGCGGTGAGGCGGTGGAGGCGGATGACTTTAGCCAGCGTTGGCAGACACTGTGCCAGCAGGGCGCGCCCAACTATTTTGGTGCGCAGCGTTTCGGGCCAGCGGGTCGCAATCTGCAACGCGCGGAAGCCTTGTTAGCGCGCGGGTGGCGTAAGCGCGATGACCGACATGGCATCTTGCTATCCACCGCGCGCAGCTTTTTATTTAATGAATTGCTTAGCGATAGGGTAGATAAAAATCAATGGCAACAGCCAGTTAACGGCGATACCCTAATGCTTGAGGGCACCCAAAGCGTGTTCAATGTTGACCAGGTGGACGCCACACTATGCTCGCGTGCCGACGCGCTTGATCTGCATCCCACAGGGCCCTTATGGGGGGTGGGCAATATCAGCCAGCAGGCGGCGGGCGAGTATGAGGCCGCGTTACTCGAACGATATCCAACACTGTGCGATGGCTTGCTGCGCAGCGGCGTCAAGCGCGGGCAGCGGGCGCTGCGAATGTGTTTGAGCGAGCCGCGTCTAAACCGAGAAGCGCAGAGCGTGGTACTCTCATTCGGGCTGCCCCGCGGCAGTTTCGCCACTGCGGTGGTCAGCGAACTGATCGCGTCGCCTGATTAAAGAGGCGGGCAGGGCAGGTGTCATCAATTAAGGAGATTCCCATGCGGCGTTTGCTGCTATCCAACGACGATGGTGTTCATGCGCCTGGGCTTAAGGCGCTTTACGATGCGCTGACCAAACACGCTAATTTGCGTGTGGTTGCCCCGGATCGTGACCGTAGCGGGGCAAGCAATTCGCTAACGCTGTCGCGCCCGTTGGCGATGACCGCCTTGGACAGCGGGTTCTATAGCGTCGATGGCACTCCCGCTGACTGTGTCTACCTGGGGGTTAACGGCATCTGGGATGAAAAACCTGATTTGGTGATTTCCGGGATAAACCACGGCGGCAACCTGGGTGACGATGTGCTGTATTCAGGCACTGTCGCCGCCGCGATGGAAGGGCGTAATTTGGGGATGTCGGCAATTGCCATGTCACTGTGCGGTCAAACGCACTTTGCCACGGCCGGCCATTTGGCTGCGAGCCTCGTAGGGGCGGTTGATCAGTTGTCGCTGCCGCCGCGTACGTTGCTCAATGTCAACGTGCCCGATGTGCCTTGGAGCGAGGTGAAAGGCGTCAAAGTGACGCGGCTCGGCTATCGCGGCCCGGCGGAACAGCCGTTGGCCGTTCAAGACCCGCGTGGACGCACGCGTTACTGGATTGCCCCGGTGGCGGCCAATGCCGACGACGGTGAAGATACTGACTTTGCAGCCGTAGAGGCGGGTTTTGTGTCGATCACACCGCTACAAACGGATTTAACGCGCCATCAGGCGCTCAACGACGTTCGAGACTGGCTGGATGCATTCGCCTAAACTGTCACCGGAAGAGCTGCGCGGTACGGGAATGACCTCGCAGCGCACCCGTGACCGCATGGTTCAACGCCTGATGCGCCAAGGGATTGGTGATGCACGGGTGCTGGAGGTCATGGCCAACGAGCCGCGCCACTTGTTTGTGGATGAGGCGCTGGCCCACCGCGCGTATGAGGATACCGCGCTGCCGATCGGGTTTGGCCAGACCTTGTCTCAGCCGCTCATTGTCGCCCGGATGACCGAACTGGTCTTGCGTGCCGAGCCGAGTCGCGTATTGGAACTAGGCACTGGTTCTGGCTATCAGACACTTATTCTGGCTCGGCTGGTCGATAAGCTGTTTTCCATTGAGCGCATTGAAGCGTTGCACCGGCGTGCCGCCTTTCGGCTCAGCCGATTGGGGGCCCGGGCGTCATTGGCAGTCGCTGACGGTGGGGAAGGATGGCCCGCCGCCGCGCCGTTTGACGTTATTTTGTTGACCGCCTGTGCGCAGACGTTGCCCGAGCCGCTTCTGGAGCAACTAAGTCCAGACGGTGTATTGATTGCGCCTCTAGAGGCGTCAGACGGCAGCCAATGGCTGACCCAGATAAAACGCGTCGGCAGCGCGTTTGAAAAACGCCGCCTTGAGCCGGTACGTTTTGTTCCATTATTGCAAGGAGTGGTCGATTGAAGCGTCAACCCGTAAGATTGTTATTAACCGGCGCCGGAATGGGCGCCGCGGATGCGGTGCCGGGCGTGTCGGGCGGGACTATTGCGTTTATTAGCGGCATTTATGAAGAATTGTTATTAACCATCAAACAGTTTGGCCCAAGCGCCTTTGGCGCCTTGCGTCGAGGCGGTTTGCGTGGGCTTGGCCAGCACTTGAATTTAGCCTTTTTACTGCCGCTGCTCACCGGCATTGCGGTAAGTTTGTTAAGCGTAGCGCATTTGGCGTTATGGCTGATGGAGGTGTATCCACTGTTATTGGATGGCTTCTTTTTTGGCCTGGTCGCCGCGTCGGCCATCGTTGTAGGTGACACGGGTACACGTTTCAAGCTGCGCTACATGGTGCCCCTGGGCGCCGGGCTATTGCTGGCGCAATGGTTGCCAAGCCTGATGCCGTTGGTGTCAACGTTAGGTAACGAATCGTTGGTATTAGTGGTAGCCGGGAGTATCGCCATAAGCGCGATGCTGCTGCCGGGGGTGTCAGGCAGTTTTTTGCTGCTGACGATGGGGCTTTACAGCACGGTGATGGAAGCGATACGCAGCTTTGATATGGCCATCATTTTGCTGTTCGGTAGCGGCTGCCTGATTGGCCTTGGGCTTTTTTCACGGGTGCTTACCTGGCTGCTAAGCCGTTATCGTGGTTCAACGCTTCAGTTATTGTTAGGTTTTATTGTCGGTTCGCTCCCCGTGCTCTGGCCGTGGCGTGAACTGGTGCGTTATCAACTGGGTGGTGATGGTGAGATGATCCCGTTGGAACATCGCTACTTATTGCCTGGCGATTATGCGCAGCTAACAGGTGAATCCGCGCAATTAGTCGGTGTAATAGCGTTGATGGCGTTTGGTGCACTACTCGTTGTACTGTTGCATCGGCGTGCCCTTAGGCGCACGCCGCCCATGTCTCCCCAGACCGCCTCCGCTGCTGAAAAGGAGTAGGCTTTGCATGCGTAAGATAGTAATGATGTCCGCACTGGCGTTAGCTGTTGCCGGCTGTGCCAATCAGCAGGGCGGCGGGCCGCAGGTGCGCGATTTGAGCGATGCCCGCGAAGCGGTGGAGCGCACCCCTGAATACCAGGTAAAAGAAGGCGATACGCTTTACGGCATCGCCTGGCAGCATAACCTTGATTATCGTGAAGTTGCCGCGCTAAACAACATTGAGCCTCCTTACCGTATTCAACCTGGTCAGACGCTGGCGCTACGAGAGGGTGCCGAGTCATCACCATCGTCTTCGAGTGACACAGCGTCATCTTCGGATGGGTCTTCAGGCGGTGCAGTCGCCCGTGGGCTGGCACCCGATGCGTCATCTTCAGGTGGCGGCGATCAGGAGATGGACTGGTTGCTGCCCGATGAAACGGCCATTGAGCGAAATCAGCGCACCGCTGAGCGTGACGCCGTGGAAGCGTCGCAGGAAGTGGCCGAGGCTGCACCTGATGATAGCCGTGAAGAAGTTGCTACGGCCGAAACCGCCTCGGACGTGGAATCGG
This sequence comes from Halomonas sp. HL-93, assembly GCF_900086985.1. Taxonomy (NCBI): domain Bacteria; kingdom Pseudomonadati; phylum Pseudomonadota; class Gammaproteobacteria; order Oceanospirillales; family Halomonadaceae; genus Halomonas; species Halomonas sp. HL-93. The sequence goes on from NZ_LT593974.1 coordinate 960,577, forward strand.
CGCCCGAAGCTGACCCAGAGCCAAGCCAAACCGAGCAGACCGAAGCGGAGCCGACACCCGAATCGGAACCCGAGCAGGAACCTGAAGAAGCCCCCGAACAGGATACGGCCGAAAGCGATGAATCGGCACCTGACCGCGACGGACGCACTTACACACCGGCCGAAACCATTGATTGGCAGTGGCCGAGTGAGGGCAAGGTCGTGGGTGAATTCGGTCAAGGCGATAGCGTTACCGCCGGGATTGATATCGCAGGAGAAAAGGGGCAACCTGTGAGAGCCGCTGGACCTGGCATTGTGGTATATGCAGGCAGTGGTGTGCGCGGTTACGGTAACCTCATTCTGCTCAAGCACAACGATGAATTTCTCAGCGCTTATGCGCACAACGACAGCCTAAATGTCAGCGAGAATGATGTTGTGGAAGCCGGCGAGGTCATTGCCTCCATGGGCGATAGTGACGCGGAAGATGCGAGGCTGCATTTCGAGGTTCGCCGCGAAGGCCAGCCTCAAGATCCCCTGGAGTTTCTGCCGTCACGCTAACCGATATCAGCTATGAACACGTGTGTTGCCAAGACCATCACGACAGGTAACGACGTTAACGCTTTATATAACAATAACGATGGGAGTCGCAGCATTGACCCCATTTGGTTTTTTTAAGGGCGGATAGGCGATATAACGGGGGTAAGACGGATGAGTATGCTGGAAAAAGATCTACAGGAAGTAGACCTGAACGCTGTGGAAGAAGCACTTGACGATGGTGATGAAGTAGCCGCCGCCGAAGATGCCTTTGAAAAAGCGTTAGGGCGCGAGGACCGTCAGCAGCATCAAAGCCTTGATGCCACGCAGATCTACCTCAATGAAATTGGCTTTTCGCCACTATTAACGCCCGAAGAGGAAGTGTACTACGGGCGTCTGGCACGCAAGGGTGACCCGTTGGGTCGCTCGCGGATGATTGAGTCCAACTTGCGGTTGGTGGTGAAAATAGCCCGCCGCTATCTGAATCGTGGGCTAACCCTGCTGGACTTAATTGAAGAAGGTAATTTAGGTCTCATCCGGGCCGTCGAGAAATTCGACCCCGAGCGCGGTTTCCGCTTCTCAACGTATGCCACTTGGTGGATCCGGCAAACCATTGAGCGGGCGCTGATGAATCAAACCCGCACCATTCGGTTGCCGATCCACGTGGTTAAAGAGCTTAATATCTATTTGCGTGCTGCCCGCGAATTGACGCAAAAGCTTGACCACGAGGCCACGGCGGAGGAAATCGCTGAGCATCTCGACAAGCCGGTGGGGACGGTCAAAAAAATGCTGGGGCTTAACGAGCGTGTCTCCTCGGTTGATTACCCCATGGGTGGCGAAAGCGACAAACCGCTAATTGATACGCTGACCGACGAGGAAGACCACGGGCCCGAGGCCTCTCTGGTTGACGGCGATGTTAAAGAGCACGTTGATCATTGGCTCGACGAGCTCAATGAGAAGCAGCGCGAAGTGGTCGTGCGGCGTTTTGGTTTGCGCGGCCACGAAGCGGCCACCCTGGAAGAAGTTGGCGCTGAAATTGGCTTAACCCGCGAGCGTGTTCGCCAAATCCAGGTCGAAGCGCTTAAAAAGCTGCGCCGGTCACTGGAGAAACAGGGCCTGTCGTTATCGTCGATTTTTGAAAGCTAGCGATCTTGTGTTTTGGCATCGCTAATTCCCCAGCACCGGGCCATGTGCCCGGTGACTTTATTTAGCAATAATGATTAACCCCGATTGGTAAGCAACAAGCGAGAAATGACATGCGCCCGCTGGTGGCTCATATTGATTTAGACGCACTGCGTCACAACTATCAGTTGGCGTGTCAATGCGCGCCTCACAGTCGCTCGGTGGCGGTCATCAAAGCCAACGCCTACGGCCATGGGGCACTTGACTGCGCGCGCGCTCTGGCGGCCGATGCACCGGCGTTTGCCGTGGCATGTTTGGAAGAGGCGCTGGCGCTGCGCGAAGGCGGTATCACCACGCCGATTATCCTGTTGGAAGGCATCTTTAGCGCCGACGAATTGGCGTTGGTAGATCGCCACCGGCTGTGGATGGCGGTGCACAGCGCCTGGCAGGTGGAAGCATTGCTAACCTTTTCGCCCCGCGAGCCGATTCCGGTCTGGGTCAAGGTAGATTCGGGCATGCACCGGCTGGGGTTTTCGCCACACGAAGTTAGCGCTATCTGGCAGCGTCTTCACGAAGCACCCCAGACAGGAACGCTGCATTTGATGAGCCACTTTGCCACCGCCGATGCCGCCGATAGCCGCTATTTCGAGCAGCAGATGGCGGTATTAAAAACACTTTCCACTACCTTGAATGCACCGCTTTGTCTGGCTAACTCGCCTGCCACGCTTGCCTGGCCGGTGGCCCACGGCGCCTGGAACCGGCCGGGCATCATGCTGTACGGCAGCAATCCGCTGGAAACCACGACCCCAACGACCGAGTCGCTTCGCCCGGTGATGACGCTGCGTTCCGAAATCATTGCCCTGCGCGATGTCGAGGCAGGCGAGCCGGTAGGCTACGGCGGTCGTTGGCGGGCACCATGTCGCTCGCGTATCGCGGTGGTGGCCGGGGGCTATGGCGATGGCTATGACCGCCACGCCCAGGACGGCACACCTGTGCTGGTGAATGGCCAGCGCTGCCCGCTGGTGGGTAAGGTGTCCATGGATATGTTCACGGTGGATGTTAGCGGCGTGGCCGATGCGGCCATTGGTAGCGAAGTCGTGTTGTGGGGGCGTGCAGGCAACGGCGCGGTGCTGTCAGTCGACGAGGTCGCCCGTAGCTGCGATACCATCAGCTATACCCTACTCACAGGGGTGTTGCCCCGCGTGCCACGCCGCTATCATGGCGCTTTTGTATAAATGGCTAACCGCATGTCGAGATCATCTGCAGATTCATCTTCTTCACGCTCGTTTGCGCATCCGCGCTTTTGGTTAACTTGGTTGGCGATAGCGGGGATGTACGTTACAGCATGGCTTCCCTGGCGGCTGAATATTGCTATCGGTTCGGGTATTGGTCGCTTGGCATGGCGATTTGCCAAACGCCGTCGACATATCACCGACGTCAATATCAAGCTTTGTTTTCCGGAAAAAAGCCCGGCGGAACAGCGGGAACTGGTTAAACAAACGTTTATCGCCAATGGCATTGGCTTGGTGGAAACCGCCGTGGCGTGGTGCCGAAGCCCTGAGGATTTTCGCCATCGGGTGGCGTGTATCGGTGAGGAGAATCTTGCCAGGGCCCAGGCACAAGGTGACGGCGTGTTGATTATCGGCGTGCATTTTTCGCCGCTGGATTTGGGCGGTGCGCTACACTCGCTGTTTTTCACGTCGGATGCGGTTTACCGCCCGCATAATAACCCGCTGTTCGACCGCTTTATGACTCGCGCCCGCCTGCGGGTGTTTGACCAGATGATTCATCGCCACGATCTTCGTAGCGTGGTCAGGCGGCTAAAAGCCGGGTATTCGGTATGGTATTCACCCGACCAGGATTTTGGCCGCGATGCCAGCGTGTTCGCGCCGTTTTTTGGCCAGCAGGCGGCAACGGTGCGGCTGACCGCTAAAATCGCCCGGATGACCGGGGCGCAAGTGGTACCGTTGATTTTCTACCGTAACCCGGATAACCGCACCTACACCTACGAGTGGCTGCCTGCGCTGGAAAACTATCCGAGCAACGATGAGGTCGCCGATGCCACGCGGGTGAATGCGTTTATCGAGCAGGCCATTCGTCAGCATCCCGAACAGTATTTATGGCTGCACCGGCGTTTTAAAACGCGGCCGGAAGGCGAGCCAGGGGTTTATTAGCCTTGGTTTTGGTTATTCAGACATAAAAAAAGGCCGGCAATTAAAGCCGGCCTTTTTGCGTTTCGTGCCTCGGTCAGTCGAGGTTGCGCGAGTAGAAAATCTCCAGCATTTCTTTGCGCAGGCGGCTTTCAATATCGCGCGCCTCCTCGAAGGTGATATCTCGCTGCGAGGTCCCGAACAGGTAGTTATCCAGCTCAAAGTTCTTGAGCAGCATCTTGGTGTGAAACATGTTTTCCTGGTACACGTTCACATCAATCATTTGATAGGCGTGCTTGGTATCTTCGGCCAGGTAGTCCTGGATCGAGGTGATATCGTGGTCGATAAACAGTTTTTTGCCGTCCACATCGCGGGTAAAACCGCGTACCCGGTAGTCCATCGTCACAATGTCAGAGTCAAAGCTGTGGATCAGATAATTCAGCGCCTTGAGCGGGCTGATATGGCCACAGGTGGACACATCAATATCCAGGCGGAAGGTGCTGATACCGTTGTCCGGATGAGATTCTGGATAACTATGTACTGTGACATGGCTTTTATCCAGATGAGCCACCACGGTTTCAGGCAGCGGCCCTGGTCCCGGCTCTGTTTGCTCGGGGTCTGTCTCATCCAGCTCATGTTCGGCAATCAGAATGGTGACGCTGGCGCCGTGGGGTTCGTAATCCTGGCGCGAAATATTCAGTACATGCGCGCCGATGATGTTGGTCACGTCTTTAAGAATCTGCGTTAAACGTTCGGCATTGTAGAGCTCATCGATGTAGTCGATATAAGCCGCACGCTGCTCTTCGGTTTTAGCGTAACAGATGTCGTAAATGTTAAAGCTTAGCGAGCTGGTCAGGTTGTTAAACCCGTGGAGTCGGAGATTATCTGACACGTCCGAGCCTCCCTATGGCAGATGAAAACACCCCGACGAGCCAACGCCGGAACCGATCATGCGTTAACAACGCATGGTGATGAGCACTCAATCCAACACCTGTTAATCGTAGGCGCTCAATAAGCGGGCGTATTATGCCCGCACTAGGCCTGTGATGCATCCGGCTGAGTAAGTTTTTTACGTGGTTTTTCCTAGCGTGAACGCTTTTCGATGATGGGTTGGTTACGCCTCGACCATCTCGAACGAATGGGTAATCTCAACGCCACCGTTGGTCAACATAATCGAGGCGCTGCAGTATTTCTCCGCTGACAGCTCCACGGCGCGTTGAACCTGCTTTTCTTTTAGTGCGCGGCCGGTGACCACAAAGTGCACATGAATGCGGGTGAAGACCGAGGGCACGCTATCGGCGCGTTCAGCGTCGAGTTCTGCCACGCAGTCGGTGACGTCGGCGCGGGCCTTGTCGAGAATGTTCAGAATATCAAACGCCGTGCAACTGCCCATGCCCATCAGCAGCATTTCCATTGGCCGTGGCCCGGTGTTGCGTCCGCCATGATCCGGCGGGCCATCAATCACCACGCTGTGCCCACTGCCTGATTCGGCGACAAACTGGCGACCATCTGTCCATTTTACCCGTGCTTTCACGTTGCTCTCCTCATCCAAGCGACTAACTCTAGGCGACTAAGGTAAGTCGCGCAGCATAACATCTCTTGCCTGGGGCGCACTGCCTCATTAGGTTGGCCAGCCGCCTTCAGCGATCATTAAACAACCGTCAACGCCTGGATTGTAAATATATACCCAGGCGGTGCCGAAACGAGTGGCTAGCAGTTGACGTTGGTACTCGCCCCGTTGGGGGGCAGTCTGGCGATGATCTTCCAGGGCATCAAGCTGGGCAAGCTGGGTAGCCGTCACGCGATATACTTCCAGCAAAATACCCAGCGAGGGTTGCCATTTTGCGCCGGGGTAAGGCCCAATGTCGTAAAGGGTCAAGTCTGTGCTGGTGTCGCCCCCAAGCCAGACTGCCTTGGACAGGCAGTGGGCGTTATTTAAACCACGCTTGAGGGTGCCGTACACCGCGACTAGCGGCGTGGTAGCAACGGCAGTCTCCAGGTATTCGGCTGTCATCATGTCCCTATCCGGTGTTGCAGATAAGTGCCCAGCTCGGCGAGCCGCTCGGGTGTGCCAACATCGACCCAATGCTGTGCGGTATGTTCGCCGCTGACGCGCTGGCTGTCGATGGCGTGTTTAAGCAGCGGTGCCAGGGCAAAGGCGCCCGCGGGTTGATCCGCTACCAGCGCAGGACGTATCAGGCTGATCCCGGCGAAGGTTAAGCGCGGGGCAGGGGCTTGATACACCCGCCCGTCGCGCAAGGCAAAATCCCCGTCGGGATGATGCTCAGGGTTATCCACTAGCACCAAGTGCGCAAGGTCGTTCTCCGCCAGTGCCTCTGCATGGGGCAGGTGCTCGCACCAAACATCGCCATTGATGAGTAAAAAGGGGGCCTCACCGAGTAATGGCAACGCTTGATGAATGCCGCCGCCGGTTTCTAATGGAGTGGTTTCACGGCTCCACTGAATGGACACGCCGTATGAGTGGCCGTTGCCTAATGCCGCTATGATCTGTTCGGCTCGGTAGCTTACGTTGATCACGATTTGGTCAATGCCGGCGTGCTTAAGCCTTTCTAAATGATGCACGATGAGCGGCTTTCCGGCGACGGGTAACAAGGGTTTTGGACAGTGGTCGGTCAGCGGTCGCATCCGCTTACCGAGGCCGGCGGCCAGAATCATTGCTTTCATACGTCTGTCTCGTTCAAGCGCGCGATAATCGCCGGGCGCAGCGTATCTTGGGCCCAGTGGACAAAATCGTCGTGGCCCGGTATTCCGGCCAGACTATCGTCCAGATGATCAAGAAAGTGGGGTAGGCGCGCAAGGTAACCCGTTTTGTGGTCGCGCAGGGTAAGGCGGCAGAAAATGCCTAGCACCTTCAGGGTACGTTGGGCGGCCATCGCCTGGCACTGATGGAGGAAAGTGGCAGCGTCATAGCGTTGCGAGAGACGACCATCGCGCTGGGCTTGGCTATGAAACGCATCAACGAAGGCCGTAAACTGTTTTTCGCTAAAACGCTGGTAGCGTCCCCGCAGCAGCGAAATAACATCGTAGCTGATCGGCCCTGCAACGGCGTCCTGGAAGTCGATTATGAAAAGTCGTTGGTCGTGGACCATTAAATTCATGGCATCAAAATCGCGGTGCACGCAGACAACGGGCTGAGCAAGCGCCTGGTCAATTAGCTCAGAACGCAGTGCCATCCAGCTGTCGGGCACCGCCAGGCCGAGCCATGCGGTCAGACACCACTCGGGAAATAAATCAAGTTCCCGGCCCAATAATGCGGTGTCGTAAACGGGCAGCGTCTCTGGGGAAACACGATTTTGTAAATCGGCAATCAGCGATAGCGCCTGATTGTGATAGCCTCGGATACGCGCATCATCGGTAAATAATTGCTGCAATGGGGTACTACCCAGGTCGTCCAGTAGTAAAAAACCCTGCTCTAGGTCAGCAGCATGCACCTGGGGCACCGGTAGTCCTGCGCAATGCCAGCGGCGTGCGATGGTCACAAAAGGCTGGCTATCTTCCTGCTGGGGCGGGGCATCCATGACCACCTGGGTGGTGTCATCGGGCAGCGAGAGCCGGAAATAGCGTCGAAAACTGGCGTCGCCTCCGGCCGGGGCGAGAGAAATAGCGTCTACGGGAAGGCCGTTTTGATGCGCGGCCCATGCAATAAGGGCGTTAATCCGCGATGAAGACATGCAAGCTCCTAGCTGGTCGGGCATGATGCGGACTGTATAATACCGATTCTCGATGCCAAGGATAACGAACATGGGCAAGCGATTTTCGCGCGCGGTGCCAGTGGCGCAAACATTGATGGGGAGTTTGCTGGCCAGCGCCTCCTTTTCCGCGGTGGCACAGAGCGAGCCGCTCTCGGCGGAGGCGTTGGACTGGAAGCCTTGGGGGAAGGAAGAAGCGGCCACCCAGCTTTGCCGTGGACGTTACGTAATGCCCGGCTACCGCTTGGCAGAGCAAGACAACCCCGAAACGCTCGCAGCAGAGGCTAGCGAAGCGGATTACGCGTCCGATGGCCAAACTATTTTGCGTGGCGACGTGGTGCTGCGGCGAGCGAACGAAGAAGTGGAAGCGGAGCGGGCCTCCATGCCCGCTAATCGCGAGCGGGTGAACGCTGAGGGCAATATTGCGCTGCGTGATGGCACCGCATTAGTGCGTGGCGATACCGCCGAGCTAATGCTCAATGAAGACCGCACTCGGTTAGATAACAGTCACTTTGTACTGTATGACCAGCACCTGCGTGGTCAGGCTCTTCAGCTTGAGCAGCTGGAAAAAGACCAATACCGCCTTCAGGATGCCCGCTTTACGACCTGCGACCCTGGGGAAAATACCTGGAATCTCGTCAGTAGCGATATTCGCTTGGACCAAGCCAAAGGCTTTGGTACTGCACGCAATGCGCGTCTGGAAATTAAAGACGTGCCCGTTCTTTACGTTCCCTGGGTGCGCTTCCCGATTGATGACCGCCGCCATACCGGGCTGCTAACCCCCACGCTAGGTTTTTCGAGCGACGGCGTCGACTATACCCAGCCGTTTTACTGGAATATTGCGCCCAACCGCGATGCGACGATCACGCCGCGCTGGATGAGTGACCATGGCCTGCTGCTGAACGGCGAGTTCCGCTACCTGTTTGAAGAAAGCGCAGGCACGCTGGAGGCAGGCTACTTAAACAGCGATAAAGGCGGTTCGGGCGGCTCAGAAGGGCGATACGAAGGTGAGCACCGCTGGTATGTTGAAGCACAGCATGCCGGGCGAATTAATCCGCGTAGCCGCTATCAACTACGTTACGGTGCCGCCAGTGACGGGCGCTACTTCGATGACTTTGGCGGCGAATTTGGCAGCAATGACCGCACCAATATGGAGCGCTTGGCCCAGGTCGATTATCGTGGTGAGCGTTGGCAGCTCGATGCCCGAGCGCAAGGGTTTCAGCGTTTAGACGACCCGCTCAATGACCGCGATAAGCCGTTCTATCGCCTGCCGAGCTTAAGTGCCAACGCCAACTGGCAATTGGGCAGCGGGTTTTATAGCCAGTGGCGCTCCAACGCGACCTATTTCTGGCGCAACGTGGACGAGCAACAAGTGATTGAACGCGAGGCGGCCACGGGTAGTCGGTTGCACTTAACTCCGGCATTTGGCTGGCGATTTGATCGCCCCTGGGGGTATATCGAACCGCGTACGGAGCTTTGGCATACCGACTACCAGCTGGATTACGGTAACCGGACGACCGAGAACAGTGAATCGCCAAGCCGCAGTATTGCGGTGACCTCGGTGGATAGCGGTTTAGTGTTTGAACGCGAACTGGAACTGGGGGGAGACGAATACCGCCAAACCTTGGAACCGCGCTTGAACTATGCCTATGTGCCGCGTACTGATCAAAGCGAGCTGCCCGACTTCGATAGCCGCGAGCAGCCTTTTTCCTGGAATCAGCTATGGTCTGCTCAACGCTTCTCCGGGGCTGATCGGGTGGGTGATTTGAACCGGCTGTCGCTGGGGATTGAGTCGCGGCTGCTTGAAGACGAAACCGGCCGTGACCGGCTGTCTGTTGGCGTTGGGCAAAGCGTCTACTTCGACGAGCGCCGGATTGATATTGAAGGTGATGCTGATACGCTACCGCCCCGCACGAATGATGAGCGTTATTACCAAGCTACCCGTGATCGTTCACCGTTGGTTACCCGGGTCGATTGGCAGATTAACGATCGTTGGAGCACCGGCTACGAATGGCTTTATGACGACAACCTTGATCGTACCGAAAGCTCCACCGTGGATGTGCGCTATCGTCATCCAGAAGGCCACGTATTGAACCTTGGGTACCGTTGGGAAATCCAAGACTTTGACCCTGGCGTAGAGCCGAGTGATGACAGCTTTCGCAACTACAATCGTGAAGAATGGGACCTTTCCTTTGCGTGGAAAGCCAGCCCGCAGATTGATCTGATTGGCCGTTACATTCACGATCAAACCAATGAGCGCGCGCTGGAACAGCTGGCGGGTGTACAGTGGAGTGACTGCTGTTATGGTCTGCAGGTGGTGTGGCGCGAATGGATCGACGACAACGACAGCGCGCGAATCGACGATGACTTTAACGATCGCGGCATTTTCCTGCGCTTCGTATTCCGCGGTTTAGGCGGCGTTGGCCAAAACGCCGATGGATACATTGAGCAATCTATTCCGGGTTTCCGCCCGACGCCTTTATAAATGAGCCTTTTGAATGGCGACTGACAGAGACGACGTTATGAAGATGAGAAAGACCTTGCTTGCCCGCGCCAACATGCTTGCGTTGGGAAGCGCCTTGGCCCTGGGCATGGCGGCGACCGTTCCGTTAAGTGTTCAGGCCCAAACTTCGGCGCCTGCCGAGCGCCAGACACTTGACCGGGTGGTCGCCGTGGTCAACGACGGCGTTATCATGCGCAGCGAGCTGGATGACCGTGTGACCCAGGTTGAGCGTCAGTCAGAGTCGCGTGGTGAGTCGCTCCCCGCGCGTGACCAGCTCGAGTCGCAGGTGTTGGAGCGCATGATCGTTGAGGAAATTCAACTGCAAATGGCCCGTGACGCCAATATCAGCATCGATGACACAGAACTCAATCAGCAAGTTCGTTCGATTGCCGAGTCGAATAACATGACCCTTGAGGAGTTTGCCGATGCGGTAGAAGCCGACGGTATGACGCTGGAAAGCGTACGCGATAACGTGCGCCGTGAAATGCTCATGCGACAGGTTCAGCAACGCCAGGTCAGCAGTCGCGTCAATGTCAGCGAGAGCGAGGTTGATCGTATGATCGGCCCGCAGGTGGGCCAATTGGGTGGGCAGGGCGCGAACCAAGAAGCCCAGCGTGAGGAGGCGCGTCAAGCCATTTTTCAGCGCCGCGCCAATGAAGAGCTGGAAACCTGGGAGCAACAAATCCGCTCGCAGGCCTTTGTTGATATCCGCCTTTAATGAAACCTGCCCATGCACCACCGGTGGTGATTACCACCGGTGAGCCCGCTGGTATCGGGCCCGAGCTTGTGCTGATGCTGGCCGCGCGGGGTGCTTTGCCGAGTGGCATCGTGGCGATTGGCGACCCGCGTATGCTGCGTCAGCGCGCGGAGGCCCTATCGCTCAAGGTAGCGATCGTCGAAGCGACGCCTGGGCAAGTGCTGTCGGAACCGGAGGCGCCCACGCTGCGGGTCTGGCCGGTTGCGCTGAAGGCACCCGCGGTGCCCGGTACGCTCAACCCAGCGAACAGTCATTATGTGCTCGAGACCCTGGCGCTCGCGGTGGATGCCTGCCGATCGGGGCAGGCGGCAGCCATGGTCACCGCGCCGCTGCACAAAGGGGTGATCATTGAGGCTGGCGTCGCCGGGTTTACCGGACATACCGAGTGGCTGCGCGATGCTTGCGGCGTTGACGAGGTGGTCATGATGCTGGCAACCGACAATGCCCTGCATGCGCAGGCCCCAGGCTGGCAGGGCAGCGGCGACCTGCGTGTTGCCCTGGTGACCACTCATTTGCCGTTGCGCGAGGTGGCTGACGCCATCACATTTGAGCGCGTGGTGCGTATCAGCCGTTTACTGGAAACCGATTTACGCAATCAGTTTGGGTTGGTGACGCCGCGTATTGCGGTATGTGGCTTGAATCCCCATGCCGGTGAAGACGGGCACCTCGGGCGCGAAGAGCTGAATATCATTATTCCCGCCCTCGACGCGCTGCGCCAGGAAGGCATGGCCATCACGGGGCCTTTTCCTGCCGATACGCTGTTCACGCCACGTCATTTAGCCAATGTCGATGCCGTACTGGCCATGTATCATGATCAAGGCTTGGCAGTGTTAAAATACGCGGGCTTTGGCAAGGCCGCTAATATTACGCTGGGCCTGCCCCTGGTGCGTACCTCAGTAGATCATGGCACAGCGCTTACCCTCGCGGGCAAAGGCGTTGCCGATCCCGGCAGCCTACAGGTGGCCCTATCATTGGCGCGACGGCTCGCCGATCAGCGTACCACCTCGCTTCGTTAAACCTGCGCGTGCCAACGATGGATTAGTTCAGGCCTTTTGCCCAACGACCGACCCCCAAGGAATCGTGTTAGATGTCTCACGCGCCCCAGCAACATCGCGCTCGCAAACGTTTTGGTCAGAATTTTCTCCGTGACCTCGGGATTATTTCGCGCATCGTGCGTGCCATTGGCCCGCGTGAAGGCGACCGCCTGATTGAAATTGGCCCTGGCCAAGGTGCGCTCACCGAGCCGCTGTTAGAAGCCGCCGGTGCGCTGGAGGTTGTCGAGCTTGACCGTGACTTGATTCCCGGCCTGCGCGTGCAGTTTTTTAACTATCCCGATTTTGTTATCCATGAAGGCGACGCGCTTAAATTTGATTTTACCAAGCTGAGGGGCGAGGGGCCTGCGCTACGCGTAGTGGGCAATCTGCCCTACAATATCTCAACGCCGCTGATTGTACATTTGCTGACCATGGGCGATGCCATCGCCGATATGCATTTTATGCTGCAAAAAGAAGTCGTGGAGCGGTTGGCGGCCGAGCCAGGCGGCCCTGACTGGGGGCGCTTATCGGTGATGGCGCAGTATTACTGCCAAGTTGAGCAGCTGTTTATTGTCCCGCCTGAGGCCTTTGTACCACGTCCTAATGTGGATTCGGCCATCGTGCGCCTCACGCCCCACGCAGTATTGCCGCATACCGCGGATGACCCTGCGCTGCTTTTTGATCTGGTTAAGCTAGCCTTTGGTCAGCGACGCAAAACCCTGCGCAATAACCTAAAAGGGCGAGTCAGTGCTGAGATTTTACAAGATCTGGGCATTGACCCGGTGCGTCGTCCACAAACGCTGACGGTGGCCGAGTTCGTGACGATTGCCAACCGTGTGGCGGCAGATGAAGGGAGCAAAACACTGTGAGCGAGCTTGCGATTGACGTCACGGTGACACCCGAGTATCGCACCGAGGAATCCAGCGAGGCAGAGTCGCGTTATGTGTTCAGTTATACCATCAACGTGCGCAATAACAGCCCGCATAGCGTTCAACTGATGGCTCGCTACTGGAAAATCACTCAGGGCGGGGGTGAGTATCAGGAAGTGCGCGGCAAGGGTGTGGTGGGGCAACAGCCGTTGATCGGCCCAGGCCAGCAGTTTCGCTACACCAGTCGTGCCATGTTGCAAACGCCGGTAGGTGTCATGGAGGGGGTTTATACCTTGCTCGATACGTCGACCCAGCGGGTCTTTGAAGTGGCGATCCCGCCGTTCAGATTGGCAGTACCGCATCAGCTCCACTAGGCCGGTTGCCTTAGACGCCCTTCGTCAGTTTGCTTTCTAAATGGTCGCAGAGGCGCAGCGCCAATTGCACCAGTGTTAACGTCGGGTTGGCGTGACCAGCACTCGCGAAAACACTGGAGCCCGCCACGTAAACGTTTTCCTGGGCAAAGAGTCGACAGTCGGGGTTAACGATACCTTCCTCGGCTTCAAGGCTCATCCGCGTGCCGCCCATATGATGACGTCCGGCGAGTTCGCCCTCGGTGGGCAGTTGCACCGGCGTCTCAGCTAGCCATTCAGCCATCTGTAGCCTTCCCACATCGTGATCGCGTAGATACTCTCCCAACAGTTGCAGGCTTTCACGAATAGTGCGGCGATCCAGATCTGACTGCCGCCATACCAGCCGACTGCGTGGAACGCCAAGCTCGTCCAGTTCATCGCTCAGCTCAATGCGGTTTTCATGGCGCGGTTCCTGCTCCCAGGCGGCCCTTAGCATGGCGCCATGCATCACGCGCCCCTGGGCTTGCCAGGTGCGCATTCTACCCGCTAGCGTCGGTGCTTGGCCCGCGAGTTCGTCAATCAGCTGTTGGGTAACCTCGGTGTTCATGCGGTGTAGCCGCAGGCCGCAGTTAAGTATTTTCCGTGAGCTAATGGAAGGCGCCGTGGGCGAGAGAAAAACAGTATGGTCTTTGTCTAAGCCCAGCGCGGCGGGTTCAAAGAGCAGCGCCTTGCCCACCGTGGCGTGGGGATGTTCCATCCAGTAGCGCCCCAGTGAGTCAGCTTGAGGAATCAGTTGCCCTTGTGTCTGTTGGTTGCACCACAGCAGCAAGCGTGAGTTTTCGATGCCGCCACAGGCGACTACAAAGTAGCGTGCGCGAACTTGACGAGAGTCGCCTTGGTAGTTTTTGAAAGTAGCGGTAGTCACTTTGCCATCTTGCGTTTCTAGCCCGACCAAGTTGGCCGTCAGGCAGCATTCAAGGCTAGTCGACTCGCTGAGCGTGGCGGCGTATTTCTCCTTCAAGCGCGTAGGAGGGCCAAGTGAAAAATGGGTGCGCTTGAGTCCTGCCCCCTCAATTCGTTGGTCTGGCGGCACAGGCTCCAGGCTAAGCAGGCGCATGGCAGCGTTTAAATAAGGGCTGAGAACGGCGTGATTTATGGGCCAGCCTGTCTCGCTGGCTGCTTGCTTGGCGGTGAAGTCATAATCATCCAGGGGGCGACAGATGCCGCCCCAATGGTTGGTCGATCCGCCGAGGTGACGCAGCCGGGTGGTCTCCAGTGGATGGTACGCATCGCCGACAATGTCCCCCCGGTAGTTTTCCTGGGAGCGTTCGCTGTAGCTGGCGTCGCCTCCCTCGCAGAGCAGAATGTGATGCCCCCGCTTGGCCAGAGTAACCGCCATGGCTATCCCGGCGGCGCCGCCACCGATAATGCAGACATCCACCGCATCGCTGATGGTCTCGAAAGCGCTATACATTAGCGATCACTGGCGCGTAGCAGCCAGCCGTCAACCTTTACAGTAGTCAATGGTGGGGAAACCCGGTTGGCAGCGGCCTGGCTGGCAGGGATCAGCGTTGCGCCAGGCAACAGCGCGCCGATGCCAGCGAGGCCCGCGACTCGCATTAGCTCGCGTCGGGTGTGATCAATGGGCATGTCGGTAGCGTTGTCCTTAACGGTAGCATGAGACGATAGGTGACTCTGGCGGTTAAGCGATGATTAAACCGCGTTACCCACTGTCTTTATAGTGGTTCAGGTTGGTCGTTAGCACCAGTTATATTGCGACGTCACGACCTGTCGGGAATGTTTAACGGCAGGCGCAGGCAGGCGTTGAGATGCTAGTATCAGCCACACGTATTTTTTTATAAGGCCCCCGCATGAGTATCTATGCGATCGGTGATTTGCACGGCTGTCATGCCGAATTTGTGGCACTGTTGGAGAAGCTCAGTTTCGACCCCAAGCGCGATACGCTTTGGCTGGTCGGCGATTTGGTCAATCGCGGGCCTGATTCGCTCGCTTGCCTGCGCGAAGTCGAACGCCTGGGCAGTGCCGTTCGCTGCGTATTGGGTAACCACGATTTTCATTTGCTGGTGGCCGCGCGGGGCGGGGGTAAGCTCAAAAGAAACGACAGCCTGCAGGCGGTGCTTGAGGCTCCCGATTGCGAACGGCTGCTCGACTGGCTGCAGGGCCAGCCGTTGGCGGTGAGAGACGGCAATCAGTTGATGACCCATGCGGGGCTGCTGCCCCAGTGGGGGCTTGATCAGGTGGAAGTGCTGGCGAGAGAGGTGCAGGTCGCATTAGCCGGGGAGCATTCGGGCCACTTTTTGAGCCAGCTGTATGGTAATCATCCCGACTGCTGGGACAATACGCTTGACGGTTTAGAGCGCCTACGCTGCGTGGTCAACGTACTAACCCGCATGCGCTTTATCGACGCCGAAGGACGTCTGGATTTTACCGCCAATCAGGGCCTGGATAGCGCGCCCGTGGGGTTTGCGCCCTGGTTCCAGTTCCCGCGTGACGATGACCCTCATCTGCTATTCGGCCACTGGGCGGCCCTCGCGGGGGATACACCCGATGCCCGCGTACGTGTCGATGCCCTGGATACCGGTTGTGCTTGGGGAGGCGAGCTGACCGCACTTAATCTGGCGACCGGCGAGCGGACTCGCGTGCCCAGCCGCGCGTCAGCAGGAGTGGCGTCATGACATCACCGTGTAACGACCCACGTCTTGTCGGGCTCAACGTCTACCGGGTAGGTGGCGCCGTCCGCGACCGGCTTTTGGGGTGGCCGGTTTACGATAACGACTGGGTGGTCGTGGGCGCTACCCCCGATGCTATGCTTGAGCGAGGATTCAAGCCGGTCGGGCGTGACTTTCCCGTGTTTCTCCATCCCGATAGCGCCGAGGAGTACGCCCTGGCGCGTACCGAGCGAAAAGCGGGGCATGGCTATGCTGGCTTTCAGGTGGTCGCCAGCGCCGATGTGACGCTAGAAGAGGACCTGCTGCGCCGCGATCTGACCATTAACGCCATTGCGGAAGCGGCTGACGGTACGCTGGTTGACCCTTTTAACGGCCAGCAGGATATTGAACAGCGCAAACTGCGCCATGTATCGCAAGCGTTTAGCGAAGATCCACTCCGAGTATTACGCACGGCCCGCTTTCTGGCGCGTTACAAGACGCTAGGTTTTACTATCGCCCCGGAAACGTTGGCGCTGATGGGCGATGTCAGCCGCAGCGGCGAGTTAGCCTATTTGGCTGCTGAGCGAGTGTGGTTAGAAACCGAAAAAGCCTTGGGCGAAGCGCAGCCGGCAAGCTATTTCATTACGCTTGACCAGTGCGATGCGCTTTCCACCTGGTGGCCAGAGCTTGTCGACGGT
Organism: Halomonas sp. HL-93; assembly: GCF_900086985.1. Classification (NCBI taxonomy): domain Bacteria; kingdom Pseudomonadati; phylum Pseudomonadota; class Gammaproteobacteria; order Oceanospirillales; family Halomonadaceae; genus Halomonas; species Halomonas sp. HL-93. The sequence goes on from NZ_LT593974.1 coordinate 976,951, forward strand.
GTCTTCAGTGACTGCCTCGACGCCATGGCGCTTGGGGGGAATAGCGATGCGTTATCCAGCGCTGATTGGCGCTATGGACTTTTGGTCTCGCCATTAAGTGAGACCCAGCGTGAGTCATTGGCCCAGCGGCTACGTTTGCCAAATGCGGTGGCGCGGCTAGCGCGCCATGTGGCACTGACCCGTCATTTGTTGGGGGAGGGGCTGAGTGCATCAGCGGTATCGCACTGGCTGGAGCGCTTGGATGCTTGGCGTAAGCCCGCCCAGGTAAACGACCAATTGGTGCTGGTGGCGGTGTTGGCCCCGCCGTATGTTAGGGTCTTGAAGGCGGCATGGCAGGCCGCGCAGCAGGTAAGCCCCAAGGCGCTTATGGAAGAAGGCTACCAGGGAGCCGCACTAGGTACCGCACTTAAAGAGCGCCGCTACCAAGCCATCGTAGAGACGCTTAACTAAACAGTGACCAGTTATCGGGCGAGTGCTTGGCGTGGCAGCGGGTCTGCCTGGGATATCCACACACCGCGCCATTCAAAGTCAATGGCCCATAGGCGCTGACTACCCAGAGAGAACTCCGCCCAAAGCGTTGCGTAGGGTGTGCGACAGTGCGGATGGCAGCTGGCCGGCAATAGTTCGGCCAGCGGCTGTAAAACAAAAGCGTTGTGGGAAATTTCGGCGCGTGGCAGAGCGATACCGTCAACGTTGCCGCACATGTCACCTACGGTCAGTAGGTCAATATCCAGCGCGCGTGCGCTGTATTTTGCCATGTCTGGCGTTCTGCCATGTTCGGCCTCCAGCTGTTTGGCCCAGGCCTGAAGTTCACCGGGTGTCCAGTCGCTCTGAAAGGCCACCACTAAGTTGAAAAAATTACGCCGGTCTTTGAAGCCAACGGGTTCGCTCTCAAACACCCGGGAAATTTTAAGCGAGCCGAAGGTGTCGGCCAGCGCATCAAGGCATAAGCGTATATGCCGGGCAGGCTCAATATTGCTGCCCAGGCTAACGGTTACTAAGCTCATGGCAGTGGCTCTCCAGTTGCCTCTAGGGTGCCCCGGGTGATTTCAAGGCCAACGCTGGCCGCCTTTGGCACGGCGCCCGGCTTGCGCACGATAAGGCGCAGCCAACTGATGGGAAAGTCATTGCGCAGACAGGTAGCAAGCCGCTCGGCGAAGGTTTCTACTAGAGCAAACTGGTGAGTGTCGGCAAACTGCTGAATACGCTGACAAATGGCGGCGTAGTCTAGCGTCAGGCGAAGTTCGTCTGTGGCCGCCGCCGAGCGAATATCCGTGGCCAGCGTTAGGTCTAAACGCAGTGACTGCTGAATAGTGCGCTCCCAGTCGTAGACACCTATAACAGTGTCGACCTCAAGCGCTTCGATGAAAATGCGGTCCATGGGCCTTCCCCAATACAACGAGCGAGCGATTGTACGTGAGCAAAACGCTTAGCAACAGTCGGTTGGGTAGCCAAAATGAGCATAATGGCATGATATGGATAGTGATGGGGTATGTCAGTGGTAGCTGGTTAGCGGCACTTAGCGTCTGCCGCTTGGCGGGGGTGCCCGACCCCCGCCAGCACGGCTCACACAACCCCGGGTTTTCCAACGTGCTGCGCTTGTATGGCGCACGCCTAGCGGCGGCAACGCTGCTGCTGGATGCATTGAAAGGCATGCCAGCGGTGCTCGCTGTAAAGCTATTGGGCTTACCCGTATGGCTTCAGGGGCTGGTTGGGCTGGCCGTGCTATTGGGTCACAGCTTTCCGCTATGGCATGGGTTTCGGGGCGGGAAGGCGGTGGCCAGTGCGTTCGGCGTGCTGTTAGTGTTGGTGCCTGAGGTGGCGCTTATCAGCGCTCTGATCTGGGCGCTGCTCGCGTGGCGGCTGAGAACGGCAGCCCTAGCCTCGCTTTGGAGTGCGCTGGCGGCCCCGCTGGTATGTGGCTGGTTAGCACCATCATATATATGGGTGGTAGGCGGGTTCAGCCTGTTGGTGCTGGCCCGCCATGCCCTCAATATTGGTCGCCTTAAGCGCGGTGAAGAGCCGCCTTTTTAACAGACTAGGCGGCAGGCGGTGCGAGGTTGGCCAGCGGCCAGCGGGGCGTCGCTTGCATGATGCCGCTCGTGTCTTGTTCGCCCGCTGCCAGCCGCTGTGCGCCCACGTAAGCAATCATCGCACCGTTATCGGTGCAAAAGCGTCCGCGGGGATAATAGGCCTTTGCCTGACGCTTGTCGCAGGCAAGGGTTAGGCGCTCGCGCAACCGATGATTGGCGCTTACGCCGCCCGCTACGATTAGCCGCTTAAGTCCGGTTTGATCCAGCGCCCGGCGACACTTAATAACTAGCGTATCTACCACGGCATCCTCGAACGCGCGGGCGACGTCGGCGCGGGCTTGCTCATCCAGCTCGCCTGCTGTTTCCAGCTGTCGAATCGCGGTGAGGGTATGGGTTTTTAAGCCAGAAAAGCTGAAATCCAACCCTGGGCGGTCGGTCATCGGGCGGGGGAAGCGAAAACGATCTGTATTACCTTGCTCGGCCAGCGCGGCGACATGGGGACCGCCGGGATAGGCCAGGCCCAGCATCTTGGCCGCTTTATCAAAGGCCTCCCCGGCGGCGTCGTCCACTGATTCACCGAGTAGTTGGTAGTCACCCAGGCCATTTACTTCTACTAACTGGGTGTGCCCCCCAGAGACCAGCAGCGCGACAAACGGAAAATCAGGTGCCTCGTCTTCAAGCATGGGGGCCAATAAATGGCCTTCCATGTGATGAACGCCAAGCACCGGAATGCCGAGGGCCCGTGCCATTCCGTGGGCAGTGCTCGCGCCGACCATGAGCGCGCCGACCAGCCCAGGCCCAGCGGTGTAGGCGATACCATCAAGGTCGAGGCGCGTCAGGTTGGCCTCACTCAAAACCTGCTCAATGAGCGGCAGCAGCTTGCGTGTATGATCTCTTGAAGCCAATTCAGGCACTACGCCGCCATAGTCGGTGTGCATGGCAATTTGGCTGTAAAGTGCATCGGCCAGCAGCCCTTGGCCGCCGCTTAGTGACGTATCGTAAATCGCCACGCCGGTTTCATCGCAGGACGTTTCAATGCCCAGTACGCGCATAGGACAATAACTCTGTCAAAAAATAGTCGTCGTAGTTTAGCATTCTCGTCGCAGGGTGGGCGCAAGCATTTGCAAAGCGTGCCAAGCAAGACTAGACTACTGTGCGCTGTAAACTGGGTCGTGCACCTTATAGGCAATCATGCATTAACGGTGCGCGTACTATCCGAACTCAAGACTCCTTAAGGTAGGTGAGTGCTTAATGCCTTCTGTAAAAGTACGTGATAACGAGCCGTTTGACGTCGCCCTGCGTCGCTTCAAGCGTTCTTGCGAAAAAGCCGGCGTTCTCTCTGAAGTACGTCGTCGCGAGCATTACGAGAAGCCGACTGCTGAGCGTAAACGCAAAGCGGCAGCTGCCGTAAAACGTCACGCCAAGAAGATTCAGCGTGAGCAAAAGCGTTTCGAACGGCTCTATTGATCCGTACCGGAATACGCTAGCTAACGCCTAGCGTGTTCCAAGAGGGATGCCAAGCGGCCGCCACTTAGGTGGCCGTTTGTTTTGCGTTTTACCCAAGCGTGTCTAAGGTGATCGGGTGTGTGCCTGATGACATTAGATTCGCCAATTAGTCCCTTTGGGCGAGGATGCCTGCTTCCATGGCTGGCCAAATTCCACAGCGTTTTATCGACGACCTGCTCGGCCGCGTTGATGTGGTGGAAGTGGTTGGTGAGCGCGTGCAGCTAAAAAAAGCTGGCCGTAACTTTTCAGGGCTTTGCCCTTTCCATCAAGAGAAAACGCCGTCGTTTACGGTGAGCGCCGACAAGCAGTTCTATCACTGTTTTGGCTGTGGGGCGCACGGCAACGCGCTGCGTTTTTTGATGGAGTACGACAAGCTGCCGTTTCCCGAGGCGGTCGAGCAGTTGGCCGGTAGGCTAGGGATTGAAGTGCCCCGGGAAGGTGCCGACGACCCCCGCGCTCAGCAGCGTGAGAAGAAGCGCAAAGAGGGTGTCAACCTGCTTGAACTGGCCGCCAGCTTTTATCGCGAACGGCTGAAAATGCAGGAAGGGCGCGGTGCCCAGCAGTATTTGCACGAACGTGGCCTTTCAAGTGATGTCATCAATGCCTACGGCATTGGCTACGCGCCAGGGGGCTGGGAGGCGCTCAAACAGCATCTGAGCGAGCGTGGCATTAGCGAACCCGTTCAGGTTGAGTACGGGCTGCTGATCCACCGTGAGGACACAGGGCGTACTTACGATCGCTTCCGCGACCGGGTGATGTTCCCCATTCGCGATCTGCGCGGACGCACGATTGCTTTCGGCGGGCGGGTAATGGGTGACGATCAGCCCAAATACCTTAACTCCCCCGAAACGCCGGTGTTTCATAAAGGGCGCGAGCTTTACGGCCTTTATGAAGCTCGCCAGGCGTCCAATCGGCTTGAGCAGTTGGTAATGGTCGAGGGGTATATGGATGTCGTGGCGCTAGCGCAATACGGTATTCATAATGCCGTGGCCACCCTGGGTACCGCGACCACAGAAGATCACTTGAGTCGTCTGTTTCGTCTGGTGAGTCGTGTGGTTTTCTGTTTTGACGGTGACCGTGCAGGTAGACAGGCGGCAAGCCGAGCGTTTGAAACCGCGCTGCCGATGATGATTGATGGCCGAGAGGCGCGCTTTTTGTTTCTGCCGGAAGGCGATGACCCGGATACCCTGGTGCGCCGTGAAGGGGCTGAGGCGTTCCAGGACCGCGTCACCTGTGCGATGCCGTTGTCTGAGTTTCTTTTCGAACAGGCGGCGCAAGGGCGCGATTTGAATACCGTCGAAGGCCGCGAACGGTTTGCCAGCCAAGTGCTTGAAGCATTGAACAAAGTGCCCGAAGGCATGCTCAAATCGTTAATGCTTGAGGCGTTAGCCAAGCGTAGCGGTTTGGCTCAAGAACAGTTGAAAGGACTGCTTGAAAAGCGAGTCGCGGCGACCGCACGTCAGCATCAGTCGAACGTAGCGCCTGCTGAGTCGTCTAGCGCTGCTGGTCGGCCCAAGGAGGAGCGGGCAACTGCTAGGCGGCCAGCACGTGAACAAGCACTGACGCCGGTAGGGCGGATTATACAGCTGCTAATTCACGAGCCTGGCTTAGTAGCGAGCCTGCCTGAGAGCGATGCGTGGTTGCCGGGTGGCGATGTGCCTGAAAGCGATGAAGTACGGCTGTGCCGTGAGTTGCTGGCGCTCTTACGGGCCGGTCGTTATCGTAGTCCCCAGGTGATTTTGGCGCACTTTCAAGGCAGTGCCGAAGGCGCTCAGCTTGCTGCTTTTGCCCAGCGGGAATTGTTGATTCCAAAGTCGGCGCGGGAAACGGAGCTATCAGGATTGGTGGCGCACCTGAGCCACGTTCAGCGTCAGCAATCGCCGCGTGAGGAATATAACGCCTTGCTGGCGCAAGAGCGTGATGGGCAAAAACTTGATAAGGAACAGCGCCAGCGCCTGGCGAGTTTGGTAATGGAACTATCGCAGCGGCAGCACTAACGTAATAGGTGGCGGGTTGAAAAAACGCCGTGCCGCCTCAAGGTAAGAGCCATAAGCTAAAAAGTGGCTAACCAATCAACCTAACACACCTGAATGACAGCGCAAATACACAAACTGGAAAAACTCGGGCCGATCGCGCTATACTGTTCGGCTTGTTAGGTTTGTACATCAGCGCTTAAGGTGCTTCATTCTTCTTCGTCGAGATAGGGTTTCTATGGCTGGAAATGCGCAGCAGCAGTCACGTCTGAAGGAGTTGATCGCGCGCGGCAAGGAACAGGGCTACCTGACCTATGCCGAGGTCAACGACCATCTACCCGAGGATATCGCCGACCCGGATCAAGTGGAAGACATCATTGGCATGATCAACGACATGGGTATCAGTGTCGTTGAGGAAGCGCCAGATGAAGACACTTTGATGATGTCGGATCACTCCACGGACGAGTCCGCTGCGGAAGAGGCCGTTGCGGCCCTTGCCGCCGTGGAAAGCGACGTCGGTCGCACTACCGACCCCGTGCGCATGTACATGCGTGAGATGGGCACGGTTGAACTCTTGACCCGTGAAGGCGAAATTGAAATCGCCAAGCGGATCGAAGAGGGCACACGCGAAGTCATGTCGGCGCTGGCCTATTTGCCCGGTGCCGTGGCCTCTATTTTGGACGCCTACGACGCGACCCAGGACGAGGAAGCCCCAGGCCGACTGTCCGACCTCTTCTCTGGGTTTATTGACCCTGATGAGGGCATTCCTGGCGTGGCTGAAGCTGAAGTGCCTGAACCAGAGCCTGAATCTGAGGCGGATGACGACGTTGAAGGCGACGACGACGAGGACGATGATTCCACCGCCAGCGAAGGTGGTCCGGATCCTGAAGAGGCGCGTGCGCGTTTTGAGCAGATCCGTGAGCAGAATGCGTCTGTAGAAGCTGCCTTTGCCAAGCATGGTCGTGGCAGTGCAGAGGTGAAAGCAGAGCAAGCGCGTTTGGCAGTGCTGTTTTCGCCCATCAAGCTGGTGCCCAAGCATTTTGAGCGTCTAGTCGGTCAAGTGCGCATCAGCGTTGAGCAGGTGCGTGCCCAAGAAAAAGCGGTCATGCAGCTGTGCGTGAAAAAAGCCAAGGTGCCGCGCAAAACGTTCATTAAGTCGTTTCCGGGCAGCGAATCAAACCCCAAGTGGCTTGATGCGTTCCAGTCCGAGCAGCCTAAGTACGCGGATCGTTTAGAGCCGTTGCGCGCCGACATCGCCCGCTCTCAGCGCAAGATTGCGTTTGAAGAAGACATGGTGCAGCTCAGGGTTGCCGACCTCAAAGAAGTCAATCGCAAGCTGTCGATCGGTGAAGCGAAAGCCCGCCGCGCTAAGAAAGAAATGGTGGAAGCTAACCTGCGCTTGGTGATTTCGATTGCCAAGAAGTACACCAATCGCGGCCTGCAGTTCCTGGATCTGATTCAGGAAGGCAACATTGGCTTGATGAAAGCAGTCGACAAGTTCGAGTATCGCCGTGGCTATAAATTCTCCACCTACGCCACTTGGTGGATTCGTCAGGCGATCACCCGGTCGATTGCCGACCAGGCGCGCACCATTCGTATCCCGGTACACATGATCGAGACGATCAATAAGCTCAACCGTGTATCCCGCCAGATGCTTCAGGAAATGGGTCGCGAGCCGACGCCTGAAGAGCTGGGTGAGCGACTGGAAATGCCGGAAGATAAAGTTCGCAAAGTGCTCAAAATCGCCAAAGAGCCGATCTCCATGGAGACGCCAATCGGTGACGATGATGACTCGCACCTGGGCGACTTTATTGAAGACGGCACCATGTTGCTGCCAATCGATATGGCCACCGGTGAAGGGCTTATCGAAGCGACGCGTAACGTGCTGGGCGGCTTGACGGCGCGTGAAGCCAAAGTGCTACGTATGCGATTTGGTATCGATATGAATACCGACCATACGTTGGAAGAGGTGGGTAAGCAGTTTGACGTAACGCGCGAGCGAATCCGTCAGATTGAAGCCAAAGCGCTGCGTAAGCTGCGCCACCCCAGCCGCTCCGAACCGCTGCGTTCGTTCCTCGACGAGTAACGACAGTCGTTTTCAGCGTCAGCAAAAAGCCCGCCGTTCATAGAACGGCGGGCTTTTTTTATGGGGATTAACCAAGCGCGCTAAGGTCGTTCGAGGCGCGCCTTATGTACGCGGCGGGCGAGCAGCATCAGCTCAATCATGGCGATAAGGATCAGGGAATAGCCCAGCAGTTCGACCACTTCCTCGGCAACATCTTTAAACTCCCGCACAAAATGTTCCTGAAGAACCGCTTTCCAGAAATCCTGACGGCCGTAGAGACGCGAAAAAATATAAGTGGTCAATACCCCGGCGGTAAACAAACCAAAAGAAAACGAGTTGCTGTAATGTACGAACTCGTCCAGAAAGCGGCGCCGATGCATGACGACCCAGATCAACGAGGGCACCACGATGATCGAGACAATGATTTGCCAGGTACCGTCAGCGATGTACTGGTCAAGAAAGGCATCCTGTTCGCGAACCAGTGACGAGCCGATAAACGCCAGCAGCAGTAGCGTCACCGTGGGCCACACCTTGAGGACATGGCGTACGTACAGCAGCAGGCCGCAGCTTACGGCAAGCGTGAGGGTTTGGGTCAGCTCGGTAAAACCAAGCTCACTGAAGCGCACCTCGGGAAGGTAGAGCGCTTCGAGGTAGGCTCCCTGGGCAATCGCACCAATCCCCAGCACGTATAGAATGGCCTTGATCAATGTAGTGCGGAACCCAAGCGGCCAAGCACGGGGGGCATCAGACATATAGCATCCTTGTATCGTATAGCGTCAGGTAAGGCGCGCGTTAGCAAACATTCGATTATGAACGTTCATTGTATCGCCACCTTTCTATGATCGCACGCCGATAGTGTTTGCGTGCAAGCGATCAAGTCAGCGCAGATGGCCGGTTAGCGCCATTGAGTGTCAGGTAGCACCTTGCCAATATGTGCGACAAGGTAATCTACCAGCTGGCGTATTTTGGGCGATAGGTGGCGGTGGCGAGGGTAGACGGCCCAAACGCCGGTGTCGTGATGTTGGAAGGGTTCGAGCACCGCCACCAGTTCGCCACTGGCAATATAAGGTGCCACATAATAGTCCGGCAGTTGGGCAAGGCCCAGGCCTTTTAGCGTGGCGTCGAGTAAAGCAGGCCCCGAGTTAGCCTGCCAGCAGCCGGCAATCTTCACTTCACGCTGCTGTCCATTGACCTCAAACAACCAGTTGGGGCGCGAGCCCACCAAGCAGCGATGTTGACTCAGTTCGCTTAGCGTATGCGGGCGTGTCGCCTGGCGAAAGTAGGCTTGGGAGCCAACAATGTACTCGCGTCGCTTGCAAAGCCGTCGCGCGATCAAGCTTGAATCCCGGAGCACCCCCATGCGAATCGCAATATCAAACCCTTCGTCAATCAGCTCAACCGGGCGATTGGTAAAATGCATGTGAACATCGAGCTGCGGATGCAGGCACTGAAAGTCGTTGACCAGCGGGGCGATGTAGCGCTCGCCGAAGGTCGTCGCTGAGGTAAGCTTCAAGACGCCATGGGGTTTCGCCTGCTGCTCACTGAGTGCCTGTTCGGCATCGCGCAGGCCGTCAAACAGGTGTCGGCAGTGGTCGACATAAATAGCCCCGGCATCGGTCAGGCGGATTTGTCGAGTGGTACGATATAGCAATTGTACGCCCAACTGGTTTTCCAGCTGGCTGATCAGTCGGCTAATGTGGGAGGTCGACACCTTTAGGTGGCGCGCTGCCCCAGAAAAGCTCTCAAGGCGCACCACTTCGATAAAGGCTTCGATTCGGTCCCAGCGCTGCATATTGCTTCCCGAGTGAAGAGAATTGTTGCACAGTGGCAATAATCTTATGAGTGTATCCCGCTTTATCCCTGTCGCCTAGCTGACCTACACTGTCATTAACCTGAGCGTTGTGTACTAGCTTTGTAAAGCGAGTGGCTACCTATCGTGGACAAGCTCGATCCATCGGGCGTGCCCGTTTTTCAATCCAGGAGGTGATGCGTGTCTCAGCATTTATGGATTCCAAGCGTAGGCCAGGCAGCGCTGCTGCTGACTATTGGGGTGTCGCTTAGTACCGCAGCGGCCCCAGATCAACGGCCTGAACAGGTATCGGGTTGGTTCCGGATGATGGTCGATGACCATGAAGTCACGGCGCTATACGACGGCTATACCGCGATTGAAACCCAGCTGTTAAAGGGGAAGGGACAAGACGATATTCGTGAGCATCTGAATGCGCTGTTCATTGACACCGAAGACGGCGTGCAAACTGCCGTTAACGCCTTTTTGATTAATACCGGTGAAAACCTCGTCCTGGTGGATGCTGGTTCGGCGGCCTGTTTTGGTCCGACACTTGGGCATGTCGAAGATAATCTGCGTGCATCCGGCTACCAGCCAGAAGACGTTGATACCATTCTGATGACCCACCTTCACCCTGACCATGTTTGCGGGTTAACCAACGATGGTGAGGCTGTGTATCCCAACGCCGAGCTGCGGGCCAGCCAGCAGGACGCCGATTTCTGGCTGAGTGCGTCGCGTGCGGAAGAAGCCGATGAAGGCCAGCGAGCCTTTTTCGAAATGGCTCAGGACGCCGTCGCCCCTTATCTGGAAGATGATCGCTTTACCCCCTTCGAGCCGGGAGACGAGATGCTGATGGGCATTGTGGCTCAGGATACTCACGGACATACGCCGGGTCATACCAGCTTTATGTTGAGCGGTGACGATGACGCCATGTTGGTATGGGGCGATGTGGTTCATAGTTACGGCATTCAGTTCGACGACCCCACGGTAGCCATCGAGTTTGATTCTGACCCGGCGCAGGCGATTGAAGCGCGCCAAGCCGTACTCGAAGAGGCGGTCACCGACAAGTATTGGGTCGCTGGCGCACATATGCCGTTCCCGGGTATCGGTCATATTATCGAGGACGGTGACGGTTATCAGTGGCTACCCATTGAGTATCATCCGCTCACGTCAGACAAAGAGTAAATCATACGCCCGCGCTGAAACGCGCGGAAATAGGTTGTAAAGGAGGAATGGAATGAAGTCACGTGCTGCGGTAGCACTGGAAGCAGGCAAGCCCTTAGAGCTGGTCGAGATTGATGTGGAAGGCCCCAAGGCCGGCGAGGTGCTGGTTAAAATGGCGGCGACCAGCGTCTGCCATACGGATGCCTATACACTCTCCGGCGCGGACCCGGAAGGAAATTTTCCCGCCGTGCTGGGTCATGAAGGGGCCGGGGTGGTTCAAGAAATTGGTGAGGGTGTTACCAGCCTGAAACCCGGCGACCATGTGATTCCGCTTTATACCGCCGAATGTGGTCAGTGCAAATTTTGCCTATCGGGTAAAACCAACCTGTGCGGCAGCGTTCGCGCTACCCAGGGAAAAGGCGTGATGCCGGATGGTACGTCGCGCTTTTCACTTGACGGTAAGATGCTCCATCACTACATGGGCACCTCCACGTTTAGCGAATATACTGTACTGCCGGAAGTCTCCCTGGCGGTGGTTTCCAAGGAAGCGCCGATGGACAAGATCTGCCTGCTGGGCTGTGGGGTGACCACCGGTATTGGCGCAGTGCTCAATACCGCCAAGGTGGAACCCGGCTCGACGATCGCCGTCTTCGGTCTGGGCGCGATTGGCCTGGCGGTTATTCAGGGGGCGGCCATGGCCAAGGCGTCGAAGATCATCGCGATCGACGTCAACCCCGACAAATTCGAGCTGGCCAAGCAGTTCGGCGCCACGGATTTCGTCAACCCCAAAGACTACAGCGATCCGATTCAGCAAGTGATCGTCGATATGACCGACGGCGGGGTGGATTACTCGTTTGAGTGTATCGGCAACGTCAATGTCATGCGTTCCGCCCTGGAGTGCTGCCACAAAGGCTGGGGTGAGTCGATCATCATTGGTGTCGCCGGTGCCGGTGAAGAAATCTCCACGCGGCCGTTCCAGCTGGTCACCGGCCGGGTCTGGAAAGGGTCGGCGTTTGGTGGCGTAAAAGGTCGTACTGAACTGCCGGGTTACGTTGAGCGTTATATGAACGGTGAGCTCAATATCGACGACTTTATTACCCACGATATGCCGTTTGAGAAGATCAACGAGGCCTTCGACCTGCTGCACGCAGGCAAGAGTATTCGTACCGTACTGCATTACTGAGTATGATAGTGCGCACAATAAAGGGCGCGGCGGGGGTTCCCGCCGCGCTTGCTGCTTTAAAGGAGCTTGCCCATGAGCATGAGTGAAACCCTCGAGCTCGTCTCGGCCAACCGTAGTTTCGGCGGCTGGCATAAACGCTACCGGCACTACTCCCGTGCGCTGGACTGCGACATGGTGTTTGCGGTTTATTTACCGCCCCAGGCCGAAGAGGAACGCGTGCCGCTATTATGGTGGCTGTCGGGGCTTACCTGCACCGATGAAAACTTTATGCAGAAAGCCGGTGCGCATCGTTTGGCTGCGGAGTTGGGTATCGCCATTGTGTGCCCTGACACCAGTCCACGAGGTACTGATCTGCCCGGCGAGCATGACAGCTATGACCTTGGCTCTGGCGCGGGCTTTTACGTCAACGCCACCCAGGACTCATGGAAGCCGCACTACCGTATGTATGACTATGTGATCGAGGAACTGCCGTCGGTGGTCCGCCAGCATTTCCCGGTGAACGGTCGCGAATCGATCAGCGGTCACTCGATGGGCGGTCACGGCGCACTGATTTTGGCGCTGCGCCATCCGGGGCGCTTTAGCTCCGTATCGGCTTTTGCCCCGATTGTTAACCCCATGAATTGTCCGTGGGGACAGAAGGCGTTTTCCAGCTATTTAGGTGACGACCCAGCAAAATGGCGTCAATACGATGCCTGTGAGCTGGTGGCCAACGGCGCTTCGCGCCAACGGTTGTTTATCGACCAGGGGGAAGCCGACCAATTCCTTGAGGAGCAGCTTAAGCCTGAGCGATTGGAGGAGGTGTGTGAAGAGCACGATCACCCGCTCACCCTTAGGCGGCAACCAGGCTATGACCATAGCTACTTCTTTATTGCGTCCTTTATCGATGATCACCTGCGTTACCACGCTGATCACTTGTTAAAGCGATAAGGTGGCGTCCATGTTGAAGCGCACGCTGCGTCGTTCGGCAGGCCTGCTATGGTGGTGGGTCTGGCGTGGTGTGTTTCTGTTTGTGGTGGTGTCGGTGAGCCTGGTGATGCTATTTCGCGTGGTGCCGCCACCAGGTTCTATGGTCATGGTGGAGCGTAAAATCCAGAGTTGGGTGAACAGTGAACCGATACAGCTGCAGCGGGAGTGGCGGAGTTGGTCACAACTTTCCGATTCGGCGAAGGTGGCGGTCATGGCCGCTGAAGACCAACGCTTTCCTCACCACCACGGCTTTGATATCGCCGAGCTACGCCGTGCCTTGCAAGCCAGCCGTGAAGGAGGGCGCTTGCGGGGGGCCAGTACTATCAGCCAACAAACGGCCAAAAATGTTTTCCTATGGACGGGCAGAAGCTGGGTGCGCAAAGGGCTTGAAGCGTGGTTTACGGTGCTTATCGAGCTGATTTGGGGTAAGCAGAGAATACTAGAGGTCTATCTGAACGTGGCCGAGTGGGATACCGGCGTGTTTGGGCTAGAGGCGGCCGCTCAGCACTATTTTGGCGTGTCAGCCAGTGGACTCACTGAGCGTCAGGCCAGTTTGCTTGCAGCGATTTTACCCAGTCCGTTAACGCGTAGCGCCGCGCTGCCTGACCCTCAGGTAGAGCAGCGTAGCCAATGGGTGCGCCAGCAGATGCGAAACTTAGGCGGGCCTGAGTATTTGCAGCACGTCGCCCCCGATCCTTAACGGTGGCGTTCAACGGGAGACAGAGGCATCGCCGCCATTCAGATTAATCAAAGCATGCAGCGTCGATAGCCGGTAGTGCTTCAAGCTGGGGGCGGGCAAAGTAGTAGCCTTGCTGAACCGGTATGCCCAGCGTCAGCAAGCAGCGTGATTCCTCACGAGTCTCCACGCCTTCAGCAACCAGCTGAGTGCCCAGCGTCTGTGCCAGGGCGACTAAACTGCGTAGGATCGCCTGGCGCCGTTTATCGCTATCGCACTCCATAACGATTTCTCGATCAATCTTCAGGGTATCCGGGCGCAGATCGGTGAGCAGATCCAGATTGGCATAGCCGTTACCGAAGTCGTCAAGCGATGTGGTAAAGCCCATCGCCCGATAACTTTCGATAATGTTACGCATGTGCTGCCGATCATTGACCCGCTCTGTCTCAGTGATCTCAAAATTCAGCCGCTCGGTAGGCCAACCAACCCGTTGTGAGGCTTCCAGCGTGGCTTGAATACACGCTTCCGGTTCGTAGACCGCGTTAGGCAAAAAGTTGATCGACAGGCGTGCTTGCATGTCGAGTGCGCTGGCCAGTTCAATGGCCTTTATTCGGCACTCTTGATCAAACCGATAGAGTAAATCATCGGTAACCTGGCCCAGTATCGACCCTGCCGACTCTCCGTTGGGACCACGAACCAGCGCTTCGTAATAAATGACCTGCCGAGCTGTGACATCGACAATGGGTTGAAAGGCCATGGTAAAGGCAAAGGGGACCGGGTTATCGCAACGGTTACAGCGGCCATTCACGCGGGCGCAATGTTGTTCAGACGTTTCCATACAAAGCCCTAGGGAATTCAATTTAATTATGTGGGTGACGCTTTAGCAGCGGGTTTGCGTACCGTTAACACTACACCAACAATGGCAATAAGCATCCCTCCAAGCCCTATCCAGGAAAGTCGCTCATCGAATAGCCACCATGCCTGTAGCGCAGTGACGGGGGGCACCAAGTAAAAAAGGCTCGCAACCCGCGATGCTTCACCTCGTTTGATTAACGCCATCAATAGCAAAATAGCGGCTATCGACAGAATCAGCACTAACCAGCTGAGCGTCAAGACAAACGTGAGCGACCAAGTAACCTCACGGGTTTCAAACAGCAATGCTCCGATGCCTAAGATCCCGCCCGCTGCAAGGTATTGAATAACGGCTCCCGAAAGCAGTGGCATACGCGTGCAAAAGCGTTTTTGGTAAAGCGTGCCCAGCGAAATGCCCATTAAAGCGGCCAGCACGCTCAACAAAGCGCCCAGGCCGAAGCCACTGAATAACGACTGCCCCAGCTCCAACTGGCTGCCCAGCACGGCACTAATGCCGAGCAAACCCAGGCCTAATCCTAGCCATTGCTGCTTAGCCAGGCGCTCGCCCAGCAGTGGGCCAGCACAGGCTGCCGTGAGCAGGGGTTGTAAGCCCACTAGTAATGAGGCCAGGCCCGCGGGCATACCGAGGGCGATGCCATAAAAGACGCCACCTAAGTAGGTGCCATGTACAAGCAAGCCTGAAATAGCGATGTGCGTCCATAACGCAGGTGATGAAGGCCAGGAAATTTTTAGCATCCATACCAGTGGCGTTAACAGCATCACCGTCAGCGCAAAGCGGATAAATAAAAAGGTGAAGGGTTCCGCGTAGGGAAGGCCAAATTTGGCGCCAATAAACCCCGTGCTCCAAAGCAATACAAATAGTACTGGCATAGCCATTAATCCGAGTGATGCGGCGTCTCGTTGACGCATAAATGGCGGGACTATATTCATAGATCTCTCAATAGGGCTCGAAGGCTGTTTACGTAATGTTCATTTTGTTACAAACTTTTACGCGAAAAATTGAACCTCGTAGATTCACCCGCGTCACAGTAAGCACATTCATAACGCGTTAATGAGGTTTCTTTCTATGCAACGTATGACTGCTCTGTTCTCTGCCGCACTGCTCGCTACTGGCCTAATGACGGCCACTGCACACGCCCAGCAAGATCAAGAATCCACTGAGGATTCTATGTCTACGCAGCAAGAATCGGCGCCAGCTCAAGACTTCTCTGATGAAGAACTCGAGCAATTCGCTGAAGCTTCACAGGAAATCGCGACTATCTCGCAAGATTATACCGAGCGTCTTCAAGAAGCTGACGACGAGTCAGCCCAAGAGGAAGTTCGCACTGAAGCCAACGACCGCATGATCGAAGTGGTTGAAGATAGCGGCCTAGATGTTGATACCTTCAACGAGATTGGTCAAACCATTCAGCAAGATCCTGAAATGATGGAGCGTGTTCAGGAAATGGCTGAATCGTAAGCAGTCATTAAACGTTGCACTTGTTTGTAACGTCGCTGTATGACACCGCTTCGTAGCGGTTCCCAAAGCCCGGCGCAACAGCGCTGGGCTTTTTTTTCGCTAGACTTTACGCCTCCTAGGCTTCGCGCCACAATCTAACCATTATGTCCGCAACAGGGACAGGCGTTGGACGGTCGATTATTGCGGCGTGAGGAGAGAGCATGGACATCGAGCTATTAGAAATACGCCAGCATATGGGGCAGTTTCCGCCCTTCGATGGGCTGTCAGACGAATTGCTGGACGAAATCGCCAGTCGGGTCGAAGTCAGCTACTTCAAAACCGGTACGGAAATTCTCACGCTCAACGACACAATGACCGACCTGTGCTATATCCGCAGCGGTGCGGTCGAGGTGTACCGGCGTCAGGGGGAGCTCTACAACCGGTTGGGTGAGGGCGATATCTTTGGCCACTTCAACCTGTTGCGCAACCAGAAAGTGCGTTTCCCTGCCCGGGCCATCGAAGACACTCTGCTTTATTTCATTCCCTTGGATGTCTTCCAAAAGCTGTGCGAAGAAGACGACCACTTTGCCGATTTCGTCGAGCTGGAACGACCGCGCCTGGAAACCGCCGCCGAGCAGCAAAAGAAAGCCAACGACATGATGGTCACCCGGATTCGCAAGCTGGTGACGCGCTATCCGGTGATGGTGGAAGAGTCCACTACGGTGCAGCAAGCGGCGCAGCAGGTCAGCCAGTCGCAGGCGTCGGCGGTATTGGTGCTCAAGGAGGGCAGCACCCATCCCCGCTACAGCTTTCAGGACAGCGAAGGGCACACCTGGCAGGTATGCGGCATCTTAACCGACAGCGATTTTCGTACCCGGATAGTGGCGGAAGGGCTCTCGCCGCAAACCCCGGTGGGAGACGTCGTATCGCCACGGCTGATCACAATCCAGTCGGACGCCTCCATTTATGAGGCGATGCTCACCATGCTGCGCAACAATGTTCACCATCTACCGGTGCTTTACCGTCAGCGGCCGATGGGAGTGGTGCACCTCTCCGATATTATCCGCTACGAAACCCACAGCGGACTTTACCTGGTGAGCAACATTTTTCACCAGTCGAACGTCGAGGGCCTGGCGCGTCTGGCACCGGATGTGAGCGCCGCCTTTGTCCGCATGGTTCAGGAAGGCGCCAACTCGCACATGGTGGGCAGTGCGCTGTCGACCATTGGGCGCAGCTTTACCCGTCGCCTGCTGGAGCTCGCCGAGGAATCGCTTGGCCCGCCGCCGGTTGATTATTGTTTCATGGTCAACGGGTCGATGGCGCGCAACGAGCAGAGCATCGTCACTGACCAGGACAACGCGCTGATACTCTCGGATGACTTTATTCCCGAGGAACACGACGCTTACTTCAAGGCGCTGGCAACCTTTGTCAGCGATGGCCTGGATGCCTGCGGCTATACCTATTGCAAAGGCGACGTCATGGCCACCAACACCCAGTGGCGGCAGCCGCTGAGCGTGTGGAAAAGCTATTTTACCGACTGGATTGCCAACCCGACTCCGGAAAGACTGCTGCATAGCTCGATCTTCTTTGATCTGGATAGTCTCTACGGCGAAGACCTGTTTGTGGAAGCGCTTCAGGACCTGATTGCCGAACAGGCACCCAAGTCGCCGCTCTTCCTGGCGGCCATGGCCCGTAATGCCCTGAATCGTACGCCGCCGCTGGGGTTTTTCCGCACCTTCGTGATGGAAAAGGATGGCAAGCATAATAATTCTATCAACCTGAAGCGTCGCGGCACGGCGCCTATGGTCGATTTGGTCCGGGTACATGCGTTGGCCTGCGGTTCCAAGGCGCAGAACACCTTTCAGCGGCTGGACGCGATTGCCAATACCCAGCTATTGGCGACCGGTATGAGCGACAAGCTGAGCTATGCTTTCGAGTTCATGTGCATGTCGCGGTTGCGCCACCAAATGATTGACCTTCAGGAAGAGCGCCAGCCTGACAATAATATCGAACCGGAGAACGTCGCTGATAGTGAAAGACACACACTCAAGGATGCTTTTCAGGTGCTTAACAATGCGCAAAAATTCCTGAAGTTCCGCTATCCGGTGCCGGCTAACCGAGCGGGACGCTAATATGACGTTTATTCGCCCGCGTCGAAAAATCAGCCAGGCCGACTGGGTGGCGTACATGCATAAGCGTGAGCCGTTGGCCAAGGACCCGGCCATTCAGCGCTTCTTTGCCACGCCGATGCCCAGCCTTGATACGCCAATTAGCGACGTGCCTATGGTCGCTCTGGATATGGAAACCACCGGGCTCGATGAGCGTCGCCATGCCATTGTTAGTATCGGATTGGTGCCGTTTTCGTTAGATCGCATTAAGCTGGCTGAGCGGCGCTATTGGGTAGTGAAGCCGCCGCGCCCTCTGGATGAAGCTTCCATTACCTTCCATCACATCACCCACTCTGAGATTGCCCACGCTCCGGATATCGAAGACATTCTCGACCCCTTGTTAGCGGCATTGGCAGGGCGGATTGTGGTCGTCCACTTCCGCCATATTGAGCGTCCTTTTTTGGATGCGGCTATTAAAGCGCGCCGCGGAGAGGGGGTTATGTTTCCGATGATCGACACAATGTCGCTTGAGGCGCGCCTGCACCGTCAGAAACTTTGGGCACGGTTTCGCCGCTGGTTAGGGCGCCCGCCGGTGTCCATCCGGCTTGATGCCAGCCGGCGTCGCTATGGACTGCCGAGCTATCAAGGCCACCACGCGCTGGTCGACGCCCTGGCAACGGCCGAGTTGCTCCAGGCGCAGATCGCCACCCACTACGAGCCCACGACGCCATTGGGGGCGCTGTGGAGCTGATCTGATCAACGTCCAGGCATAAAAAAACGGGCAGCCAGGTGGCTGCCCGTTTTTACTGCCATCAACGATGGTTAGACCGCTTTTGGCTCGCTCATCAAGCCCTTGATGATGGCATAGCAGGCCACCAACAGGATGAACGTGAACGGGAAGCCGGTCGAGACGGCCATGGTTTGCAGGGCAGTAAGGCCACCCCCCAACAGCAGCGCAATGGCGAGAGCGCCTTCGATAATCGCCCAGAACAAACGCTGTGGCTTCGGCGCGTCGACTTTACCGCCAGCGGTAATTGAATCGATCACCAGCGAACCCGAGTCAGAAGACGTCACGAAGAACACGATGACCAGCACAATGGCAAGGAATGAGGTGATCTGCGATAGCGGCAACTGTTCGAGCATCATGAACAACTGCAGGTCGAGACCCGCATCGCGGACGGACTCAATACCCTGGCTAACGTACTGATCAATTGCCGTGCCACCAAAGGTGGTCATCCACAGTACCGATACCGTCGAGGGCACCAGCATGACAGAGATGAGAAATTCGCGTACGGTGCGGCCGCGCGAAACGCGGGCGATAAACATGCCGACGTACGGCGACCAGGAAATCCACCAGGCCCAGTAGAAGGCCGTCCAGCCTTGGCTGAAGTTGGCGTCTTCGCGGCCAAATGGGTTGGAAAGTGCCGGTAAATGCGTGGCGTAGTTGACCAGATTCTCGAAGAAGCCGGTCGCGATCAACATGGTCGGGCCCACGGCAATGACAAAGAACAACAGTAATGCCGCAAGGGCAATGTTGATTTTGGACAGTAGCTGAACGCCTTTATCGACACCTGCCATGACGGAGCAAATCGCAATCATCGTGATGCCAATGATCAGTAGAATCATGGTCACGTCGGTTTCCGGCGCGCCGAAAAGGTAGCTCAAACCGGCGGCCGCCTGCGTCGCGCCCAGACCCAGCGACGTGGTCAGGCCAAACAGCGTGGCAAACACGGCCAGGATATCGATCACGTGGCCGGGCCAACCCCACACACGCTCACCCAGGATGGGATAAAACACCGAGCGCATGGAAAGGGGGAGTCCCTTGTTAAAGGCGAATAGCGCCAATGACAATGCCACTACGGAATAAATGGCCCAAGGGTGCAAGCCCCAGTGAAAGATGGTTGCGGCCATGCCAAGCGTTGCTGCCCCGGCCTCGTCGCCTTCAGCACCGGCCAGCGGCGCCCAACTGTCGCCGTCCAGGGAAGTGCCAAAATGGGTCAGCGGTTCATTCACGCCATAGAACATCAGGCCAATGCCCATGCCTGCCGCGAACAGCATCGAGAACCAGCCCATATACGTAAAGTCGGGTTTGGCGTCAGCCCCACCGATACGGATTTTACCCAATGGAGAGAAAATCAGGCCGATACACAGAATGACGAAAATGTTGGCTGCCAGAATAAAAAACCAGGCAAGATTGCCGGTTAGAAAGCCAAAGACGGCGTCATAAACTGGCGCAATGGTGTCTTGCAGGGCCAGCGTGAGGATCACGAAGAGCAGTATGACGACGGAGGAAATCGTGAAAACCTTGCCATGCAGGTCGAGGTTCACGCCCATCGTTGTGGTGGTGATGTTGTCCTGGCCGATAACGTAATCGGTATCGATCAGGTTGGCAGGCCCCTCTGGGGCGGGAATACCTTCCGAGGGGGCCTTGTCATCTGGCGATTGGTCTTGCGGTTTGTTATCCACAAAGTTGCTCCCTTAACAATTAGAACGGTATGCCGATTTACTGGGTCACACGAAGGAGGAAGACAGACGCGTCAGTGTGCGTGGCTACCTTGCCACCATGAGAGGGCATCACAATGTCCAGGTGGCGTGGTAAATGCGTCGCCATTATGACCAGGTCTGCACCAATTTCATCGATAGCCTTGACTAGCAAGTCGTCAACATTGGCAATCGGGTCGGTCGAGCTATAGACCTTTATGCTGACCGGCTGACCATGCACCTGATGGCGCTCCTGGGCAAAAGCGTCGAGCTTTTGCTCATATTCCTGCGGGGTGCGAGCGACGCTGGTGGGGGTATTGGCCGTAACGCTGACATAGGTGATCTGTGCGTCATATTGTTTGGCCATGTCCGCCACAATGCTTAACGCAGGTTCAAGCGTATCCAGATGGGCAAGGTCTACGGGTACCATAATGTTATTAAACACGGCAGACTCCTTACTGTACTTTTGAAATGATCAACATTATCAAAATATATGCCGGTCATCGCTATGGTTCAGACGAGATAGATACAAGTGAGCTGGCGCGTCAATACGCACCAGCTCATGACGATCTCCAGGAATGATAATCAGCCCTCGAGCCACTCCTCGACCACGTCCTGGTTATCTTCGACCCACTGTTTAGCATTTTCATAAGGGTCGCTGTCTTCTTCCTGGTTCATGAGCATGACTTCGCCCATTTGCTCAGGCGTCCACTCAAACGCATCAAGAATGGCATAGGCTTCTGCCATGTCATCTTCCAGGCCATCACGGACGACGGTGTGAATTTGCTCCGCGCCACCGTATACGTTCTCGGGGTCTTCCAAATACTTCAGATCCCAACGCGAGAACATCCAATGGGGGGTCCAGCCAGTAACGACGACATCCTCATCGTTTTCCATAGCGTTGCTAAGTGCCGCGACCATGGTAGCGTCGCTACCGCTGCGTAGCTGTAGTTCAAGATCATAGGTATCCATGACCTCTTCAGTGAGGGACATCAGGCCCGCACCAGGATCAATACCGATAATCTCGTCGTTAAAGTCGTCGGCGTTGTCGTTAAGATCGGCGATGGAATCAATATCGCTATCTTCAGGAACCACGAGGCCCAGCTTGGTGCCGTCAAGGTTGGGGCCAAGGTCTTCAACGTTGTCGCCGACACTTTCCATGTAATCTTCATGGGTGGTTGGTAGCCAAGCGGCTACGATGGCGTCGGTATCGCCGGTGGAAAGGGCCTGAAACATGGCGGCGGCAGACAGTGAGGTCATGTCGACCTCGTAGCCCGCTTGCTCAAGCACAGCGCGAACGACGTTAGTGGATGCGACTTCAGACGACCACTCGACATAAGCCAAGTTAACGGTGCCTTTGTCGTCGGCCTGAACCATGCCGCCAGCGGCAAGGCCAGCGCTGGAAGCGAGTGCCAACGAGGCGAGACGGATGCGGTGATTCAACATACTAGTTTTCATTCACTTGCTCCCTTGGGTAGAGAGGCAGCAATGGCTACCTCAAACAATATCGTGCTTTCTTTGTGTCACTCACAGCATGGGCATGTATCCCATGCTGTGCAAGTGTTAACCACCTTGTGACGCCATGTTGTATAAGGTCGGTAAAGGCTTTTAACGGCGTGATTTGCTTAGCGATTGAGTCAAGCGGTCAAGCACCATGGCCAGGATAACAACCGCAATACCGGCTTCAAAGCCGTCGCCCGGACGCAGGCGTTGAATGGCACGCCAAACTTCGCTGCCCAGCCCATCGGCACCGATCATGGCGGCAATAACGACCATGGAAAGCGCCAGCATAATCGTTTGGTTAATCCCTGCCATAACGGTGGGAAGCGATAGCGGTAACTGCACTTTGATAAGTTTCTGGCCGCGGGTCGCCCCGTAGGCGTCGGCCGCTTCAATCAGCTCAACGGGTACTTGACGTATCCCTAGCGTGGTAAAGCGAATTGCCGGCGGCATAGAGAAAATCACCGTAGCAAAAATTGCCGATACCGAGCCAATACCGAAGAACGGGATAGCTGGAATCAAGTACACAAACGCGGGCATGGTCTGCATAAAGTCCAGTACCGGCATAATGACACGGTACAAACGCTCGGACAGCGCGGCCGCAATGCCCACCGGAATGGCAATGACCACGGCCACCAGAGTGGCAATCACCACCAGCGTGAGGGTTTCGATCATGGGGTCCCAGAGCCCCAGGTTCCAAATCACTGCGAAACCTGCCGCGGCGCCGATGGCCAATCGCGGAGACGCCGCCTTCCAGCACAGTAATGCGACAAGCGCCAACAGCGCCCATTCAGGAAGCCATAAAAGCCCAGTGTTGAGGCCTTCGATACCCGTTTGGGTAACTCGCGAAATGGCACGTGTGATTAATGAATATTCGCTGGTTAGCCAGGTAAGGCTGCTTTCAATCCAATAACCTAACGGAATGCTTGGAATGTCCATTATTTATCTCCTGCCCGCGCTAGTTCGTCGAGTACCGCCCCTTTTACCACTACGCCGAGCAACCGCTGCTGATCATCGACCACGGCGATAGGAAAGCTTTTTTCGCTAAACATGGAGAACAGACTCTGTAGCGGTTCCTCAGGAGAGACTTTGCGGAAGTCTTGGGTTAAGTAATCGGTAATGGTATCGGCGCCCGCTGCGACGGCGCGGCTCGCTTCCTCTGCTTCCAGAAGCCCTAGAAGGTTACGGTCACGGTCGGTCACGTAAATGGAGTCAACGCTGTTGTCACGCATGCGGTGGAGCGCGGTGCGCGGACCATCACTTTCGCGAGCAGTGGTGCGCACTGGGCGCATGGCGCTCTCAGCGGTCAAAATACGCGAGCGATCAACCCCTTCGATAAAGCGACGCACATAGTCATCGGCGGGCTGGGTCAAGATCTGTTCGGGGGTGCCAATTTGCACCACCTCACCGTCTTTTAACAGCACAATGCGATCACCGATGTTAAGCGCTTCGTCCAAATCGTGGGTGATAAAGACGGTGGTTTTTTGCATTCTGGACTGCAATTGCAAGAGTTCTTGCTGCATGTCTTTACGAATCAAAGGATCCAGCGCCGAGAAAGCCTCATCCATTAATAGCACGCTTGAATCGTTAGCCAGTGCCCGGGCTAAGCCAACCCGCTGCTGCATACCGCCGGAAAGCTGATTGGGGTAGGCATCTTCCCAGCCATCCAGCCCAACCTGGGTCAGTGATTCCCGTGCCGTTTTGTCCCGCTCGGCTGGGTCGATACCGCGGATTTCCAAACCGAACTGAGCGTTTTGCAGCACCGTTTTATGTGGGAAAAGGGCAAAATTCTGGAATACCATCGAAAAATGCCGACGACGACACTCGAGTAGTTCTTTAGTGCTCAACGTTGGGATGTGTTCGTCATCAATGACGATATCCCCTTCGCTAGTGTCGATTAACCGGTTCAGGCAGCGAATCAAGGTGGATTTACCCGACCCCGATAACCCCATAATGACCAGCAATTCGCCTTCGTAGACATCAAAGGAGACGTTGGAAAGCCCTAGCGTTTGGCCTGTTTTTTCAAGAATTTCAGAGCGATTCAAGCCCTGGTCACGAAGCTCAAGCGCGTTTTTGGGCTGTTTGCCAAAGACCTTGCTTACGCCTCGCACCTGAATTTTGACGTTGCGTGTCTCGTCCATCGGCGATGCCTTTTGTTAGCTGAGCGGTAAGGGTGCTGCCTGTTCGGGCACAAAAAAGCTGCCCGTAAGGCCAGCGAACACCGTCACTCATAAGAAGAAAGAGGAGATGAGGTGCTAAAAGGATTATAAATTATTATACATAAGTGGCCTAGGTGTGTCACAACGCCTCGCTTACGGCGGCAGCATAGCGCCTCATGTGTCATTTTTTACCCACTGCTCGACAGCAGCAATGCTCTTTTAATCGCTTTATTTTATTTTTAAGTTTTTGATTAAAAAGATATTTTATATTTATGAAAAGTGTTGGCATGTTGTATGTATGCTTATTGCCGATAACCTTTGCAATTTGCGCCCATTTTGCAGTAGCAAGCTGATCATAGATGTTGGATAGCAAATTAAACGCAGTGCCAACGGCTTAGCGCCAAGGGTTGTCTAAAAATCAGCTAGTAAGGTTGCGATGTGTGAACTTGTTGCCCAATGGCACGTCACAGGGTGGCAAAGACTTAAATGGAAAATGGAGTGAGCGTGTGAAGTCATCACATCGTTTGAGCAGTCACACAAGCACTTGGGCGGCTTTGTTATTGAGTGGTTTGTTGTTAGTAGGCTGTGGTCAGGAAGAAGAAGCTGATGGTACGGCAGTGCCAGAGGAAAGCAGTCAAGAACAGCAAGATGGTGAAGTTGCTGAAGAAGCGACACAAGATGATCAATATGTATCTGAGCAAGAATCGGCCAGCGATGAGCCAGGTATGGAAGGTGATTCAACGTCTGACGAGTCAGCTCAGGAAGAGGAGCCATTGGCAGGTGATACCACTGAAGACCCTGGTTTTGGTGACGGTACGGATCCCATGCCAGGTGATGGTGAAGATGCAAGCGATCTAGCAAACAGCGGCAATGATGACGAGTCGCAAGATGCTGAAAGCGATGAAGATGAAGAGGAAAATTCCGGCGAGTAAGACATGCAAGTAATGGTGTAGTAGAGATTTCCAGTGTCCCTACGATGGTAAACCGCTTCAGCTGTTTGTTCCCTGCGGCTGCTCCCACGGTTTATCATCCCTTCAGCCCCCGCGCCCGCGGGGGCTTTTTTTTGTGATTGGAGTCGCCCTGCGCCTAGGGTTCTTCGTTATCCTCCAGACGACGGTAAAGGGTACGTCGGGCAATGCCCAACACTTCGGCAGTGCGGCGTTTGTTGCCACCTGTGGCTTCCAAGACTTTGCGGATATAGCGCTTTTCAACTTCTTCCAAGCTCGGCCAGGGAGTGGCTGCGGCGGCCGGCATCTGAGTGGTAGGCAGCACTTCGCCGGTAAGTGTTGCGGTCGTTTGGGCCGACTCCTGGGTGAGTTGTTCGCGCAGCCGTTCAGGCAAGTGCTGATGGCGTAACGTGCCATCCTCGCTGAGTGTGACAGCGCGCATGATGGCGTTTTCAAGCTCGCGTACGTTGCCTGGGTAGGGGTAGTGCATCAGGCAGTGAAGCGCATCAGGTTCAATTTGCTCGATTTGTTTGTGTTGCGCGTCAGCGTGCTTGTCGATCAGGCTGAACACCAGATGCTCGATGTCGGGCCCGCGGTCGCGCAACGGGGGGATACGCAGCGAAAAGGTTTCCAGGCGGTAGAACAAGTCGCTCCTGAAGTTGGCCTGCTCGATTTCCTTTTCCAGATGACGGTGCGTGGCTGCGATAATCCGCACATCGACGGGTTCCTCGCGTTCACCGCCCACCGGGCGCACGGTTTTTTCCTGCAGCGCGCGCAGCAACTTGGCCTGGAGATTGATCGGCATCTCACCAATCTCGTCGAGAAACAGGCTCCCGCCCTGGGCGCTGTGAAAGAGGCCCTGTCGGGCGTCGTTAGCACCGGTGAAGGCCCCTTTAACATGCCCGAAAAACTCACTTTCCATTAGATCGGCGGGAATGCTGGCGCAGTTCACCGCGACAAAAGGGGCATCGTGACGCAAGCTTTCCTGGTGAATAGCCCGCGCCAGGAGTTCTTTACCGGTACCGCTTTCGCCCAGTAGTAATATCGGCGCATCACTTTTCGCCAGCCGTGAGGCATCATGAAAAAGTGCCTGCATCGCGTCGCTTTTACCGACAATACCGTGAAAATGACCGGCCTCTACGGCGTGCGAAACCGCCAAGCGTTGGCGCTCCAACACTCGAAATACCGACTCGCGGACGGCGTCAAGATCCAATGGCTTGGTTAAGAAATCGTCTGCCCCGAGCTTCAGTGCCTCAACGGCTTGGTCAATGGTGCCGAAGGCGGTAATCACAATAATGCCCAGCTCACTCCCTTCATGGCGTAGCTGTTGGAGTAGCTGGATGCCGCTGATGCCGGGTAAGCGCACATCGGTAATAATGAGAGAGACCGCCGTATGGCTGAGTAGGGCGATCGCATCCTCTGCGCTGGAAACCCCGTGGGTAGTGTATCCAGCGTCTTGCAATTCCTCTTCTAACAACTCACGTATCGCGTGGTCGTCTTCCACTACCAACAAAGGTAAAAAATGCTCCGGGTGCTTCACAAACATGGTCCTCATGCAGGTGTGGTGTCATAAAGCGGCAGCGTAATTTCAAAACCTGCACCGCCTAAGGGACTGTCGAAAACGCCGATTGTGCCGCCGTGATCATTGATAATTCGATGTACCATAGAGAGTCCTAACCCGCTGCCCTGGCCGACAGGTTTGGTGGTGAAGAAAGGGTCAAATACCTGCTGGTGATGTGATGCTGGTATGCCAGGGCCGTCATCCTCAACCCAGACATGGAGTTCGTGTTGCATCTGTTCAGCTCGAACGCGAATAAGGCGAACGCCGTCCGCCTGAGCTGCATTACGTAGTAAATTGGTCAACACTTGAACAATTTGTTGCCCGTTGGCGAGTAGTGTTGGCGTGGGGCTGGGTAGGGTGGTTTCTAGATGTACCCCACGTGGCTCAAGCTCCTCTTCTACTAGAGCGCTGGCACTGTGTATCAGTTCGTCAAAGGGTTGCTGGTCTTTTTCCACGTTATGTTGGCGGCCCAGTTCCATCAACTGGCGAACAATCTCGACGATGCGTTCAACCTCACCGCGAATGCGGCCTAGCCTAGATCGCTCGTCATCGCCAATCACGTCGCGACGCGCCAGCCGCTGGGCCTGGCCGTTGATCACGGTCAGCGGCGCACCGATTTCATGAGCGACCCCAGCGGCCAGTACGCCAAGCTCGGCAAGTTTTTTAGATTTGCGCAGGCGCTTTTCAAGCTCGATTTCACGCTGTTGACGATCTTCTATATCGTGGTCTTTCTCGGCCATGGCATCCAGCATGCCGTTAAGGCCTGAGGCCAGTCGCCGGTATTCTGCAGGCCCTTCAATATTGGCCCGCTGACCGCGGTCCCCTTCCTCTACGCGCTGCATTACCAATAACAAGCGATTCAATGGCCGTTCGATATAGTACCGAAACCCCCACCAAATACTCAAAACAATCCCGGCCGCGCCTACGACAAACACCAGTACGGCGACAATGCTGAGAAAGCCGGTATAGTTTTCGATGCCGGTGTTTAAGCGGTTAACTTGTAGTATACCGCTTACCTCGCCATCTGGTGTGCGCAACGGTTTGAGGGCGGAATAGTAAGTCCAGCCTTCAAATTGCCGGTAGTCGCTGTGCAGCTCGTCACCCTCAATCGCCTGTTGAATCTCCTCACGACTGAACAACTCGCGGCCCAGTCCGAGGCCATAAATTTCACGGCCGTTGGTGTCGAAAACATAGGCACCATAAATGCGGTGAAAGGAAAACGCCGCTTCAAGCGCTTCCTCAAGTGAGGCGTCGTTTTCCCGAGAAACGGCGTAGCCAAGCGTGGTGCTCAGCGCATGCGTAATCATGTCGACTTCGTTTTGCAGCTTGGAGCGAACGTTATCCTCCAGCGACTTAATGGCCACCAAACTAAACACCACCAAAATAACGAATAGCGGGACGATGACCGTCAGAATAATTAAATTTCGTAAACGCATGCGTTAACCGGGGTTATGAAACATCAATAAGCGAACTGCCCGCTACTCGGCGGGACGTAAGCGATAAAGGGCACCATCGGCGGCGTCGGTCAGCAAGTATATGGCCTCGTCAGGCCCCTGACGCACATCGCGCAAGCGGCCGAGTTCGCCGTCGAGAATGACTTCTTGGGCGGCCACTTGGTTATCTTCAAGCGCTAGCCTGACCAGCTGCTCGCTGCCCAGTCCGCCGGCCAGCAGTTGGCCCTGCCACTCGCCAAAAGCGCTGCTGGTGACTTCCGCAAGCCCCGAGGGCGCAAAGCGCCCCTCAAAGACGTGCACCGGGTCGACCATGCCGGACTTGGACGTCTCGCCAATCGGCTCGTTGGTCGCGTAGTCGTTCCCCCGGCTGACCTCGGGCCAGCCGTAATTATCGCCCGCCGTCAGCCGGTTCAGTTCATCGCCTGTGCGCGGGCCATGCTCGGTCGCCCACGGGTCACCGTTTTGTCTAACCACCAAGCCTTGGATATTGCGATTGCCCTGGGTGTAAATTTCATCCAGCGTGTCGGGTTCGTCAACAAAAGGGTTGTCGTCAGGCGCGCCACCGGTATCGGTCAGGAGCAGGGTAGACCCCGCGTGATCATCATCGGCTTGGGCGCGGGGTGGCTCGTTGCCACGATCGCCAATGCTCATCAGCAGAGTGTCGTCGGGCAGCCAGGCAATCCGTGAGCCGTAGTGACGACCGGGTGATGAGGCGCGATCCTGTTCAAATAGGTGTTCGACGTCACCCAGTTCGTCGCCCTGCCATTTCACCCGCGATAGCGCTGAGCGGCTGTTATCGCCATCGGGCTTGCTCCAGGTGAAGTAGATCCAGTCGTGTTCGCCGTCGCCAAACTCAGGGTGCAGGGCGATATCCAGCAGCCCGCCCTGGCCACGTTGGCTTACTTCGGGTAATCCGTCCAGTGCGCGAGGTTCGCCGCCATCAGCCTCTATGATGCTCAGTTGTCCTGGCCGTTCACTGACCAAAAAGCGACCGTCAGGTAGAAACGTCACCGACCAGGGATGCTCCAGGCCGCCGGCAATTTTCTCGATAGAAAAGGCCACTTGATCGCTCTCGATACGTTCCTCTACGATCTCTGCAGCGCTGACAGAGGCACTACTGCTCAGTAAACCGAAGAGGGCGGCGGTCAACCAGCGCTGACGCAACGCAGGGGTAGATAAGCGACGCATGGGGGCTCTCCCAAGAAAGTGACGATCTTTAGGCACGTCAAGCAGAGACGCTTTCTGACGCGAGAGGTTCCTTATTTTATGTTATCAACTCATGGCATCAGCCAAGCGAGCAGTATCGGCAAATAAATCAGCGCCAGCAGCGTCGAGCAAAACACCAGGCTGGCCACATAGGCCGGTTCGCGCTGGGCCCGCTGGGCAAACAAGTAGTTAAACACTGCTACCGGCATGCTCATCTGCAATACTAAAATCCCCTGGGCCAGCGGGGGGAGCCCTATTAAATCGGCAATCAGCCAGGCCGCACCTGCCGCAAGCGGAATACGCACCAAGCAAAAGCCAAGGCCCGAGCGCAGGCTTTTGACCTGAATGCTAGCCAAGGATACTCCCAAGGTGATCAACATGAGCGGTACGGTAAAGCCGGACATCAAATCCACGCTGTTGGCCAACCAAAGCGGCAGCTCGGTCTCGGTGAGCAACAGTGCCATGGCAATGGCGATCGCGTAGACCGTTGGCGTTTTGGCCAGTGACTTGAGCGGATTCCCCCTACTGGCCAGCATGGTGCCGACCGTAAATTGAAACAGCGATACCGTGACCATCACGGTAATGCCGTACACAAAACCGGCACTACCAAAGGCGTAAAGCACGACCGGCAACCCCATGTTGCCGGTGTTGGGGTACATCATCGGAGATAACAACACGCGCCAGTCGCGGCGTAACAGCTTGGCGACAAAAAACGTCGCTCCGGCCATGCAGGTAATCACCAGCGCGGTTGCTAGCATAGTGCGGCCAAAGGTACTGGCATCGATTTCCGCCCCGGCGAGTGAGGCAAGCACCAGTGAGGGTGTGCCGATATTGAAGACCAGCCGGGTCACAAAATCGACAGGATAGGGATGGCCCAGTCGCACCCAGGTAAATCCCAAGCCAGCGCCCGCCAATACGGGCGCCATTACCGCAAAGAGTTCAGCCAACATGGGCGCGTCCTTGGCAATGAGTGGCCGACTATTGTGAATAGGTAGCGGACTAACTGGCAAGTCGCGGAAAGAAAACCTAAGCCGCGGCACCGTTATGCTGCCACTGGTGGGGCATTTGCTGGCGTAAAAATGCCAGCAGCGCCTTCACGCGCCGTGGCTGGTAACCGTAAGCATAGAGCAACGTGATGGGTAACGGCGCTGGCTGCCAGTTGGGTAGACAGGGAGTAAGTTCGCCGGGGTGATGCGCTTCGCGTTTGTCGGCAAGCCAATGAGGCAGCAAGCCGATACCTTTGCCACGGGCGATAGCATCCAGGTGAAGTGCAGTTAGATCCACCCTTAAACGCGAGCGTGGGGGGTAAAAGTGGTAAGTACCCTGGCTTTCGTGGTGCAGCAGTAAACCATTCTGGGTCGTGCCCAACAGGTCGATCCAAGGGTGGCCGGCAAGATCACGAGGATGCTCAAGCAGCGGTTGCTGGCTGAGGTAAGTCGGGCTGGCATAGAGGCCTCGGGTCAGCATGCCGAGCGGCTCCTGATGAAGGCCGCTTTCCGGTATCTGCCCCAGGCACACATGAACACAGTGACTATTGAGCGAGCTGGGCGGCGTTTCCCGCGTGCGCAACGTTAGCTCAATCTTAGGGTAGCGTGCCATGAAGGTATCCATGATCTGGCCCATCCACCCCCTGGCAAGGGCACAGTGAACTTCGAGCGTTACCGTCCCGCTTATATCTTCACGCAGCTCTGCCAGCGCCTCATGGCTGCGTTCCGCCAGCGCCAGGATATCCTGGCAGTAGCGATGGAATAAAAGCCCCGCCTCGGTAGGCAACAGGCGGTTGGCTTGGCGCCGCAGCAGCGGCTGTTCCAGGCGCGCTTCCAAATGGCTGATACGCCTACTTAGGGTTGATTTGGCTAACCCCAGCTTGCGCGCACTGAGCGTGAGGCTGCCGGTCTCCATCACCTCCGCAAAGGCTTTGAGTTCGTCGAAATCATGCATGGTGGATACCGCAATGCTGGAAACAGCGGCATTATGCCAGGGATTTAGTTGAATGAAAATTATTGTGATTTGCTATTGCGGAGGGACGCGTTAACAAACTGAGGGTTAACCGGTCAGCGCCTGCCAAATCAAATGGAAGGCCAGCAATGTCAACACCCAGTTTAAAAGACTGGCAAAGTGACGTTCCGGCATATGTTTTAAAGGATGTCCTTATCAGTAGACTAAATACGAAAGGAGATAAGCCATTAAGTAAGTTTTCCAACGAATTAACTCCTTGTCATTACCAGCACGCACCCGTTGCCAAGGCACAATAACCTAGCAGACATTGCCTTGTGGTCGCCACGGTGGCTATCTCAAGATCAAAAAAGCCCCGGCAATCGCCAGGGCTGAAGAAGAACATCAAAACAGTAGCGAGCTTAAACCGATTAGAACTCGTAGCGTGCCGAGAGCCACAGGCGACGGCCTTCTTCGCTATTGGCATAAACGTTGCCATAGCCAGCCCCATCGCCGTAGTAGCGATAGTCGACGAAGTCCTTGTCGAACAGGTTGTAGATGGTGGCGCTCAGGTTCAGGTTATCCGAGACGGCGTAATTACCGCCGAGGTTGAACAGCGAGTAGGCTTTAAAATCGCCCAGGTCATCGAAAAGCGGTACGGGCGGACCGGGAGGCGCGGTGCGCGAGCGGTAACGCTCGCTACGGTACTCTGCGGAGAGCCAGGCATCCAGCTTGTCGGTGGCCTGCCAGCGCAGCGTGGCATTTACCGAGTGTTCGGGCGTATCGGTGAGCGGTTCGCCTTTATTGTCGCCGCTTTTTTGTTCGCTATCCGTGTAGGTGTAGTTGGCGTTTAAGCGCCAGTCCGGGTTGAACTGGTAGGCGGTTGAAAGCTCGACGCCTTGGGTGATCGCCTCGTCGACGTTGACTTGCTGGCTGTAAACGCCGTCAGGAATCAAGGGGTCATTGGTCACCTGCCTGTCGTTACCGCTGGCGATTTTATCGTCAAACTGGTTATGGAACAGCGTCGCGCTGGCAGTGAAGCCCTGCTGATTATCGTAATGCGCACCGATTTCACTGCTGGTGCTGGTTTCTGGCTCGAGATCGGGGTTGCCGATGGTAAGGATGGTGCCCTGGCCCGTTACGCCGTTGATACCGTCGTGTAAGTCGTTAAGCGATGGTGTTTTGTAGCCGCGGCTCACGCCACCTTTTAGCGTCCAGTTGGGAGTGGTGTTCCAGACTAGATAGCCACGTGGGCTGAACTGGCTGCCAAAGGCATCGTGGTGGTCGTAACGCCCGCCGAGCGTAAGCGCCAGATCGTCGCGCAGCATCCATTCGTCTTCGGCAAACAGGGCGGTAGTGGTTTGCTCGAATGTCTCGCCCGCTAAACCGTCGTCCAACTCCGAATCCATCCATTGGCCACCTATGGTGGTCATATGATCGCCCAGCGGCATGGTGAATTTGCTATCGAGCACCGTGTTGGTGGTTTCTAATTCGCGCGGGTCACCGCCAACGATTCCAGGAAAACCTGCGTATGCTTCACCCGCCGTACCGGGGATGGTGCGGCCGGTGGTTTCGGTGGTGTTGCGCATCAGGCTGGACTCCAGGGTGCCTGAGGCAAAGCGTCCGGTATGGCCAATAGCAACTTGCTCACGCTCAAAACGTAGCTCGTCGGCATAACCGTTAGCGACACCGGGGTCAGGCTCACAGCTGCGCGTGCGACCATCCAAGGTGCCTAACTGGCATTCGTCGTTGTTGTAGCGCTGGCGGTTGACTTCACCGTCGAGCCACAGGTCGTGATCATCAGTCGGCGTCCAGGTCAGCTTGCCGCCCAGGTTATAGGTATCGCCTTCCACCGGGCTGGGGCCGCGTTGGCTGACCTCGATAGGGTCGCCATTTTCATCGTTGTATTCTAAATTAGATGCGTCGCGCTCATAGAAGCGTCCGCGCAGCTGTAAACCTAGGGTGTCTTCCACCAGTGGACCGCTGGTATAAAGATTAATCTCACGGCGATCGCCAAAGTCGCGGTCTTGGTTGAAGGTATTCTCAACGCCAACCGAGCCGGTCCATTCGCGGTCGACCTTGCGGGTAATGATGTTAATTACCCCGCCCATGGCGTCAGAGCCATAAAGTGTCGACATTGGCCCACGAATCACCTCAATGCGCTCAATGCTGGAAGTTGGAGGAAAGAAGCTGGTGGAGGTTTCGCCAAAGCCATTGGGCGTTACGCTACCGGCGGTATTTTGGCGGCGGCCATCAATCAAAATCAGCGTGTAGTCGCTGGGCATGCCGCGCATGCTGATGTTCCGACCGCCGGTTTTACCCACCTGGCCGCCCACGTCCACGCCTTCAACGTCGCGCAGGGCATCGGCAACACTGGTGATGCGTTTGCGCTCCAGTTCCTCGCGAGACACCACCGAAATACTGGCCGGCGCATCGACCATCGTCTGTTCAAACCCGCTGGCCGACACCACGATGTTATCCAGTTGGTCGCTTTGTTGTGCGTAAACCGCCGTGGACGATACGGCGAGCGCGATGGCGCTGACCAAAACGGTGCGAGTAAAGCGTGGCATGGGCACCCCCTGGTAAAGCAATTAGATTATTAATGATATTCATTGTCAAATGAGATGGAGAGTCTAAAAACAAAAGTTCCCAAATGCGAGGCAATTGATTGGAACATGACGTTGCGTAAGCTGGAACGATGTGGGTAGAGCGAGCGATGCAGTTGAGCGTTGCGTTGCGTTGCGTCGAACGCAGTATTCGCCGTAATATTGATGCAAGTGCTTTTGATAATCGTTATTATTCTGCGCTACTTCAACAGCGAGGACACCTTATGCGGGCCACATCATTGTGCAATGGCATTGTGGGACTACTACTGAGTGTCTGTTTGGTCAGTGCCGCTCAGGCGCGTACGCTCGATACTGCCTTCGGCGAAGTGGATGTAACGGGTACGCCGGAGCGAGTGGTCACGCTGTACGAGGGGGCGCTGGATGCCTCATTGGCCGCGGGTATCACGCCGCTAGGGGCGGTCACCACGCGTGGTGGCGACAACGTTGCCGAGTACGTGGAAGCGCATTTGGGCGATGAGCGGCCCGCTATCATGGGAGTGGTACGCGAAATCAACACCGAAGCGGTGCTTGAGCAGCGCCCGGACTTGATCCTCGCGCCTGTTCAGCTTGCTGAAGAGCAATATCAGCTGTTATCACGCATTGCGCCCACGGTGGTGCCGCCGAGTCAGCCGCTGGCGCCGGATAACTGGAAGGATGAAGCACGGCTTTACGGTAAAGCATTGAACCGTGAGGAGGCCATTGACGACGCCATCAACGCCGTTGAGGAGCGTGCCGCGGCGCTGGCAAGCGACCTGGAAAACGCCGGTGTGGGCGGAAATGCGTTTGTGGTGCGCTGGATGCCGGGCGGGCCGATGGTGATGTCGAAAAACCTGTTTACCGCCGGTCTGCTGGCCGACGTCGGCCTGACCGTCGAAGACGCGGGGCTGGTGGGCGAGCGCGGCGTGCATAGCGATGTGCTAAGCCTTGAAAACCTTGCCCAGGTGGATGGTGACTGGCTGTTCCTGGCCACGCTCAATGAAGACGGCCAGGAAGCGCTTGAGTCCGCCAAGCAAAGCAGCGCCTTTACCCGGCTGGAGGTGGTCCAGCGCGAGCAGGTGGTGCCGGTGAACGGTCAGCTGTGGACCAGCGCCAACGGCCCGCTGGCGGCGCAGGCGATTCTTGACGATGTAGAAGCCGCTTTGTTGCCGTGATGTCGTTAAACGTTGGTCGTCAACGAACGCATATGACGCTACTTTTCACCGCCCTCGTGGCGGTGAGTCTCGTTAGCCTGCTGATTGGCGCAGGCGACGTCGGCCCGCTGCGTGCGCTGGCGGTGCTTGCCGGCAGTCAGGATGACGATGCGAGTTTCGTGGTATGGGAACTGCGCGCGCCGCGTACCTTGATTGGCATTATCGTGGGCATGGCCCTGGGAGTGGCGGGGGCGCTGCTCCAGGCCGTCTCGCGTAACCCGCTCGCCGAACCCGGCTTGTTGGGGGTCAGCGCTGGCGCGGCCTTTGCCGTGGCATTAACCTTGGTCATGGGGGCCAGCGCGGCCACGCTGCGTATTTCGGTGGCCCAGTTGGGAGCGCTGGTCGGCTGCCTATGTGTGCTTAGCGTCACCCGCGTGCACGGTGTGGGCAGCGATCCGGTGCGGCTGGTATTGGCGGGAGCGGCGTTTTCCGGGCTGCTTGGCTCGCTGACGTCCCTCATGCTGCTGTTTGATCAGCGCGCGGCGGATGAAATCCGTTTCTGGGTCATCGGCAGTCTCGCCGGACGACGCCTTGATGATGTGGTCGCCATGTTGCCCAGCATGCTGGTGGCCGCCGTGTTGGTGGTTGTTACGGCCCGCCCGCTGGCGGCGCTGGCGCTAGGCGAACGGGCCGCGTCAGGGCTGGGACATCATCCAGGGCTGATCCGTTGGTTGGTCGTCGCCTGCGTGGCGGTACTGGTGGGCGCTGCCACCGCGATTGCCGGTCCTATTGCGTTTGTCGGCCTGGTCGTGCCGTTTGCCGCTCGAGCGATCGCCGGGCCGGACATTCGCCGCACGCTGTGGTTCTGCCTGCCGATCGGCCCCTTGATGGTGCTCGCCGCAGATATCATTGCGCGTGTGTTAGTGGCGCCTTCAGAGCTGCCAATTGGCGTGTTGACCGCCCTATGCGGTGCTCCGGTACTGGTCGCGGTGGTGCGCGCCCGGCGGCTACCCTCCTTATAATCTCTGGCGTTGCATGCCCATGAAATCGAACGCAACTGATCTTTCTTCGCCGGCCTTGTTAACCCAGCACCCTGCGGCTGAGGTAGCGGCACCGTCAGGCTATTGGCGGGTGGCGTGGCGCTCTCCACGTGGCAATGCCTGCAGTGTGCTGATTGAGCGCCGCGGACTGACCGTCAATACGGGGTTGTGGGTCGCGCTGCTCGTCGCCTGCGTGCTTTACCTGGGGCTTGGGAGTATGACGCTGGCGCCGAGCACGGTTGTCCCGGCGCTCTTTGGCCGGGGCGAGATGATCAACGTGTTTACCGTGCAGGAGCTGCGCCTGCCCCGGCTGTTAGCGGCCTGTTTAACCGGGGCTGCCTTTGCGCTTGCCGGGGTGCTGATGCAAACCCTGGCACGCAACCGACTGGCCACCCCAGGGATTATCGGTATCGATAATGGCGCCACGGCGTTTGCCGTGGCCTCGGTGGTGGGGATGGGCATTTCCCTGGCCCCGTCGGCCATGGCGCTGGCGGGGGCTGCTACCGCAGCCGCATTGACCTTTGGCCTCGTGGCGGGTGGTGGCACGCAGGGCTATCGCTTTATCGTGGCGGGGATTGGCGTCGGCGCGGTATTCGGTGCCGTCACCCAATTGATGTTGGCACGGGTGGCGATTGATACCGCCAATGCGGCCTACCCCTGGACCGTCGGGTCGCTCAACGCCCGCCCAGGCGACGCCGTCTTTTGGCTAGCGGGCGGTCTTATCGTCGGCGTGGTCGCTGCGGGGGTCGTCGCGCGTCCGCTATCGCTGATGCGCTTTAAAGATGCAACGGCCTGTGGGCTGGGCGTTAACGTTAAAGCGCGACGCTTCCAGGTATTGTTGCTCTCGGTGGTGTTGACGGCGCTGGCGGTTGCGGTGGCAGGGCCAGTGGGTATGGTCGGGCTGATCGGCCCTGAAATTGCCCGCTCCCTTGCAAGCTCGCGCCAGGTACCGTTAGTGGCGTCGCTATTGTCAGGCGCGCTGGTGATGGTGCTGGCGGACCTCGCCGGGCGCACTTTGCTGGCCCCGATTGAAATCCCTGTCGGTATTGTCACCGCCGTCATCGGCGGTCCCTGGTTATTATGGATACTAATGCGCCCGCAACGGAGTTACGCATGACGCATGCTGAGCCATCCCCCACGCTTGCCACCGAATCGCTTGCCCTGAGTTATGGCCCTCGGCGCGTCATTGAGTCGCTGGACGTCAGCCTGCCGAGTGGCCAGGTCACCGCGATTGTGGGCCCCAACGGCTGTGGCAAGTCCACGCTACTGTCGGGCCTAGCGCGTCTGCACAAACCGGAAAGTGGGGCAGTACTGTTGAATGGTGCGGATATCCAACACCTGCCCGCCCGTAAGCTCGCCACTCAACTGGCGCTGTTGCCGCAAGAGGCCGTGGCGCCGGAAGGGCTGACGGTCAGCGAGCTGATTCGCTTTGGCCGCCAGCCTCACCAGGGCTGGCTGCGCCAATGGTCGGCGGAGGACCAGCGTGTGGTCGAGTACGCACTTGTCGCCGCCGGGCTTGAATCCTTGGCCGAGCGTCCGCTGGAAGCGCTTTCCGGCGGGCAGCGCCAACGGGCGTGGATTGCCATGACCATCGCCCAGCAAACACCGCTGTTACTGCTCGACGAGCCGACCTCGGCGTTGGACCTGGGTCATCAGATCGAAGTGTTTGAGCTGGTACGCCACCTTGCCTGCCAAGGCCGCACCGTGGTGATGGTGCTGCATGATTTAGCCAGCGCCTGCCGCTACGCGGATCATCTCATCGCCATGTGCGAAGGGCAGGTTGTCGCCCAAGGGGCGCCTGCAAAGGTCGTTACCCCAGCGCTGGTGCGCGAGCTGTATCAGGTAGATTGCACGCTGATTATCGACCCAGATACCGGCAGTCCCTTATTGGCCAACGTGCGCCGTGCCGGTTCTTAAGCCTTGTGCCCAAACCAAGCCCCTAAGCCGACGTTTGGTAAATAGGAAAGTGGTACGATAGGCCACATCATTCGACCCATAACCACTCAGTAAGGAATGCTCGTGGCTTCTTTTACGCCCCGTTCTCAGGCCCGCTCTCAGAATCAGAGCTTTCAGGCCTTGATGCGCCTTCTGCGCTATGCCAAAGGCTATCGGCGGCGGATTATCGCCGCGACCGTTTGCTCGATCATCAACAAGCTGTTCGATATCGCCCCCGAAATTCTCATCGGCGTGGCGATCGACGTGGTGGTCAATCAGGAACAAAGCTTTGTGGCGCGGTTGGGCTTCGACGCTCCTCAAGAGCAGATCACCATCCTCGCCGTGTTGACGTTCTTTATCTGGGCGGGGGAGTCGCTGTTTGAGTACCTGTTCCAGATTTTATGGCGCAACCTGGCCCAACGGCTTCAGGCGGATATGCGTCAGGACACCTACGAGCATGCCCAGCGGCTGGATATGGCGTTTTTTGAGTCGAAAAGCTCCGGCCAGCTTGTTGCCACGATGAATGATGACGTTAACCAGCTTGAGCGTTTCCTCGACGGTGGTGCTAACTCGCTGATTCAGGTGGGCGTCACGGTAGTTGCCGTCGGTGCAGTCTTCTTCGTGCTCTCGCCGCTGATCGCGCTGCTGGCGTTTACGCCCATTCCGCTGATCATCTGGGGCGCGTTTTACTTCCAGCGCAAAGCCGGGCCGCTTTACAGCGACGTGCGCGAAAAGGTTGGCGATTTGGCCAGCCGCCTTTCCAATAACTTAAGCGGTATCGCCACGATTAAAAGCTTTACCAGCGAAGACCGCGAGGCCGAGCGCCTGCGCGATGCCAGCGAAGCCTACGTGGATGCCAATCGCCGGGCGATCAAGGTGAGCTCGGCGTTTATCCCGGTTATTCGTATGGCGATTCTGGCGGGCTTTTTGGCCACCTTTACCGTGGGGGGCATGATGGCGCTCAACGGCACCTTGAACGTGGGCGCTTACGGCGTGCTGGTGTTTTTGACCCAGCGCCTGCTGTGGCCGTTGACCGGCTTGGCTCAGGTGATTGACCTATTTGAGCGCGCCATGGCCAGCACCAAACGCATTCTCGATCTGCTGGAAGAGCCCATTACGGTTAAAGACGACAGCACCACGTCGCTGGTTCAGCCCATTAAAGGTGAGGTGCGCTTCGAGTCGGTAAGCTTCCACTACACCGCCAGTGAAGTGGGCGTTGATGGGGTGGATTTACACGCGCCAGCTGGGCATACCCTGGCGCTGGTCGGTGCGACCGGTTCAGGTAAATCGACGCTGATCAAATTGCTGCTGCGTTTTTACGACCCCAAAAGCGGGCGGGTACTGATTGACGGGCAGCCGGTAACGGACGTGAGCATGCACTCGCTGCGCCAGGCGATTGGCCTGGTCAGCCAGGATGTGTACCTGTTTGAAGGCAGTATTCGCGACAATATTGCCTACGGCCGGCCGGATGCGGATGACGCCGCGATTATCGATGCCGCCAAAACCGCCGAGGCGTGGAGCTTTATTGAAACGCTGCCCCAAGGGCTGGAAACGCCGGTAGGGGAGCGGGGCGTGCGCCTTTCCGGCGGCCAGCGCCAACGGCTTTCACTGGCCCGGGCGCTGCTTAAAGACCCGCCGGTTTTGGTGCTGGATGAAGCCACCAGCGCGGTGGATAACGAAACCGAAGCCGCCATTCAGCGCTCGCTCAAGCGCATTGCCCACGGCCGCACGGTGATCATGATTGCTCACCGGCTTTCGACCATTGTGCACGCCGATGAGATCGTGGTGATCGAAAAAGGCCAAGTGGCCGAACGCGGCACTCACTCAAGCTTGCTCGCCGCTAATGGCCATTACGCGGCCCAATGGCGCGTGCAAACCGGCGAGGCGCTGGCGGGCGATGCTGAAGCCGTTAGCGGTTAACGAGCCGTGCATCCAGCGTGATCGGCACGTGCTCGTCTATCTCGTTATAACCTAGCATCGAGAGCACGCTGCGCAGCGTGGCGTTGGCCATCAACGCGCGGCCATCCAGCGCCATGGGCTCGGCGTGGGTCACGCGCACTTCGTTCAAGCCCTCACGGGTGAAGCGAAGCGGGACAGTCTCTTCCTGGTTGACCATATCGCTTTGTAGCCGGAAGGTCAGCGTCTCGACCAGCGATTCGCCAATATCCAACTCGTCTAACCGCTCGGGTGGCATTTGCGCCACCAGCGTGACCAACGTGGTGTTGGCCAGCATCTCGGCCCAGGTGGGCAGTTCGCCCATCCGGGTTAGCATATCCGTTTGGCTGAGCTTGAGTGGCAGACGCAGCGTTCCATCGGCGGAAATATCGCCCTGCAGGTCGCGAACCTGATGGTGATGGGTTTGCGGCTCATCGCCATCCAACTGGGTAATCGATGCTTGAACGTTCGAGCGGTCAGGGTCCAACTGCCAATCTGCCTGCGCCGGTAGCGCCAACAGCAGCGAAAAAAGCGCCATCAATGCTTTCAAAGCGTATCTCCTTATAAGGGCCTTTCTCAAAAGGGCTTCCCTCAAGACCCGCTAACCCTTAAAAAGTGCCGCGGTAATGGCAAGATAGCCTAACTAGGGGCTGGCCTCGCTCCACCACATTCGCTATGATATGCACGCTTTTCGGGCCTATAGCTCAGTTGGTTAGAGCAGGGGACTCATAATCCCTTGGTCGTAGGTTCAAGTCCTACTGGGCCCACCATTCTATGTGCTAATTCTTAAAGCAGGGGATTATGAGCCCCTTGGTCTGTATTTCCCTGCTGCTCGTTTGATCCCCATCTTACTTCCTTTATTTTCGCTTGCGCTTCCTGGCTGTTACCGCACAGGTTGGCGTGTATGATATTCGCCAATTAACGAATATTTACTTAGCGTGGGGAAGTACCTTGAACACGGAAAGTCACTCCCAGTTAGCGGCCTTTATCTGGTCGGTCGCTGACCTTCTGCGCGGCGATTTCAAGCAATCGCAGTATGGGCGCATCATTCTGCCGTTTACCCTGCTGCGCCGCTTGGAGTGTGTTCTCGCGCCCACCAAAGCCGAGGTATTGCAGGCTGCCGAGCAGCACCAAAACAAGCCGGAAGCGGTGCGTGAGAAGCTGTTGTTGCGCGCGGCGGACCAGCCGTTCTTCAATGCCTCGCCGCTATCCCTGGGCACGCTCTCCGATACCCAAACAAGCGACGACCTGATGAGCTATGTGCAGTCGTTCAGCCAGAGCGCGCGGGAGATTTTCGAGCATTTCGAGTTCGAAAGCTTCGTTCAGCAGCTCAGCGCCAATGATCTGCTCTACAAAGTAGTGCTGCAGTTCGCGGCGATAGATCTAAGCCCACAGCGCGTTAGCAATCACGGTATGGGCGGCATTTTCGAGGAGTTGATCCGCAAGTTTGCCGAAAGCTCCAACGAAACCGCCGGGGAGCACTTTACGCCCCGCGATATCGTTCATCTAACGACGTCTCTGGTGCTTACCGGGCAAGAAGCCAAGCTCAAGCCCAACAGCATCGTCACCGTGTATGATCCGACAGCCGGCACCGGCGGGTTTCTTTCTGAGAGCGACGAGTACATTCAGCAGGTCAGCCAGAACGTGACAGTCTCGCTGCACGGCCAGGAGCTTAATCCTGAGTCTTACGCCATCTGTAAGGGCGACATGCTGGTAAAAGGGCAGGAGGTTGAACGGATCAAGCTGGGCAACACGCTATCTGGCGACCAGCTGGCGGGCGAGCGCTTTGACTATATGCTCTCCAATCCACCGTTTGGCGTTGAGTGGAAAAAAGTACAAAAGCAGGTGACTGACGAACATAGGCATCGCGGCTACGATGGCCGCTTTGGCCCCGGTTTGCCAAGAGTTTCTGATGGCTCGCTCCTTTTTCTGATGCATCTGGTGGCCAAGATGCGCACCCGGCAAGACGGGGGCTCGCGCATTGGCATCATCCTCAACGGCTCGCCGCTGTTTACCGGCGGCGCAGGCAGTGGAGAGTCCGAAATTCGCCGCTACCTGCTGCAGCATGACCTGGTAGAAGCCATCGTCGGCCTGCCCACGGATATGTTCTACAACACCGGTATTGCCACCTATATATGGGTGCTCTCCAACAACAAGCCTGCCGAGCGCAAGGGCAAGGTGCAGCTGATTAACTCCACCGGCTGTGCCAGCAAGATGCGCAAGTCGCTGGGCAGCAAGCGCCAGTACATCACCGATCGAGATATTGACGCTATCGTGCGGCTCTACGGCGCCTTTGAAGATAGCGACAATAGTAAAATTTTCCCTATTGAAACCTTTGGATACCGGCGGATTACCGTCGAGCGGCCGCTGCGCCTGAACTTCGAAGCCAGCGAAGAACGCCTAGTAAAGCTGGACGACGAAAAAGCCATTCAGAAATTGGATGACGGCGAGCAAGCCGCGCTCAAGGCCGCCTGCAAACAGCTTGGTGAACAGCGCTACACCAACCGCAAAGCGTTTACCAAAGCGCTTAACGCGGCGCTAAAGGCTGAAGGCTTAAAAGTTGGCGCGCCCGTACAGAAGGCCATTCTCAATGCCCTCTCCGAGCGTGATGCGGACGCCGATATAAGCCTGGACAAAAACGGACAACCTGAGCCAGACACTGGCCTACGCGATAACGAGAACGTGCCCTACAACGAATCGGTGTTTGACTACTTCGAGCGCGAGGTCAAACCCCACGTACCCGACGCCTGGATCGATGAAAACAAGCGCGACGAACTGGATGGCCGCATTGGCATTGTCGGCTTCGAGATACCCTTTAACCGCCACTTCTATCAGTTCACGCCGCCGCGCCCGCTGGAGGAAATCGACGCCGACCTCAAAGCCTGTAC
This sequence comes from Halomonas sp. HL-93, assembly GCF_900086985.1. Taxonomy (NCBI): domain Bacteria; kingdom Pseudomonadati; phylum Pseudomonadota; class Gammaproteobacteria; order Oceanospirillales; family Halomonadaceae; genus Halomonas; species Halomonas sp. HL-93. The sequence goes on from NZ_LT593974.1 coordinate 1,019,499, forward strand.
TGATCGTATCAAGCAGATGATCGAGGAGCTGTCGGCATGAGCTACCCAGCCTATCCCGAGTACAAGGACTCCGGCGTTGAGTGGCTGGGGGAAGTGCCAGCGCATTGGGAAGTTACAGCTTTGAAGCGTGGCCACGACGTTGTTTTAGGAAAAATGCTACAGCCAGAGCCCAAAAAGGAAAGTGATCAACTTCTTCCATATTTGCGTGCTGCTAATATACAACCCACGGGAGTTGACTTTAAAGATGTAAGAAAAATGTGGTTCAGCCCATCCGAAGCGCGTCAGTTAGCTCTTGAGTATGGAGATTTATTAATCAGCGAAGGAGGCGATGTTGGTCGTCCAGCACTATGGAGGAATGGCCCTGGTTATCACATTCAAAATTCAATAAATAGGGTAAGGTCAAATGCGAATAATTGCTCGTCTTTCCTTTTCTATTGGATGCTCGCTATTAAGCAAAAGGGCTACGTTGACGTGCTCTGTAATAAGTCGACTATTGCTCACTTTACTGCAGAAAAAGTAGCGTCAGTGCCTACACCTTTTCCCCCAGGCTCAGAGCAAACTCAAATCGCCAACTTCCTCTACCACGAAACCACCCGCATCGACGCCTTAGTGGAAGAACAGCAGTGCCTGATCGAGCTGCTCAAGGAAAAACGCCAGGCGGTGATTTCCCATGCTGTTACCAAAGGGCTCGATCCCAGTGTCCCAATGAAAGACTCCGGAGTGGAGTGGCTGGGGGAAGTGCCGGCTCATTGGGATGTTGGTCCACTTCGTTGGTATGCAACGATTCAAGGAGGCATCGCTAAGGGCAAGAGTTATGACGCTGAAACACTAACAGTTGAGCTTCCCTATCTTCGTGTAGCGAATGTTCAAGACGGTTATGTTGCTCTATCAACGGTTAAAACAGTAGAAGTTGCTGTTTCTGAGGTAGACCGCTATCGCCTTCAAGAAGGTGATGTATTGATGAATGAAGGTGGAGATAACGACAAACTTGGCCGTGGTACTGTTTGGAATGGAGAGATTACTGATTGCCTTCACCAAAATCATGTTTTTGCCATTCGGCCGAACCAGTATTTATTGCCTCACTGGCTCTCCATGTTCACTCGCTCCAATGCGGCTCGCGCTTACTTTTACCTTTATTCCAAGCAAAGCACGAATTTGGCATCAATATCTTCAAGTAGCGTAATGTCTTGTCAATTGCCGCTCCCTCCAGTTGAAGAGCAACGGAAAGTGCTTGATTTCCTTGCTATTGAGGCTGCTCGTTTAGATGATCTGATGCAAGAGGGTATAAATACTATTAATTTACTCCAAGAACGCCGCTCCGCCCTAATCTCTGCCGCCGTCACTGGCAAAATCGACGTACGTGGCTGGCAGCCGTCAGCGAGGTCGGTGGTGGCTGCTGGAGAGGCCAATCAAACGGAGCTGGTATGACCCTGCCAAATGAATTCCAAGCGCCCGTCTGCTGGATAGTGGCCGGCCCCAACGGGGCGGGCAAAACGACCTTTGCCTTCAACTATCTGCCGCAAGTCGCCCAATGTACACGCTTTATCAATGCTGACTTGATTGCCGCCGGCCTTTCCCCGTTTGCACCCGAACGGGATCTTGTCGCGGCCAGCCGTATCTTCCTGCGCGAGATCAAAGAAGCGATTGATGAGCGAGAAGACTTTGCCTTTGAAACTACGCTCTCGGGGCGTGGTTACTCACGGCTAGTTGAGCGCCTGCTAGCCGAAGGCTGGAAAGTTGAGCTAGTGTATTTGGCGCTACCCTCTGTTGAGATGTCACGCCTGCGCGTTGCTGAGCGTGTGTCTCACGGCGGCCACAATATTGCGCTCAAAGATATTCAGCGACGTTTCCCGCGCAGCCTGAATAATTTGTTGACGCTTTACGCGCCATTGGTCAGCCGTGCGCGTTGCTTCATGAATGACCAAGACCAGCCAGAGCCGGTTTTCGAGCAGCATGGCAATCACCGTCAAGTGTTTAATACTTCACTGTTTGACGCGCTTTCCCAGGAGGCAAAATCATGACCCAACTTTCACCCGATACCCAGGAAATGCTCAACAGCCTTCGCACAGCCGTGGCCGAAACCTTAGAGCGCAAGCGCCGCCTGGGCCAATACGCGGTGTTTTGGCAGGAAGGTAAGCCCGTTCTCATTGGTGAGGACGCGCCGCACAATCCTGACGACACAGCCTCCGAGGATAATCAGCAGGCCAAGACTCGTCATTGATCAATGCTGAGATTCCAAGCAGTGTGTGTAGCCAATTCGCAAAATGGCGAAAGCGGCTAGCACTAACGGAGTTGATATGACACAGGGACGCAGCATTCGGCTGTTTCTAGTGGATGGCACGCCTACTGGCCTGCTTACCGCTGAAATTATGAACTGGACAGGGCATGTGCTTACAGGTCCGCGCAGCAGGCTCAGCGAGTTAGTTCAGCGCCCCGAATGTGGGAGAACCGGAATATACTTCTTAGTCGGCACGGATCCAGAGGGAGATTTACGCCCTTTGGTATATATCGGTGAAAGCGATGATGTTGCTACGCGGCTTAAACAGCACAATCGACCGGAGGATAAGGGAGGCAAGGATTTTTGGGAGAAGGTGTGTCTTATAACGAGTAAAGACCAGAACCTGACCAAGGCTCATGTGAAATACCTGGAGAGCTTGCTGATACAGAAAGCGGGTGCTGTTGGGCGTTGTAAGCTAGCCAACGGTACGTCACATGAGTACGTGGGACTTCCAGAATCTGATCGTGCTGATATGGCCTTTTTTGTCGAGCAGGTTCGCACGGTACTTCCCGTTCTTGGTCTGGATTTTTTACGCAGCACTACAAAAATCTCATCAAGTCCTGGCCTTGAGCGTCAAGCACCCACAGAGCGAGAGCCAAACCAAAGCGTTTCAGTAAGCCCTAGGCTGAAGATGGAAGTTAAAAGACAAAATATTGTCGCCTACGCTCAAGAGGTTGAAGGTGAATTTGTCGTTCTAGAGGGTTCTCTCGCCAGGGGAGAATGGATAGACCTTAAGCACAACTACCGGCATCTCTACAAGCAGCTTTGCGATGAAGGTGTGCTGATGGACGATGGTAATGGATTCAAGACGTTCACGCGTGACTATGGCTTCACGAGCCCCAGCTCGGCCGCCGCCGCTGTCGCAGGGCGGGCCGCTAACGGTCGTGTTGATTGGAAGGTTGAGGCCACGGGGCAGACCTATGCTGATTGGCAAGATCAGCAGGTCAATGCTGCGGCATCAATGCCAAATGAGGGCGATGATGGATAAGCCCCAGCAGCACCGCGATGCCGAGATTCAGCGAGCGATTGACCATTACCTCCAGGCGCGCCAAGCCATTTTGGCATTAGGGAGCGCAGTACCTGAGCGTATTGGCGGTAACGACAACATTATTGGCCGTATAGGTGAGTTTATTGGGCTCCGCTTTTTAGAAGCGCTTGGCCAACAGCCCTCAATGATGTCAGGTAGCTAAAACCCCGGTTTTGATCTGGAAGAGGACGGCCAACGAACCCAGGTTAAAGCCATTACCCAAGAAAACCGTCGCGGCCGAAGTGTGCGTCTCACCCCCGGTTGGACTCAGTTTTTGCTCATGGAACTAGGCGAGCATTATACGCCGGAACGGATTGGTGTACTTACATTGGCACAGCAGGAGCAAGCATTGGAGGATAGCTTTGCTAAAACCGCCACACCGATTGTTAGTTTAACGATGCTAGGACCTAAGGGACTCATCAGCCGCTATGGGCGGGTTTATAGCCGTGATGAGCTTAATGCGCTAGGTGTCTGAAACCAAATAAGAAACCCCGCTATATAGCGGGGTTCCGAGTCGTCACGATGATTAGCGATTGATCATCGTGCCGGGGCTGGTCTCTTTAACAAAATACTCACCTTCCATCGCTTCCAGCAATGACAATGAGTTGCGCGCCATGACAAGTCCCATCTTCGCGTGTTGGCGAATAAAAACCGTTTCGCCCGGCGATACGTCTACGTCAACGGATGCCCAGTTCTCTGCTTTAGAATAAATGGTGTGTTGACCGGGCTCTACGGGAAAGTAAATGTGCTCACTGCCGCGTGTATGACCGACTTCGGATGAGTCTTCTTGGTCATTCAAGAAAACATTAAAGCGAACCAACGTGCCTGTCATCTCTGGGCGAACCACATAGACCATGCCTTCATCAGCATTAGGCTGTTGCGGTAACTTAAAGCCCTGAAGTTCATTCTGTAAATTCTCTGAAGAGGGCGCTTTGGCAGCACAGCCAGTGATAAGCGCCAGCGCAACAAACGCCAATAGCAGTTTCCCGATCCCTTTAAACGTCATGTTCCCTACCATTTTTTACTCCATAAGCGAGTTTCCACCCGCTGTCATATTTCAATCAATTGCCATAAGGGCGTTACGATGACTGCCGTTTCTTGTTATCCGAAGTTAACCGAAGCGAAGCCAAGCGTATATTAACCAAAATTTAGTTATTGTCACTGACGAAAAGGTGGCAGATGATCATAAAATTAAAAATCAACGCCTTAGGGGAAAGGGTAGTAGAACCCGTTTTTCCATTCTGTTCGGCTTCGTTGTAGTCTGTGCACATTGATTAAACTTCGGGTGCTTATCGTGGCGGACAGCAGGGAAGGCCGGTTCCAGCAGGACATCATTGACGCCATGGCCGCTGATGGCTGGCGGGTGGGCACGGCCACTGGCTACGACCGCACATCAGCGCTCTACACTGAAGATCTGTTGGGCTATGTGCAGGATGCCTGGCCCGAGCGCTGGGAGAAGTTCTGCAAGGCCAACCCGCAAGCATCCGAGCAAGTGTTCATCCAAAAGGTGGTCCGCGAGCTTGAACGAGCGGGCACGCTTGAGGTGCTGCGCCATGGCTTCAAAGTGCCGGGAGTAACGTTTGACCTGTGCAGCTTCAAACCTGACCACGCCATGAACCCCGAAGCACTTGCCCGCTACCGCGCCAATCGCCTGCGCGTGGTGCCGGAGGTGTCTTATTCGCCGCATGCGCGAGAAAAAGGCCAGGGCAGCCAAAGCTATAACCCACGTTTGGATCTGGTGCTGTTCGTCAACGGCATCCCTACAGCCACCTTGGAGCTGAAAAGCGAGTTCAAGCAGTCGGTAGAAAACGCCAAGCGTCAGTATCGTAACGACCGCCCGCTGAAAGACCCGATCACCCGCAAGATCGAGCCGCTGCTGGCGTTCAAGCGCGGCGCGCTGGTGCATTTTGCCGTCAGCCAGGCCGAGGTGGCGATGGCTACCAAGCTGGCGGGTAAAGACACCTTCTTTCTGCCCTTTAACCAAGGTACTGAGGGTGGCGGCGCGGGCAACCCACTGCTGGAAGACGAGAACCACTATGCGACCACCTATTTGTGGGAGCGCGTGTTTTCACCGGATGCCTGGCTCAAGATTTTGGGGCGCTTCCTGCACCTTGAAAAGAAAACCAGTGAAGACTTTTACGGGCGTCGAAAAACAAAAGAAACGCTTATTTTTCCGCGTTACCATCAATGGGAAGTCGTCAATCAACTGGTGACCACAACTCATCAGGAACCTCCGGGCCAGCGCTACCTGGTGCAGCACAGCGCAGGCTCGGGTAAGTCCAACTCCATCGCCTGGCTGGCCCATCAGCTTGCCAACCTGTACGACGAAAGCGGCCAGCAAAAGCGCTTCAACTCAGTGATTGTGGTGACCGACCGCACGGTGCTTGATAGCCAGCTGCAAGACACCATTTACCAGTTCGAGCATGCCCATGGTGTGGTGTGTCCCATTACCCGCGATGTGGGTAACCAGAGCAAATCAGAGCAGTTGGCGGACGCGCTTGCCAATAATACGCGGATCATCATTGTCACGATCCAGACCTTTCCGGCGCTGTTTGATGCACTGGACAAGCGCCCTCAGCTTGCCGAGGGCCACTACGCGGTGATAGCGGATGAAGCACATTCTTCGCAGACCGGTAGTTCGGCCACCAAGCTCAAAGCGCTGCTGGCCGCCGCAGGTGAAATGGCGGGTGATGATGAAGACATCAGCGCGGAGATGATGCTGGATGCGGCAGTGGCCTCGCGCCGCCCAAGCGAAAGCATTAGTTACTATGCTTTCACGGCGACACCCAAAGCCAAAACGCTGGAGCTGTTTGGTCGCGTGGCCGACCCAGCTTTGCCGCCGAGCGCGGAAAACAAGCCCGAGCCTTTCCACCTCTATTCCATGCGTCAGGCAATCGAAGAAGGCTTTATCCTTGATGTGCTGCGCAATTACGTTACCTACGGTACCGCCTGGAAGCTCGCACACCCGGATGCAGAAGCGCAGGAGGTGGACGCCAAAAAGGCCTCGCGAACCTTGGCCAAGTGGGTGCGGTTACACCCTTACAACATTGCCCAGCGTGTAGAAGTCATTGTGGAGCATTATCGCGCCAACGTGCGTCATCTGCTGGATGGCCAAGCGAAAGCCATGGTGGTCACCGCTAGTCGCCAGGAAGCGGTGCGATACCAGCTCGCTATGCGGCAGTACGTGGAATCAAAAGGCTATACCGATGTGCACCCGCTGGTCGCCTTTTCGGGTACGGTGCTGCCTGATGAAGTGATCGTTGAAGAGGTGAGTGAATCAAGCAAGCTACTCAACCCAGGTTTGCGTGGGCGAGATTTGGCGGATGCTTTCGACACCGACGATTTCAATGTGATGATTGCCGCCAACAAGTACCAGACCGGTTTTGATCAACCCAAGCTGTGCGCAATGTATGTAGATAAAAAGCTACAGGGCGTGGATTGCGTGCAAACCCTCTCGCGGCTCAATCGGCTGTTCCCCGGCAAGCAGACGTTTATTCTCGACTTCTTCAACGAGCCGGAGGACATACTCGAGGCCTTTGCGCCCTATTATCGCAAGGCAACGCTGGCCGATGTCTCAGATCCGCAGGTGGTGTATGACATCAAGCGCACCCTGGACGCCAGTGGCATCTATCACTGGCCCGAGGTGGAGGCGTTCGCTACCGCTTTTTTCGACCCCAAAGCTCCATCATCACGCCTGAGTTACCACTGCAAGCCTGCTCAAGATCGTTTCAAAAAACGTTATGAAGTGATCCTAGAGCAGCAGGAAATATGGAAAGAGGAACGCCGCCAGGCCGAGCAGAATGGCGATGAAACAGGAAGTAAGCGTGCCGATCAGGAGTTGGAAGATGCAGGCAAAACCCGTGACGAGCTCGATCTCTTCCGCAAGAACCTGCAAAGCTTCGTGCGAACTTATGAGTTCCTCAGTCAAATCATTTCCTTTGATGACGCCGAGCTGGAGCAACTGTGTGTGTTTGCCAAGCATCTCCATCCGCTGCTTCGCATTGATAGGTTGTTGGAAGGTGATCCTCTCGACGTAAGTGAGCTATCGCTGGATAGCTACCGGTTAACCAAGCGCGCCGAGCAGCAGCTAAATCTAGGCGAAAAAGAAGGCGACTATGGACTGAAGCCGATTACAGAGGTTGGCTCTGGCAAACCTCACGATCCAGAAACCCAGCAGCTCAATGAGATTATCGAACGGCTTAACGACCTGTATGGCGCTGATATTAGCGATGAAGACAAGCTGCACTTCGCCAACGGGATAGCTGATCGCATCGAACGTGATGACGCCGTAATGGCCCAGATTAACCATCACGATGATCACCAGGTAATGCACGGCCTGTTTCCAAAACGCGTAACGGACGCCGTGATGGATGCCATGAACGACCATGAAAAGCTCACCATGCCGCTACTGGAGGATGAGGAAACCGGCAGGCAGTTCGCGCTGTTGATTCTTAAGTTGCTGGCAGGAAGGGCAGGGAATAATGAGTATCCAAACAACTGAGTTGTCGACTCTTGTGGCAGCAATGGTAATAGATACGTGACGGATACCGCGTGACAGACTTTTCGGTCATGAACGGTGCAGAACAAATAACGTCTGTTTGATGCTATTGAAGGCAGGTTTATATGATCAATGCCTGGAAAAATCTGGTGCAGAACGACACCTGAGCAGGTGATCCATATGTCATCCGGCAGGCGGGCGAACGAGACTCAGAGAGTCAGGACTACGCAGGTGAGAGCGTCATCATCTTCGCATACAACGCACGGTCTTCGTTGTAACACTCGCAGGCGGCGCCGATCAGGCCTGCGCGGTCGAGCACCTTGATTTCGCCGCGGTGGTACCCGATCAGCCCGCGCGTCTGCAGGGCGATCGCCGCCATGGTGATGCCGGCGCGTCTGACGCCGAGCATCATGGCGAGAAACTCATGGGTTAGTTTCAATTGGTCAGTGCGCGCGCGGTCCTGGGTCATCAGCAGCCAGCGGGCGAGGCGGGCCTCTATCTGATGAAAATGGATGCAGGCGGTTGAATGGGCCAGCTGCTTCATGACGACGTAAAGGTAGTGCTTCAGCCGCTGATGCAATACGGGGCTGCTCAGTAGAAGCGCTTGGAAGCTGGCGGCATTCATGCGAAGCGCCGAGCCCGCGCCTTGCACTAGGGCGAGCAAGGGTGCCTCGTCGATGCCTAGCACCAGGGAGCTTCCCAGCATGCCTTCTCGCCCCGTCATGGCGACTTCCAGGCGATTGTCAGGGTCAAGGATGACGATCAGTGAAATAAAGCTATCGAGTGGAAAATAAACGTGGCTGACGGCTTCTGTGGGCTGGACCAGTACTTCGCCAAACGTTAGCGCCACGGTTTCGCAGGCGCTCATAAAGGCATCCCGCTCGACCGTGGGTAGTTTAGCTAGCAGTTGATTGGCATCGGAAACGTGCAAAATAGACGTCATGTGCCTCTCCGGTTATATAACCTGGCAAGCGGCACAATGACGGTATTAATCATTTTGATGTCGGCTGCAGATCGAGACGCCGTCATCGATCTTCTGACGGTCCATCTTCATATTAACATTGGGTGAACCAAGCGTCGGCACGCTAGCGTACACAAATCGGTAAACGTTACTTCTGGTTAACTGGCTCTTTTCAGCCCTTTATATCACGGCATGTTGATTGAGCAGGCGGTCGTATTCGCGCTTAACTACCGAGTAACACTCGCAAACACGCGCTTCAAGCCCGGGCCTGTTGGTCACGGTAATCCGCCCACGATGATAAGAGATCAAGCCAGCCTTCTGAAGTTTGCCGGCTGATTCGGTTACCCCTTCGCGACGAACGCCCAGCATATTGGCGATTAACTCCTGAGTCATGACCAGTTCATCGCCCGATAGCCGGTCGAGGCTGAGCAGCAGCCAGCGACATAGCTGCTGGTCAACACTGTGATGGCGATTACATACCGCGGTCTGCGCCATTTGCGTTAGTAACGCCTGGGTATAGCGTAGCAGCAGCCGTTGCATCGGCCCGGCGCGGTAGAACTCATTTTTTAGTACCTGACCCTTAAGACGATACGCTTTCCCAGCGCTTTGCACGATCGCTCGGCTGGGTGTGGTCTCACCGCCCATGAACAGCGAGACACCCACTACGCCTTCATGGCCCACCACAGCGATTTCCGTCGAGGCGCCGTTTTCCATTACACAGAGTAGGGAGACAATGGCATCAAGTGGGAAGTAGACATGGCTCATTTGCTGACCGGATTCACACAGCGATTGCCCCAGCACCAATGGCACCTTTTCAAGATGGGGCAACAAACGTCCTAGTTCCTCTTTTGGCAGTAACCTAAGCAACGCATTTTGGTGAAAATCCTGCGGTTCAGACATCGACACCTCTCCTAATCCCCAGCGGTTGAGCAGAGCATGACGCGAATTGTCTGCATAGGTAGCCGTGATAGGCACCTGGGAGTATCGCCCCCAGTCGGGAGATACATTTAGTTTCAGTATAGGTTACTTAGGGGGGCTCTCTGTACGCTACCGCACATAGCTGGGAGTGAGCGGGTTTACAAATCGTTCTTATATTAGACAAATGTAGCCTTGTGAATATTTCATCATCCATGTTCGCCAGCGCACGGTCAGCTGCCGCTGTATTTCCTAGTATGCATCCTAAGTGCGGCAACGGACATGCCTAAACAGGATGTTGCACTTTGCGCTGCAGGGAACGCAGCGCCTCCTTTCTAATATCGTCAATACCGAATACCGCTCTAGTGTCATTCACCCATTCGGGCTATCTGTTGTGCATTTAATGAGCAATAGTGCCTATTGAGAGGGATAGCGACGCTTTGGGCATGACCGCATTGAAAAATGCGCCATGCGTTCGCTTGCGCACAGAGCAAGGGCTTGTAACCCCCTTATGGTTGAAAAAAAGCATCGATAATCACCAGCGGAAAACGCCATTCAGAAGATTAAAAAGTAAGAGGCCTAGTTTTAAAACAGAGGCCCTGCGCATGAAGGGGAGCGACTATGCAGAACGGCAGCTATCAAAAAGATGACGTTCAGACGTTTGAAGGTATTACCGAGCAAAAACATGCCGACATTCGGTTGCGTGATGCTGAAGCTGCCCTGCAGGCCGCCACCGAATGGGCCCAAGTGACGTTAAACTCGATCGGCGATGCCGTCGTGACGACCGACCTTGAGTGTCGGGTTACCTATATGAACCGAGTCGCTGAAGCACTGACCGGGTGGTCGAGCATTAAGGCGCTCGGCAAACCCTTGGCTGAGGTCTTTACGTTAATTGATGGGCAGACGCTTAAGACGGCCACCAACCCGGCGCTGCGCGCTATGGAAGAGAACCGTACCGTTGGGCTCGCCATGGATTGCGTGTTGATTCGCCAGGATGGAAGTCAGTTGGAGATAGAGGATTCGGCTGCGCCTATTCATGACCGCAACGGCTGTGTCACAGGTGCCGTGATCGTATTTCATGATGCCTGCCAGTCACCTACCCAGTCGGCGAAGCTGGCCTATCAGGCCCAACACGATGGCCTGACTGGGTTAGCCAATCGTGTTCTGCTCTCGGAGCGTCTCTCGCGGGCTATTGGGCTGGCAAAACGGCATAACCATCAGGTCGCCTTGATATACTTGGATCTTGATGCGTTTAAAGCCATCAACGACTCTCTCGGCCATGCCATAGGCGACTGCCTGTTACAGTCGGTTGCGGGGCGACTCAGTGAATGTATTCGCGACACGGACACAGTTTGCCGCCAGGGGGGTGATGAGTTCGTGGTATTGCTGAGCGAAATTGAAAAGCCACAGGATGCCGCTAGGATTGCCGAGAAAATTCTTGCTGCGTTAGCCAAGCCGTACCATATCGGCAACCATGTGCTAAACGTTACCACCAGTATCGGAATCAGCCTCTACCCTGACCACGGCATCGATGGCCATACGCTGCTGAATAATGCCGATACAGCCATGTATCATGCAAAGAATAGCGGTGTTAATCACTACCAGATGTTCAGGGCTGATATGACCGCCTTGATGGTGCAGTACACTCATATTGAGTCCCAATTGCAGTTGGCTCTGCAGGGAAATAGCCTGTTTCTCGACTTTCAGCCCAAGATAGATATCGCTACCGGGTACCTGTGTAGTGCCGAGGCACTGGTTCGCTGGCGCAATCCGACACTGGGGCTCATGCAGCCCTCGGTATTTCTTCCTGTCGCAGCAGCCTGCGGGCTCATCATACCGATCGGCCAATGGGTGTTGCTCGAAACCTGTCGTCAGTTACAAGCGTGGCGCGAGGAGGGCGTGGAGATTGTGCCCATAGCGGTGAATATGTCGGCCATTGAATTAAGCGACAAAACACTGCCCGCCCGTATTACCCAAATCCTCGCTGAGACAGGAATAGAAGCACGTTACCTGGAACTGGAAGTGGCCGAAATCAGTTTAATGCATCATCATGTTGACGTTGCGATATCAACGTTAGCCGAGTTGAGTCGCTTGGGAATACGTATCGCCATTGATGATTTCGGCGCTGGGAGTGCCAGTCTGAAGCACTTAAAGTGCTTTCCAATTGATACGCTTAATATCGACGCCTGTTTCATTAATGACATGCTCGACAATCCAGGAAATGCCAGTTTCACCAAGGCGCTCATCAACCTAGGCCAGAATTTGGCATTGCGGGTTATTGCGAAAGGCGTCGAGACTCAAGCACAGCACGACCAGCTCAAATCCCAAGGCTGCAACGGTGCCCAGGGCTTTTTGTTTAGTCGGCCGCTTTCATCAACCGACTTCCGCGCATTACTCCTTCCTGATCAGCCCGGTTGGGGGCAGCGTCATCGAGAGCTTGTTTCTCTCCAGTTGCCGAGCTCTGAGAGCGATGCGATTTGAGTAATGCGAGAGACGTTCTAATCTACCAATAAAGCTAGTGGGCCTTTAAGACCTAGTTCCCATTGTTAAGCGTAATAAAAATTCGTATCATTCGCTTTACAATAAAATTATATCTTCCTTCGCATCCTCGAGGCCCTCTTCATGCTCCGGAACCCTATTCCCTTCGCGCGCGTACCACTCGCTGCCGCAGTGCGACGTTCATTGACCTTATCGCTGGGTGGTATGCTCTGCATAGCTCCGCTCGCCGTGCTTGCCCAAGAAGAAGATAACGTTGATAACGGCACCACGGTGGTTACCGCCACGGCGTTGAAGGTAGATACGCCTTCAGTCGAAACCCCTCGCCCCGTTTCTACTGTGAATCGTGAAGAGCTAGATGATCGTAATGTCCAGCAGCTAGACGAGACATTTCGCTATCGGTCTGGCGTGCTGTCTGGCCACTATGGGGTCAGATAACAACACTGACTGGTTCAAGGTTCGTGGGTTTGATCAGGCAACCTATCAGGATGGCCTGCGTCTCTATCGCACTGGGTATTACCAGTGGCTGCCTGAAACTTATGGCCTTGAGAGTGTGGATGTCTTTAAAGGCCCCACATCTATTCTCTATGGCGAAGCGCCCTCAGGTGGGATGATTAATGCCGTTAGTAAGCGTCCGACCGATGAGCCCCGTGGAGAGTTCGAGATCCAGGCAGGCAACCGTGATCATCGTCAGTTGGGCATTGATACATCAGGACCGGTTACAGAGAGCGGAGATGTACGTTACCGCTTCGTGGGGCTGTACAAGGAGCGAGATGGTGACCTGGATGGCACCGACAACGAGCGTTACTATTTTGCGCCGAGCCTTGAATGGGATCTCTCCGATGATACGCAGCTAACGCTGCTGTCCAGTTTCCAGAAAGATGATGGCGTTCCGGTCAACTCCTTTAAACTTCCCTACGGTACGGTAGACGATACCCCTTTTGGCAAGGTAGACCCGCAAACTAACTATGGCGCGCCCGACTACGATAAGGATGAACGTACTCAGGCCACTCTAGGTTACGAATTCAAGCATCAACTCGATGACACTTGGCAATTCGAGCAGAATACTCGTTACAGCCATCTCGATTTGAACCTTCGCAGCACCTATGTGCTAGGAGGAACCGGCGATGGGCAGACTGCTTCTCGAGGTCACTTGCAGCGTGATGGTGAGATAGACAGTTTTACAATTGATAACCGTATGGTGGGCAAGTGGTACACCGACCGCACTGAAAATACCTTGCTATTTGGGGTGGACTACCAAGACCTAAGTCTTGATGGTAAAGAGTTCGATAGCTTTGGTTATGATGTTGTCGATATTTTTAATCCCCAGGGCGATATTGCGCCAGTCCCGAATGATCAGTTGACAGAGCGCCAGATCAATAAGGATCAACTGGGTTTGTATTTTCAAAATCAACTACGTATTGATGACCGCTGGGTTTTATTGGGTGGCGTTCGCTACGATAGTGCTGATGTCAGAAACGAGTCTGAGCGTGAGAACACAACGGTAGATGAAACTCAGACCGCAACGTCCTTGTCTGGTGGCGTTATGTATCTTGGTGATAATGGTCTGAACCCCTATCTCAGTTACAGCGAGTCGTTCCAACCGGAAGCGCAAACTGACCTAACCGGTGCCGTCTTTGAGGAAATCAAAGGTGAACAGTGGGAGTTGGGGGTCAAATATGCACCGTTTAACTGGGATGGATACGTAACGGCAGCATTATTCGACATTGAAGAATCGAATTCTTTTGCTACCACGCCTGCGGGATATCAAACCCAAGAGGGTGAGAGAACTTCGACTGGGCTTGAACTTGAGGGGGTTGGTTATATTACTGATTCGCTCAAGCTGACGGCGGCGTATACCTATACGGATGCGCGTGACGCTAATGACGATCGTGCGGCATTGATTCCAAAGCATATGGCGTCTGCATGGCTTGACTATGACTTTGAAGGCACTGCCGTGGATGGCTTGAAAGTTGGCGCTGGTATTCGACATGTCGGTGAAAGCTCAGGCGGACCTACCATCGAAGTGCCTAGTTATACCGTGGGCGATGCCATGGCGAGCTATGACATCAATGATAGCTGGACGGCACAGATCAACGTCAACAACGTCACTGATGAAGAATATGTGGCGAGTTGCGAATCTGACTTCTGGTGCTACTACGGTGAATCCCGAAGCGTCGTGGGCAGCCTGAAATATAATTGGTAACCTATGGATTCACGATCAAAACCCGGCTTAATCGCCGGGTTTTTTTTATGATGACAGCGGGTGTGAGGACATAGAGAGTGGGCCGCTTAGCGCTTCGCCACACGTCACCTCAACCGCCTGCCAAATAACGCTTTCGGTGGGGCCTTGCTCAAGGTCGGCGCAGGTATCCACGCGCATGATGGTGGTGGCTTGGCAGCGTATGCTGAGCTCACCCTGATCGTCACTGCGTTGCCACTGCCAGTGTAGCCAGCGTTCCTGCTCGTCGCCTGTTTCGTTCCGCAGGGTGAGGTGGGGCTGCTCGTCATCGCTGCTTAAATGGGTAAGCGCCGCCAGTTGGCTACACTGCTGGACGGGCGTGAGGCGGGAGTCACCGCGGTAGCCGGGCAGGTAACGCTGACCTTTTGCTTCGGCGTGTAAGAAGGGCAGCGTCTGGTCGGGGCTAATACGCCCGTATTTACGCACCTGTGGGAGCAGGATAAGGCTGGCGGCGAGACGGCAGCCTCCCAGGTGGCTGCTTTCCCATACCTCGAACGGCAGGTGATGCTCGGTAACGGCTTTTACCAGCGCCTTGTACGTCTGATAGCCGTATTTCGCGCAGCATTTGTCCTTTTTGCCGTGAGTACAACAGAGCACCAGATCGTTTTTGAGCGGAAATTGCTCCCAGCGAGCCAGGCGATTGCCCGCTTGTAGGGCGGTTAAGAAGCTTCCTAACTGATGCCGTGCCACCCGAAAGCGCCGTCGTTCGGGCATCAGAAACACCTGATGCTGGTGCGTATCCATGCCCGATTGCTGGATAAGGTTGATGCGCAGACCGTTATCCGCAATAGCATCCAGCGTTTGTTTGAGCGTATCGTCCATATCGCTGGCGTGACGCAGCTTGCGCTGCCATTTCGAGCGGGGCCAACTAATCAACAGGTGGCGTTCAGCATGGGCGGCGCTGCCCGCAAGTGGGTCTCCCTGCTCGCGACTCAGGTCGGCACAAAAGTGATGATTCATAAGCGATGGCTCATAAGGCCCCCCGGCTCTGGCTGGCTTTCTTGGTGTTGGAAGCAGGTCGGGCACGCGGGATACATAGCGGACGGCCGTTTTCCGGGTCGTACATAACGTGGGCGTCCAGATCAAAAACGTGCTTGAGGTTTGCAGCGGTAAATACCTCACTGGGCGTACCGCTTGTCACGATGCGGCCATCGCGCATCATCACTAGGTGATCGGCGTAGGCGGCGGCTAGATTCAGGTCGTGGAGGACCAATAACAAGGTGCGACCGTGCTCGTGCGCGAGGCGGGAAAGCAGTTCCAATAGATCGACCTGAACCTTGAGATCCAGGAACGTAGTGGGCTCATCGAGCAGGATCAAGTCGGTCTGTTGGGCTAGCACCATCGCGATCCAGCAGCGTTGGCGTTGTCCGCCGGAAAGTGTATCAACACTATGTTCAGCAAAATCCGTCACATTGGTATACGCCATGGCTTCGCTAATGGCATTGGCATCCTTGCGCGCGTCGCGCTGCCATAGTCGTTGGTGAGGAAAACGCCCCATGGCCACCAATTGATTCACGGTGAGTCCCTCTGGCGCGATGGGGCCCTGAGGAAGGATGCCTAACTGCGTTGCCACCTCGCGGGTGTTGCGACGGTGAATATCTTTGCCATCCAGATACACATGCCCAGCGCTGGGTGTGAGCGTTCGTGCCAGCGTTTTTAACAGCGTTGATTTACCACTGCCATTAGGGCCCAGCAGTACCGTCAATTTTCCCTCTGCCACCGCCAGGTTCACGCCATTGAGCACGTGACGTGATTCGTAGCCAGCATAAAGGTTGTCCCCCGTTAAACGGGCATGGGGGGGTAAAGAAAAGGGCATGGATAGGGTTCACCAGTCATCAACGCAGGTCGCACCGTAAGACAAAATATTCTCATTTTCAATGTTATTGAGCAGGTTGGTGATGACTTACTGTGCTTGGCAGGTGCTAACAGGCCGCCGGTCATATCTCGCTGTGATTGACTATTGCCCTTTTAGCAACGTGCTGTTGCACCAAGGTAGACGGGAAACCTTCTTCTATGCATAATGTACTCATTCTCATTTGTTTATGAGTTGTATTAGCAAGGGTGTCTAACAGCAAGAAGGGGATAATGAGGATGCATTCCAAGAAACACAGCGCGCTCTGGTCGACGTTGTCTTTTGTCAGTTTGGTGGCAACAAGCCAAGTGCATGCACAACAGGCTTCCACTAATGCCGAGAGCGAGAGTCTTTCGGAGGAAAGCGAGGCCATGGTGGTCACCGCGACCCGCAGTCGTAGCGATGAAGGTGAAACGCCTCAACGCGTGACGGTCATTGACCGGGAGCAGATCGAGCAACAAATGGCGATCACCGAGGACCCGGGGCAGGTCTTGAGTAATCTGATTCCTTCCTATTCCCCCAGCCGCCAAAAGCTCTCAAACGCCGGGGAAACCTTTCGTGGCCGCGATGCGGCTTTCTTGGTCGACGGGGTGCCACAGTCCAATCCATTACGGGATAGTTCGCGGGATAGCTACACCATTGATCTCTCCATGGTCGAGCGCATCGAAGTAATTCATGGTGCCAGCGCTGAGCATGGCCTGGGTGCAACGGGTGGACTGATCAATTTTGTGACCCGTAAAGCCGAGGGTGGGGGAATTAGCCAGCATGCGGGTGTGCGCCTGACCACTGATGACGACTTCGAGTCTGATGGATTCGGCCATAAGCTGGACTACCGGGTCAGCGGTCAGCACGAAAAATGGGATTTTGTCGCCGCCGCTACGCGCCAGGAGCGCGGCTCGTTTTACGATGGCAACGACCAGCGTGTGGGCATTGCCTATCCAGGTGAACTGCAAAACTCTGAAAGCTATGATCTATTCGGTAAGTTGGGTTACTGGATAGACGACAACCAGAACCTCGAGCTGACGCTTAACCATTTTGATCTGGAAGAAAGCAATGACTATGTGCCCGTAGCGGGTGATCGCGATGCGGGTGTTCCCTCTACCGCGCAAAGGGGCACGCGAGATGGTGCGCCTGGCTTCAACGAGGTCACAAAGGCGCGGTTGGCCTATTCCCATGCCGATTGGCTGGGCAACGAGGTGGATGCTCAGGTGTATCACCAGCGCTTCCGTGCCCGTTTTGCCACTACACCGTTTTTCCCTTACCTGGACAGCAACGGCGACACGCAATACGACCAAACGCGTAATGAATCTGACAAGGTCGGTGCCAAGTTCACTGTGAACCGCGATGGCATGTTGGACGACCGTCTTAGCCTGACAGCGGGTCTGGATATACTGCGCGATGAGACGCGTCAGATGCTGGTGGAAACCGGGCGTACCTACGTGCCGGAAAGCCAGTTCGATAATATTGCGCCGTTCTTGCAGGGTAAGTTTGAACTGGCCGAGCCGCTCACGCTTCACGCTGGAGTCCGCCACGAGCACGCCGACCTGGAGGTGGGCACTTACCAAAGCATCGACCGCAGCAACGTTACCCAGGATAACGTGACCGTCGAGGGCGGTAAGCCGAGCTTCGATGAAACCCTGCTGAACGCCGGCCTAACCTATCAAGCTACTGATTGGGCGCAACTTTACGCCAACTACTCGGAAGGCTTTGGCATGCCCGACGTCGGCCGGGTATTGCGAGGTATCGATACGCCGGGGCAGAACGTGGATAACCTGTTGCAGCTGCAGCCCATCGTCACCGACAACCGCGAAATCGGTGCGCGTTTCGACTGGGACCGCTATGGCTTGGAGCTGAGCTACTTTGAATCCGATTCCGACTATGGTCAGCGCCTGACAGAGCAGAATGGTACCTGGGTAGGCAGCCGTGAGAAGACCGAAATTCAGGGTGTTGAGATTACTGGCGATATGCAGGTGACCGATAATCACGACCTGTCGCTGTCGTATACGCATGCCGAAGGTGAGTCCGACCAGGACGGCGACGGTCGTGTAGACACTGACCTAACCGGGATCAATATTGCACCGGATACGCTCAAGCTGGGATGGAGCGCCACATGGAATGACCGGCTATCGAGCCGTTTACAAAGCACTTACTACTTCGATCGTAGTGTGGATAGTCCCGACCTCGATTTCGAGGGCTATGGCCTGGTCGATGCCTCGGTGGGTTACCGCCTGCCAGCCGGTAGGGTCTCGGTGGGTGTCGAAAACCTCACCGACGAGGACTATCTGACCTATTACTCCCAGTCGGCGCGGATCAGTGATGAGTATTACTTCACCGGCCGTGGGCGCACCTTCACGCTGGGCTATCAATTGGATTTCTAAGCGTTGACGTTCTGAAATGTAGGGCTTTCAGCAATAAAGAACTACCGCCGGTAGATTGGCGGTAGTTCTTACTCCTCTTAACTCATTCGATAAGCACAACACCACATCTAAAAAACTTCGCAAAGTGACTAGCCACGGACGCGCGGATTCACATGCCATGCGGCATATGAATCTTAAAAGGATGACATTTTTGCGGGGGCCATATGAGCTACGCACACTACTCTCGTTTACCTGGAGAGATCAGTCGGCATGCCTCTATGCATGCGTTGCTGAACTGTATTATCAAGGAAGTGGCAATACCCGATAGTACGCTATCCTATCGCTGGCCAGACTGTCTTAAAGGTTTGCCTGAGCATTTGTATGGCCTGCCTTTACTGATTGAGTGGTCCACAACCCTCACCCTGCTGGTGATGGTCGACCGGCGCTCAAGCATCGGAAACCATTACTACCTCTCCGACATCTACGCCAGAGCTGGCGCGGCATCTCAATGGCAAGTGCTTGGCATGGCAAGTTTGGTCAATGCGTTACTGGAGCACTGCGAGTGGCTGGACGGTTCGCCCAATGGTGAGCTGGTTGACCAGATACTCCAGAGCCAGGAGGTCATGACCTCGATTGTCGCCCATGCTTCTGAGCAACCCAGCCTCGACCCCCTGAAAGACTACCGCAGCAGCGAGCAGGGGTTATGGTTTGGTCACCCCAATCATCCAACCCCAAAGGCCAGGCAGTGGCCTGCCCATCTGCTGCAGGATAAGCCCCCTTATGCGCCGGAGTTCAGCGCCACTACGGCCTTGCATCAGTTTTCGTTTCCGCTTGACGGGTTGAATGCCCAGGCCAACCGAATGAACGCACTGGAGGTGCTCCCGTATGTGGCGGATCAGCGCAAGTCAGAAAACAGCCAGCGTGTCGTACTTGGCATGCATCCGGTTCAGGCGGCGCTGTTCAAGCAGGATGCCAGGGTGGCCGAGATGATAAAGGAGGGCGTCATTGGCGATCTTGGCAAGACGGGTTGGCAAGCTGCTCCGACTGCCTCCATGCGCACTTGGTATGTCTATGAACAACCCTGGTTCATAAAAGGCTCGCTCAACGTCCGTATTACCAACTGTGTGCGCAAGAATGCCTGGTACGAGCAGGAAAGCACGCTGATTATTGATCGCATCATGCATCGACTTCTTCAGCGCAAAGACAACGCGCTGGAAGCGCTCTACGTGGCACAGGAGCCCGCCACCATACACTGGCAACCGGTAAACGGTGATGAGGAGCAGAAGCGCTGGTTCCGTGAACAGACCGGGGTGATTCTGAGGGAGAACTTCTGCCAGCGCTACGCTTCACAGAACTGCCTGCTAAGCGCAACGCTGTTTGCCCGCGATGCACGGCTGGCGCCAATGATACTGCCCTTCATTGATGGCGCGATGACCTCCGCCCAGCAGGAAACCCTACCGACGGAACGCCGGGTGCGGCACTGGTTCCAGGCATATTTACGCACACTGGTGGCCCCGGTTATGGGGCTGTTCTTTCGGCATGGCATCGTCATGGAGCCGCATCTACAGAACTGTGTGCTGATCCATGCACTTGGCGAACCGCAAAAAATGCTGCTGCGAGATTTTGAAGGGGTCAAGCTGACCAGTGACAAGGGCGTTGACTGGCTGGCGGGCGAAGCCCTTGATCCTCGCGTTGAGGCGTCGATGATCTACAGCCGCGAGCAGGGCTGGAGCCGGATCGCCTACTGCCTGTTGGTCAACCATATTGCCGAGGCGATCCTCGCTCTAAGCTGGCAGCGACCGGCTTTGGCCGATCTGCTATGGGAGGACACCCTGGAAGAGCTGCTCCGCGTGAGGAAAACGCTGGATGTAGCGGCGCCCGAGCTGGACGCCTTGCTGAAGGGGGGCAGCCTGCCGTGTAAAACCAACTTCAAACTGCGGCTGATGGCCAAGCCCGACCGCCAGGCCGAGTACGTGTTGCTGCCTAGTCCATGGCAGCTAAACCGGGTCATGAGGCAGGAGGTGGCTTATGGCTGAGCAGACCACGATGCCTGTTCACGTGCTTGCTGCCATTGAAGAGCATCAGCGGCAATGCAGTGACCCCGTGGCGGCCTTCTTTTATGACCTGCCTGCGCTTGCCGCCCATGGCCGTGCGGTCAAGTCAGCGCTGCCTGAAAACGTCGAGCTGTACTACGCAATAAAGGCCAATAGCGAAGCCGCCATCATTGATACGCTGGCCCCTGTTGTCGATGGGTTTGAGCTGTCATCCGGTGGAGAAATTGAGCGCGCCTGCAACAGCGCAACGCCGCGCCCGTGGGTCCTGTCAGGGCCTGGAAAGCTAGACTCCGACATGCGCCATGCGATGCTGCAAGGGGTGGAGGCCTTTCATATCGAAAGCATTGGCGAAATTACTCGCCTGCAAACGATAGCGGCATCGCTCCAGCGCACCCAGCCGGTGCTGCTGCGCATCAACCCCACACTGCCGGATGAACTCTCAAGCCGATTGAAAATGGCTGGCACCGCCTCGCCCTTTGGTATTGATGAAGCGCAGTTGGCAGAGGCCGTTACCGCCGTGGATAGTGCGCCCAATCTATCGCTGCGCGGCTTTCATATCCATGCCATGTCGCATCAGAAATGTGAGCAGCGGCATCAACGGCTATTGAGTTTCTATTTGCAGTGCTGGCCGCGTTGGCGAGCGTTAGCGAGCAAGCACGAGCAGCTCACCCAGCTTAACGTGGGAGGTGGTATCGGCGTGAACTACCTCCAGCCAGCGCAGCAGTTTGACTGGCCCGACCTGTGCAGGTCGCTTGAGCAGCAACTGGAAGCTATGCACGAGCCGCCGCTGGTGCGCTTTGAAATCGGCCGGTTTCTTTCCGCTTTTTGTGGCTACTACGTAGTCGAGGTGATGGATACCAAGATTAGCCACGGAGAAGGTTTCCTGGTCTGTCGTGGCGGTACCCATCAGTTTCGTTTGCCGGCGGCTCAAGCCCACGATCATCCGGTCATTCACCTTCCGCGCAGCGCCAACCAGCCAAACCAGGCAGAGTACCGGCCGTGGACGGTCGTCGGTCAGCTATGTACGCCCAAGGATGTGCTGAGTCGGCATCAGCCGCTGCGCGGTGTCGCCATTGGCGATCTGCTGGTGCTGCCGCTGGCGGGCGCCTATGGCTACAACATCTCCCACGCGGATTTCCTCTGCCATCCCCGGCCTGAGCAAATTTTCGTCGGGCACGTCTCTGAGAGTCCCACTCCCGAGGCGTCGCATGTGCAGAGCGAGCCGGTGGAGTGAGCAGGCTGTTTAGTTAACCCATTATTTATGTTTTGAAGGTACCCCATGTCATCGCATGAATGCATATCTGGTGCGCCAGCGACACCGTTCGCTTCATTAGCCAGCTGGCGCCATCATCAGCGGATCGAACAGCGCGTAGTTGGTCAACTCCTGCAGACGTTGCTGTTTGAAGATGTACTTCGTTATGAGGTAGCGCCAGCGTCGAATCCAGCGTTTGCCGGCAATACGCTCTTCACTATCACCCTGGGTAACCGCTGCTATCAAGTGTACGGCTGGCTGTGCCATAGCTTCCAGATTATCCGGCTCGAGCACTCCTCGCTGACCATCGTTCCGCAAAACGGGGCGCCTGAACCCACCAGCCTGCAGCAATTTATCGACGACATTGAGAGTGTGCTGGGCGGCGGCGCGATTCAGCCCGGTTTCGTGAACGAGCTGAAGCAGACTCTGATCAAGGATATTCAATCCTCGGCCTCGCTCTCGGCTTGCCCCGAAGCACCGCAATCGCTGGATGCGGACGCCCTGGAGCACTACTTCACCGATGCGCATAGCTATCACCCCTGCTACAAGTCACGACTTGGTTTTTCGCTGCTGGATAATCAGCGCTATGGCCCCGAGTTTGCCCAGCCGCTTCAGGTGCTATGGCTGGCGGTGCCCCGCCAGCTGGCGCACCAGGGTGGAGTTGAGGGAGAACTGCCTGTTGAAAGTCTTGAGCAGTACGCTGGCCCTCGCGTTCAGGCAAGCCTGAAGGAGTACCTGACGCAGCGACAGTTGGCGCGTACCGAGGTGGTGCTGATGCCGGTACACCCATGGCAGTGGGAGAATGCGCTGGTGCCTGCGCTCTATCCAGAGCTTGCCAAAGGTGAAATCGCGCTGCTTGGCGCCGGGGAGATGACCTATAGCCCACAGCAATCAATTCGCACACTCGCCCCTCACGATACCCGCCAGCCCTATCTCAAGCTGGCGATGAGCATTACCAATACATCAAGCACGCGAATTCTGGCTCGTCATACTGTGACCAACGGCCCGATCATTACCCGGTGGCTTCAGCAGCTTGTTGACACCGATAGCACTGCCCAAGCGGCGGGCTTCGTGATCCTGGGTGAAGTGGCAGGCGTGGCTCTAGATGAGCGCGCCTTTCCTCGAACGCGCTACCACGATATCTATGGCAAGGTCGGTGCTATCTGGCGGCAGAATATCAGCCAGTTTTTGCAGGCTGGCGAGCAGGCCGTGCCCTTCAACGGGCTGAGCCAGCAGATGCGAAACCCAGCCGGCGAGCCGACAGCCCCTTTTATTGAACCCTGGATAGCAAATCATGGGCTGGAGGCCTGGACGCACCAGCTTGTTCACGTGGCTACGCTGCCGATTATCCACCTGCTGTTTGCCGAAGGTATCGGGATGGAGTCCCACGGCCAGAATATCCTGGTCATTCATCGCGACGGCTGGCCGACCAGAGTGGCGCTAAAAGATTTCCACGATGGTGTACGTTTTAGTACCGGCCAACTGGCCAGGCCTGAACTGGCCCCCGTGCTTGAGCCGGTGCCTGCGAGCCATGCTGCCCTTAATCGCAACTCCTTTATCGTGACCGACGATCTGGCCGCCGTACGCGACTACTCCTGTGATGCCTTCTTCTTTATTGCGCTGGCCGAAATGGCGATTTTCCTGCAGCGTCATTTCAGTCTGGAGGAGTCTCGGTTCTGGGCAATGACTGCTGGCGTCATCAGAGAGTACCAGCGCGCTCATCCTGAGCACGCCGAGCGCTACCAGTGCTTCGATGTGTTTGCGCCCGAATGGGAAGTGGAAGCTCTTACCCGACGCCGCCTGTTTGGGGATGAACGGCCACAGGTCAAGCAGGTCCCCAACCCTCTGGCCGCTTACGCCGAAATGGAGGAGGCGCCATGCTGAGAACCAACCGACTCAAGCGGGCGCTTTGCGAAGGCCGGGAAGTCTACGGTGTCATGGCTTCGATACCTTCGGCAGCCTCGATAGAGCTGATTGGTGAAGCCGGTTTTGACTTCGTGGTCATCGATACCGAGCACGTGTTGATCAACCCGGAAACCATCGAGCACATGATTCGCACCGCCGAAAGTTACGCGTTGACGCCGCTGGTGCGCGTTGCCGATGCCCACCCCAAAACACTGCTGCGCCTGTTGGATGGCGGGGCCCAGGGTATCGTGCTGCCCAATGTGGAAGATGCCGATACCCTGGCCCAGGCTGTCGCCGCCTGCAAATACGCGCCAGAAGGGCAGCGCAGCCTCAATGCCGGACGCCCCGGCGGGTTTGGCAAAAGCTCGCTTGCGGACTACGTCGTTCAGGCGAACCGGGAAGTAATGCTGATCGCCATGCTGGAAAGCCGTCGCGGTGTGGCGAATATTCATGAAATTTGTGCGGTGCCAGGGCTCGATATGGTGCTGGAGGGCGCGGCTGACCTTTCCCAGTCCCTTGGGGTGACATGGCAGCCAGAGCATGCCGAGGTCATCAATGCGCTGGAAACGGTCCAACGCGTGGCCTGTGATCAGGGGATTCCCTACTGCGCCTTTCTTCGCCAACCGAAAGCGCAGGAGAGATGGCGAGCAAAAGGAGTTGGCGCCTTCATGTTGGGCGATGAGCGGGGGATTGCCTTTCGAGCCCTGCAAACGCGCCTCGGTGAGGTCAGGGCCCCCACGTCGTGATCCGTTTAATGCGTTCTCGCCAACTATCCGCACTCATAATTTTTGGAGCTCTCTATCATGCAATCCCTTGATGCCAAACGCTATTCCCAGCAGCTGATCATGCAGGCCTTGGTAGATGGACTACTGGTGGAAGGCCTGCTGGATAAGCTTAATGCCGAGTGGATCAACATCGCGCAAGCCGCAGAGCTGCTCACCCAGCTACCCGTGTTGCAGACATGTCAGAACGACGCTTCAAAGCGGCTGTGGCGCTGGCCCCAGGATCAACAGCATAGCGTGATCATGCTGCTGCAGCCTGGTATTACCCAGGCATGGGAGAGGGTACCGCAAACACCGGTGATGTTGCTAAACCACGCAACCCGCCAGGGGCAGCCGCTGGATCCTGTGGAGGTCACTCGGCGCCTGTTTTGCGCTATAACCGACGGCGACCAGTCCTTGACACAGGGCCAGTTGGTATTCCTTCAAGCGCTATCCGACAGCCTCTGGCAGGCTGAAAGCTCTGTGGATCACCATGTGGAAACGCACGGTTTGCACCAGTTAACCACGCCCAGACACTTTGCCGTCATGGAGCAGTGGGCATCGCTGTTGGACCGGCCCTATCATCCCACGGCAAAAGCCAAGCAAGGGCTCAGTGAGGCGGAATATCGCGCCTATATGGCCGAGTTCAATAACCCGATCCAACTGCGCTGGGTAGCGATCAAGACCAACCGGATAATCACCGGGGCGGGTGTCAACGAGAACTGCGCTGCCCCGATTCAATGGCTGGCAGGCGATGAGCATGGCCAGGCGCTGGAGCGTGAGATGGCAGCAAAAGGGTTAGCGCACACGCATACCGCCATCCCCGTGCACCCTTGGCAGCATGAGCATGCGCTACCTCACTGGCTGCAGGAAGCCTTTGATGCAGGCGAGTGCGTTTCGCTTTCAGCGGTTACCGAGCCTTGGCTTGCAACCTCTTCGCTGCGTTCATTGGCTCCGACAACGGCAAGCCCCCATTTTCTGAAGCTGCCCATGGCGATCCACTCTCTGGGAGCCTCTCGCTATCTGCCTGCCGTCAAAATGGTGAATGGTGATCTTAGCGAACGGCTACTAAAGCAAGCCATACAGCTGGATGCCGAGCTTGGCGAGAGGCTTTACCTTTGCGACGAGAGCAAGTGGTGGGCCTATATGCCGGAAGAGGCGACGCTGTTTGATGAGGCGCCACGCCACCTGTCGGCCATGGTACGCAGCTATCCAGGCACGCTACTGCAAGACCCCAGCGTGCGTTTGGTTCCCATGGCCACGCTGGGCACGCCGCTACCGGCCAACGAGCATCATGTGTTTGATGACTGGCTGGCGCAGCGGGGCCTGGAGGCGAGTGGGGCAACGGTGATACGGCTATTTGGGGAGCTTTGCAACCGTTTCTTCGACATCAACCTGCGCATGCTGCGGCTGGGCATGCTGGCAGAGGTGCATGGCCAGAATGCCGTACTGGTTTTCAAGGAAGGCCAGTGCCATGGGCTGCTCTTGCGCGACCACGACTCGCTGCGTATTAGCGTGGAACGCCTGGAGCAGCATGGCATGCAGGACCCGTGCTATCGCATCAAGCCGGGACATGCCAATACGCTCTATCATGATAGCCTCGAAGACCTACTGTTCTGGTTGCAGACCCTGGCCATCCAGGTCAATCTTCGCGCAATCATCGACAATCTTGCCAACTATTATCGTCTTTCTGCACGCGACCTTTGGCAGGTGATGGCTACGCGCCTTGAAGAGCAGATCAATACGCTGCCTTTTGAGCAACACGATCGTGACATGCTCCGAGAGCAGCTGTTCGATCGGGAACAATGGCCCTACAAACGCCTTATTGCGCCGATTATCGAGCGTGCCGGCGGGCCGGGTAGCATGCCCTTTGGAACCAGCGCCACCTGTAATCCCTTTAGACGCGTAGCCTCTCACGCGGTTGATATCAAAGATGAGGCAGTGGCGGAGAGCTGAGAGTGATTAACCGCCCGATCAATATCGGGCGGTTTTTTACCGCCCTGATATTAAGTAAAGCGTTCTAAGCGAATGTAAACGAGTCAGTAAAACCAGTCAGCGAAACCATTCAGGAAACTCCGTCTTCAGCGCATGGCGCTTCTCTTCCTCCTGAGCCTGCTTGGCCTCCGCTGCATCTGCCAGCGCGTCAGCCCTATGGGGAGGAATGATAAACAATCCATCGTCATCGCCCACGACCAGATCACCGGGGTTGATGGTGACACCCTCGATAGCGACGGGAGTATTGAGCTCCCCTTCCAGCTCCAGCGCCCTGGTTGTCAGCGGGCTTGCGGCGCGTGCGTATGTCGGCAGCGTTAACTGGGTCAATGCGTCCCAGTCGGTGACCGCGCCGTTGGTTACCACACCTGCCAGTTGTTTGCGTAGCGCCGCATAGGCGCGAAACTCTCCCCAGCAGGCGCGTTGGTGGTCGCCGGAGACATCAATCACCAGCACGTCTCCAGGGCAGGCCATGTTTAGCGCTTCGCGGATAATACTGCCATCCACGTAGGGAATCCTGACCGTTAAGGCTGTGCCTAGCAGGCGCTCAGGGCGTCGAAGGGGCATCAGCGAAGTAATGGCGCCAAAGTCGGTGAAGTGACCCAAGGTTGACGTGGCCAGATGTCGGTAGCGAGAGTGCTGTTTGGCACTCAGTGTGACCTTACGAGGCTCGATATGGAACATGGCTCTCCCGGCTGATCGATAAGCTTTCTTGAGCGTGAACAAGACGGCTGTTTAACGCCTCTGGTAGCGTGTTCTGTGCAGTAGATAAACGAAGAAGGGCGCGCCTATCCCAGCAACGAAGATGCCTGCAGGCAAGTCTTTGGGTAAAAAGGCCACCCGGCCCAGCAGATCGGCGTAGAGCACGATTAGTGCCCCAACCAGCGCTGACGCGGGCACTAGCCGTGCCAGATTACGGCCTACCAGCCTGGCCGCCAGGTGGGGCGCAATCAGGCCCACAAAGCTCAAGCCACCGGCAAAGGCCACGGCAGCTCCTGCCAGCGCCACGCTGCAGGTCAGCAGCGCCAGTCGGCTGCGCACAATAGCCACGCCAAGGCCTTCAGCAACGTTGTCGCCAAGCGCCATGGCATCGGCATGACGGGCGAGGGTCAGACAAACCGGTAGCGTGACTAGCAGCCACGGCAACATGCCCTGGACATCCTGCCACTGCGCTGCATAAAGGCTGCCGGTCAACCATACGTAGGCCGTCATGGCGGCAGCGTCATCACTGATCACGATCAACAGCGTGGTGCCAGCGCCCATGGCGGCTGCCAGACCGATACCCACCAGTACCATGCGCAATGGGCTGATGCCGTTTTTCCAGCTCAGGCCAATCACCGCGAGGGCCGCTACCAGCGCCCCCAGCATGGCCGCAACGGGCAACCAATGAATGCTCAGAGGGGTGCTCAGCAGTGCCAAAAACAGCACGGCGGCAAACGCTGCACCGCTGGTTATGCCGATGACATCGGGGGATGCCAGCGGATTGCGCACAATGCTCTGCAGAATCGCCCCGGCTATTGCCAGGGCAGCGCCGACCAGTATCGCCAGTACGATGCGCGGAAGACGTAGTTCCCAGATAATAAAGGCGATATCGCTACTTTGCGGCGCTGCCAAAGCACGCAGCACCTGCGTAAACGATGTGGGAAAACTGCCTAAACACAGCGACAGCGTAGCGCTGGCCACTAATAGAAGACCTAGTAGCAGCAGTCTTCTAAGTAAGCGATTACTTGCGTTTTTTATTGCGCTGCTGTGGGTTAACGCTGCACTTGTTCTCATTGGGCGACCATCTTGCGTCGTGCTAAGTAAATAAAGAAGGGGGTGCCAATCAGCGCCGTCATCACACCGACCGGAATCTCCTGGGGCGGCATTAAAAACCGCGAGGCCAAGTCGGCCAGCAGCAACAAACAGGCGCCCAGCAAGGCGCAGGCGGGCAGCAGCCAACGGTGGTCGATGCCAAACAGCCCACGCGCCATATGGGGCACAATCAAACCCACAAAGCCGATCATGCCCGCCAGGGCCACGGAGCTGCCCGCCAGCACAATCACGATTAGCCCCAAAAGTAGCTTGATGGTGGTGGCCTGCATGCCAAGCCCGGTGGCCATGTCATCGCCAAGCAGCAGCGCATTGGCGTGGCGTACCAGCAGCGCGCAGAGCAAAAGTGCCCCGCCAAAAAGCGGCAGCAGAGGCATGACGACGGAAAGTTCACGCCCCGATACCGACCCCGCCAGCCACTGAAGAACGCTTTCAAAGCTTTGCTGGTCAATCACCAGGAGCCCCTGGCTGAACGATACGAACATCGCCGTGACGGCAACGCCTGCCAGTACAACCCGCAGGGGGGAGAGCTCGCCATGGCGACCACGGCTAAGTACCATCACCAGAACGGCTGCGACCAGCGCGCCCAAAAGCGCGGCCCAGACGTAGTGCGCGGGGGTGTGCAGCGGCAGTAGCGACACCGCTACCACCACAAAAAACATCGCGCCTGCGTTGATGCCCAAAATGCCTGGTGAGGCCAGTGGGTTGCGCGTCACGGTCTGCATTAGCGCGCCGGCAATGGCGAGACTTGCTCCCACCAGTGCGGCAATCACCGCGCGGGGTAAGCGTTCGGTTAGCAGAATGATGTGGGCTACGTTGGTTGGATCATAGTGATTAAGTGCGGCCCATAACGATGACCAGGCAATAGCGGTGGTGCCTAACATGACACTGGCACAGAAAGCGCCCAGTGCCATTAGTAATCCAAATAGAAGCCCAAGCCCTTTTGCGCTGACGCTGTTTAGCATGGAAAGGGCTCCACATGGTCGATGAAATGGGGTAGACAAACGTGCGGCTGCGCCGCTTCGGGTTGCGACAGGCCATAGTGGGCGAAGAGATCATCCAGCATGGCATTGGCCGCTAATATGCCGCCACCCATCATCCAACTGACCGGGTCGACCTCATACACCCGATCGTTTTGTACGGCTGAAAGTTGTTGCCATAGGGGATGAGACGCCCAATGCTGGTAATTATCCGCAATCGCCGGGTCATCCGGTTCAAGCAGAATAAAGATGGCATCAGCATCCATCACCGGAATATTTTCAGTACTGGAGAGCTTCATTCCCCATCCTTGGCTTTGCAGAGTATCGGGTTGCTCAAAGCCCAGCTCATCTAAAATCGAGCCCGCAAAGCCGCTGGTGTAGATGCGCACGTGGTCGCTCTTGAAACGCACCACTGCCACTTTCTGAGGCCACTCGCTGCCAAGCTTGGTGGCAATCTGCTGGCGAAAATCGACTACCCGCGCATCCCATTGCTGAAGCAGCTCATTCGCTTGCGCTTCGCGGTCGGTGGCATTGGCCACCATTTTAAGCGTGGTTTTGAAGTCAAACACAGTAGGTGCAGATACCGTGGGCGCGATGGCGGTGAGTAATGATGCTATTCGCGCGTGGCGAAAGTCGCTGGCAATGACAAGGTCTGGATCAAGCCAAGCAATCTTTTCCAGGTTTGGCTGGGTTTCCAGCCCCACATGCTCAACGCCCGCCAGCGCGTCGCGCAGGTAGCGGTACATGGGCTTTTCCAGCCAGGAATCGACCACGCCTATGGGCGTCAGCCCAAGAGCAATAGCGCTGTCGGTGGCGCCCTGGTAAAGCGTAACGATGCGTGTTGGCGTGCTGCGCGAAGCCGTTTCGGTGTTATCAGCACGGACGGCACTGGCTGCCGCGCTCGTCGCTGTAGAGAGTATGCCGGTCACCATAAGTGCTGAGGCGACAATACTCATGATGAGTCGAGGTAAGATCACTGACTGCATATCGTCCTGGCATCTGGGGTGGTCTGAATCACGCGACCTAACTGCCACGCCAGGGGTAAGCAGAGCGCGGCGATGCAGGCCAGGGCAAAAAAGGCCTGGTGAAGGCTCGAGGCGCTAGCCTCGGTATAGGTGGCTCCCTGATTAAGCGCTGCGTTGACTGTTATGTCGTAGTAGATCGACAGGGCAACAATGCCCACAGAAGCGCTTACCCGACGTGACATATTGTTCATCGCCGACGCCTGGGCAACACTCGATTCAGGCAGATCTTTCATGCCAGCCGTGGTGGCAGGCAGGTAGGCACAGCCCAGGCCAACACCGCGCATTCCCATCCAGGCGCCAATCACCCAGACCGGCGTGGCTGGCGTCAGCATGCCAAGCCCTATCAGACTCACAATAGTAACTATCAGCCCGATACTCATGCACCATTGGGGCGGGTAGCGGTCAATCAGCTGTCCTGCAACAGGGGAGCAGGCGGCGGCGGCGAGCGCGGTGGCCAAAAACACCACGCCTGTGGTTAGTGGGCTAAATCCCAGCGCATTCTGCATCCACAAGGGAACAAGCAGAATACAGCCAAACAGAATAACGGATTGCAGGCAGGCGAGCACGACACTGATACGGAAGCCTTGATGAGTGAAAAGTGACAGGTCAAGCAAGGGCGTCGGATGATGCCGCTCAACATGAACAAAACTCAGTAGCGCCAACACGCCGATTATCAGCGGGGTGATTATCTGGAAACGCAGAAGGTCGGCGAGGGTATCCACCCAGCTAAGCGAAAACAGCACCGCACCCAGACCAAGCGTAATCAGCGTAAAACCGGCTATATCAAATCGGCGCGGTTGGTTGGAGGATTCTGTCGTTAGATAGCGGTAGCCACACAGCAGACCAAGCAGTGCAAAAGGGATATTCATTAAAAACAACGCTCGCCAGTGACTAATTTCAAGCAATAGCCCGCCAACCGTTGGCCCAATGGCGGGCGCAATCATAACGGCAGCTCCCCATATGCCGCTGGCTCTGCCACGTTGATGAGAGGGATAGGCCGAAAAAATTAGCGATAGCGACAGCGGAATCATTAGTCCGGCCGCTATGCCCTGAACCCCTCGGGCGAGAATAATACCATTTAGACTTTGAGCCATGGCGCCCAGACTAGAACCGGCCAGGAAACCCAAAAGACCTAGCAGGTAAATACGTTTACGGCCAAATTTTCCGGCTAAGTAACCGGTTAGCGGCATGGTCATACCCATGGTGATCATAAAAAGGGTCACCACCCAGCTCACCTGGGTAGTGCTGGCATTGAACGTGGTCATCAATTCAGCTACGGCAAGGTTCAGGGCGCTATTGTTAAGGCTTACGGTAAAGGTGCCTAGTAGCACGCTGAATAGCACCTTGCTGCCATGTGCAGTAGTTGTCGGCATTTAACTTCACTTAACGATAAAAATTGCTTGGCAGAATGGCCAGCGAGGAATTTTATAGGGTTAAATGATGGCATGTTGTAAAAATTAATACAAATCGTTATCAATTAAGAGGTGTCTACTTAACCAACCGCTATCTTTTTTGCGAGTGTGGGTTACCATGCCGGGCACCTCGGCACTTCTCTTATATAGGCACTATCGGCATGAGTATTTCTCCTTTCCAGGCGCTGGCCTGCCCGTTAGATGGCGAACCGCTAACGCCGTCGGGCAGTGCATGGCGATGCTCAGCGGGGCATAGCTTCGACATTGCCAAGCAAGGCTATGTAAACCTGCTGCCCGTTCAGCACAAGCGCTCCAGTGACCCTGGTGATAGCAAAACAATGGTGGCCGCGCGTCGTCGCTTTCTAAATGCCGGGTACTACCAACCTATCGCCGACGCGGTGAGTCTCGCGGTTTTTGAACATACCCAGCATGAAACGAGCCATGACGCGGAGCTTAGTTGCCTGGATGCTGGCTGTGGTGATGGCTATTACCTTAGGGCATTGGCCAATGCGGTTTCGAGCGAGAAATCGCTGGCGCTGTTGGGGCTGGATATTTCCAAATGGGCGGTGCAGACGGCGGCTAAGCAGGATAACAAGCAGACACCGCAAAGCAGTTGGGTGGTGGGCAGTAACGCCAACTTGCCCGTGCAGAGCTCGTCGCTCGACTGCGTGCTATGCATGTTCGGTTTCCCGGTATATCGGGAATTTGCTCGTGTGCTCAAACCGGGCGGTGTGTTAATTCAGGTTGAGGCGGGGCCGGGTCATTTGCGCGAATTGCGCGATATTATCTATCCGACGTTAAAGGCAGAGCGTTTTAGTGAGCCTGAGTGGCCAGAGGGGTTCACGCAGTTGGGCGTAGAGGCCTTGCGCTATGCGCTGACGCTCAGCGATGCGGAAGCCATTGCTGACTTGTTGGTGATGACGCCACATTTTTATCGCGCCACGACAGAAGGTCGTGAGAAAGCGGCTGTGCTTAGGTCAATCACCTTAACGGTAGACGTGCGTATCGTGCGGTGGGCGCGCGTTTAGCGGGCGTTAAACGCAATGTTTGTATGTTCCAAATACAACAAGGCCCGCATAAGCGGGCCTTGGGGTCGAATCCGAAGATTCGGACAAACTGCTAACGGATGTTAGGAAGTTTGCTTGATGTTAGAGGCTTGTAGGCCTTTCTTGCCCTGGGTAACGTCAAAAGAAACGTTAGCGCCTTCTTGAAGAGATTTGAAGCCGTCGGCTTGAATCTCAGAGAAGTGAGCAAAGAGGTCGTCGCCGCCGTCAGAAGGAGCGATGAAACCGAAGCCTTTAGTGTCGTTAAACCATTTAACTGTGCCAGTTGCCATGATGTAGATCCTTTCGCGCAATAGCGCCTTAATAAAGTTCCTGGTATTACCCAGATTGAAGTAGCGGGTGAAACAAGGAATACAATGTCAGGCTGCCGAATAAAGATCGTACACTTCTGAAACCATGCTGCTTGCTAACCACTGACGACACAGTGTCATGGATTGGATATTAGGTCAAAGGGTTTCGCAATTATTTTTATAGGCGCTGAGCTTTTGACTGGTGCTGGATTAACGACTCGCGGTAGGTCGTACGACGATATCGCTGGTATCCACGTCATCGGGCTGGTTGATAGCATGCGCAATGGCGGAGGCGATGGCCTCGGGCTTTAGGGCAATCTGACGATACGTCACCATGGCTTCGGCGGCCTCTGGGTCAGTAATGGTATTAGCCAGTTCTGATTCCACCACGCCGGGATAAACACAGCTAACACGGATATTGTCGGTTTCCTGGCGTAACCCATCCGAAATGGCGCGCACGGCATATTTGGTGGCGCAATACACGGCAGCGGTTGGGACGACGGTGAACCCGCCGATAGAGGATACGTTGATCACTTGTCCGCTTTCCTGAGCTTGCAGGATGGGTAGAGTGGCAGCGATACCGTTGAGTACGCCACGAATGTTGACGTCGATCATGCGGTTCCACTCATCGACTTTAAGCGATGCCAACGGTGAGAGCGGCATAATGCCCGCGTTGTTGATAATGACATCAATCCGGCCATACAGATTGATAGCGAAATCCGCGAATGCCTGCATATCCTCCAGGTTAGTCACATCCAGCGCTCGATAATCCACCGTGCCGCCTTCTGCGCGCAGAGTCTTGGTCAGTGCTTCCAGCCTGTCGGTACGACGTGCGCCGATGATGAGACGGTGCCCTTGGCCTGCAAGCCAGCGAGCCGTTGCTTCGCCGATACCGCTGCTGGCACCGGTTAATAAGACAACTTTTGATGGATAGGGTGTAGATGAAGGGTTAGTTGTAACCGCCATTTGATAATCCTCTTATTGATAAGCACTGGAAATAAGCACTGGGGATAAGTACCTGGAGAAGATTAGCGAGCGGCAGCAAGTGGCAATAGCGGCGATCCTATTAAATTTTTGCCTAATCCTATTGCTTAAAGGGGTGAATGTGGGAGGTTTAGCCGTAAAGTATATATATTCCTCTCGTGGTGATGGCGGCTGCCTTTGTTTGGCCACGATGCCGGTAACCGTAGGCGAGGTAATTTACATGTCATTGAAGAGCAATGCTGTGGTTTACAGCAAGACCGTCGAGCGCTACTGATATAATAATGAGCGTGCTTATGATGTTAAAATCAATAACATATTCAATCCTGTTAAAGGACACGCAATGAAACGCATATGGAAAGCCTATTTTGAGGCGTCATTGATTTTACGCGTCACCATCGCGCTGGTGCTTGGGGTTGTTGTCGGGCTTGTCGGCGGCGAGACAGTGGCGGCCTGGCTGGCGCCACTGGGTGACCTGCTGCTGCGGCTGCTGACGTTTCTGATCGTGCCCATTGTGTTGTTTACCCTGATGGTGGGCGTTAACCAATCCCGGGAGGGCAGTGCAGGTCGCATCGGCGGAAAAGTGCTCGGCTATTACCTGGCGTCCTCGGCGCTGGCGATTATGGTGGGCTTAACCGTTGCGTCGCTGTTTAGCCCAGGCAGCGGGATGACGCTGGATGATGATGCCAGCTTCTCGGTGCCGGAAAACCCAGGCGTTGTCGATACACTGCTGAACATCGTGCCGAACAATATTATCGGTGCCTTCTCCGAACTCAATATGCTGGGGATTATTTTTACTGCGCTGGTGTTTGGGATTGCGCTGCTCAAAATGCGCCAGTCAGAGCGCCAGCATGCCATGGGCGAGCGTCTGTATGAGGTAATTGAGTCGCTCAACGAAGTCACGCTCAACGTAATGGCTGGGGTGTTGCACTACGTGCCCATAGGCGTGTTTGCGATTGTTGCCGAAACGGTGAGTCAGCAGGGATTGGAAACACTGCTATCGTTGGGAGATATGGTGGTTGTGCTGTACATCGCGCTGGGTGCTCAACTACTGATTTACTGCGGTGTCATGCGTCTGTTTGGGGTGAAACTACGCAACTTCTTCCGCGAGGCGCGCACGCCGATGTTAACTGCATTTGCCACCCAAAGTAGTTCTGGCACCTTACCCATCACGGTCAATGCAGCTCGCCGTTTGGGAATTTCCAAAAGTATTTATGGCTTCAGTCTGCCGCTTGGGGCCACCTTAAACATGGATGGTGCGGCGATTCGTATCGCGATATCAGCGGTATTTGCGGCCAACGTGATTGGCGCACCGCTGGATTTCATCAGCATGGTGCAGATTGTACTGATCGGGACGTTGGTCTCGGTGGGCACGGCAGGGGTGCCCGGCGCCGGCATTATCATGATTGCCACGGTATTTGCCCAGGTGGGGCTGCCGATTGAAACCGTCGCGCTGTTAACCGCCATTGATGCTCTGGTCGGCATGGGGTGCACGGCGCTGAACGTCACGGGAGATTTGGTCGGCACGTCGGTTATCGCCCGCAGCGAAGGCGAGCAGTTGAGCGAGCAGTCTGTTGGCGAAGCGTCGGCGGCAGCGAACAGTTAGTTGAAAGAAGGCTCGTAAATGAAAGGCCCGTAAATAGACAGGAGCTGCCAAGATGGATGATCGAGAAATACCCTTCATTGAACGGGCCGTGGCGCTCGCTGAAGAGGCGCTAAACGCCGGGGATGAGCCTTTTGGTAGCGTGCTGGTCGGTGGCGATGGCGAGGTGCTGGCTGAGGATCGCAACCGCATTGCCGGCGGCGATTCCACTCAGCACCCTGAATTCGCCCTGGCGCGTTGGGCCGCTCAGCACATGACGCCAGAGGCGCGGGCGCAGGCCACGGTGTTCACCTCCGGGGAGCATTGCCCGATGTGTGCCGCGGCCCATGGCTGGGTAGGGCTTGGGCGTATTGTGTACGCCAGTTCCTCAAAGCAACTGAGCAACTGGCTCGCTGAGCTAGGCGTGGCACCGCCGCCGGTGGCGACCTTATCCATTCAACAGGTGGTGCCAGGCCTTACGGTAGAAGGGCCGGTAGCCGGGTGGGATGAAAAGGTTCATGCATTGCACCAGCGTCGGCATGCGGGCCTCAGCTGAATATAAAAAAACCGCCTGAGCGCAGGCTCAGGCGGTTTTTTAATCGTTACCAAGGGAAAAGCTAGTGCTTCAATATCACGTAAAACGCGTGGATGATGCCGGGCACAAAGCCAAACAACGTCAAGATGATGTTGAGCCAGAAATGTCCTTTAAGACCCACCTCAAAGAATACACCGAGGGGCGGTAAAATGACCGCAAAAATCATTTTGATCGGGTCAGTCGCGGTAAACGCCATGAAGCCTCCTTTGCTTTCAGGGTATTAGTGCTTATGTCCATTTTCGTCATTGCGCACATGAGCACTTTAATAAGTACTTGAATGGTGCTTATACAAGAACGATAACAAGCGCTTTTGCAATAGCGGTAGCAAAAGCCATTACAAGTGTAGACACAGTCAGCGCTTCTATCGAGGCCAACGTAGTGCTGTGACGCATGCTGCGCAAAATCGTTCCGTCTGGTTATACATCATTGTTATACACATGTTTATCACTACCCCGGGAGGGACCCCTGTGAAAAGACTCACCATCACCACGGTTTGTGTGGCAGGCGGCTTAATGGCCGGCCCAAGTTGGGCGCAGACGAATGAGTCGGAAATGGCCACGCTTGAGGTAACGGCTCCCCGTCTTGCCCGTGAGCTTTACGCGACGCCTGCCGCCGTTTCCACGTTGGAGAGAGACGCCATCGCCCAGGGCCAACAGCGCGTTAGGTTGGATGAGTCGCTGGTGCGGGTGCCCGGCGTGTTTTTACAAAACCGCGATAATTTCGCCCAAGGCCAACGGATTGCCATTCGTGGCTTCGGGGCCCGCGCGCCTTTTGGCGTGCGCGGTATTACGATCATGGTTGACGGTATTCCCTATACGCTGCCGGATGGGCAGGCGCAGTTGGATGCGATTGATTTAGACAGCGCCGAGCGTATCGAAGTGATTCGAGGCCCGTCGTCGGTGCTCTACGGCAACGCAGCGGGTGGCGTGATTGATGTGACCACTGGTGACGGCCGCGATAACCCCGGTACAAGCCTGCGCGCCGAAGTAGGCAGCGATGGCTACCGTAAAACGTCCCTGCAAACCGGCGGGCGTCAAGGGGACTGGTCGCACCACGTTAGCCTTTCAGCGCTGAATGTTGATGGTTATCGCGAGCAAAGCTCTTCCGAAAAGTACCTATTAAATGCCAAGTTGCGCCGTGAACTGGGCAGCGAACGCGCATTAACCGCCATCATCAATCTATTAGATAACCCACGTTCGGAAGATCCCGGTGCACTGAACGCGGGCGAAGTGGCAGAAGGCCGCGATCAGGCAGCGCCGAATTCGCTCGCCCTTGACGCCGGGCAGAACGTGGACCAGCAACTGCTGGGATTACAGTACGAAGATCTGGCCGCAGGCCCTGGCGAACTTTACCTTAAAGGGTTTATCTCCCAGCGTGATTTTGAGCAGCAACTGCCCTATGTCGGCGACAGCCGCCTGGGCTATCAGCGGGATTACCTGGGCGCGAGCGCTGAGTACCACCACGAGGTGACGTTGGGCGACTTGCCGCTGAGCTATATCGCAGGTTTAGAGGTGGCCCAACAGGATGACGAGCGTTTCCGCAACGACGTGAACCCTCAAGGCGTCGTCGGTGAGCAGGCGGCCGAAGAAACCCAAACGGCAACCTCGACCAGCGCTTTCGCTCAGGGCGACTTGGCGTTGAGCGATCAGCTAACGTTGTCTCTGGGCGCGCGCTTTGACCGGGTGGAATTAGAAATAGATGACCGCTATCTGGACGATGAAGGTGGCGATCAAAGTGGAGAAAAAACCTTTAACGAGTGGAGTGGCTCTGCAGGGCTGAGTTATCGCTACCGCCCGCAGCATCAAGTCTATGTGAATACAGGTACCGCCTTTGAAACACCCACGTTTTCAGAGTTTGCCAACCCGGCGGGTGGTGGTTTTAACGCGGCCATTGAGCCGCAAAAAGCCTGGAACCGTGAAGTCGGTGCACGTGGTTACGTTGCGCCTTTGGCAATGGATTATGACCTCACGCTGTTTTCGGTGCGCGTGGATGATGAACTGGTGCCTTACGAAGAAGAGAGCGGAGGGCGTACTTTCTACCAAAACGCTGGCGATACCGACCGTGACGGGATTGAGCTGGCACTTGGCTGGCAGGTAGCCGATCAGTGGCGGCTGGATAGCGCCTTAACGCTGGCACGCTACGAGTTTGACCAGTTTGCCACGCCTTCGGAGCGCTTTGATGGCAATCGCATCCCTGGCTTGCCCGAGCAAACCTGGGTGAACCAGCTAACCTGGGAAGGCCTTGATGAGCGCTTTGCCACGCTGGAAACCCAGTACACGGGCGGTATGGTGGCGGACAATGCCAACGCAACGGAGGTCGATAGCTACTGGCTGGTGAACTTGCGCATGGGAGATGGCTGGCAGTTGGGAAGCGATACCCGGCTAAATGCGTATGTTGGCGTGCGTAATCTATTCGATGAAGAGCATTATGCCAACGTGCGCCTAAACGGCACCTTTGGCCGTTTCTACGAACCCGCGCCGGGGCGCAGTGTTTATGGCGGGGTAGAGATCAGTTTTTAAAAACGTCATAAGCAAAAAAACGGGCGGCCCCAGTGTTAACAATGAGGGCCGCCCGTTTATTGAGTCACCTATAAAAGGTTGTCTGGCTACTCAGGGAGCGCGTAGCCAATCACGTAGTCACCCATTTTGGTACCAAAGGTCCCGTGACCACCCGCCGTGACGACCACGTACTGGCGGCCGTCTTCACCGGTGTAGGTCATCGGGGTCGCTTGGCCACCGGCCGGTAGTCGAGCTTTAAACAACTCTTCGCCGGTGGTGATATCGTAGCCGCGCAGGTACTGGTCCAGCGTGCCGCTCAGGAACGAAACGCCGCCGCCAGTGGTCAGCGGGCCGCCCAGTGCTGGCACGCCTACCTCAAAGCCAATCGGCAAATCGAAGGGCATGCTGTCACGAGTGGTGCCGTTGCGGTGCTTCCAGGCAACGTCGCTTTCCTGCAGGTCGATACCCGCCACATCACCCCATGAGGGCGCTTGACAGGGTAAGCCGAGCACTGAGAGCAGTGGGCCAAGTTTCACCGCGTAGGGCGCGCCTGCATTGACTTGCAGCCCCTGTTCGCTAGCCGAGCCCTGACCTTCCTCGACCTCTTCACGGGGGATCAGCGTGGAGACAAAGGCCAGGTACTTGGCGCCAGTAAATAACGCTTGGCGCTCAGGGTCCACCGCGACGCCGCCCCAGTTCATCACGCCAACGTTACCCGGGTAGACGATGCTACCTTCGAGCGAGGGCGGTGTGTACTGGCCTTCATAGCGCAGCGAGCGGAACTGGATACGGCACATCATCTGGTCGAAGGGTGAGGCGCCCCACATATCGTGCTCGGTGAGCGGTGGGGGGAGCAGGTTAAGCGCCGAGCGGGGCTGCGTTTCAGACGTCCAGTCTCCTTCAACGGCGCCCAACGGTGCCGGAATTTCCTCGATGGGCACAATCGGCTCGCCGGTTTCGCGGTTTAACACGTAAAGGCTGCCCTGTTTGGTCGGCTGAATGACCGCAGGCTGGGTGCCTTCCTCGGTGGCAAGATCAATCAGCACCGGCTGGGCGG
Source organism: Halomonas sp. HL-93 (assembly GCF_900086985.1). Classification (NCBI taxonomy): domain Bacteria; kingdom Pseudomonadati; phylum Pseudomonadota; class Gammaproteobacteria; order Oceanospirillales; family Halomonadaceae; genus Halomonas; species Halomonas sp. HL-93. Next base: position 1,059,385 of record NZ_LT593974.1, read on the forward strand.
GCGTGTCCATGTCCCAGAGATCATGGTGCACAAACTGGTACACCCATTCCACCTGGCCAGATTCCAGGTCGAGAGTCACCAGCCCTGCGCTGTACGTTTCGTCGTTGGCGCTGCGGTTGGCACCGTATTGGTCGGGCGTGGCGTTACCCATGGGCAGATAAACCATGCCCAGGTCTTCATCGACGCTGATAGGCGCCCAAACGTTGGGTGAGTTGCGCGTGTAGGTTTCGCCGTCGTCAAGCGGCTGGGTGTTATGGGGGTTGCCGCTGTCCCAGTTCCAGACAAGTTCGCCGGTGTGTACGTCAAAGGCACGAATCACGCCGGACGGTTCATCGGTAGAGCTGTTATCGGTGACGTGACCGCCGAGGATAATCAGGTCTTCAGTCACCGTAGCGGGCGAGGTGGAATAGTAGCCGCCGGGGTCAAAGTCGCCGATATTGCGCGTTAGGTCGACTTCACCCGCGTCGCCGAAGGCGTCGCAGCGTTCGCCGGTATCGGCGTCAAGTGCAATCAGGCGTGCATCGGCGGTGGGCAGATAGAGCCTGCGCGGGCACATGACGTCGGCAGCGCTAGGCATGCTGGGTGTGCTATTTTCTTCAGCGGTATTGCCAGCGCTCAAAAACAGCAGAAATGCCAGATCGATATCGAAGTTATCGCGGTCGTTAAATAGCTCAGGCGCGTTGCTGGTGTCAGCGTCGTTGTCGGTGTCGCTATCTGAATAGCTGGCGGCATCGTAATAGGCGAGACCACGGCAGGTCATATGTGCCCAGCCGGAGAAATCATCCGCCCCCATGGTGCTGATCTCCGGGTCGAAGGACCAGTTGGTCTCGCCGGTTTCCGGGTCCAGCGACATTGCGCGGCTGTGCGAGGTACAGATGTAAAGGCTATCGTTTACCTTTAATGGCGTGTTCTGGTTGGTGATTTCCGGCGGTGCGTTAGGGCCGGCTTCGTCGCCGGTCTCGATACGCCAAACTTCTTCCAGTTCACCGATGTTATCCGGCGTAATCTGGTCAAGGCTGGAATAATGCGTGCCTGCGTTGGTGCCGCCGTAAGCGGGCCAGTCGTCACCGGCGATTTGGGCCGGGTTAACGGTTTCCTGGTGCTCGCCGCGCTGGGTGTCGATGGTGCCTTCGACGCTAGCTGGGTCATTTAACTGACTAGCCACTGCCACCCCAATCGCGACTAAGATACTTAGCGCCAATGCCAAACTGCCGCCACGCGAGTTAAGAGGTTTGCGCCACCATGGAAGTAGCAGCACAATGCCAATCAAGCACGGAATAGCCACCCTGGGGACAAGTTGCCACCAGTCTAAGCCGACTTCCCACAGGGCCCACCCCAAGGTGGCAAATAAAATCAGCGCGTAGAGCCATAAGGCAGCACCTTTGCGCAGTATCAGTAATACGCCGCTGGCAATGATGGCGACGCCTGCTATCAAGTAATAAGCGCTGCCCCCCAGACTAAGTAGCTGCCCGCCACCAATCGCCAAGGCCAGGCCTGCGATGATGAGCAATAAACCAAGTACTATGGCGGGCCATTTGGCCCGCTTGCGTTCTTCCATGAAGGATCCCCTTTACTTAATTTTTGATCGTCGCCGACCTGCGGGCGCTTTATTACTAACGTGACAAAACGCTTAACTTGCTAACTATTTTAAGAGTCAATGCGCCGTTGGTCTAATGATTTTTAGTACTTCTAAGTATAGTGACCTGGTGAACAAATAGAAAAGCCGCGCTTGCGGGCCAAGCGCGGCTTAAAAGACACAACATAAGCGTTAAGAGTGGGGTCAATCCAGCTTGACCAGCATTTTGCCGGTATTGCCGCCATCAAACAGTGCCAGGAAGGCGTCGGGGGTGTTTTCAAGCCCTTCTTTGACGGTTTCTTTATAGTCGAGTTTACCTGCGACTACCTGGGGGGCCACTTCCTTGAGGAAATCCGGATAGTACTTCCAGTGGTCCGTCACGATAAAGCCCTGCATTTTTGCTTTGCGTACTACGAGTTGGGCAAGGTTGCTAGGGCCAGGCATTGGCGTTTTGGCGTTGTAGCTATCAATCATGCCGCAAACTGCAATCCGTGCGCCTTCGTTTAACTGGCTTAGGGCAGCTTCCAGGCAAGTACCGCCAACGTTTTCAAACACCACATCGATGCCTTTGGGGCTGGCCAGTTGAATGGCATCGCTAAGTTGTTGAGCATTTCGGTCGCGGTAGCTCACCGGTTCTATGCCAAGCGATTCTAGCCAGGCCAGTTTATTGGCCGCGCCAGCAATGCCCACCACGTGGCAGCCTTTTGCTTTTGCCAATTGAACCGCCAGTGAACCGACGGCACCGCTCGCGGCACTGACTAAAACGTTATCGCCAGGCTGGCATTGAGCAATGCGATTAAGCCCCGTCCAGGCGGTCATACCCGGCATTCCCAGCACACCGAGATAGGCCTGTTCGGCAACCCCAAAGTCGGGCAGTGCTTGAACGCTCTCAGAGGAAATCTGGGCAATATCACGCCAGCCGCCCATATGGCCAACCAAAACGCCTTCTTTTAGGCGTTCATCGCGGGAGGCAATCACTTCACCAACCGCGCCGCCTTCCATGGGTTTACCCAATTCAAACGGTGCCACGTAGGTATGTAAGCCTGTCATCCGGCCACGCATATAAGGGTCGACCGAGAGCCAGCGGTTGCGTATGCGGACCTCTCCCGGGGTCAGCTCAGGCAGCGTTTGGGTTTCCAACTGAAAAAGCTCGCGTTCGGGGCGTCCTTCCGGGTAACGGCTCAAAGTGAAAAAGCGAGATTGCATGTGGCCTCCTGCGACTGCATTGAGAATAACGTTCCGTGCTCAATAAAGACCGTTAGCGTGCTTGATAGTTCGTCGCAAACCGTGACAAAGGAATTAGAAAAGCACAACGGGCGCTGAGCGCCCGTTGTCTGTAAAAAAGTAGCTTGAAAAAAACCGGTAAAACTAATAGCGGGTAAGCAAGCATGCGTGCTTAATCAAGCCGCGTCACCATGACAGGGGCAACCCCACGGCTCAGCATGCCAAGCTCACGCGCCGCACTTTTGGACAGATCAATGATACGTCCTTGAACATAAGGGCCGCGGTCGTTGATCAGCACTTCGACTTCTTGGCCTGTATCGGGACGCTTTACAAGGACCTTGCTACCGAAAGGTAGGCTGGGGTGTGCGGCGGTAAGCGACTGCTGGTCAAAAGCGTCGCCGCTAGCAGTCGTCGCTCCTTGAAAACGGTCACTGTAGAAAGATGCAACGCCTTCTTGCGTATCTGCCGCTGAGTCGTGGGCCAGAGCGCTATTCACTGCCGTGGTGAATATGGCTATGGCGAAACAAAAAGCCATTGATGTTCGTTTGATAGCTCCCATAGGAGTACCTCAGTGTGTCGTGTCGCGGGTGCCGCATTCATCGATGAGGTGCCAAATTGGCTATGTGATAGTAACGTCGTCTGCCATATTGGGCAAGCTTTCAGACGATCGGTGCCGTTAGCTTCACGTTTGCCTAAATTGACCAGGAGATGCAGCGCCTTTTAATTCAGCGGCTTATCCGTATTGCTAACAACATGGTTGTGGATAAAAAACACAAAGTCAGATTAGACAAAGCCCCATTCGAGGCCAGGATGCGCTTATACTATCGAGTTCAACCCAATGATTGTTTTGCCACTGGATCAAGGATGCGCTCATGGCTAAATCTTCTCCCATTAGTTATCTGTTAATTGCCCTCGGCGGCGGTGCAATTGGCTTTCTGGCCGCTCAGGCTATTACGCCCGGCGACTCGCCTGAGTCGGCACCCACATCAGAAAGCAGCGATGAGGGTGCTGAACCGACCGCACTGGAAGGCCTTGAGCGCGCTACTTTGGGGGAGCGCTTAAGAGGCGAAGTGACCTCTGAAAGCGAGCTTAACGGCAATGATGGCAGCCGCTTTGAGCGCTATATGATCACTCTCGATGAAGACGATCTAGTTGAGGTCTCGCTGGATGGCGCACTTCAGGGCGTGGTGGCACTTTATGATGACCAACTGCAACTGCTAAGTGCCAGCGAGACGTTGCGCCAGCGCATTGATCAAAGCGGTGATTATATGTTGGTGGTTAGTGGGGCAGACGCCCAAAGCTATGGCCCCTTCGCCCTGGAAAGCCGTCGTATTGAACTCAGCGATACGCACACCTTGACACTGGATTCGCCTCTGGATAGCTGGCTGCAAAGCGATGAACGCGAGTATACGTTCACGGTTGAAGAGGCGGGCATGTACGACATTGATATGCGCTCCGACGAGTTCGACGCCTACCTGGTGTTGGAGGGCCCAGATGGCTACTATCGCGAGGATGACGATAGCGCGGGCAACCTGGATGCACGGATTGCTGATTTTCTCGCCCCAGGCGAGTATCAATTAACCGCACGTTCTGCTTACGGTGAAGGCGAAGGTGTATTTACCCTAGCGCTGACACCCCGCGAGCTTTCTAGTGATATTGAACTGCGTAACGCGGGCGTGCTGACGCCCGATGAGCCACTCAATGGATGGTATAGCGGTGAAGAGTTAACCTACGAGCTCACCCTCGAAGAAACGTCTAATGTCACCCTGGAAATGCGCTCCACCGATTTTGATACCTACCTCGATGTCAACGGTAACGGCGTTTCATTAAGCGATGATGACAGCGCAGGTGGTACGGATGCGCGAATTGCTGAGCAACTATTGCCTGGCACCTACACGGTGACAGCGAGGGGCTTTAGCAATACCGCGAGTGGTCTGTTTGAACTCACCGCCCGCACCGAGCCAAGTGAAGGTGAGCCAGAGCTGTAATGATTGAAAAAGCCGCCTCTGTTCGGCGGCTTTGATCAAATACGTCCTGGTGTCGTGAGACTAACGGCTGGCTTTTAGGCAACCGACGACAACCAGTGCGCCCGCGACGGGTAGCCGCCAATCCAGCGTGCTCATTCCGGCCACTACCAACAGCAGCGCTGCTAAAATGGGCACGCCGTAAGCGAGGCTGCCGACCAAGCTGGTATGTCCCCAGCGCAGCGCTTTATCCCACGCGACCATCGCGATCCCGTAAGGCCCCAGACCTAATGCCATGCCGGTCAACACTGCTTCGCTGCTGGGCAATGCAATGTGGCCTTCCAGTAACGCACTCGCGGCTACGGCGATGACACAAGCAATCAGCAACAAGCGTGGCAGCAAGGGCGTCAGCGGTACCGGAGCCACCTGGCTAAGCCATGAATAAAGCGCCCAGCAGCATGCCGCCAAGAGGGCGAGTGCATAACCGGTTAGCGCGGTATCTCCGCCGCCACCAGACGCCTGAGGTATCAACAGCAGGGCGGCACCGGAAAACGCGATCAATGCGCCCACCAATCCGCCAATCCGCAAACGACCAAACCGGCTCCACTGGCTGAGCAGAACAAACAGCACCGGCCAGGTATAGGTGATCAATGCCGCTTCAGCAGCGGGAGCCAGCCGCATGCCGATAAAATAGGTGCTGACCGCACCGATGATCAATAACGGAATACCCAGCCAGATACTTAGTTGCCAAACGCGGCCGCAGGTCGCGACATTCACCCGCCGACTCAATGGAAGCGTGGCTAACGCGCCCGCTAATAGTGTCAGCGCCGTGAGCTGTAACGGCGGCGTTGCGCGGGCGTAATCCGCCAGAAGGGGGGCGACGCTCCAAAGCATCACGGCTACCAACGCCGCGCCAACACTATAGCTACGTGGAAACACAACGAGTGGATTTACGGGATGCATAAACGATCTCCTGACTTGCCTTGAAGTGACCTGCACAGCATACTCATCCAAAACACATCACAATATCGATCTTTTTTGATCGTTTTAATCAAGGATCATGATGTATGCGAGCGCCTACGCTGGATCTGACGTTGCTACGCACGCTCGTGGCGATTGCCGATACCGGTAGCGTGACGGCTGCTGCTAAGCGCTTGGCCTACACTCAGTCAACCGTGAGCATGCAGTTACAGCGTTTAGAAACCCAGTTAGCGCTAACGCTGCACGAGCGTGAGGGGCGTCGGCTACGCTTTACACCGGACGGAGAGCGGTTGCTCAACCACGCGCGCCGGTTGTTGATTCTCAATGACGAAGCCTGGAGCGACATGCAGGCGCGTCAGGTGGGGGGTGAGCTGACGCTGGGTATTCCCGAAGATTACGCATCGCTGCTGCCATCGGTGTTTGCCTACTTTCACCAGCTATATCCTGGGGTGGGGTTGCAGGTTCGATGTGGTACCAGCGGGGACTTGGTCGAGCGGGTAAAACGTGCCGAGCTGGACTTGGCGCTGGTGACCCGGCAGCGCAATTCGCCCGGAGGCGAGGTCATTCGACGAGAGCCTTTGATATGGGCGGTGGGTGTCAACCAGCAGCCATCGCTAACCGACCCGTTGCCATTAGCGCTCTACTCACCCGGCGCGGATGTGTTTCGTGAGATAGCCGAGGAGGCGTTGAAAAATGCCGGGCGAGATTGGCGCGTCGCCTACACCAGCCAATCCATGGCGGGGTTGGCGCCTATTGTCACAGCAGGGTTGGCCGTCGTGGTGGTCACACGGAGCATGCTGACGCCGCTGTTAAGGCCACTCGACGAGGCCAGCGGGTTGCCGTCCTTACCGATGATTGAGTTGGCGTTACATCGTGCACCGCATCGCCCATCGGAACCCGCTCGGCGGCTGGGCGAACTGATACGCGAACAGTTGGCAGCCCCAATAGATGCTTGGGTGCCATAAACGGTAAGCGTTGACGATAGAGGGCGGCTTTATCAGCGAAGCCGCTTAGAACTGGCTAAACTAAGCCCACATATATGATTTTTTGAGCGGGTGCAGAGGAGCAAAGCATGCATGAGTTGGACCACTATATTTACCCGCACCGGGTGCTCCACTGGCTGGTGGCAGGTGCGGCGCTGCTCTCGCTGGCAAGCGGGTTGACGCTGGGCTTTCTGGGCTTTGAGCGAACAGTCTCGCTGATCGGGACGGGGCTCACCAATGTGCTGTATACCAGCCACAAAACCCTAGGAGTGACGATATTGCTGCTGATGACGCTGCGTATTATCACTCGGATTGCGTTCGTGGTACCCGACCACGATCCGCCCCTGAATGGTTTCGAGCGCATCGTTAGCACCAGCGTGCATCATTTGCTGTATGCGGCGCTGGTGGTGATGCCGCTGTTGGGCTGGGCGGCAACGGCCAGCGGTGGCTTCCCCGTGGAGTTCTTCCAGTGGCATTTGCCTGGCCTCATTGGCGAACATCCGGCGCTGTCGGAGCAACTCTTCGTCTGGCATGGCTGGCTTGGCTGGGCGATTATCGTATTGACCACGCTGCATGTGCTGGGGGCGCTTTATCACTGGCGCATCAAGCGCGATAGCGTGATGACGCGCATGAGTCTATTTGATTAAGACTGAGCCGAACCATAGCGAATGCCGCTGTCGGTTCGGCGGGCTTTAACGTCGTACATTTGGCCGTCGGCTTCCCGCAGCAGGCTCTCTAAACTTTTATTGTCGCCCTGGCAAACACTCATGCCAATACTCACGCCGACACTGACCAGCTCGCCACAGGGTAGTTTAATGGGCGCGCGAATTGCCGAATTTAAGCGATGGCGTATCTCATTGAGCGTATTATGATCGGCGATGCCTTCGAGCAGTATAATGAATTCATCGCCACCAAAGCGGGCACAATGGTCGTGGGCACGTGCCAAATGCTCAATACGCCTGGCCACTTGCTGCAGCACAAAATCCCCCGCTTCATGCCCATACTGGTCATTAATCGGCTTGAAAAGATCCAGGTCAAGCATAAACAGTGCCACCGGTTGCCCCGTGTGCTCGCTGCGTTTGAGCGCTTTTGCGGCACAGTCGGCCAAGCCTTTTCGATTCAGCAGTCCGGTTAACACGTCTCGCGTGGCAAGAAGCTCAAGCGCTTTCGTACGGTCGGCGACTTTCTGTTCCAGCACGGCTTCCTGGCGTTTGAGCGTCATCAGCATATCCGCCTGGGCACGTTCTTTTTGCCGTTTTAGCTTATTAAAGCGAGCAGCGAGAGCAAATGACAACAGCAACATTTCTATGGCGGAACCAATTTGAATGCCGTGCAAGGTAATAAAATTTGCGGGCAAAATACCTAGGTTGCGCAGCGCGAACACGCAGGCCCCGACTAAAAACAGTGACCAGGCCAGGACAAATATCCGCGCGCTGGGCACACGTTGCGATATACAGTAAATCCCGCAGATCAGCATCAGTAGAGCGGCCATAAAACCGGTGACGTCCATCAGGCGCAGGGCAGGCTGAATAGGCAGCACCAGGGTTGCTAAGAGCGCGAGCGAGCAGTAGCCGCGAAAATAATTCAGCGCGCGGTGCCAGCGGGGAGTGAAGCCTTTAGTGTTAAGAAAGCTCTGAGCAAACAGCGTGCCCATGGTGGACGCAAACGTAAACCCAATAGCAACCAGCCGAGATGTGTTTTCGCTAAGTGCGCTCCAGAACATCAGCGTGCCAATACCGTTAAAGGTGAGAATAGCGACGGTAAAGCCCAACGCAAACAGTGAGTAATACAGAAATACGCGCTCTTTTAGGCCGAAAAATAACAGCAAATTGTAGAGGCCAAGAGCCAGCAACATGCCGAAATAGGTGGCCAACCAAAAATTATGCCGGTCGTTTTGTTGGAAGAACGTCTGCTCGGATAGCAGGTTGTAGTTCAGCATTTTGCTACCCGCCGCGTTCACCAGTGCATACAGCGTGACGGTTTCACCAGGCGCCAAGTTTAATGGAAACACCGGTTGGCGATGGGCAAGTGCACGTTGCTCTCTGGGCACAGCGCTGCCGCTTATCATGCTTTCGCTAAAATGCTCGCGCAGAACATTCAGTGTGACACGATCCAAAAAGGGGTATTCAAACTCAACAATCCAATGTTGGGAATGCGCCGTTGGGTTCTCGATCTGGGTACGCAGCCATATGTCGTTGGGCGTGTAACCAAAATTTAAGTCACTTTTGTGAGTAGCTCTAGTAAACGGAGGGTCGCGCTCAAGCAACTCGTTAAGCGTAAGCGACTCATCGCTGTGCCAGAGCTGGGTGTGGCTGGTTAATGAATAGCGAGACTGATCGTGAGAGGTGGAAAGCGAGGCGAAAGCAGGCTGCCAGCAGGCGACCCAACCGACGAACAGCACAAATAAGCCCACACAAACCTTTAAAGGTAAAACCCGTGTATGCATAAGGGGTCGCTTTGGTTATGTTCTTCTGACCCCGTGCTGATGTCCCTTTAAGCTGCTACTGATGCCGGGGTATTTCTTTATTATCGCCAAACCTCTGTGTATGGCGTCATCACGATGCTGTTCATACAATGGCTTAAAAACAAAGGAAGCTTAAGATACTTTGGCATCAGCGACGTTTTAATGACATGGCTTGCGTCAACGATAATTCAGCCTTTCGCTGTTGGGATACCCATCCTCCAAGGCTAACGCAATTGTAGAAGGGTTTTGCGACGGCATGGGGAAAAATGGATGATCTAGCTCAAGGCGACACTCGAAAGCCGGTCGGTGAGCCGCTGCACCAAGGTGCCGCTATGCCGCCAATAATGCCAATAAAGCGGGACGCTCAGGGTTTGCCCAGGCGCAATGCTGACCAGTTGGCCGCTATCCATCAGCGCATGGGTTTGTAGCTGCGGCATCATGCCGTAGCCAATGCCCGCTGTTGCCAGACGAATAAACCCCTCCGACGAAGGGCATAGATGGTAGGGAAAGCGACCGTGGTAGCCGCATTGAGCAAGAAACTGGTGCTGCAGCTGGTCGTGTGGGCCATAGACAATGGCGGGTGCTTGAAGGAAAGCGTCTGCGCTGGGGCCATGGGGAAAGTGGCGCGCCACGTAGTCGGGCGAAGCAAGCGGGTGGTAATGCATGTCGCCCAATGCCAGGCAGCGCGCGCCGGCGATGGGATGAGGCGTCGCGCACAGGCATGCTGCGACATCGCCATCGCGCAGGCGCTTGAGACCGACGTCCTGGTCTTCGATCACCAGGTCAAGCAACAGCCCTTCGGCCTGGCAGATATCGGCGATGGCATCGGCCCACCAGGTCACGACGCTATCGGCATTGATCGCAATCCGCAGGCGGGGTGCCGAGTCGTCCAGGGTGGGAAGCGAGCCGCGCAGGTCGCGTTCAAGGAGTTGAACCTGCTGGTAGTGCGTCAACAGCCGCTGCCCCGCCGGCGTGGGCGCCAAATGAGGATGGCGGATCAGCACGGGCTGCCCCAGACGGACTTCGAGGGCTTTGACCCGTTGCGAAACGGCCGACTGCGACAGTCCCAGCACGTCGCCAGCGCGTTCGAACCCCCCGCATTCCACCACGGTTGCCAGCGCTTTGAGTAATTTATAATCCAGCATGACGGTGTTCCCAAGGCATGAAGCCGTGACGTTAAGCAAAAAGGCAAGATTAAACAAATAAGCGGCCGTGATCAGGTATCAAATAAGATTGAATGTCAAAAGTTAATGGATTACATTTCAGTTGAAGGTACGGCAGACCTCTTTGCATAAGTACCTTTTGCGGACCTTCCGTCACGTTATCGCCTAAAGGACACTGCCATGCCCGCCATTATGCTTCGTCGCCCCCTTGTCGGCATCATTGCGCTTAGCGCCCTGATGCCTTTCGCCGTGAATGCCAGCGACTCGGTCAACGCCGATGCTGTCGTGCACCACTACGCCGACCTGGCCCATGCCAATTACGCCGATGCGCTCAACGCCGCCGAGGTGTTGAACGAGCGTATCGACGAATTGCTTGCCAACCCAAGCGCCGACACGCTGCAAGCCGCCAGGCAGGCCTGGCGGCAGGCGCGGGTGCCTTATCAGCAGAGCGAAGTATTCCGCTTTGGCAATGCCGTGGTCGACGACTGGGAAGGCCAGCTAAACGCCTGGCCCCTGGATGAGGGCATGATCGATTATGTGGAAGGTGATGACTACCAGCATGAGCTGGGTAACGAAGGCGCTACCGCCAATATCATCGCCAATGAGCAAATCACAGTTGGGGGCGAGAGCCTGGACGTCAGCGAGATCACTCCAGAACTCCTCGCCGACCTGAATGAAATCGGCGGCTCGGAAGCTAACGTCGCCAGCGGTTATCATGCCATCGAGTTTCTGCTCTGGGGGCAGGATCTAAACGGATTCGAGGCGGGCAGCGGCGAGCGACCGGCAAGTGATTTTCAGACCGGCGACGACTGCACCCATGGCCACTGCGACCGTCGTCGCACTTACCTGGACGCGGTATCCGATCTGTTAGTCGACGACCTTAAGTGGATGGTGGCCCAGTGGGCGCCGGATGCTGAGGATAACTACCGCCAGGAGCTGCTGGCGGAGAGTGACCAGGAAGGCTTGCGTCGCATGCTGTTCGGCATGGGCTCGCTGTCGCTGGGCGAGCTGGCAGGCGAGCGCTTGAAGGTGGCGCTGGAAGCCAATTCGTTCGAGGATGAGCACGACTGCTTCAGCGACAACACTCACAATTCCCACTACTACAACGGTCAGGGTATTCAGAATATCTTCACCGGCACCTACCAGCGCCTTGACGGCAGCGTGGTCGAGGGGCCTTCGCTGCAAGACCTATTGGCTCAGGACGATAGCGAGCTTGCCGATCCCCTTGCTCAGCAGCTCGACGCCACGATGGCGCGCCTCGATGCGATCAAGCAGGCGGCCGAGGCGGAAAGCTCACCGATGGCGTTTGACATGATGATCGCGCCGGGCAATGAAGCGGGCAGCGAGCTGATCAACGACGCGATTCTCACCCTGGTAGCGCAAACCGGTTCCATCGAACAGGCAGCGGGCGAGCTGGGTGTGACGTCGCTGCAGCCGGATGACGCAGGCCATCAATTTTAACGCAACCTATTGATGCCCACGAGCCGCCGGTTGCCTCGTCACCGTGCGGCTTTCGTGCTTCGTGTCTCATGCCATCCGTCTCAAGGTATCACCATGTACCGCTTATTCCGTGTCTCGCCAAGCCGGTGTTTGCTAACCGGTCTTCTGCTGGTGCTGATGGCAATGCCTGCGCAGGCAGCCGAATCACCTGCCCAGGATTATCCCATTCAGACCACGCCCATGAGCGGTGGCGATGGGTCGGTGGAGCAGTTCGACCACAACGCTTATTCGCTGCCGCTGGGTAATATGTCGATGACCAAGCGGCTGGATTTCAGCGTCGGCAACAGCTTCTTCCGTAACCCCTGGGTGGCGGCCCCTGCCAGCACTGAGGCGCGCGATGGCCTGGGGCCGCTGCTCAATACCAATAGCTGCCAGGGCTGCCATATAAAAGATGGTCGGGGGCATCCACCGGCAGGGGACGAGAGTCCCATTGCGCTTTTTCTGCGCCTTTCGCTGCCTGCTCAGCAAGCAGAGCCCGAGGTTCTGGAACAGCGCGGCGCGCTCCCCGTGCCCAACTACGGCCTGCAGCTACAAACCGCGGCGATTAGCGGTGCCGATCCTGAGGGTAAGCTGGTGATCGCGTATCGTCCACGGGAGGTGACGTTTGCCGATGGCACCAGCGTGACGCTCAAGGAGCCGCTCTACTCGATTGCCGAGCCCGCCTACGGCGAGCTGCCCGAGGATCTGCAGACCTCGCCCCGGCTGGCGCCGCCGATGATTGGTCTGGGGCTGCTGGCGGCGATTCCCGAAGCCGATCTGCTGGCCGCCGCCGACCCTGACGACGCCGATGGCGACGGTATTTCCGGGCGTGCCAATCAGGTCTGGGATCTGCGTACGGGCAGCACCGTTATGGGGCGCTTCGGCTGGAAAGCCGGCGAGCCCAGCATCGAACAGCAGGGCATGCACGCCTTTGCTGGCGATATGGGGCTGACGTCCAGCCTGGTGCCGCAAACCGACTGCATGGCGAGCCAGGGCTGCGATGACTTTCCTGATGGCGGTACACCGGAGGTGAGCGACGACGTGGCCGACTTCGTGACCTTCTATGCCTCCAGCCTGGCGGTGCCGATGCGCCGCAACCTGGATGACCCCGCGGTTCAGCAGGGAGCCGAACGGTTCAATGCCCTGGGCTGCGCCAGCTGCCATACGCCGCGCCATCGCACCGCCGCGGATGCTGAACGCCCGGCGCTGGCGGATCAGATCATATGGCCTTATAGCGACCTGTTGCTGCATGATATGGGCGACGCTCTGGCGGATCATCGCAGTGAGTTCCAGGCCGACGGCCGCGAATGGCGCACCCCGCCGCTGTGGGGTATCGGCCTGGCGCAAACGGTTAATCCCCGGGCGGGGTTCCTTCACGACGGCCGTGCTCGCACGCTGGAAGAGGCGATTCTCTGGCACGGCGGCGAGGCGGAAGCGGCCGCACAAAGCTATCGTGACTTGCCCGAGGATCAGCGTGCTGAGCTCATTCGTTTTCTTGAATCCCTGTAAGGGTCGTTGAATGGTTGAAAGGTTTGATTGCCAAGGAGTTTAGATGATGGCTGCGTTTCGACGGTTGGGGGTGCTGGCCTGTACGCTATTGGCCGCGCCGTTCTCTTTTGCTTCGGACGCTCCCACGCCGCGGGATATGTGGCACGGCGCGGTGGAGCTGCAGTACGCCGAGCTGAGTGCCGCCTCCGAGCGCCTGGAGGCTAGCGCCACGCGCTTTTGCCAAGCCCCCGATGAGTCGCACAGGCAGCGGCTGGAAAACGACTGGCTGAGTGCCTATCAGGCCTGGCAGGCAGTGCGCTTTATCCAGTTTGGCCCGGTGGAGCAGAACAGCCGGGGCTGGCAGCTGCAGTTCTGGCCGGATCGTAAAAACCTGGTGGGCCGCAAAGTGGGCGGATGGCTGCAAGCAGCCGACGCGCCGAATGCCCAGGATATCGCCGCTGACAGCGTGGCGATCCAGGGCTTCCCCGCCCTTGAGTACTTGCTCTATGACGACGCCATGGGCGAGCAGGCCCTTAGCGATCCTGCCGCCTGCGACTTGATGCAGGCCATCACGACGCATATCGCGGATGCCACAAACGCGCTGCATCGCGACTGGCAGGCCTTTGGTGAGCACTATATTGAAACTTCTGACTACACCGAAACTACCCTGGCCAGCGCCATCCAGACCCTTGAGCAGCTCGAAGACAAACGCCTCGGTGAGCCCATGGGCCTCAAAGGCGCTTCTGCTAATGGCTATCTGGCCGAAGCGTGGCGCAGTGAACAATCGGTTCGTTTGGTAGCGAGTAGCCTGGAGGGTCTGCGTACCGGCTTCCTGCCGGGCCTCACCGCGCTGCTGCGCGAGGCCGATGCGCTGCCCCTCGCCGAGGCGTTCCGCGATCAGCTCGACAAGACGCTCGCCCAGGCCCGCGAGTTGCCGCCGGGCTTGGTGCCCTCTCTTGAAGACGATGAGGCATTTCGCGGCCTGCAGTCGCTCTACCTCGACATCAGCCAGCTACGCCACCTGCTGGGTAACGAGATCGCTGGTGAACTGGGGTTGTTGCGCGGTTTCAATTCCAGCGACGGGGATTGAACCATGCAGCGACGCCAGGTACTCAAGGCAGGGCTGGGCAGTGTCGCCATGGCGCTGACCCCGCTGAGCTGGGCGCTGCCCGCTCGTGAGGAAGTGGATTGGCTGTTTAGCGCGGTGGATGACGCCAATGGCGGGCATTTTATTGCCGGGGTGGCGCTGGATGGCCAGGCCCGTTTTATGATCGAAGTGCCCGAACGCTGCCACGGCGGCTGCTTACGGCCGGATTCTCGCCAGGCGGTGCTGTTCGCCCGCCGCCCCGGCACGCGGATGCACGTGATCGATGGCGACAGCCGTCAATTAGCCCACACCATTGCCGCGGGAGAGGGCTACCATTTCTACGGCCACGGGGTGTTCGATCTGAGCGGGCGCTACCTATATGTCACCGCCAATCGCCTGGAGGACAGCGCCGGTCTGGTGCGGGTTTACGATGCGGCCAATGACTACGCCCATGTTCGCGATATGTCACTGGAGGGCATTGGCCCTCACGAGCTGCGGCTGATGCCGGATGGTGACACTCTGGTGATTGGTTTGGGCGGCATTCAGACCCACCCTGACTACGGCCGCGTAAAACTCAATCTGGACACCATGGCCCCGGCGCTGCTGCTGATGGATCGCCATAGCGGCGAAATTCTGGCCCGCCACGGGCCCTCGCATCACCAGTTAAGCTGCCGTCATCTGGACGTGTCCGCGGACGGCACGGTGATTGCGGGTTATCAGTTCGAAGGCCCTGAGTGGGAGACCCATCCGCTGATCTGCCGTCTGGATGCCGCTGGGCGCTTCTCAGAGCTGCCGCTGCCCGACGAAGTGACTGCCAGCCTGAATCACTACATAGCCAGCGTGGCGTTTAGCCGTGTATCTGATAACGTTCTAGTGACTGCCCCTCGCGGTAACCAAGTACTGCTGCTGGATGCCGCCAAAGGCAAGCTTGTTGCCAACCTGGCGCTGCCCGACGCCGCCGGCGCCCGCTGCGACGGCAACGGCGGCTTTCTGGTCTCCTCCGGCCAGGGCGGGCTCTACCGGGTAACGCCTGACTTGGCAGCGCCTGAACTGCTTGCCAGTCTGGCACTCCGCTGGGATAACCATCTGACCTGATCAGCGATGTGACAAATAACGAACTCCTTGCATAGTCATCGTCGAGAGCAGGAAAAATCCAGCGGCCAGGGTGACAATGGTCGGGCCGGTCGGGGTGTCAAAGAAGTAAGCCGCTTTAAGCCCCGAGGTGACCGCCACAGCCGCAATGCCCGCCGCCACCAGCGCCATCATTTCAGGGGTTCGGCAGAAGGGCCGTGCCGTTGCGGCGGGAATGATCAACAACGCGGCAATCAGCAATACCCCGACGACCTTGAGGGCTACCGCAACCACCACCGCGAGGGAAAGCGTGAGCACCAGTTGCTCCCGGCGGGGCTGAATGCCGCTGGCATGGGCGAGCTCATCGCTGAGCGTGGCGGTCAGCAGCGCCGACCAGCGCCAGCCGAGTAACGTCAGCACCAGTAAGGTGCCGCCACCGATGACCCACAAATCATTTTTGCCAACGGCCAGAATATCGCCGAACAAGTAGGCGCTGAGGTCGATACGCACACCTGAGATAAACGAAACGGCAACCAATCCAATTGCCAAAGCCGAGTGGGCCATGACCCCCAGCAGGGTATCCATGGCGTAGCCGCGCCCGCTCAGCAAGGTGACGCAGCTCGCCATGGTGAGGGCGACCATTAATACCCCGGCAAACATGGAAATGTTAAACACCAACGCCAGCGCAACGCCAAGAATGGCGGCGTGAGCCGTTGCATCGCCGAAGTACGCCATGCGCCGCCAGACCACAAAGCAGCCGAGGGGCGCGACGGCAAGCGCGATGAAAAGGCCCGCCAAGGTCGCGCGCCACATGAAATCATCCAGCATGGACGGCCTCCTCATGATGGTGGCGATACAGGGCTAACATTTGCGCTGTCTGCTCACCGAATAACGCCTGATAGTCTGGGGAGGAGGCAACCCGCTCGGGTTTGCCCTCGCAGCAAATGCGGCCGTTCAAGCACAGCACATGATCGGCGGTACGCATCACCACATGCAGGTCATGGCTAACCATCAATATCCCGCAGCGATAGGACTGGCGTACCTCTTCTATCTTTTGATAGAAATCGGCGATGCCTCGGTGGTCGAGCCCCTGCGTGGCTTCGTCGAGAATCAGGATGTCGGGCCTGTTGATGAGGGCGCGGGCCAGCAGCACCCGTTGCAACTGCCCGCCGGAAAGCTGGCTCATCGCCGCATTGTGTAACGCCTCGACGCCCGCGTTCGATAACGCTTGATGCACATCGTCACGGCGATGGCGGCGGGGCAGGTTCATGAAGCGCGAGACGGTGATGGGTAGCGTTGGGTCCAGATGCAGCCGCTGGGGCACGTAACCGATACGTAGCTTCGCGCCGATCTCCACACGACCCGATGTTGGCTTGATGGCGCCCACCAAGGTTTTGACCAGCGTGGATTTCCCCGAGCCGTTGGGGCCAATCAGGCTGACGATCTCGTCTCGGTGCAGCGCCAGGTGAATGTCTTCAAGTATAGGTCTTTTCCCGATGCGCACGTTGAGCTGGCATGCACGTAAAAGGGGATCGCTAGCGGTAATCGGTTGAGGCATTGGCAGGCTAACTCTGGCTTACGTATTAATTGTTATGTTATAACATATTTTGCGAGAGGCGCCTAGGGGTCAGCGTGACCTAAGTGCCTGGCCAGAAGACGATTATTTACCTGCTGTTGACCATTAGGAGAGAGCAATGACGCATCGCTTTGCACATTACGCCTTGCCGCTATTGGTGTGCCTTCCCTTGACGGCCGTGGCCGATGTTCCCCGTGTGGCGGTGGATATCCCCCCGGTGCATTCGTTGGTCGCCAAGGTCATGGGGGATCGTGGATCGCCCGAGCTGTTTATTCAGCCCGGTGCATCGCCCCACGGTTATTCACTGCGCCCCTCGGAAGCAGAAACGCTGGATAATGCTGACCTGGTGGTGTGGGTAAGCACTGACCTGACGCCTTGGCTGTCAGGCCCTATTACCAATTTGGCAGACGATGCCGAGCACCTGGAGCTGATGCGCGTATCCGACATCAACACCTTTGCCTATCGCGAAGGGGCAACGTTTGATGTGGTTGACGACCACGACCACGACCACGACCACGACCACGACCACGACCACGACCATGACCATGACCACGATCACGACCATGGTCATGACCATCATCACGAGGGGCAAGACCCGCATGGCTGGATGGACCCCGACAACGCGCGGCGTTGGCTCGACGCCATTGCCCGGCAGCTTGGCGAGCTGGACCCTGAAAACGCGGACTATTACCGTGACAACGCGGCAAGGAGTCAACAAGAACTCGAAGCGCTTGAGCAGTCAATAAATGAGCGTCTAGGCAACAGTGAAAACACGCGCTTTATCGTGTTCCACGACGCCTACCAGTACTTTGAGAAGGCTTTTAATCTGTCGGCAGCGGGCGCGATTTCCATCGGCGATGCCTCCTCACCCAGCCCTGCCCGCATCGAGGCCATTCAAGCACTGGTCAACGAAGAGGGCATTCAGTGCGTCTTCAGCGAGCCGCAGTTTAATCCGCAAATTGTCGATTCGGTCTTTGGCGATACCGATACCTATATCGGCGTTATGGACCCCCTGGGCGTTGACCTAACGCCTGGCCCCAAGCTTTACGACGCGCTGCTCAACCAGATGGCGGATGAAATTCAGCGGTGCACAGACACAACCTGAGTCATACAAGAATGTTTTAATTTACTGCGCCACGGCGATATTGTGCTCCCCGTTCGGGTGCTTCATCACCTGCATGGGGAGCCCGTAAATCGCTTCCAAGGTGCTGTCGCACATCATGTCATTGGGGGAACCGCAGGCCAGCAGGCGGCCACTGTGCAGCGCCATCAGCTCATCGCAGTAGCGCGAGGCCATGTTGATATCGTGCAGCACGATAATCACCCCGAGGTTTAGCTCATCGCACAGCTTGCGAATCAACGCCAAGACTTCGATTTGGTGGGCGATATCCAGCGCTGCAAGTGGCTCATCGAGGAGCAGAAAACGGCTGCCCTGGGCGAGCAACATGGCCAGCCAGACTCGCTGGCGCTCGCCGCCGGAAAGCGTATCGACCAGACGGTCGGCGAAGTCTTCGGTATGGGTCAGGGCGATGGCGCGGTCAATGGCGTCTTTGTCTTTCTGGGTGTGGCGCCCGAGCAGGCCATGCCAGGGGTAGCGCCCAAAGGACACCAGTTCACGCCCGGTCAGGCTCTCGGCGCTGGGTAGATGTTGAGGCAGGTAGGCGACTTGGCGAGCGAACTCGCGGTTGCCCCAGTCGCTCAACGGGCGCTGGTCAAAGTAGATTTCTCCCTGGCTGGTGGGCTGCTGCTGGGCCATGAGTTTTATCAAGGTCGACTTGCCCGAGCCATTGTGGCCAATCAGGCCGTATACCTTGCCTTCATGGAAGTTATGCTCAATAGGCTGAAGCAGCGGCTTGCCATTGATTTCAAAGGTGGCGCCTTTGACCTCGAACATGAATGACTCCTGGCGATTGGTTAAATGACAATGGTTCCATTCTAGTGCTAATAGTTCTCATTTTTAAACAAAAAATGAAAAGAACGATCACGGCTAGGTCTTGCCCGGCATGGCGGCCAGGTCGAGAGGCTGAGGAGATAGGGCAGCTAGAAACGCATGTAAGCGGTTATCAGCAGGCTCGTAAACATGCCAGCAACTGATGATGGTGATCCGGGTGTGTCGCTATCACGCTATTCCATTCTTCAGGGTTCGGCTCGCCATTGAGATTGGTTACGGTGCAGCCTGCTCCTCGGGCAATCAAATGCCCGCGGCGATATCCCAGAACTCGAGCTTGGCGCCCTGGGACCAAAAGGCAACAAGAACGGCCCAGACTGAGGTAGGCGATCTCCAGCGCCGCCGAGCCTGGACTGCTGATGCCCAGCCACTTGGGGCATCAGCAGCAGCGCATAAAAGGTGATATGTACAAGGCGCGCCAAGCGACCACCCAGCCCAGGCGGGTGAGGCGGGCGTTGCTTGCGGTTGACCCATGCCCAGCCAAGGCGCACCAGAGTCACTATCAGGAGCATAAAGCCCAATGAGCCATGAGGCCCAATGCTCGCCAACAACAGTGTGATAGCGTTTTCACCCATTCCCCGCCAAGCCAGCAACACAGTAAACTGAAGCGTGACCAGCGCAGCGGTCAGCCAGTGCAGCGCACGGCTTATGCGACCATAGTGGCGGGGGCTGTCTCGCCAACCAATAGACGTTTGAGCTGGCTTGCTTAGGTGATCACTGTTGAGCGCTGTGCTGTTTGCTGCGCCTTTACCCATTGGCCTTGTCCCTGCGCCAGTAGCCCATGCTAGTGACGTACTGCTTGGGTAACCCGCACTCGTTGATTAAATAGCGACGCAGCTTCATGGCGACTTTGGTTTCAGCGGCGATCCAGGCGTAGAAGGGCGCGCTGTCATCCAGAGTGGCGGGTTCCCAGAGAGGGCCGTCCTCATTGTCGCTTTGGTCGTTGGTAGTAGCGTTAGCAGGCGTGCCGCCCAGTGCTTGAATTTCCTTATGCAAATCAATGTCGTGCAGCGCTCTCATCAACAGCTCGCCGTGCTGGCAGGCGGGGTCAGCATCGCGGGCTAGCCAGTGCAGCTTGGCGGCTTGGGGCAGCGGCTGAACGTCGTCACTGCGGGGTACTTCGAACAGCGCTTCGACCCTGGGCTTGAGCGGCAGGTCATCGAGGGTTTCCAGAATGCCCGCCGCAGCGGGTAGGGCGGTTTCATCGGCGATGATCAGAATACGGCGCACACCCAGGGGTGGCTTCCACTCGTAACCCAGCTTGGGCCCTTCCACGTTGGCGTCGGGGGCCGTCATGGCCAGGCGGTCGCCAGGGCGGGCGCGCATTGCCCAGCGCGAGGCGGGTCCATTGTCGCCGTGGAGCACGAACTCTACATCCACCTCGGCTTTTTCCGGGCGCAGGGCGCGGATGGTGTAAGTGCGGGCAGAGGGCCGCTGGGCATCCGGTAGAGCGCGATAGGCGCCGTACCAGTCGTGCTCTTCCAGCTTGGCGATCTCGAACAGTGGATCAAGGCTGCCACCACCTTCGGGGAAGAACAGCTTGACGCGCTGATCCGGGGCGTAGGTCGCCATGTGGCCAACGTCTGGGCCGGTAAAGGTAAACCTGACGAGCGAGGCGCTGACCTGGGTACGCCTCGCAAGGGTGATGTCAAAAAGCTGATAGCTCGGCTTGGCTGCCATGGTGCGGGTCTCCTTTATATCAGGAGTCAATTGTAGTGCTAATTATTATCATTTAGAATCGCTATCTATAATTCAGCTATTAACCTCCAGAACACAGTAAGGCTAAGACAATGATTCTGCTGCCTATCACGTCCCGCTGGGTGAACGCCCCGGTCACCACAAAAGGGTGCCCACTATGCTAGGTGCTGCGCAAGTTGCTCAGCGAGTGGGGGGCATGTCGCCCGCAAAAGCCTGCCTATTGCTTAGCCTGCCCATGGTAGTGCTGTTTTGGCTGGGCCTACAGAGGCAGGGCGGTTTTGCGTTGGGCCTGCAGGCATTGGTGGCCCCCTCTTTTGAGAACGTGGATGAGCTGTTACTGCATTACGCCTGGTGGCCGCGCCTCTCAATCGCGCTGCTAGCCGGGGGCGGTCTGGGGCTTGCGGGGGTGCTGATGCAGCAGGTGCTGCGTAACCCGTTGGCATCGCCGACGACGCTTGGGGTGGCATCGGGCGCCAATCTGGCACTGATGACCGCCACGTTAATGGCCCCTGGCTTATTAGTGGTGGGACGCGAATGGGTCGCCTTGCTGGGGGGCGCGCTGGCGGTAGGATTAGTTTTCTTGCTCTCCTGGCGGCGCGGGTTAGCGCCTATCGTGGTGGTGCTGGCGGGCTTGGTGGTCAATTTGTACCTGGGAGCGCTTTCCACGGCGCTTTTGCTGTTTAACCACGAGGCGCTCTCAGGGCTGCTGATTTGGGGCGCGGGGTCGCTGGCGCAAAACGGTTGGGACGGGGTCTCGATACTCTGGCCACGGCTGGCGATTAGCTGTGTGGCCGCTTGGTTCCTGCTGCGCCCTCTGGCGGTACTTGAGTTGGACGACGCGAGCGCCAAAAGCCTGGGCGTATCGCTTGCTTACTTGCGTTTTGCGGGCATGGGGCTGGCGGTGTTTATTACCGGCAGCATCGTCAGCGTGGTGGGGATCATTGGTTTTATCGGCTTGGCCGCGCCCAATATCGTGCGCATGGCCGGAGCGCGCCGGCTAGCGCCTAGGCTGCTTTGGTCGACGCTGCTGGGGGCCGTGTTGTTGGCCACCACGGACCTATTGCTGCAGCAGTTCTCAGGCATGGCGGCGGCCTTTATTCCTACCGGGGCGATTACCGGTGCCCTGGGGGCGCCGCTTCTGATGTGGTTGATTCCTCGCTTGAAGCTGCAGGGCGATCGGCCGCCGCAAGGCGCGGGCGTTTTTGCCCATCGCCATCCTGCACCTTCGCGCTTGGCCACCGGTTTAATCCTCGCGTTACTAGGCGCCACGCTGCTTGGCTTATTGTTTGGCCAGGGCGTTGATGGCTGGTATTGGCTGCCGCCAAACGATTGGAGTGTGATGCAGTGGCGCCTGCCCCGCGTGATGGCGGCGGCGGCCAGCGGATTGATGCTGGCGGTGGCGGGTACGA
This sequence comes from Halomonas sp. HL-93, assembly GCF_900086985.1. Lineage (NCBI taxonomy): Bacteria > Pseudomonadati > Pseudomonadota > Gammaproteobacteria > Oceanospirillales > Halomonadaceae > Halomonas > Halomonas sp. HL-93. Next base: position 1,081,496 of record NZ_LT593974.1, read on the forward strand.
TTCTTCAGCGCCTGTCGGCCAACCCCATGGCCAGCCCTGAAGTATTAGGTATCAGCGGTGGCTGTGCTATTGCGTTGATTTTGGGGATTTTTCTGTTACCCGCGCCGACCAACATGATGCTGATCGGGGTAGGCACCCTGGGCGCTTTCGCGACGTTGTTGGTGTTGGTGGGTATCAACCGTAAAAGCGGTTTTCTGCCCGAGCGTTTGTTGCTCACTGGGGTGGCGATCAGCGCGCTGTTTGACGCTGTGCGCAGCGTAATGCTGGCGGGCGGCGACCCCCGCGGTCAGCAGGTTATCGCCTGGCTAGCGGGTTCCACCTACTACGTGGATATTACCAATGCGGTGGTGGTTGGGGTTGTTGCCGCCGTATTGTCACTGGTCACGCTGCCCTTTACCCGCTGGCTGGATATTCTCCCCCTGGGCGCGCCGACCGCGCGCGCGCTTGGGGTAACCCTCAACCGCGCACGTTTGGCACTGCTGCTACTGGTGGCGCTGTTAACTGCTTGTGCCACCCTGGTGGTGGGGCCGCTGTCGTTTATTGGCTTACTGGCACCCCATATGGCGCGCTTGGTGGGCTTCTCCCGCGCAGGGCAGCACCTGCTTGGGGCGGCATTGATCGGCATGCTGCTGATGGTGCTGGCTGACTGGGTCGGCCGTCAGATCATTTTTCCTTACGAGATACCGGCCGGCTTGGTCGCCTCTCTGATTGGCGGCGCTTACTTTATGTGGGGGCTGCGGCGGCTATGAGTAATGTGGCGACCAAACCGAGCGGACTTTGGACTTCGGTGGATCCTGCGGAGGCGTTATTGACGCTTTACCGTCAGCCGCCGCTGGATAAGATGAAGGCCCCCGTGTTTGGTCAACCCGATGAACCAACTCTGGCGGCTTCTGCGTTGCTGGATCGAAACTTCTTAAGTGAGCAACTGACGCGCTACGGCCACAGCTTCGGTGACGATGCCGACTATCTGGCTGTTGCCTCGGTATGGTCAAAGTATTATTTCAGCAGTGTCTCGATCCCGACGCTGGTGGCCAACCTGCTATTGGGTTATGACCTGCCGTTGGGTGGAGATGAGCTGCGGCTGGCGCTGGGTGATAAGGGCCAGACTGTGCGTATCTGGCTGCCCCATGGTGGTGTGCCGCTGGCCTCCAAAGCGCTCCAGGCACGCTTCAGTACCCTGTTCGATGACCATTGTGCGCCGCTTATCGAAGCGCTGTCCGAGGTTTCCGGGCTGTCTCCCAAGGTGTTCTGGAGCAATCTCGGCCATTATGTGGAATTCGTGGGAAAGACCTGCTCCCAGCACCCTGATTTCATTGGCGCGTGTGGGCCGCTGCTGGATTATCTCGACACTAGGACGCTCCCTGGTGGGCGCCGCAACCCGCTCTATCAGCCGGTGCGCTATCTGGAACTGGGCGGTGAAAGTCCCGCTCGCGTGCGGCGTCTGTGCTGCATCAAGTATAGGCTGCCTGGCGAGCCGCTGTGCGGCGGCTGCCCGCTAAAGCCAGAAAACAAGCCGGCCAAGCGTCGGCGCTAACTCGCTGCTAAGCGCCAAGGAGCCTGGTTCATGGAGTTGTTGAGGATTGTCTGGCGTGATTACCGCTGGCCCTTTGTGGCCGTGGTGGTGCTTAGTCTGGTCAGTGCCGGGCTGGGCATCGGGGTCATTGCCTATATCAATGACCGGATGCTGGGCACCTTTGCTGATCCCTGGCGCGTCCTGCCGGAATTTCTGGGCCTGGTGGTGCTGTTGCTAACGATTACTCTGGCATCGCAACTAGCCTTGACCACTTTGGGCCACCACTTCGTCTATCGGCTGCGGGGTCAGTTGATCAAGCGCATTATGGATACCGATATCGAGCGTATCGAGCAGATTGGCAGCCCGCGTTTGCTGGCCAGCCTATCCAGCGATGTGCGTTATATCACCGTCGCCTTTGTGCGCTTGCCAGAGCTGGTGCAGGGTGGCGTATTGACGGTGGGCGTTACCCTTTATTTGGCCTGGCTCTCGCCTGCCATGTTGGCGGTCACAGCGCTGTGGGTGATTGTCACGATCCTGGTGGGCATGCGCCTGGTGGCGAAGGTTTATCGGCATATGGCTAAGCTGCGCGATTCAGAAGACCGCCTCTACGCGGATTACCAGTCGGTGATCGAGGGGCGTAAAGAGTTGGCGCTCAATCGCGACCGTGCCGAGTGGCTTTACCGCGAGGTTTATACCCCCGACGCCAAAGAGTATCGGCACCAGATTATTCGCGGCGATACTTACCATCTTAGTGCTGTGAACTGGTTCAATATCATGATGTTGGGCGCCATCGGCGTGGTGTTCTTCCTGGCCAACGGCCTGGGCTGGTCGTCGGCCCAGGTGGCGACTACCTTTTCGCTCACGCTTCTGTTTTTGCGCGCGCCGCTTATTCAAGCCATTGGCGCCTTTCCGCCGCTGATCAACGCCCGGGTGGCGTTCGAAAAAATCAGTGCGCTCGATCTGGCCGAACACCACGAATCGTTCGGGCACTCATCCCGTCGCCATGAATGGCAAACGCTGGCGCTGGATCAGGTCGTCTATCGATACCCCGAGGAAGAGGCGCGGCCGGGCTTTGCCATTGGTCCTCTCGATCTGACCTTGAAGCGTGGCGAGGTGGTGTTTCTGATCGGTGGTAATGGCAGCGGCAAGTCGACCCTGGCAAGACTCTTAACCGGGCTTTATCAGCCCCAAAGCGGCTATGTTCGCGTCGATGGCAGGCCGTTGCAGGAGGAGGACTGGACAACCTATCGCCAGCACATCTCGGCTATTTATACCGACCTGCACCTGTTTGATCGCTTGATCGGGCCTGCAGGAGAGTCTCCGGACCCCGCGCTGATGGAAGAGTGGCTGGGGGCACTGGGTATGCATAGCAAGCTCGATTTTGACGGCGACCGGGTCACCAACGCCAATCTTTCACAAGGGCAGCGCAAGCGACTGGCAATGCTGCTGGCCGTGGCCGAGCAGCGCGACCTGTTGCTGCTGGACGAGTGGGCCGCCGATCAGGACCCGCAATTCCGGCGGGTGTTCTACCGTGAGCTACTGCCCCAACTGCGGGCGCTGGGCAAGACGCTGGTGGTGATCAGCCACGACGATCATTACTTCGACCAGGCCGACCGCCTGCTGGAAATGCGCCAGGGCCAGTTGGTCGAACTCACCGGCGAACAGCGTGAAGCCGCCAGCCGCGATGCGGTGGCAAGGGTGAATGGGTGAAAGCGTAATGGCTAACCAGCCATCAGCGCAATCGGCGGCTGATTTTGGCAATGTATGAAGCGTCTTTTTAATAAGAAAAACTAATGCCCCATTAGCAGGATGATTTTTAGTTATCCTAGCCGCCCTTTATCTTAGTGCCAGGATTTATCAACACGACGCTTATTCTGACGCTGGGAGCTGGGCAATGTGGGAGAGCTATATCACCGGACTGGTGGTGTGTGGCGGCATTATCATGGCGATTGGGGCGCAGAACGCCTACATTCTGGGGCTGGCGATTCGTCGCGAGTATCACTGGTGGTCGGCGGGTCTTTGCATCAGCGCGGATATTATTCTGCTCACGGCGGGAATGTTTGGGGTGAGCGCCTTCCTGCTGACGATGCCCAGCGCTATGGAAGTTATGCGCTGGGTGGGCGTGGTGTTTTTGAGCTGGCTGGCGGCGCAGGCGTTGTTCAGAGCCTTTAGCGGTCGGCAGGGCCTAAGCGCCGAAGCGGGCAAGGCGCGCAGTTTAATCAAAGTGATTTTCGCAACCCTTGCCGTCACCGTGCTCAATCCACAGGTCTACCTGGATACGCTGCTGCTGATACCCGCCATTGGCGCCCAGCAGGAGAGCGCCGGTGTGTTTGTGGCGGGGGCCTCTACCGCTTCTATCCTCTGGTTTAGCCTGCTGGCCTGGGGTGGCGCTGCACTCTCGCCTTGGCTTTCAAAACCTATCGCGTGGCGCACTATCGATGGCCTGATTGGCTTGATGATGGCCGGGATCGCCGTGCACCTGGCGCTTAATGCCGGCTGAAATAGGCTTCCATTACCGCGATGACCTTATCGATAACCGCATCGCTAATATCTCGATGTGCGACAAAGCGCGTGGCGTAGAGTAGCTCAATCAAAATACCGTGCTCTTTAAGCCAAGTGGAAAGTGGCTGAACGTGTTGATCGGGGAAGTGCGCGAATACCATATTGGTTGCCTGGGAAGTAATTTCGACCCCTGGCAGCTTTGCCAAGCCTTCGGCCAAGCGCGCCGCTCGGCGGTGATCGTCGGCCAGGTCTGCTACGTGATGGTCTAATGCATGCTGGCAGGCAGCGGCGATAATGCCTGATTGGCGCATGCCGCCACCGACGACTTTACGCCAGCGACGAGCGCGGTCGATCAATGCTTGCGAGCCCACCAGTGCCGAGCCGATGGGCGCTCCCAGGCCTTTCGAGAAGCACAGCGAGACGCTATCAAACGGCACGCACAACTGCTTGAGCGAAGTATCCGTGGCGACCGCCGCATTAAACAATCTTGCGCCATCCAGGTGCGTTGCCAAGCCGCGTTCACGGGCCAGTTCAGTGGCGTTTAGTACATACGCCTCGGGCAGCACTTTGCCGCCGATAGTATTTTCCAACGCCAGCAGCTTCGTGCGCGCAAAGTGAAAGTCATCGGCCTTAATAGCAGCGCTGATTTTTTCCAGCGGCAGCGAGCCATCGGCGGCGTTTTCAATTGGCTGGGGCTGGATGCTGCCCAAAACCGCTGCACCACCGCCTTCATAGCGGTAGGTATGGGCTGACTGGCCCACAATGTACTCATCGCCGCGTTCGCAGTGCGCCATGAGCGCCACCAGGTTGCTTTGCGTGCCGCTTGGGAAGAGCAACGCGGCTTCCTTGCCCGCCTGCTCGGCCAGATTTTCTTGAAACGCGTTAACCGTTGGGTCATCGCCCCATACATCATCGCCAACCGGCGCGGCCATCATGGCGTTGCGCATGGCGTCGGAAGGGCGGGTCACCGTATCACTGCGTAAATCAATCATGCGCATCTCCTTTTTTGTGTAGGGGCGACTACTTAAGCAGGCTATATCAAGCAAGTTCGCAGGAACCATCTATGGTTAACAGCATACTGCAAGTCAAACTGGCATAGGCAATCAGATGGATCTGAAAAGTGGTTACCCCTTTTGGGCGGTCAAGAATGGCCTACTTAAAACCTTTCCTCAGCTGACCCGCGATCACGAGAGCGAAGTGGTGGTGATTGGCGGCGGCATTACCGGCGCGCTAATCGCTGATGAACTGAGCCGTCACGGTCACCATGTAGTGGTGCTTGAGCGCCGGGATGTGGGGTGGGGAAGCTCTGCCGCTAGCACGGCCTTGCTGCAGTATGAAATTGATACTCACATGACCGAGCTAGCAAAATGCTACGGTGAAGCCGATGCCGTGCGTGCCTATCGCGCCTGCGCTGAAGCGATTGGTGAGCTCGAAGCCCTGGCTGCTGGGATGGGGGATGTGGATTTCGAGCGTCAGCAAAGCCTTTACTATGCCAGTAGCGATAACGATGTGGCGTCACTTAAACAAGAGCTGGCGCTTCGGCAAAAGCATGGCTTCGAAGCAACTTGGCTGGAGCGCGAGACTGTTTTGGCGGAGTACGGTTTTGAGGCGCCGGGCGCGATTCTTACCCAGTTAGCAGCCAGCATGGATCCTTATCGTATGGCGTATCAGCTGTTTACTCAGGTCTCCGAGCGTGGCGGCGAAGTGTATGACCGCACGCAAATGGAGAAAATGTCGAGTGACGAGCGAGGCGTCACGTTGACGCTTGCCAATGGCGCCACACTGCGTTGCCAGCATGTGGTGATGGCGGCAGGATATGAATCGCAGGCCTGGTTGCCCGAATCGGTGGCGGTTAATCGCAGCAGCTATGCGCTTATTACCGACCCGCTGCCGCCGGAGGCGCTCGGTAAGCTTCGTCACACCATGATATGGGAATCTCAGCGCCCCTACCTTTACATGCGTACGACACGCGATGGACGCTTACTGATAGGCGGCGACGATGATGAGGAGGACCTTCCCGAGCGGCGGGATGCTCGGGTGCTGGAAAAAGCTCAAGGGTTGGCGCGCAAAGTAGAAGCATTGTGGCCTGACCTGACGATCAACCCGACGTTCAGTTGGGCAGGAACCTTTGCTGAGACCGAGGATGGCCTGCCCTTTTTTGGCCCCCACGATGCGCTCAGCCCGCGCGTACACTTTGCTATGGCCTATGGCGGCAACGGTATTAGTTACAGCATGATAGGAGCAAAACTGCTGCGCGCATTGATTGAGGGTAAAACGCATCCGCTGGCTGAGCTGTTTTCATTTAAACGCCATACACTAAACAGTCGGTAGGCGTTCACCTAGCTTTGCTTACTGGCTGACATCTATTACCTGTCGTAGGGAAGAGATCACCATGCGAAACACGCTGCATCTGCGGGCGCTAGAGCGCAATGATTTGCGCTTTGTGCATGAGCTCAATAATAACCAAAGCATTATGTCGTACTGGTTTGAAGAACCTTATGAGTCCTTCGATGAACTGGAAGAACTTTATAACAAGCATATTCACGATAACGCCGAGCGCCGCTTTGTGGCCGAAGACGCCAGCAGCAACCCCATCGGCCTGGTTGAACTGATCGAGATTGACTACATCCACCGCAGCGCGGAATTTCAGATCATCATCGCACCGAGCTATCAGGGAAAAGGCTTTGCGCGCACGCTGATTTACCAGGCGCTGCACTACTCGTTCACTATTCTCAACCTGCACAAGGTGTTTTTGATCGTGGCGGTGGAAAACGTCAAAGCCATTCATTTGTATCAACAAAGCGGCTTTGTGGAGGAGGGACATCTGGTACAGGAGTTTTTCATCAATGGTCGTTATCGCGACGTAAAGCGGATGTATATCCTGCAAGAAGCCTTCTTAGCCCAGTTGACCGATACCGAGCATTCGGAACTCGCGGGGCTATAAAAAACGCCTCATTACGAGGCGTTGGGTGGCTAGCGCAAATAGGCGGCGATGGCCTCAAACGCAGCGTTCTGTTTCTCGGCACGTGCAGCCCATACGTTGAATACATCAACGTCGGCGGCGTTGCTGGGTAACGGCATGGCGTCAACTCCTGGGTGGGAAGGGAGGCGTGTTGTTATAGAAATAGCCGCTATATTGCTTAGCGAGAAAACGATATTAAGAGCTTTTGACCGATCAATCTAGTGCTTAAGATGTAGTCTTTATGCCTACGTTTGTAAGCATATGCTTACAATTTTGGCCTAAGGCACCCAGGTGTTTGAGCGGGAAAGCTTTTATAAAATCAAAAAGCCGAGCAACAGCTCGGCTTCGATGACAATCTTTTGGTCTAACGAGGTTAGCAATACGTCAGTGACTCGCAGTAATCCGCGAGGGCCTCACTGGCCGCGCGCTGTAAATGCGCACGTTGCGTCCAGAAGTTGAGCACTTCGCTATCTCGTGTCGGGCATAAATTGAATGAAGACATGTGTGTGGCCCTCCTATTCGGACAACATAACCAGTATAGCGCTTTTGCTGCGATGCAGCAAAGATTTTTCAAACGTTCGTTTTGGACTGCGGCATATATGGCGGGCGCGCTGTGTTAATGATGACTTGCTGAGTCATGTTGAGTGCCGATATCAGTTACACCAGTATTGTATTCAAGCGTTTATCGACCAGGTGAGCGCTGAGCTTTAGCATGGAGAAAGCGGATGCGCTTGCGCGTTTTATCAGACCCTGCATTTGGAGTTTTTTAATGGCGACCGTGTTTTGCCGGAGGTGATGGCCGATGTAGTGATTCTGGCGGGTGATATTCATCGTCAATGCGAAGGCTTGGCCTGGGCTCGTCAGCGCTTTCCTGAAACGCCAATTATTTATGTACCCGGCAACCATGAGTTTTACGGCACGTGCTTGCCGCTGTTGCGTGAGGAACTGGCGCACGAAGCCAAACGGCTCGACATTGAGCTTCTGGACAATCGTGCCGTCACCCTTAATGGCGTGCGTTTCTATGGCACCACGCTATGGACCGACTTTGCGCTTTACGCGGATAACCCGACGCGCAACCCGCGAGAAACCGTCACGAAAGCCAAAGGCTTTATGCCTGATTTCCGCATTGTCGAATCCGCCCCTGGCATCACCCTGACCCCCGAGGCCAGTAGCGCCCTGCACCAAGAAGCGTTGGATTGGCTATCGGAGGCGCTTGCCGAGCCGTTTGATGGCCCCAAGGTGGTGATCAGCCACCATGCGCCGATGCGTGACTGCATACCCGACCAGTACAAGGGCGATGCATTATCGCCGGCCTTTGCCTCCCATCTACCGCAACTGATGGGCCACATGAACCTGTGGATTCACGGCCATGTCCACGAGCCGGTCGACCGCTATTATCGGGGCACCCGGGTCGTGGCAAACCCCGGCGGCTATCCTGATGAATTCAGCCCGCCGCTGTTTAAGCCAGATTGGCTGGTGGACCTGTAAGTCTTGGGAATGACCACGATGCGACAAGGATAAAAACTGGCTAGACTCGAATAAGAGCGCGCATTTAGACTACCGCCCGCTTGCGGGGTAAGGCACTTCCCGCCGTTATTCAGTAATCTGGAGAGCATGGCCATGGAAATCCTCGAATCGATAGTAGGCCCGATGCGTGATGGCCTTTATGCCGTCATGATGCCGGTCAGCGACTTTATCTGGAGCTATATTCTGGTTTACCTGCTGCTAGGGGCTGGGGTGTGGTTTACGGTTATCACCCGTGGTATGCAGTTTCGATTGTTCGCCCACATGGCTCGTGTCACGGTAACCGCCAGGGGGGCTGGCGAAGGTATTAGCGGCTTCCAGGCGTTTGCTACATCGATGGCCGCGCGTATTGGTACCGGCAACCTCGCTGGGGTGGCACTAGCGCTATGGATTGGCGGCCCAGGGGCGATTTTTTGGATGTGGGTGACCGCGCTGGTGGGCTTCGCCACTGCTTTCATCGAATCCACGCTGGCCCAGGTCTACAAACACCGCAATGAAGATGGCGTATTTCGTGGTGGACCTGCCTACTATATTGAGCGTTGCCTGGGATGGCGCTGGCTGGGGTCGCTGTTCGCGGTATTTTTGATTATCGCCTACGGCCTTGCTTTCAATGCCGCGCAGTCCAATACCATTGCCCAGGGCATGAGCGGGGCGTTTGGCGTACCCAGTTGGTTAACGGGGGTGGTGATCGCCATCTTGGCGGGCTGTGTGATTTATGGGGGCCTTAAATCGGTGGCGCGTACCGCCGAGAAAATCGTACCGGTGATGGCGATTGCCTATCTGCTGGTGGCGCTGTGGATTCTAATTGCCAATATCTCCGCTGTACCCGATATGCTCTCGCTGATCGTGATGAGTGCCTTTGGGTTTGGTCCCGCCGTGGGTGGTGCAGCGGGCTACGCGATCAAGGCAGCGATGGAAAACGGCATCAAGCGCGGTCTGTTTTCCAACGAGGCGGGTATGGGGTCGACGCCCAACGCTGCCGCCCAGGCGACTGTAAAACACCCCGCCGCCCAGGGGCTGGTGCAGTCGTTTGGTGTGTTTGTCGATACAATCGTGATCTGTAGCTGCACGGCGGTGGTGATCCTGCTGTCCGGCGTATACGAGCGGCTGCTGTCTGAATCAGCGGGGGATAGCATCGAAGGCATTCAACTGACACAGGATGCTATGGTCGATCACCTGGGCGGCTTCGGGGAAATCTTTATCGCCTTGGCGATCTTCTTCTTCGCCTTCACCTCAATTTTGGCTAACTTCTCGTTTTCGTCGGTGAATATCGAGTACCTGTTCCGCCGCCATGCGCAAAAAGCGGTCAACGTCTTTAAAGTGATTATCATAGCCATGGTACTGATTGGATCGGTAGCAGAGCTCACCGTGGTGTGGGACTTCGCCGACCTGGCGATGGGGCTGATGGCTACTACCAACCTGTTTGCCATTCTCATCATGGGGCCAATCGCCGTGTCGGTGCTGAAAGATTACGAGCGCCAACGTCGGGACGGCATCAAAGAGCCGGTCTTCGACCCCTCGGTGCTCAAACACCCCGAACTCGTTGATGACGATGTATGGCCGATCAAGCCAGAAGCGCCTTCAAATCCGCCAGCGCGGGATTCATAACGTTTTAGTAGAACCTCAGACGTAATAGTGACTTTTAGCGGCCTGCGGGCCGCTTTCTAGTTCACTCCTGGCCATCGGCCTCGATAAACGCCTTGGCTCTTGGATCCTGCATGTAAGCAACATTGAGGCGTAACCAAGAGGTGGCTTGATGATCTGGCAGAAATAAATGCCCAGGCGAAAGTGTAACCCCGCAATGCTTTGCTGTTGCCTCGATTGTATCGAGCCGCGAGGCAGGCGGCTTTGCCCAAATGAACATGCCGCCTGTTGGCTCGGTAAATATTTCCCATTGGGCCTGCTTCAACTGGGTCAGGGCGATAGACATCTGGTTGGAAAGCCGACTACGCAGCCGTTCAGTCAATTTTCGGTAGCTGCCATTTTGTAGCATGATGGTGACTACCTGCTCTGCAAAATGGGGCGCAGAAATGCTGGTTAGCATCTTGATGTCGACCAAGCGTTGAACCCAGGCGGCAGGTGCGGCGATGAACCCGACGCGCAGTGAAGAGGATAGACTTTTTGAAAAACTACCCAGATAGAACACACGATCAAGAGCATCCAACGTCGCTAAACGTGGTGTCGGCGTTTGCTGGAAATCGGCATAGATATCGTCTTCGATAATCTGAAAATCGTACTGGTCAGCAAGTTGTAAAACACGGTGGGCAATGGCGGGTGCTAATGTGCTTCCCGTTGGGTTATGAAACACACTGTTGGTATAGAGCAGCTTAGGGCGGTATTGCTTGAGTAGGTCGGTCAATCGCTCGATGTCTGGCCCATCGGTTAAGCGAGGGACGCCAATAACGCGAACCCGTTGCAAATGCAGCAAACCAAAAAAGTTGTAATAGCCCGGCGATTCAACAAACACTACATCGTCAGGCGCCAGCAATAATCGCACTAATAAATCAAGCGCATGGCTGCCACCGCCGGTGGTGACAACTTGCTGTTCGTTAGCATTAATCCCCAGGGTGCGAAGGCGCTCCTTGATCAAATAACGCAGTACCTGGGGCCCTTGCGGTGTGCTGTACTCGAAAATACCTGAACGGCTCTTGCGCGTGACTTGGCGAATGGCGTAAGTAAGGTCTTCTCCTTCGCGCCAATCGTTAGGTAACCAGCCGCAGCCCAGGTTCAATGACTGTTCATCGGTGTTAAACACGCCCCATAAGCCATTCGTCACTTCTTCCAATGGCGTTGATGACGCGGGTTGAACCAGTTTCAGCGCGTTATCTGCCACATAAAACCCCGAGCCAGGTTGCGAGCGCACAAGCCCTAATGCCACCAGCTGTTCGTAAGCTTCAATGACTGCATTGCGGCTGACGTTATGTGTTGCTGCTAAATGGCGTATCGAAGGGAGGCGACGCCCGCCTGTCGCTGCATGCTGCTGTATCCACTGGCGAATTTCCACCTCAAGCTGTTTAGCCACGGAGATGGGCGCACGGCGGTTAATCGAGAATCTCATAACAAACTTGTCCACCTAAACTGTTCATGAAAACGGCAAAACAGTGTCTTGGTAATTGCGGCTAAGTGTACCTTACTGCTAGCCAGCAGAGCTGCGAGCGTAACGGTTCGATTGATTGCGCCTAGAGGAATAATGCCATGAACCGTTACCCAGCGTTCTGCCTGTCGTTCGCGTTATGCATGATTACGACGGCGGTTAATTTACAAGCACCGCTTTATGACGCGCTGGCAGCGCAGGATGGCCTGGGTGTTGGGGCCACAACGCTTGCTTTTGCTTGTTACGTTGCTGGCATCATGCCGGTGTTGCTGGGGCTTAACGGGCTAGCCGACCGAGTGGGGCGTAAGCCGTTAATCCTTCTGACACTTCTATTGTGCCTAGTCGCTACCACGCTAACGCTAGTGACACCGGGGCTATGGGCGCTTGCTATTGCACGATTTCTGCTGGGCATTGGCACCGCTTTTACGACGGCTATCGCGTCTGGCTATATGCAAATGCTGGTAGGCCGTCACGCTCATCAGAAAGCCACGCATTATGTGACGGCCAGCACGGCATTGGGCTTTGGCTTGGGGGCAGCGGTGACCAGCGTGTTTATCCTTTTTGCACCAAGTGTCACACCACCCAGCCTGTGGCTTTACCTATGTGCTGCTGGCTTAGCGTTGGTGATGGTCATAACTCTGCCAGATGAAACAGTCCGCTCTAACGGGCGTGCCATGTGGCGTTTGCCGGCTTACCCGCACGGTACGCTAGGCTATGGGTTGGCGATTTTACTGGCTTGGGCAACGGTGGGTTTGGTGATCGCCATTTTACCTTCCACGCTTAACCAACACGGATTAAGCGCTTGGAGTGGTTTCGCTACTTTCGGCGTTTGCAGCGGTGGGGTGTTGTTTCAACCCTGGGCGAGAAAGCTTACGCCACATCGCGCGACAGCGCTTGGGTTATGTATTTTACCCTTGGCATATGGACTGATCGCATGGGGCGCTATTGAAGGCTATCTAGTAGCCGTATTAGCGGGCACGCTTGCGGCCAGCAGTGCTTGCTACGGGTTTATTTATTTAGGTGGACTAAGCGGCGTGCTGGCTGTCGCTAAAGACGTACCTAACGAGGCGAGCGCAGGTTATTTTTTAATGGCCTATATAGGATTTAGTCTGCCGGTGGTGGTCACGGGTGTGCTGGTTGATGCCACCGGTCATGCAGCCGCATTAACGCTGTTCGGTGGTGTGTTGCTGGCCGGTGTCAGCGTGGCCGGTTGGCTAGTCAAGCGGTCAGCAAGTCACGCGCATGAGCCGGGGTATGCGGATGGTTGAGTATTTTAATGGGATGTCTCAACCAACAGCCCGCAGGAGGGCGCGGCCCATCGGGTGTCGGCGGTAAATACCACGTCACAAATCACCGGTGAGTAGTAACGGCGCACGTGTTCGTCAATATGCGCTCGCAGGGCGTCTTGTTGAGTAATGGAGGCATTGGGCGACGTGTCGGGGAGCACCACATGGACCATGACATAGAGTAACCGTCCTGGGCGCACTATACGGACGCGCACTTCTTGCGTGTCAGTGTCGGCGAGTGCCCGTGCGACGGCTTGGCGAACCGGCTCGGCAATGGCCTCTTCAGGACTTTTATTGAGCAGTTCCTGCAGCGATTGAGATGCCATTCTCACCGGCACGCCGAGGCAAAGTAGTACGACAGCGATCACCAACACCGAATCCACATACGGCAGCACTGTGTGCCAGCCTAGCTGCTCGAACAGCATGACCAAACAGAACGCGGCGAGCACGGCCGCCGAAATCACGCTGTTAACCACCCAGTTGAGTTTATCCGCACTCACTAATGGGCTGTGTACATGTTGTTGGCTTCGATGCATGACCCAGGCCGTTAGCGAACACACCGCCGTGGCAAATAGCGCGTAAAGTACCGCTAACCCGGCAGCGATCTCACGCCCTCCGCTGAGGAGCGCCGCGATGGCATCCACCAGGGCAAAAATCGAGACGCCTAGAATCAATAGCCCCTTGCACAGGTTTACCAGCGACTCAAAGTAGCTATAGCCAAACGGGTAAGACTCGCTGTCCGGGCGGCTGGCTAATTTGCTGACCTTGATGGTGACCAGCGCAACGCTGAAATAGATAAGGTTGAATAACCCGTCCAGCAAAATGGCCTGGGAGTTGGAAGCCAGCGTCGCGGCAATGCCCGCACAGCCGATCAGCAGTGCCATCAAGGCGGAAAAGGCTAAAGTTCTGGATTCTGTCTTCACGAACGTTTCTGCTCCGATGCCTACCTAACAAAAAGTGGGAAAGCATAGCAATATCATGGGTTGTCTCAAAAAATGAAGGCTAAATAACCTCTTCTGGATGAAAGGCGCTTTTAAAGGCTGTTTTTGTAAGAGATTGCCGACATGGTTTGTAAGATATTAACCCTTTGTGCAGTGAAGGGGTTGCCTTGCTTTCTGGTGCCGCTACTCTGATCGTTTCTCATTAGCAGATAACGATCCAGGGAGCGGGATTATGTCTGAAAGGCTGGGGGCGGATAAGACAGGTTTGCAATTCACCCTGACACTTCCGGGGGTGGATGACGTGGCGGTGATCGACTTCACCCACCGCGAATCGCTCTCCCAACCCTTCGAGCTGGCGCTGAACCTGGCCAGCCGCGATGGCAGCCTGGACGCCGTCGAGCTGCTGGATCGTGAAGCGTCATTAACCATCTGGCAGGACGGCGAAGCGCTGCGCCGGGTGCACGGCATTGTCAGCGAATTTGGCCGGGGCGACCGAGGCCACCGGCGCACCTTCTACTCGCTGGTGCTGCGCCCCGCTTTGTGGCGGCTTTCTCTGCGCCACAACTCGCGGATCTTCCAGAAAGTCGACCCGCTCACCATCATCAATACCCTGTGCGACGAGCGCGGCATCCGCGACGTGGCCTTTGCAGTCACTCGCGAGCTCCCCGAACGTGAGTACTGCGTGCAGTACCGCGAGACCGACCTCGCCTTTATCGAGCGCCTGGCCGCCGAAGAGGGGCTGTTTTATTTCCATGAGTTTGAAGCAAGCGACGGCGGCGCCCATCGGCTGGTGTTTGCCGATGACCCGCAGCTACTCACTAGCCTCGGCGAGCGCAGCTATCACAGCCGTGCCGGAGGCACCGCTCCCATGCGCCATGTGCGCAAGCTCAGCCACACCGCCCGGGTAGCGAGTTCATCCGCCACGCTAAAAGACTACAGCTTTAAAAATCCCGCCTATGCACAGCTCCACGACCACCTGGGCCGTGATGTAGAAGACCATGGACAGCAGGTCGATTACGAACACTACGACTACCCCGGCCGCTATAAGCAGGATGCCTCCGGCAAACCCTTTACCCGCATTCGCCTGGAACAGCTGCGCCGCGAGGCGATTACCGCCAGTGCCGAAAGCGACCTGCCAGAACTGGCCCCCGGCCTGCGTTTCACGCTGACCGACCACGACACCGACAGCCTCAACCGCGACTGGCAGGCCATCGAAGTACGCCACGTCGGCGAGCAGCCCCAGGCGCTGGAAGAGGACGGCATCACGCAGGGTGACGCTGCCGGGATGACTCGTTATCACAACCAGGTCACGCTGATTCCCGGCGATGCGCCCTGGCGCGCCACGCCCAACCCAAAACCACGGGTGGATGGCCCCCAGGTCGCCTTCGTGGTCGGCCCCGACGGCGAAGAGATTCACTGCGATGAGCACGGTCGGGTCAAGGTCCAGTTCCCCTGGGATCGCTACGCCGAACCCAATGAAACGGCGAGCTGCTGGGTGCGGGTTGCCCAGGGTTGGGCGGGCGGCGGCTACGGCAGCATCGCCATCCCGCGCATCGGCCACGAAGTGATTGTCTCGTTTCTGGAAGGCGACCCGGATCAGCCCTTAATCACCGGGCGCACCTACCCCGCCGTTAATACCGCGCCGTATCCATTGCCGGAACACAAGACCCGCACGGTACTACGCACCCAAAGCCACAAGGCCGACGGCTTCAACGAGCTGCGCTTTGAAGACGAAGCCGGGGAAGAGCAAATCTGGCTCCACGCCCAGAAAGATTTAGAGCTGCTCACGCTCAACGACCGCAGCGAAGAGATCCGCCGCGACAGCCACCTCAAGGTGCATAACGACCGCATCAGCGAGATCGACAACGACGATCACCACACGGTGCATAACAACCGCCATACGAAGGTAGACGGCGACGACCACCTGATAATCGACGGCTCCCGCCACGAGAAGAGCGGCCGAGCGCACCTGCTGGAAGCAGGACGGGAAGTGCATCAAAAATCAGGCGGCAAAACGGTGATCGATGCCGGGGCCGAAATCACCCTCAAAGCCGGGGGAAGCTTCGTCAAACTTGATCCTAGCGGGATTACCATCGTTGGTGCTCAGGTCAAGATCAACTCTGGGGGTAGCCCCGGTGTGGGAAGTGGGCAGGCGGTAATAGATGCCCTATTGCCAGGGCATGTAGCAACCGAGCGCCATGAGCGTATTGCCCCCTTGCAGCAAGACCAACTGATGACGGCTGCCTTGCAAGGTGCCGCGGTGGTTGAGGTATGCCAACGGCTGAAGGACGGCAATAACGATAGTGTTGATCGCTGTGCTTTGGGGGATCAATGCCCATGTCGCTAAGAACGCCGTCGCTATCGGTCTTTTATTTGATTGACTTAGCTCTCTATCCACAGCTGTTACAACAGATGTTCGAAATAGACGAACGCCCCGCCTACGAGCAGCTGTATTTGCAAACGGCCTACGCCCAGCATGCGCAACAAGGGCCAATCCTGATGAGCTTTTCAACGGCTAGCGCCCATGATGCCGCATCACGTTGGGTACAGCAGGGCGCCGCGATCGCACTGTATAGCGATGCAACCCTGGCGGAAGTCGCTGCGCATTACCGGCAATTAACTCATGTCGACCGCCAAGAGGGGCCGCTCGCCCTGTTTCGCTATGCTGATTCGCGGCTATACGGCGGATTGGCCGGGGCATTGACCGAGGGCGAAACGCACGCGTTGCTAGGGCCCATCAAAGCCATAAGTGGCGTTGCCAACGGTGAGGCATGGCGGCTTGAGTCGCCAGTGCCTGGGGATGAACCGCTAGGCAAGTTCAGTTTGACAGCTGACCACGAACAGGCCCTGCAACGGACCCGTGATCAAGCGTTCTGCCAGCAGTTGGCCAGTGATCATGGCCTTTCAACTTCGCTGGCGCAGCAATGGCTCCAGCAAATGGAAGCGCTGCCTTTTACGACGGAATCTGCGCGCTGGGAAGGGTGCAGCCTCCTTGCCGCGTCTGACTATCGTACGCCGCTCTCGCCAAGCCATATGCAGCAACTGAAAGCACATAAGGGTTCCCGGCAAGCACTGCTGGATGAGTTGCAAACGCTGGTCAATGAGCAAGCTCCTTTAGCAGAAACCGATGGTGACCCCCGATGACCGAAACCCTCTCGCCCCCGCGATTACAGCCCAGCCGAACAAGCTTGTCAGGTGTCACGATGCCTGCCCACTGTAGCGTGGGCGTTACCGTCTTGATTGTGCATCGCGATACGCTGGGGCGTTATCTACCGGAAGGCACAAGCGTCAAGTTAGTTGATTCTGCCGGAAAGACCATCACCGCCACCATTGATGCCGAGGGCGCAAGTCGTCATGAAGGGGCGGCGCCTAATAAGGTCGCCTGGCAACTAATGGATGCCCATGGTCAGCACCTGGTGGCGGTCGACGATAAGCCGCTGGAACCATGTCGAGCAGCGGCGGAGCCTCCGGAAGTCGATATTGCCATGGATGAAACGACGATCCAGGCCACCTACCTGCCTCCGCCTATCAGCCTCAATCTGCGCGATGAAATGACCTCACCCGAGGCCGACTTACTGAGCGACGAGCAACTGGAACAGCTGCGTTTGGCGGGTAACAACGCCACGCTGTTCTTGCATGGCTACAATGTCCCACTGGGTCAGTACGGGTCGTTTGCCTCCTGGGAAAAGCGCAGCGATATCAGTGCTAAACCGTTATTAACCACTGCCCATACGGCCAGCAGCGCCACCATTCTTCAAGATATCGACAAGGTAAATATCCAAGTACCTGTCACGAGAGGCAAGATAGCCAACAATCTCTATCATACGCCGACCGAAAATGGATCGGATGAATATCGTGAGGCGTATTGTAACGGCAGTGGTGCCTACAACTGGTTCGTTCACATGGAGCATCAGCTCAACCGTGCGGCGGGGATGACCGAAGAAGACTGGCGACCCTACACCCGCATGGTGGGCATCGCCTGGTTTGGCGATACGGGCAGCGTCGACTTCTTCCAGGCCGAACTCAATGCGATGGCAGCAGGGCGGCGGTTGGTCGCTTTGCTTGAACAGCTTGATGAAGCAGGCATTGCCATCAATATCATCAGCCACTCGCTGGGCGCGCGCGTGGTACTCACGGCACTCAATATTCTCGGTGAGCAGGAGCGCCACCAATGGATCGACAATATTTATCTGTGGCAGCCAGCGGTTGCCGATAACGCGCTCGTCAATGATTCCTCTCAGGACAGCCACCCGCTGGGCATGGGCGTCTTCCCCGACGCCCACAAGGCAGCGCGCAAGGTGGTGGTGTTGCACTCCGAGGAGGATGGCATCCTCGGGCCGCCGCCGCAGGATAGCCGCTCCTTCTGGCAACAGGTAGCTGAAGTCATCAGCCCCACCGCAGTGTGGGCACAAGAGCTATTCGGCGCCGACGATATGTTGGATGAACTCATCGGCTCGGCGGGAGGCGCCTACGGTAAAAAGTGGTGGGTATTCCCCGCTGGCCTGTCGACGCCCTTAATCCGCTACTACACCGATAAGGCACCGGACGATACGGTACAACCTCCTGTGCCTCCACCCATACCGGTTGGCCCTGATCCTTATGGCAAGGAGCACGCTGCAAGGGCTTGGCAGGCATTCAGAAAGCTGGCGATTGAGGAGGCGCGTGAGGCAATCGCCAGCGCCGACCCCTTGCCCACTTATGACCTGTTGGCACCGCTCGCCCACCATGCCGTGGTGAGCGAAGAACGCGCCGCCTCCTATATCGATACCCTGGAGTGGCTGGTAGGCAGGAATTGGCGAGCGGGGAGAGGACCGCGCGCAGCGCTGGGGAGTGTCGGGTTTGGTGTGGTGCGTGCTGATAATGTTTTTATTAGAAGGAAATTAGGTACTGAAGAATTCGACTTCGTCGACCAGACACTATGGTTATTTGATCACTCGGGAATGAAAATTCCTAGCGATGAGGTGTTTGAGAAAAGCTATCAGGAAGGGATTATTGATCGGATCAAGGAGGCATCGCGTTTTGGTCGCTATGAATAAGCAAAAAATAATCGCTCTTGTAATAGTTGTTGGCACTGTATTGGCTTTGGCCTATTACGGCGTAATGATGCTAACAAGGCTTGAACCGGTTACTTCACTAAGCATGTCTAGCAATGGTCGCTATGTGATCTCTGCCCACGAAGACGGCGCGCTGGTGCTATGGGATATAGACGCCAAGAAGAGAGAGCAACTGTCTGATAATGCGAACCTTTATAGTGCCTATTTTATCCCCGAAGGCGATGCATTCCTATGGCAGGATCAAGATGATGTCGTTTATGTGCAGCGCGTCGATGGCGAGGTGATTGAGGAATTTGAGCACTTCCCGACCTATGGGCATGTGATGTCCGCTGATAGACAGGACTACCTCTCCAGTAATCAAACCTGGAACATTTACCATGGACATGGCGATGCGTTACGCCCCGTTTTGCTTGATAGCCAAAGCCCCAGCTTTACCGGCACCGGGCAAGTCTTGAACCTTTCTATGGGCGACGGGTTTTTCGTCTCCGGGGGCTCGGGAAGTCCTGGTGGCGAACTCGAAGACTCCCCGCCGGTACGGGAAGAGGACGATTTTCGTTTTTCCTCCAGCTACGGCGGGGTGACGTTATGGGATACTGATACTTTGGAACCCGTAGCTAAATTGCCGGGCAACTCATCCAAAACCTATGCCACCGTTAGCCCGGACGGTCAGTGGGTGGTCAGCGGTGACGAGAATACCATCGGGCTTTTCTGGAATACGGATGAACCTCAAGAACGCCACAGAATGGCTGACTATGATAGCGGTGTTTTGTTAGATGATTTGCCAGATGGGCTACCAGAAGAAGATTATTGGGATGCCAGTGAATTAATTGATGTCCCAAGGAAGGAAAAGCCTGATGAACATGGTATTTATCGCCCGTTAGCTACACCAACGACTATTGCCATTGCTTTTATCAATGGCAGTGAGGAGTTCTTACGCATCGGCCATAGCCATTATCGTAGTGATGGCACTAGTCAAACCTATGCCGCCCTGTTCAAGGCAGGCAACCCCTGGCCCCAGGCATATCTTGATTTAGGTACGGATCCTTTTCCCTCAGTCAATAACTACTCTCGCAACCTGAGTATCGACTCCGCGCCTGATGCCAACCTGTTAGTCACCGGCCATGCCTTTGATGGCGGTATCACCGTGTACCGCTATGACCCGGAAGAGCGCACGCTAGCCAAGGAGTGGGTAGGGCAGTAATGCTGGCAAGCGTCATCGCGAGCGCTAGACACCGCCTCCGTGAGTTGGTCATTATCATGCTGGTGGTCATGGCCGCTGGTGCTTGGCTCTGGTTCACGCTTAGTCGCCTGGAGCCGGTGACCTCGCTAAGCGTTTCCAGCGATGGTCGCTATGTGATCTCTGCCCACAAAGATGGTGCGCTAGTGCTGTGGAATATCGAGGACCAAAAACGGGAAGTGCTTTCCAATGAAGCCAATATCTACAGCGCTTACTTTATTGAAAGGGGAAATGCATTCCTATGGCTGGATCAGAATGATGCGGTGTACGTGCAGGGCGTCGATGGCGAGGTGATTGAAGAGTTTGAACACTTTCCCACCTACGGGCATGTGATGGACTCAACCTTTTCCGATTATTTAGCTTCCGATATTGACTGGAACATCTTCCATGGTCACGGGGGCGCCATGAAGCCGGTCATGCAAGATGGTGTCTCTCCCAGTTTTAAAGGGTCGGGAAAGATATTGAAACTAACGCTGTCTGAGCAGGGGCGTAAATTCGTATCAGCAGGGGTGGGAGATCGTGAAAGCCCAAGCGTCGACGAGGTGCCTGCAGTCGCACCTGAACGTCGATTCAGCAACTATACGGGCGTGACGCTATGGGATCTTGACACGTTTGAGCCTATTTCCATGCTACCAGGGAACTCGTTTAAGGTAGATGCCACTATCAGCCCCGATGGGCAGTGGGTGGTCAGTGGTGATGAGAATACTTTGGGTTTTTTCTGGGATACAAATGCACCACAAGAGCGCCGCCGTATGGCTGACTACCTCAGTGGTGTTTTCCTAGAAGATGTTCCAGAAGGTTTGGCAACGGATGAGTACTGGGATAAAAGTAAACTTATTGATGTTCCAAGAAAAGATAAGCCTGATGAGCACGGCGTTTATCGTCCGCTAGCTACGCCAACGACCATTGCCACTGCCTTTATCAAGGGCAGCGAGGAGTTCCTGCGTATTGGTTACAGCCAGTATAGCAGTGATGGCACTAGCCAAACCTATGCCGGTCTGTTCGAGGCAGGCAACCCCTGGCCCCAAGCGTATCTTGATTTGGGCACTGATCCTTTTCCCTCAGTGAATGATTACTCCCGCAACCTGAGTATCGACTCCGCGCCTGATGCGAACTTGCTGGTCACCGGGCATGCTTTTGATGGCGGTATCACCGTGTACCGTTACGATCCTGAAGAACGCACGCTAGCCAAGGAGTGGGTGGGGCAGTGATGCTGATTATTTACTTTCACGATTTATATCGGAAAAACCGTTAATTCGCGGATGGTCATATGAAAACGCGATGGAAGAAGGCAGCTCCCTGCCTTCCTTCATCATCTTAACCATCACCCCTCGATCCATACCTCATCGCCTTTGAACTCAATTGGCCATGTGCGTAGTTTGACGTCCTCATCCTCCAGGCACTGGCCGTCTTCCAGACGAAAGTGCTGCTTATAGATGGGCGAGGCGACGACTGGGGCACCTTTTAGATCGCCGACAATACCCCGGGCAATGACGTTGGCGTTGGAGAACGGATCGTGATGGTCGAGGGCGAAAAGCTCGTTGCCATGGCCTGGTAAATAGAAAATGGCCACCTGGGCCGGGGGGGCGCCGCTATCCAGCCAGGCGGCCACACCGGAAAACTCCACCAGGTCGGCTTTGTGACAGACTTTTTGCCAGGTCTTGCTGTTTTCAACACTCACGTTATCCATCTCTTTTTTCATTGCCGTTGCGGTCATGGGATGCCTCGTTGTTTGATCATTGTTTATTCAGTGAAAAGCGTCGCTTAATTAAGCAGGCCGAAGTTGGCCGCGCTCGCTGGTCATGATGATCGACGGGTCCGGGCGCTCGTCGTTGACGAAGCTTCTGAAACGCTTGAGTTTTTCCGGATCGCTGATGGCATCGGCCCATTCGCACTGATAGTTGTCGATGACAGTTTGCATCTGACGCTCTAGCTCGTCGCCGATATCCAGGCTGTCTTCCAGAATCACCTCTTTCAGGTAATCCAGGCCACCTTCGAGGTTCTCCCGCCATACGGACGTACGCTGCAGGCGGTCTGCGGTGCGCACATAGAACATCAGGAAGCGGTCAATGGTGCGGTAGAGCTGCTCATCGTCCAGGTCGGTGGCAAACAGCTCGGCGTGGCGTGGGCGCATGCCGCCGTTACCGCACACATACAGGTTCCAGCCGTTCTCAGTGGCGATAATGCCAATGTCTTTGCTCTGCGCTTCGGCGCACTCACGGGTGCAGCCGGAAACGCCAAACTTGATCTTGTGCGGCGCACGCAGGCCCTTGTAGCGATTCTCCAGTTGGATCGCCATGCCGACGCTGTCCTGCACGCCGTAGCGGCACCAGGTGCTACCGACGCAGGACTTCACCGTGCGCAGCGATTTGCCGTAGGCGTGGCCGGTTTCAAAACCGGCGTCGATCAGTTCGCTCCAGATATCCGGCAGGTCTTCCAGGCGGGCACCGAATAAATCGATGCGCTGGCCGCCGGTGACTTTGGAGTAGAGGTTATATTTCTTGGCCACCGCGCCAAGCGCGATTAGCTTGTCAGGGGTGATTTCACCACCGGCAACCCGCGGCACCACCGAGTAGGTGCCGTTTTTCTGCATGTTGGCCATGAAGGTGTCGTTGGTATCCTGCAGCGGCACATGCGCCGCGTCGGTGATCGGCTCGTTAAAGCACGACGCTAGAATCGAGGCCACGGCGGGTTTGCAGATATCGCAGCCCAGGCGGTGGGTCTCAGGATTGCCGTGCTTGTCGATCAGTTCGCTGAAGGTTTTAATGCCTTCTACGCGCACGATGTCGTAAAGCCCCTGGCGGGTATGGGCGAAGTGCTCGCAAATCGATTTATCGACTTCCACGCCGCGGGCTTCGAGTTCGTGATCCACGACACTTTTGAGCAGCGCCGTGCAGCCACCGCAGCCGGTGCTGGCTTTGGTCTCGCCTTTCACACCCGCCAAATCGACCGCGCCGCCGTCAATCGTGGCACAAATATCGCCTTTGGTGACGTTGTGACAGGAGCAAATAGTGGCGGTTTCCGGCAGGGCATCGGGGCCAAGCGCCGGGGCGGCACCACTGCTTTGCGGCAGAATCAATGAGGCCGGCTCGTCGGGCAGTTCGATGCCGTTTGAATAGTACTGCAGCAGCGTGTCGTAGGCGCTGTTATCGC
The DNA here is from genome assembly GCF_900086985.1 of Halomonas sp. HL-93. Classification (NCBI taxonomy): domain Bacteria; kingdom Pseudomonadati; phylum Pseudomonadota; class Gammaproteobacteria; order Oceanospirillales; family Halomonadaceae; genus Halomonas; species Halomonas sp. HL-93. Next base: position 1,104,762 of record NZ_LT593974.1, read on the forward strand.
CCACCAGCATGGCCCCCAGCAGCTTCTTGCCGTCGCTGGAGACGACCATCTTGCGGTACACCTGAGTGAGCGGGTCGAGGTAGCGGAACATCCGCGCCCCCGGGTTCTGATTGCCGTGGGCATCGCCAATCGACCCCACATCCACGCCGAGCAGTTTGAGCTTGGTACTCATGTCTGCGCCGCTAAAGCGGGTATCGCCGTCGGTCAGCGTGGCGAGCGCCGCCTTGGCCATCTGATAGCCGGGGGCGACCAGGCCGAAAATGCTCTGGTTCCATAGGGCGACTTCACCGATCGCCAGGATGGCGGGATCGCTGGTGCGGCACTGGTCGTCGACCACCACGCCGCCGCGCTCGCCGATCTCCAGGTCGCAGTCCCGGGCCAGCTGGTCGCGGGGGCGAATGCCCGCCGAGAACACAATCAGGTCGGTTTCCAGCACCTTGTCGTCTTGGAATACCATACGGTGGCGGCTCGCGTCGCCGTCTTCGATACGTTGGGTGGCCCGCTCGGTAAGCACCTGCACGCCCAAGGCTTCGATTTTTTCACGCAGCAATTCGCCGCCTTCATTATCCACCTGCATCGGCATCAGCCGCGAGGCAAACTCCACCACGGCGGTATCCAGGTTCAAACCGCGTAGGGCATTGGCCGCTTCCAAACCGAGCAGGCCGCCGCCGACCACCACGCCGTTCGTGGCGTTTTCGGCCGCCGCGCGGATGTCGTCCAGATCATCCAGCGTACGGTAGACCAGGCAGCCGTCGCGGTCGTTGCCGGGAATCGGCGGCACGAAGGGATAGGAGCCGGTGGCCAGTACCAACTGGTCGTAGGGGTAGCGCCCCTGGTCGGTCACCACTTCCTGCTGGTCGCGATCAATGTGCGTCACGGCTTCGCCGGTGCGCAGCGTGACGCCACTGGTGGCGTAGTAGTCGGCGTCGCACAGGGCGAGCGACTCGGCATCGCGGCCGCTGAAATATTCCGAAAGGTGGACGCGATCATAGGCGCGATGACGCTCTTCGCCAAACACGGTGACCTGATAGCGATCAAGAGCGCCGTTATCTACGAGCTGCTCGACCAGGTGGTGGCCGACCATGCCGTTACCAATAATAATAAGCTGCTGTTGGGTAGACATGCTTAAGCCGCCTCCGACGTTGTATGAGAAGAGTGTTTAGAAGAGGGTCCAGAAGGATCAGGGAGCAGTTGAGATGCCGCTTCACGTAGCACCTCGACATCCGCGGCGCCGAACAGCAGCGCCTGACGACAGGCACTCAGGTCGTTCCCCGCCAGCGCCTGCTCGAAGTACCAGGGGCCGTGTTGGGTGTCGCCATAGAGCACGGCTCCTTCAATGCGGCCGTCGCGCAGTAATAAGCGCCGGTAGTCGCCCCGTTGTGGGTCGTGGTAGCGAAGCTCGTCATGCTCGGGCGAGGCCTCGGTAGGGCCAAACGCGAAAAGCGAAACGCCGCTGACTTTGAGCTTGGTAGCGGTGGGTGCCTCGCGGTAGCCGTCGCCCGCGTCGCCACAAAGCACCGCTGCCAATACCTTGACCTGATGCCAAATGGGCTCGACCAGCCCATAGGTGTGCTGCTCAAACTGGCAGCATTCGCCCAGGGCAAAAATATGCGGGTCGGAGGTGGTGAGATGGCGGTCGACCTTGATCGCACGGTCGGTGGTGAGCCCTGCTGATTGCCCCAATTCGGCGTTGGGGGTGATGCCAGCGGCGATAATCACGCTGTCGGCAGGCAGTCGACGTCCGTCATTCAGCACGGCAGCGCAGACGCGGCCGGTAGGGTCGCCTTCGAGTTTTGCCAACTGCGCTTGGGTGACAATGTTGAGCCCGCGCTCAACGAGTGAGGCTTTCAGCAGGTTGGCGGCGGTGGCGTCCAACTGGCGGTTCATTAGCCGGTCGCTGCGCTGTAAAACGCTAACGTCTAGCCCCTGGCCGCGTTTGCGTAACCCCTCGGCGGCTTCCAGACCCAGCAGGCCACCGCCAATTACCAGCGCATGGCCGCCCTGTTGGGCAATGGCTTCAAGCGCAGCGGCGTCGTCTAAATCACGAAAACCGTGCACGCCATCTAGCGCTATGCCCGGCACCTTGGGAAGCGTCGGACGCGAGCCGGTGGCCAGCACGAGGCGATCATAGCGTATGGTGTGCCCGCCATCGGTTGTCAGTGTACGGTTCTCACGATCGATGGTTTCGACGCGCTCGCCGAGACGTAGCGAGATACCGTTTTCCCGGTACCAGTCAGCGTCGCGCAGGGTTAGCGCATTGTGCTGCATGTCGCCAGCTAACAGTGGGGAGAGCAGAATGCGATTGTAGGCGGGCACCGGCTCTTCCCCAATCACGGTAATTACCTTAGGGCGTTGGGGGGCATTGACCAGGGCTTCCACCAATCGGTGACTGGCCATGCCGTTGCCGATAATGACCAAGTGGTCATCGAGTGAGCACCGGGGAAAGGTTTCCATGGGTGGCTCCTATTCATCTTGCGTGATAGCGATTTGCTCCAAACAAAAACGCCCCTGACACATGCGCTTCCTGCAAGCAGGATGAACAAGGTCAGGGGCGTCGTTGCCCGGTAACGTTGGTTAACGCGTGGCCGCCGCCATTGGCCGCCAACAAGTTATATACTCAATAGCTGCAAATCGACGGCCAATCCTGGGATATTGTTTTTTTTGCTTTATTTTTCATGTCTTTGAATAGAAATTTATAAGAACCTGGTTAGACACTTCCCCGAGCCTATGCACGCTGTTGGTGCGCATGAGGTGTTGGATTGCACTCTCAGCACACAAGCGCGGGGCGTCAGCGGCGTAGCAAATGTCTGAGATGGGCTGTGGTTTTTATTTAAAATATTGTTTTTTAATAATTATTTGTGATTTTTTTGAATAACGGCTTAGCGTTTGCAGTTAACCAAGTACAAGGAACAATCGCGCATTGTATTGCGTTCATTAAAAGCAATGGCAGCGAATAACCCCAAGAAAGCCGTTAAACAATAAGTAGCCGTTAAAAAATACGTTTGGCACCTTTGACGGTGCTCGCTGTGGCAACGACGTCCAGCCTGCTGATCGACTTTTGCGAATTCTGCGCAAGCGATTAGCAGCCTGGGCGTTTTTTTATGGGCGGCGTTTGCAATCTGCCAAGGAGTGATCATGCATCAAGCCAAAACGACCTGTCCCTACTGTGGTGTCGGCTGCGGCGTTAACGCGACCGTGGCGGATAACGGCAAGCTGAGCGCTGTGGAGGGCGACCTTGAGCACCCCGCCAATTATGGGCGGCTGTGCGTAAAAGGCTCGGCGCTGCACGAAACGCTAGGTGATCAAGGCCGCCTAACACGCCCCCGCGTGGATGGCGAGGAGGTCTCGTGGGATCAGGCATTAAGCGCTACCGCCGACCGGTTAACCAGATTGCGCAATGAGCACGGTCATCACTGTGTGGCAGCGTATCTCTCCGGCCAGTTACTGACAGAAGACTATTACGTTGCCAATAAACTGTTTAAAGGCTTTTTGGGCACGCCGCATCTGGATACCAATTCGCGGCTGTGCATGGCTTCGGCGGTGGCAGGATACAAGCGCGCCTTCGGTGCCGATGCGGTGCCCTGCAACTATGAAGATCTGGAAGAGGCCGAACTGGTCGTGTTGGTAGGCTCCAACCTAGCCTGGAACCACCCGGTGCTCTACCAGCGCATCAAGGTCGCCAAAGAGCGTAACCCGTTGATGCGTGTGGTGGTGATCGATCCGCGGGTGACTGATAGCTGCGAGATAGCCGACCTTTACCTGGGCATCAAACCCGGCAGCGACGCGGTACTGTTTAACGGGCTTTTGGCATGGATGGCGGCCAAGCGCAAGCTGGACCACGTCTACCTGGAGCGTCACACCCAGGGGTTTGACGAGGCATTAAAGACTGCGCAACAAACGGTGGGCTCCATCGTCGAGGTCGCGGCAGCCTGCGATGTGGATGTCGAGCGTCTGGAAACCTTTTATTACTGGTTTGCCAGCCAGCTACACGTGGTGACGCTGTATTCCCAAGGGGTCAACCAGTCTTCAAGCGGTACCGATAAGTGCAATGCGATCATCAACTGCCACTTGGCGGGAGGCAAAATCGGCCTGCCCGGCGCAGGGCCGTTCTCGGTCACCGGCCAGCCCAATGCCATGGGCGGGCGCGAAGTGGGCGGCTTGGCCAACCAGCTAGCCGCGCACATGGATTACGATACCCCCGGCGCGCGTGACTTAGTCACCCGTTTTTGGGCTACCGATAACTTGGTGCCCGAACTGCCAGATGGCCCCGGCTACAAAGCCGTTGAGCTGTTTGACGCCATTGAGCGCGGCGAAATTAAAGCGCTATGGGTGATGGCCACCAACCCTGCGATAAGCCTGCCCGATGCGGCCCACGTGCGCGCGGCGCTTGCAAAATGCCCGCTGGTGATTGTCTCGGAGTGTGCGGCGCATACCGATCTGCTGCCCTACGCCGATATTGTGCTGCCGGCTTCCGGGTGGTCTGAGAAAGACGGCACGGTGACTAATTCCGAGCGGCGTATCTCTCGCCAACGTGGCATGTTGCCGCCACCCGGTGAGGCTCGCCACGACTGGCAAATCATCTGCGATGTTGCCAAGCGGCTAGGGTTTACAGAGGCGTTTGATTACGCTCACCCGAGCCAAATATTTGACGAGCACGCACGCCTTTCCGGCTTTGAAAACGCCAGTACCACACAACGGCTATTCGATATTTCGGGGCTTGCCGGGCTGGGCCGTGACGGTTATGACGCGCTTGCCCCGATTCAATGGCCGGTAAATATCCAGGCCCCTAAAGGTACAGCGCGCTTATTTGAGAATGGCCAGTTTGCCACGCCCGATGGACGCGCCAAGCTACTGCCGATTACCCCGCGGGGGCCCGAGCAAGCGCTCAGCCCAGCGTATCCGCTGCGTCTCAACACCGGGCGAATACGCGACCAGTGGCACACCATGACGCGCACCGCCCGTTCGCCGCGGTTGATGAACCACCGCGCCGAGCCGTTTATCGATGTACACCCTGACGACGCTGCCGAGGCGGGTATTAGAGATCAATCACTTGCCGTTTTATCTGCCGCGACGGGTAAGTACCTGGCACGCGCCAGAGTATCTAAGGCTCAGCGACGCGGCGAAGTATTCGTACCTATTCACTGGACCGACTGTTTCAGCCAAAATGCGCGCAGCAGCGCGTTGATTCAGCGTATTATGGACCCGATTTCCGGCCAGCCTGAAGCCAAGCACGGAGCAGTGGCGCTGGTGCCATTAACGCCTGCCTGGGAGGCAACGTTGCTGGTTGCCGACCACGCTAGCGCTATGCCAACGGGGCACCCTGCGTGGTGCGAAAGCGACTACTGGACCCGTATCCCCATGCGCGGCTGCCAACGCTGGCAACTGGCAGGTGCGACGGCCGTCAACGATTGGTTTGCCTCACTGGCGGCGTGGCTGCCCACGTCGCCAGCGCTTTGGTGCGAAGACGTCGCCACGGGTGGCCTGCGCGCGGCAGGTGTGGAAAATGGCCAGCTTAAGTGGTGGTTGATGGTAGGTCCGCCCAATGAACTACCTGGGCTCGCTTGGCTGGAAGCGCGTTTTAACGACGCCCACATCGACGATACCCATCGTCGGCGTTTGTTAGCGGGCTGCGATGACGGTGCGGCGGATACCGGCCCGGTTATCTGTAGCTGTCATCAGGTAGGTCAAACCGCTATTGTTGAGGCCATTCGGGGAGGCGATACCAGCGTTGAAGCGTTGGGCGCACGCCTTGCCTGCGGCACCCAGTGCGGCAGTTGCATTCCCGAATTGAAATCGTTACTTGAAGAGGAGCGCCCCAATGCGCGCGCTAAGCAAAATTCCGCTTATGAAATGGTGTAATGCCTTGGCGCGGCTCGTGAACCGTCTAGATCCAAGCCGTTCTAGGCTCGGAAGCGTCGCCCGCGATACCGCCGATCAGTTGCCGCATAAGGGCGATTGCCAGCCAGGGCATGTGTATCTGGTCGGCGCTGGCAGCGGCGATGTCGAGTTGCTGACGCTCAAGGCGGCGCGCCTGCTGTGCCAGGCAGACGCCGTGGTCTATGACCGGCTAGTGGGCGACGACGTGCTGGCGCTGATTCCCCGCGGTACCCAGCGCTATTATGTGGGCAAGGCAAGCGGACACCACAGCATGCCTCAGGCCGAGATTGGCGCCCTGATGGTCAAGCTTGCCAGGGCGGGCAAGTCGGTGGTGCGTCTCAAGGGCGGTGATCCAGCCATTTTTGGCCGCATGGGCGAAGAGCTGGATGCGCTGGCTGCCGCTCAGCTACCTGCCACGATTGTCCCCGGGATTACCGCGGCCTCCTCAGCGGCGGCGTGCATGGGCATTCCGCTGACCGACCGCGGCCATGCCCAGCAGCTAAGGTTTGTGACTGCCCAGTTGTGCCGTGAAGACGGCACCCCGGATTGGTCGGCGCTTGCCCGGCGCGACGAAACCCTGGTGTTTTACATGGGGCTTTCCAAGGTTGACGCGATCTGTAGTGGTTTGCGTGGCGCGGGGCTGCCCGATGACTGGCCGATTATGCTGGTGGCCAACGCCAGCCAGCCGGACCAGCAGTCGTTAGTGGGTACGCTCGCTGATATGCCCAGCATGCTCGCGGCGCAACCACTGCCGTCACCCTGTGTCATCGTCGTCGGCAGCGTGGTATCGCGCGTAGCGACAAGCCCTGCGGCTCTCGAAATCAATAAAGCCTTTTGCTGAGTATGGCAACGCTGAGCATTTCCCTGGGCCAGTGCTCTGATAAAGGCCGTAAGCCGAGCAACCAGGATTTTTACGGGGCCTATCTGCCCGACGACGCCCAGCGGCGTCATAAGGGCATTGCCATTGCGTTGGCCGACGGCATCAGCAGCAGCACGGTGAGCCGTGAGGCAAGCGAAGCGGTGGTAGGTGGCTTTCTTGGTGATTATTACGCCACGCCAGCTTCCTGGAGCGTTAAAAATGCGGCCCAGCGTGTGCTCCAGGCCACCAATGCGTGGCTGTATGCGCAAACCCGGCAGAGCCAATACCGCTACGATATGGACCGCGGCTATGTCTGCACGCTGAGCGCCATGGTGATTAAATCGGCCACGGCGCATCTGTTTCATGTCGGCGATAGCCGTATTTACCAGTTGGCGGGCAGTTCGCTGGAACCACTGACCGAAGACCATCGCTTTTGGGCCTCTCGGGAGACCAGCCATCTAACGCGCGCCATGGGAGCAAGCCAGCATCTGGAGCTTGATTATCGTGCCGTATCGCTCAGCGAAGGCGATGTGTTTTTGTTGACCACCGATGGTGTTTACGAATGGCTGTCTCCCCACGCCATGGCTTTAATCATTCAAGACAATGCCACCGATCTGGACGCGGCTGCCCGGGCGTTGGTGAACGCGGCGCTTGAGAAAGGCAGCGATGACAACCTGACGGCTCAACTGGTGCGCATCGACACGCTGCCCGACCGGGACGCTGATGAGCTTTACAATGTGCTGGGCGGACTATCCTCACCGCCTGAGCTTCGCCCCAATAGCGAGCTTGACGGCCTGCGCATTATACGCCCGTTGCACGCCAGTGCCCGTAGTCATGTATATTTGGCGCACGACCCGGAAAGCGATCAGCACGTCGTGGTGAAAACGCTATCCACGGAGCTGGCCGAAGACGCTGCCAGCGTCGAGCGTTTCGTGCGTGAGGAATGGATCGCCCGGCGCATTAACAACCCCCATGTGCTTTCCGCGCCCGAACAGCGAAAGCCCCGCCGTTACCTGTACAGCGTCTGGGCATATATCGACGGTCAAACCCTGACCCAGTGGATGCGTGACCACCCTGAGCCGGATCTGGCCGAGGTCCGCGGCATTATCGAGCAGGTGGCCAAAGGCTTGCGCGCCTTTCATCGCCTGGAAATGCTCCACCAGGATGTACGCCCGGACAATATCATGATCGACCATCACGGCACGGCGCGTTTGATTGATTTTGGCGCCGTTCGGGTCGCGGGAATTGCCGAAGCAGACGCGGCCGCTGGGGAGGATATTCTCGGCACGGCGCAATACACGGCACCGGAGTATTTTCTGGGCGAAGGGGGCACTGAAAGGTCTGACCTGTATTCCCTAGCGGTGATCGCCTACCAGATGCTGACCGGCACGCTGCCTTACGGTACTGAAGTGGCCAAAACCCGAACCCGGGCAGCACAGCGCAAGCTCGCCTACCAATCCGCGCTCAACGAAGACCGTGCACTGCCCGCCTGGGTGGACGAGGTTCTAAAAAAAGCGCTGCATCCTAACCCCCAACATCGCTATCCCGCGCTTTCGGAATTTATCTTCGAGCTGCGCTCGCCAAGCCCAGGCACTTTGAAGCAATCGCGGCCACCGCTATTAGAGCGTGACCCGGTGCGATTTTGGCAATGGCTATGCGTGCTGCTGGGCCTTATTATCATCGCGTTAATCGCTAACATGCCTCAGTAAGTCGTGAGTTTGAGGTAGGCCTGGACGCCGTAAAGCACCCGCTGCCATTCGGACAGGATGTTTTGGTATTCATCTGCCTCCAGGGTGTAATCACCCCCTTCGTTATGCCACAGCATCAGGAAGTAGTCATCGACCTCGCGCATCACGTCTGCATCGTTGGGGCCTGATATCATCAGGCTGGCCTCGAGGTTGTAGTTATCCAGATTGCGGCTGGTGAAGTTGGTCGAGCCGCTGATGATCGTGCTCTGATTAGCCTGACGGAGCATCATCATCTTGGGGTGGAACTCCTCGACCTCGACGTCATACCAACGCACGCGCACCTCGCCGTCGGTATTTTCCATGAGCTCCTCAACCACTGGGCGGTTAGGTAAACCGGATTTTTTACGGCCAAACGCCTTTTTATTTGGGTCGAGAATCAAGGAAACTTGCGCCCGCCGCCGTGCTGCGTCGGTCAGCGCATTAACCACTTCGCGGTCAGCGAGGTAGTACATGGCCAGCCACAATTCGTCGTCTTCGCCGGCCTGCTCAATGGTGTCGAGCACGTTGTGAAGCGTTTGCCTTTCAGTAGTGTACTGAAGGCTTAATTCCCCGGTGGCAGGTTCCTCTGGCGGTGTGTAGCTGGGCAATTGAATACCGCTGTCGCCCAGATCAATCACTGCCTGCTCGGCGTCGAGCAGGTCGGCGATGATCGGCCCATCGATTTCAAACGCGACGTTCTCATGAAAGCCGGATTCATCGTGGGCATTGGCGGAGGCGACCAGCGCCGTTCGCTCGGTGATCACCACCTTGCGGTGATTGGCCTTGATATTGAACATATCCAGGTAGCCGCCCAGGTTGAACTTGGGCCCCTTCTCTAAAAACGGGTTGGGCCACCACTCACCGCCCAAGTCGCCCAACCACTGCGGCCCCATACGCCAAAGCGATGAATAGATCGGCGTTGAATCGCGCAGCGGGGTCAGGTTGGAGATCACCACGTCGATGTCAGCGTCGCGCAGCCGGTCGAGCCATTCAGCGGGGTAGGAGCCGTAGCCTGAGTTGATCGCGTCGCTGATAAACACAATTGGCATATCGGGATTGGCGTCGCGTTTGCGAACTAGCTGATCAACAAGGTTATCGCTCAACTGCGGGTAATCTTCGGAGGGATCATTGACCAAGCCATTGACCATGAAATTATCGATCACGATAAAGTCATCGGCGCGTTCGATCATACGCTCGACCTGGTCAAAAATTTCCTGGTCCACGTGCCGTTCGTCATCCGCGTGGTGCGTCAGGTCGCGGAAGAACTCAACATTGTCAGTTTGGTAAACCGGGCTGGCGTGGGAAATGCCGGGGGGAAGAGGCTTTAACTGGTGGTACGCCATGAGGGTGAAATAGAAGGTGAGTAAGACCAAAACCACAACGCTCAGACGTCGTAACCAACGAACAAATTGTTTAAAAAATGTCACCCGAATCCCCAACCCAAGAATGTGACAGCAACATCGTTGCTGAGCGAGCTTTTAAGATAGCGTGTTCGCTCAAAGCTGCAATGTAATAGACGCAGATTTTGGGCGCCGGTAAAAGGAACGCTTGGTGAGCCAAGGTGTCGTAGTTGTCGGTGTTAGCAAGCGCCAGTCATAAGTCATAACCATTCGATTAGGAGATAACGGTGAAGAAACATTCCATTCGCGATAATGCACTGCAGGCACAGCTGCGAACGCCGATGTTTAAAATGCAGCAGCAAACGCCGAAAAAAGGCAAAGGCAGCTACTCCCGTAAAGGGCGCAATTCCCTTAAAAGCCACAAGGTCCTGAGGGGGTATCGCCAAGTCGCTTGAGCCATGCATTGACGCTAGGCGATTTGGCTATATCTCCGTCATTCCTTTTAATTCCTTTACACCCTCAAGTAAGACGCCCCGGCCACTTCCTGTGGCCGGGGCGTTGGCTATGCCAGTCTACTCCCGCAGTGTGGACATTTTTCGTGGGCGTCGCGGGTTTCAGCCTGATGGCGCTGGTTGCGCTGGCTTGTTTCCTCTACCCCATGAATGGATACCAGTTGACCCTGTTCCCAGCGTAAGCCGATATCTTTCAACAGGTGGGGGTCATGAAAACGCAGGTCTTCATAAAGACGACGCTGCGTGCGCGAGTGCTTGATGGCGTTGAGTAGTTTGCGGGCAATCGTTATTACTGCCATGGGGTCGGTCTCCTGGGTTAGGAGGCCGGGCAACATCGCGATCAGGGAGTATCAAAGGTAACGATAAAACGCATGGCCGCGACACCTGCCGCGGCCAGTTTCTCTCTCTACATCGCTGGCGCGCGACAACAATAGGCTGATACCGCATTATTCATAATGCGATGTAGCTTATTCATTCGTGTCGCGGGGATTTGCCAGCGCATGTGAGGTCTCTGAGAACGTCTTGTTAACAAAAGATAAGAGCTGCCTTTAAAAGACAACTCTTATCTTATAACTGATGCTCATGAGAGCGTCAAATTTAGTTAGCTACTTGTAACCTGCCGCCTGAAGTCGAAACAGCTTCGCATAGCGGCCGTCTGCCGCGAGCAATTCCTCGTGGGTGCCGCGTTCGATGATGTGGCCCTGATCGATCACCAGAATGAGATCGGCGCTGCGCACGGTGGAGAAGCGGTGGGAGATCAGAATCGCCATCTTGTCGCGGCTGTGCTCGCGGAAGCGGGCGAAGACCGCGGCCTCCGCGGCGGCATCCATGGCGGCGGTGGGTTCATCCAGCACGATGATGTCGGCGTTCTCGCGCATGTAGGCGCGGGAAAGGGCGATTTTCTGCCACTGGCCACCGGAGAGTTCCTGGCCGTTCTTGAACCAACGACCCAACTGTGTCTGGTAGCCGCTGGCCATGGCGCTGATGAAATCATCCGCCATGCCGTGCCGAGCGGCTTGCTGCCAGCGCTGCTCATCCTCATAGGCATGGGTGTCGCCGACGCCCAGATTTTCACCCACCTGTAACTGGTAACGCACAAAGTCCTGGAAAATAACGCCGGTACGTTCGCGTAGCGCCTGGGTGCTCCAGTCGCGCAAATCGCTGCCGTCGAGCAATATCCGTCCTTCGGTGGGGTGATAGAGCCGCGTCAACAGTTTGATCAAGGTCGTTTTACCCGAGCCGTTTTCACCTACCAGCGCCAAACTCTGCCCAGGAGACAAGTGCAGGGAAATATCGTGTAAGACCGGCGCACTCCCAGGGTAGGCGAAGCTGACATTCTCAAAGCGCAGGCCGTCGCCGGGCATTACGCCCTGGGTCAGAGTGCCCGGAGCGGTCTCGACTGGCTGCTCCAGATACTCATAAAGGTTGGACAGATAGAGGTTTTCTTCGTACATGCCGCTGATCGCGGTCAGGCTGGCGGAAAGCGCGGCCTGGCCCTGCTTGAAGACCATCAGGTACATGGTCATCTGGCCGAGGGTCAGCGCGCCGGTAATCGCTTCAATCACCACCCAGGCATAAGCCGCGTAAAAGGTGAGCGTGCCAAGCAACCCCAGTACAAAGCCCCAGCTTTCCCGGCGCAGCGTCAGACTACGGTCTTCGGCAAACAGTTGGGTAAAAATATCGCGGTAGCGCTTGAGGAAAAGCTTCTCCAGGCCAAACAGCTTGACCTCTTTTATGCTGTCTTCCCGGGCGAGCACGGTTTCCAGATAAATTTGCATGCGGCTTTGTGGCGAGCGTCGGCGAAACAAGCGAAAGCCATCCCCCGAAAACTTGGCTTCCGACATAAACACCGGCAGGGCACCGGCCACTAAAATCAGCAATGCCCAGGGAGAGAACTGCACCAGTAAGACCCCAAAGCTGCCCAGCGAGATCGCGTTCTGTAATAGCCCAAAGGTTTTATTCACCAGGGCGAGAGGGCGCGTTGAGGCCTCGCGCCGCGCCCGGGTTAGCTGGTCATAGAGCTCGGAATCCTCGAACTGGCTAAGCGACAGCTGGCCTGCCTTCTCCAGGATCATCACATTGACCTTTTGCCCCAGTAGCGCTCGTAGCAACGACTGCTGGGCCGACAGGCCTCGCTGGGCGAGCGCTATAAGCGCAATGATAAGCGCCTCGAAGGCCACCAGTTTGAGCACCGGCGTGATGGACACCAGCAGGTTGGGGTCGGTGGCGGCTTGATGCGTGTCCATCGCATTGACCACGCCATCGACGATCAACTGGCCGACCCAGGCCGCCACGGCGGGCAGCACCCCGGCCACCAGCGTACACAGCGCCAGGCCAAGCATCATCCAGCGCGAGGTCTCCCACACCAGGCCGAGCGCCCGGCGGCTATAGCGGAAGACACCAAAAAAGCTGCTGAGCGGCGATGACGAAGAAGCATCGGGGGACGAGGGTGGCGACATAATAGAACGGGCAATGACCTGGCAGACACGGAGAGCCATGATGCGATGGTTAACCGTGGATAGCCAGTTCAACCCAGCAAAAGCCCGCCATAAGCAGAGAATTAGCCACCCAACCGCCGATTGCCTGCAACGGCAATACGGCGGAGAGGCAGTGTTAGGGGGGAGACATTACCAGGGAAGAACAGCCCCATCGGTGCGTGGCTCGGTGCCGCCTTGGAGCACGCCGGTGCCAGCATCGCGCAGAATGATTTGGCCACGGCCAAAGCTGATGGAATCGGCAACCTTGACGATGTTGTGGCCACGCCGGGCCAGGGCAAGCGCTAAGTGATTGGGGAAGTCGGCTTCGACTTCGATGGTCTTGCCTTGGGTCCACTTCCAGCGTGGCATATCAAGCGCCGCCTGAGGGTTGAGTTGATCCTCCAGCATTGCCGTCACCACTTGCACATGGCCTTGGGGCTGCATGTAGCCGCCCATCACACCAAAGGGCCCAACGGCCTGGTTATCCTTGGTAATAAAGCCCGGGATGATGGTGTGGTAGGTGCGCTTGCCTGGGGCGAGTGCATTCGGGTGCTGCGGGTCGAGTGAGAACGACCAGCCGCGGTTTTGGAGGCTGATGCCGGTCCCAGGTACCACCATGCCAGAGCCAAAACCTTTAAAGTTGCTCTGAATCAGCGACACCATATTGCCGTCGCTGTCGGCCGTCGCGAGATACACGGTGCCACCCTTGATCGGGTTGCCGTGCTTGGGGTCAACGGCCTGTTCACCGATCAACGCGGCACGCGATTTTAAGTAATCATCGTCCAGCATCTGATCAACAGTGGGGCGCATGGCATCCAGATCGGTAACGTGCGCAAAGCCATCAACGTAAGCCAGTTTGGTGGCTTCAATACGACGGTGGAGCGTTTCGACCGGGTCCGATCCTGCTTCGCCCAGACGCTCAAGCATACCCAGCGCTTGCAGCACGATCATGCCGCTGCCGTTGGGAGGGATTTCCCAGATGTCGTGGCCTTTGTATTTCACGCTAATCGGATCGACCCACTCCGGCTGGTAAGCCGCAAGATCTTCCTTGCGTAACAGGCCGCCACTTTCGCGGGAAAACGCATCAATGGCGTCGGCCAGTTCGCCTTTGTAAAACGCGTTGGCGTGGGTGTCAGCAATCGCTTTTAGGCTTTTTGCATGACCTTCAGACCGCCAAAGCTCACCGGGCTGCGGCGCTCTCCCTTCGGGTGCAAAGGTGTCGAACCAGGGTTTAAAGGAGGCGTCTTCATAGGCGGAGTAGTTAGTAAAGGCGTCCTTCCACATTTGATGGATGACGGGAGAAACGGGGAAGCCTTCATCGGCCAAGGCGATGGCCGGGGCTAACAACTCAGCAAACGGCAGCTTGCCGAAGCGCTCAGACAATGCCGCCCATGCAGCGGGAGCACCGGGAACCGTGACAGGCAACATGCCGTGGTTGGGTATCGCGTCATGGCCTAGTGCTTTGAGCTTTTCAATGGTTGCCGCTTGAGGCGCAGGCCCACTGGCATTCAGGCCATGCAGCTTACCGTTTACCCACACAATGGCGAAGGCATCGCTGCCAATCCCGTTGGACGTGGGTTCGACCACCGTCAACGCTGCCGCTGTGGCAATGGCGGCGTCAATGGCATTACCGCCTTGTTGCAAAATAGTGATACCCACCTGCGCCGCCAATGGCTGAGAGGTCGCCACCATGCCACGTTTACCGAACGTTGCCATACGTCGCGAGGCGCTGGGGTAGTAGAGTGCATCGTGTTGCATATCAGAGTCCTTTTAACGATCAAACGTTTTCTTGTTGGGCCGCCTGTTTTAAACGCCGTATCTTTCGATCCTGATAGAGAGAAAACAGGATGGAGGCGATGGCCAGTGCCAAGAAAAGAGCCGAGAGAGGGCGGGTTAAGAATGTTAGCCAGCTGTCATTGAGTTCCAGGGCACGAAATAGCTGCCGCTCAAGGTTTTCGCCAAGTACGACGCCCAGTATCAGCGGTGTAAGAGGCACCTCGGCTTTCCAAAGTAGGTAGCCAATAACGCCAAAAATAAACAGCACCCAAATATCAAACAGGTTGTTATTCAGGGCATAAGCGCCAATGGCACACAGCATTAACACAACGGGAACGAGGATCTGTTGGGGGATCAACGATATCTTGGCGAACCAGCGCACCAGTAGCAGGTTACATAGCACCATGACCACCGCACCAATCAGCAGGCTGGCGTAAATGGCACCCACCAATACCGGGTTTTGTTCAAACATCATCGGCCCCGGCGTAATGCCGTGGAGAATCAGTACGCCCATCATGATCGCCATGGGAAGATCCCCAGGGATGCCGAGTGCCAGTGTGGGGACAAAGGCACCGCCCGCCACCGCGCTGTTGGACGCTTCCGAAGCAACGATGCCGCTAGGCGTACCCGTGCCAAATTCTTCCGGATGACGAGAGAACTTCTTGGCTTGGTCGTAGCTTAAAAAGTTAGCCACCGTGCCGCCAGTACCTGGCAATGCACCGACTAAACTGCCTATTAATGAAGAGCGTAGGGTATTTAGCTTTTGCCCCGCCATGTCCTTGATAATTTGGCCGTAGGGAATGGTGACATTGGTGTCGACTTTTTTAGCGTCGTGACCTTCATCTTTTATTTTTTCAATGTTTCCAAGTAACTGAGAAAAAGCAAAAATACCAATCATGACCGGTAGAATTTCAAACCCTGAACCCAAGGCAGGTAGGCCAAAATCAAAGCGAAGGTTGCTGTTTCGATCATAGCCAACGGTGGTGATCAATAGCCCTATGGCGGCGGCTAGCAGGCCTTTGAGTAGCGCACCATTGGATAGCCCCGCGACCAGCGTTAGCGCGAATACAATCAGCGCGGTGATTTCCCAGGGGCGAAAGTTCATGCTGAAGCTGGCAATTAACGGTCCGAAAAAGACCAGTACCGCCACGCTGATGATGGTGCCGAGAAAGGAAGACGCTACGCCGATACCCAGGGCACGGCCCGGCTCGCCTTTTTGCGCCATGGGGTAGCCGTCATAGACGGTGGTGATAGAGGAAGGCGTGCCGGGAATACCGAGCATGACGCCGGATACGATCCCGCCAGAGTACCCCCCAACAAACACCCCGACCATCAACGACACACCGCTAACGGGGTCCATGGCAAAGGTGAACGGAAACACTACCAGGATCGCCATGGTGACCGTAAAGCCGGGAATGCTGCCGCCGATGATACCGAACAGCACGCCGATAAGTATGAGGCCCAAAACCGATGGTGAGCCCACCTCAGTGAGGGCTTGGAGAAAAAAGTTCGTCATTATTGACTCCACGGATTAGGGCAGCCAGACATTCAGGCCATAGCGGAAAATCACAAATATCGCGATAGCCAAGGTGCAACTGATCGTGAGGTTCATCACCCACTTGCGACGTGTATCAATGCCCATGAGTAGCGCAAAAGAGGTGATAAGAAAGCCTATAGTGGCAGCGATATAGCCCACTAACGGAAGGAGTGCTGCATAAAGTCCAAACAGTATAAAGAGTGCAAGTATGGTACGTCGACGTTGAAACCATTCGTTGATGCGGGTGCCCAGCCCCGCCTGTTCAGGCACTTTTACCAATAGGGAACGCACTAAAATCAATAGTGACAACAGCCCAATCACGACCAATAAAATACGCGGAAAAAGTGCTGACCCATAAGGCTGCCAAGCGGTAGGTGGGCGGATATCACCCGATGCGATCCACATGACCGCAACAATAAGCAATAGCGCCAACGCCAAGGCGCGGTCTTTGGTTAGGGTTAGCATGATAGAAGCCTCCCGGCCTCCCTGGCCTTGAATTAGGGCCAGGGAGGACGTCATCAGTTCTGGAATTCAATGTTTTCAGCGGCGGCTGAAAGGGCGGCTTCGTTGTCTTCAAGGAATTCGTGATAGTCCTCACCGGCAAGAAACTGCACCACAGAACCAAATTCATTTTCGATGCGGCTCTGTACTTCTTCATTTTCCAGTGCTTCGCCGTAGGCTTCGGCGATGGTATCGATGACTTCCTGCGGTGTTCCTTTCGGTGCGAAAATGCCACGGCTGGTGGAGTGATCCATTTCGATGCCCTGTTCACGCAGCGTTTCGACATCGGGCATGCTTTCAAGACGCTCAGGGTGGGCAATGCCTAAAGGTCGGAAGCTGCCATCTTCAAAGTAAGAACCACCAGAAGGCAGATTGAACATGGCGAAGTCGACTTCCTCTGCCATTAAAGCAGACACTTGTTCACCAGTGTCTGGATAGCCGACAAGCCTCACGTCATCCATATCAATGCCGGCTTCCTGGAAAAATTGCGCCCAGAAAAAGTGATCGGTCGAACCGGGAATCATGCTAAAGCGAACGTCGCCTGGGTTCTCGCTCACGTAATCGGCAATTTCGTCAGCACTCTGGACAGGGTGGTCGGAGTGAGCCGTGGGAATATTGATGGTCTGTGTCAGTAGGGCAACGGGTTCAAAGGCGTCGTAGGAATAGTCAACGGTGCCAGCAAGCTTTGAGAGAGCAATGGTATCGTGGCTGCCGAGCACCGTGTAGCCATCTGGGTCGGCATCTTTCACGTCACGAGATCCAAGCGTCGCCCCTGCGCCTGCCATGTTGACGGGGACGATGGACTCGCCCAGCGTTTTTTCCGCTTCCTGGGAAATAAGGCGGAAAATGATGTCCGTGGCGCCGCCAGGTCCGTAAGGAATGATTATGCGGACATCCTGTTCTGGATAGTCAGCGTGAGAAGTGGTGGCAACGGCCATGCTGGACACAAGTCCGATGGCGGTTAGGGTCGAACGTAGAGTAAATTTTGAACGCGTCATTTTGTTACACCTTTATGGTTAAGGTTGGTGTGATGATGGCCGTCGGAGCTTTGACGGCACGGTGAGCGCGTGATCCTTTCCGGGTTTTTGTTTTCTGAGATATGCGGATACCACTTTTTAGCCGAGAAGCAATCCTCCGTAAGCAAGTGCCCCCAATACCACGTAGGCGGGGTGGATATTGAATCTGACCAACGCAAGTGCCGCTATTGCGCCAATGATCAGCGTGTGTGCCGTGCCGCTGGTGTTAATGCTTTCCAGCAAAAAACCAAGCGTTAGCCACCCCATCATCATGGCGATGACCGGGCGAACCCATTGGCTCATGCGTTTGACCCGTGGCGATTCGCGATGGCGGTACAGCAGGCCAAGGGCACCGAGCATTAGCAGTAGGGAAGGAATCACCGTGGCGGCTATGGCAACGAAGGCTCCGCCAAATCCAGCCACTTCGTAGCCGATATAACCGGCCATTTTGGTAGCAATAGGGCTGGGTAGCGCGTTGCCTAACGCTAGCGTTTCGGCAAAAGTTTGTGCCGACATCCAGTCATAACGGCCAACCACTTCGGCTTCAATCAGCGGAATGATCGCCGGCCCGCCGCCATAGCCGATAATGTTAGGAATAAAAAACGCCAAAAAGAGGTCCCAATAAATCATGCTGACCCCTTAATGGGTTTTTCACGCGATGGACGCAGCAAGGCAGTGATCAGGATGGCCCCGATTACCCAGCCAGGGTGCACGCCTAGCCAATAAATGAGCCCGCCCGCCAACATGGCCATAATGACGCTGGCGAGCCAACCTAAAGATGCTCGCGATTTTATAAAGAAATCCCAGGTCAACTGCGCCATCATTACCATAACCACAGGTACCACTGCCTGACCCATGCCGCGAATCCAGGCAACATCGCGGTAATGACTGAAAATGCCTAACATGGCAATCATGGCGACAACCATGGGCAAAATAATGGCTACCAGGGCGGTCACACAGCCAGACACGCCACCAACGCGGTAACCTACGTAACCAGGCAGCTTGGTGGCAATGGGGCCGGGGAGGGTATTGCCGATGGCTAACACATCGGCAAATTCTTCATCGTTTAACCAGCGATGCCGGCTAACCACCTCAGCATGAACGAGCGGAATCATCGCCGGGCCGCCACCAAAGCCTAAAATGCCAATGCGAAAAAATGCCCAAAATAAAGGAGGTAGGTTCATGTGGACGGTTTCCATCGCCAATGTAAACGCAGCATGCGGAGGCCTTTATCGTTTGTCTGTTAAAAAATCGATTATCTTGTATAAAATAGACTATAGGCGAGTATTTCCAAAGGCGTCAACTTCTCCCGCGTAAGACGCGCTCGCTAACACCAAAAAGGACCTTTTATGAATCATCATCTCCAACCGGTCATCAGCACGGCTTCCAGTCGCATTTATGAGACGCTACGCCGTGATTTAGTCGGCGGACGTTTTACCGCGGGCGAGAAATTGGCGATCAACACGCTTAAAGAGCATTACAACGTCGGGTTAAGCCCGTTGCGCGAGGCGTTGAACAAGCTGGCTGCCTACGGGTTGTTGATTCAGGAGAACCAGCGTGGTTTTCGCGTGCCGACGTTATCGAGAAATGAGTTGGATGACATCGCCAATATGCGCTTAGAACTCGAAGGCATGGCCTTTGAGCGCGCCATTCAGCATGGAGATGCAGTATGGGAAGCCGAGTTGCTGGCGGCTGCCCATCGTCTCAAACGAGCGGACTTGTCGCTGGATAAAGGTGAGGAATGGGAAATCTTGCACAGCCAGTTTCACCGCGCGCTCGTGGCCCCCTGTGGCTCGGTTTGGTTGCTGCGCTTCATCGAACAATTACACGACCAGTTTGACCGCTACCGTCGCTTAGGCCCGAAGATGCCCACCGTAAGACAAACGCTCGATGATCAGCACCACGAGCTGGTGGAGCTTGCCTTGCAGCGCGACAGCAAAGCCGCTCGGGCGCTAATGGACGACCATATTCACAAATCCTATCAGGTGGCGCTCAAGCGCTATCAGGAACATGCCTAGGCGGGCGTGTGTAAACTAGGGCGCGACAACCGAGTAGGATGGAGAGCAGGCATGCAAGACGCAGATAACACGGTCATCGCGCGGACGTTGAACTGGGTGAATCACTTTATTGTGGCACATGATATATGCCCGTTTGCACGCCGAGAGTTGGCGTGCGATGCGGTACGCGTTGAAGTGGTGCGTTCTAAAAAAATTGAAGTAGCGCTGGAAGAGTTGATGGTTGAGGTGCACTGGTTAGACGAGCACCCGGAAACAGAAACCACGCTGCTGGTGTTTCCCACGCTATTTAAAAGCTTCGATCACTATCTTGATTTTATTGAGCTCGCCGAAAGCATCCTGATTGACCAGGGATATGAAGGGATCTACCAGCTTGCATCGTTTCATCCGGATTACTGTTTTGAAGACGCTGATGCTGACGATGCTGCTAACTATACCAACCGTTCACCTTATGCCATGGTGCATTTGCTGCGTGAAGAGAGCGTCGAAAAGGCGATTGATTACTATGGCGATACGGCGGCGATTCCCGAGCGCAACGTGGCGCTGCTGAATGGCATGGGTACCGAGGCCGTGGAACAATGTTGGCAACGCAGCTGCCGCGTCGACGATCAAGATTGATGAATCACTCGTTGGTGATTATCTTGAGGGTGGCTGCGCTTGATGCGGATGAGTTTAATGATAGATGCTTAAAGGGCTTTATACATGACGTGGGTATCGACCTTGCCAAGTTGGGCGTGACGGTAGGCGTTAGGCACCGTACCCACAATGGCAAAGCCCAAACGCTGCCAAAGCGCTATTGCCACCTGATTGGTACTGACCACCGCGTTGAACTGCATGGCGCTGAATCCAAGCTTTTGCGCTAGCTGCTGTGAGTGTTCACACATGGCCCGGGCCACGCCTTTCCCGCGAGCCGCGGTGGCCACCATATAGCCGCAGTTACACACATGATTACCTGGCCCTGCAGCATTCGCCTTTAGGTAGTAGGTGCCGAGTATCGTCCCCGTTTCATCTTTGACCGAAAGCGTAGCGCGGGGCGTTTTACACCATAGCTGGTAGGCATCTTCGGCGCTTATATTCGGCTCTATGGCGTAGGTTTCCTGAGCCGCGACAATGCCTTGAAAAGTTGGCCAAAATGTCATGAAGTCATCGTATGTCATCGGGGTGAAGGTGAGCGTAGACATCGTCCTGTTTACCTGGTGATTCGGGTTGGCTCGGCTGCCATGGGCAGCCGTTGGGCAAAAACGAGCGGCAATGGCGTGCTGTTATCGAGCTGCTTCAGCCACAATCTGATAGCTTCTTAGCCGGTCTTGGTGGTCATAGAAATCGCTGTTGATCATCAATTCGTTGGCTCCCGTACGCGCTTGGAAATCCTTTAACTGAGCCTTGACGGTATCGGGGCCGCCGATAATCGCCGCGCCTAAGAATTGCTCTACCTGAGCGCGCTCCATGGGCGTCCAGTCCAACTGCTCCACCGGCGGCAGCGATACCGTGGGTTTGCCGCGTATCAGATTGAGAAACTTCTGCTGAGCCGTGGTCGCCAGATATTCCGCCATGGCATCGCTTTCTGCTGCGATTACCGGCAGCCCCACGGTGGCATAAGGAGCATCCAGGTGGGCGGAGGGCTGGAAGTTATCACGGTACAAGCGCAACGCCTCAAACAAGTAGCCGGGGGCGAACTGGGCGGCAAAGGCAAAGGGCAAACCAAGCTTGGCGGCCAGCTGTGCGCTAAAGCCACTAGAGCCCAGCAGCCAAATCGGCACGTGGGTGCCCTGGCCGGGGACAGCTTTTACCCGCTGGTGAGGTGAAGCCTCGGCCAGATAGCCACGCAGCTCGTTTAACTGGGCCGGAAAATCGTCAACGCCAGCGTGGGCATGGCGGCGCATCGCCTGCATCGTCGCGCCATCTGAGCCGGGCGCACGGCCAAGCCCCAGGTCGATGCGCCCAGGGTAGAGCGTTTCCAGCGTGCCAAACTGTTCGGCTACCACCAGTGGTGGATGGTTGGGTAACATGATGCCGCCACTACCCACGCGAATGCGAGAGGTTTGCCCCGCGATATGGCCAATTAACACCGCTGTCGCGGCACTCGCGATGCCTTCAATGTTGTGGTGCTCGGCCAGCCAATAGCGGTGGTAACCCAACTGTTCGGTTAACTGGGCGAGGGAAACGCTATCTTGGAAGGTTTCAGCAGCGCTACCGCCCTGACGAATCGGGGCGAGGTCCAATACGGATAGCGTGGTAGACGCTAGTTCGCTCATGCATCACCTGTAGAGCCGGAATGTGAGGCGGACTAATAACAAGTCGGCGTTTTCGTGCCGGCTAATTATTAGCACGCTTGTTAATTACCCGTTATGCGGCCAGCAGCGATGAATTACAAGGCGAAGTAGCTACGAAACATGTTATTCCACTGGGGGAGTAGGGCGAATCAGAATTTCGTTGACGTCGACATGGGCAGGCTGTGACAGCGCGTAAATGACCGCATTGGCGATATCGCGGTCTTCCAGCGCATGCTCTGGGGGTTCGTCAAAGAAAGGGGTGTCGACCATGCCAGGTTCAATCAACGTGACGCGCATGCCGGTGCCGCGCAGCTCTTCACGCAGGTTATAGCCGATACCTGTGACGGCCCATTTGGTCGCGCTGTACATGGAGCCCGGAATGGTCGCACGGCCTGCGGCTGAGCCAGTTAACAGCACGTGACCTTTGCTGCGCTTGAGCGCCGGAAGGCACGCCTGGAGGGTCAAGCCCACGCCGTATACATTGGTGAGAATCATGTCTTTCCAGCGTTCATGGTCGGCGCCGCTAAAGCCACCTGGCGTGCCACCACATCCTGCGTTGGCAAACATGGCATCAATCCTGCCAAAGGTTTCCAGCGCTTCGTCGACCATGGCGTGCTGTTCATCCATGTGGGTAACGTCTAGTTCGCAGGTCAGCACATTTTCTGGCCCAAGCTCCTGGGCAAGTGCGGTGAGTTTGTCCGTTGAGCGGGCAGCTAAGACCAGCTTGTAGCCGTCTCTGGCAGCGGCTCGCGCCGTAGCAGCACCGATTCCACTGGAAGCTCCCGTGATAAGTAGTACGCCTTTATGCATCGTTTGCACTCCTTGCGATTAACCATAACTGCTTATTTAGGATGGCTAATCGAGCGAGGTTGTGCAAATAATAAGCCTGCAAACGAAAAGATCAGGGCGTCAATGATCTACTTCTTTGCGTCTTAGCATGGTGGAGAGGTCAAGAATCGACTGCGCCATGTCGGCCATGCTTTTACTCTGGTTCATTGAAGTGGTGCGCAAAAAGCGGTAAGCCTCTTCTTCTGTCATGTTTTGGTGGGCCATGATAAGGCCTTTCGCCCGCTCAATTAGCTTGCGCTCGCGCAGCGCTTTACGGGTGTTTTCCAGCTCGTCGCTCAAGCCCTGCAAACGGCTGGATTGTGCCTGGGTGAGTTCAATGAGCGACCGACCCAATGGTGAGTTAAGCGCACTGGCGGTCAAGTCACCCAAGGGCTCCGTGCTGCTCAACGCTAGCAGTTGCTCGCAAGGCGCTGGGGAAGTAGTGCAGGGTTCCGTTTTGGCTTTTTCCAGTGCGGCGCTGGCTTGATGGATCTTACAATGACACAGTGCGGTGAGCTGAGCGGTGAGGGCATCCTCCACGCTTTTAATGCTGTCGATGCGCAACGTGGTGAGTTCGTACCAAGTTTCACCCAGCGAATCCGGTGTCTCAGGGTGCGTGGTACGTTGGCAGGCAATATCCCGCAAATGGCCAATACCCGAGAGCGTGCGTGGCGACAACTCCTGCTGCCAGTGCTGCTGTGCCTCCGAGGAGGCAAATTCCTCAAAGGTATCAAAGCAACGTTGCTGATCGTTGATTAACTGACTAAGCAGCGCACTATGCGCATCGTCAAAATACCCTTGGGTAAAGCCAAAGGCACCACAGGCGCGTTCCTGGCCGGCTAATTCTTTGCCCTGCATTAGATGGAAAATGGCCACCAGGGCGCGGGTTATATCGGGGTCAACGGCCGTATCGGCGGCTTCGAAGACAATTGCCAGCAAGCCGCTGGTCAGTTGATTGAATGCCTGGGTCGCCGCATCGGGGGTTATCGCAAACGTATCGATGGCGTGGCGCAGCGCGCTAAGCTCATCCAAGGCGGACCATACCGTGGCAATCCGGCGTAGTAGGCGTGCGGCAGCCTGGGGACGGGCTTCCTGGCTTAACGCTTCCAGGCGACGTCGCATCATCGCTTCAGCGTCCTGGCTATGCTGCCGGTAAGTGGCGCGGCGTTCCTTAAAACGGGCGCCATGAGAGACTAAAAAAATAGTCGATGCCCCCCGTTCACGTTGCAACATATGAATAAAGTGGCTGATGTCGCCGACAATTTCACACGTTGTCGCAAGGTGGGTCAGGTTATCGATATCGCAGCGTTTGGCGGTTAACAGTAGCTGTTGAGCTGAAGACATAATGCGATTCCTTTGTGCTCACCGCCATTAGCTGCGCACTTTCAGAGAAAGTGCGCAGTAGGCGCTTTAGCGTAACGATAGGGCACCGGCCCCGGTGTCGTCGCCCACCGCATCCTGGTAGGCGGCTGCCTCTTCGGCTTCTTGTGCATCGCTGAACCGTACCAGCAAGACACATGAGGCCAACGCCAGTACGGCCAAGCCCAGATAAAAGAGGCCTTGTTGATAGGTCAAGCTTTCACTACGAAACAAGAATGCAGCGGATACCGCCCCCACGTTACCCCCCGCACCGACGATGCCAGCGACCGCCCCGAGAGCCTTTTTATTGATGAAGGGGACCACGCCATAGGTAGCGCCTTCAGCCATCTGCACAAACAGGCTAAAGACCAGCATGATCCCAATCGCCCAGCTCAGGATATGCATCTGTGAGAAAGCTAACAACGCGATGCCTTCGCAAATCAGCGCAATAAACAACCAGCGTACGCGACCCTTTAGCCCGCCTTGTTTGGCAAATAAGTCGGAAAATATGCCACCCAGAGTGCGTGCAAAAATATTCATCAAACCAAACAATCCGGCAATCATACCGGCGGTGGCCAGTGTCAGCTCAAAATTATCAAAAAAGTAGATGGCGGCGATATTGTTGATCGTCAGTTCTACGCCAAAACAAAGGCCATACACCACAAACAACGCCCAAACCCGGATATCTTTCGCCGCTGCGGTAAAGCATTGCAGTGCGCCATGCTCGCCGCTGGCAGGCGGGAGTTCACCTCGAGCGCGAAGCTCGTCAAAATTGCCGTTTGGAGCATCCTGGGTAAATAGCCAATAGGCAATACCGGTGAAGAATAGCACTACGCCCGGCACGACCATGGCCAAACGCCAGCCTAGCGCTTCGTTAACACCCAACATTAACATGCCGGAAAAAATCAACGGCATAACGATCTGGGTGGTGCCGCCGCCTAGGTTGCCCCAACCAGCACTGGTGGCGTTAGCCGTGCCAACCACGTTGGGCGCAAACATGATAGAAGTGTGGTATTGGGTGATCACGAACGACGCACCGATGGCGCCGATAGCCAAACGCGCGATGAGAAAGCTTTCAAAGCTATCGGCCAGGCCAATGCCCATCACTGGAATTGAGCCAAGCAAGAGTAAGCCTGAATAGGTTTTACGCGGCCCTAAACGGTCACACAGTACGCCAATTACCAAACGTACAATCACGGTGATCGCGACCGAAGCGATGATGGTGTTGCCGATTTGCGTCTGAGTAAGCGCTAAATCTTCGCGCACCACTGCCATGAGCGGGGCGATACCAAACCAGCCAAAAAAGCACAGGTGGAAAGCAAACCAGGAAAAGTGAAACGCGCGCATTTGCGGCGTAGAGAAATTGAGCAACCGAATGCGGTTGGCTTTATTGCGAATATCCATGGGATGGCCTCACGGGTCTTGTTACGAGTTCAATACCCTGCGCATCAATTGCACAGCGTCATTGGTTAACGAGAACATGCCTTCGCCATTGAAGGTCAGGTTCGACGCACTCGTACCCGGTTGGGCCTGGTCCACGCCTACCACCACTGGTTAGAACGAAGCAAATTTTTTGCCACTAAATAAATTTATTATTTTTATCAGTCATTTATCTTTAACAAAAAGATGGGCGTAAGCTTTTTTACAACGCATATGCTGCATTGTTGGGCATTGTTTAACCCGCAATGACTTATATTGGTGCCGAAGAAGGCGCCGAGTTGTCGTCTAACTAGACATCGTCGATATCCAGCGTGGAGCGCTTCCCTAGCGCGCCAATATTTTCCTCCAGCCAGTGGTCTGCGGCTGCGCGGCCTTGCTCAAATAGGTGGCACAGAAAAGGCCACTCGGCGTTAAGCTTGCTGGATACGGAGAGCTTCTGTAATGCGCCTTCGCCGCTGATGCGGTGAAACAATGCCTGCTGATAGCAATTCTCGATACCTTGGGCATCAAGCACCTGCTTAAGCATAGCGATCATGCGCACTTCTTTAATTAGCGCTGAATTGAAGGTGATTTCGTTGAGTCGATTCATAATGCTCGACGCTGTGGTGGGAATGGTATCGCGTCGAATGGGGTTGATCTGGACAAGCAATATATCCCGCGCGTTACATTCCTCCATCAGTGGAAACAGTGCCGGATTGCCCATATAGCCACCATCCCAATAGGCCTCTCCGTTAATTTCAACGGCCTGGAAAACAAACGGTAGGCAGGCGGAGGCCATGACGGCCTCAAGGCTCATCTCTTGCCGACGAAACACCCGCTGCTTGCCAGTACGTACGTTAGTGGCGGTCACGAAGAGCTTAAGCTGCTCGCATCGGCGCACCCGCTCAAAGTCGATTCGCTCGGCGACAATTTCGCGCAGCGGATTCACATTAAGTGGATTGAATTGATATGGCGAGACCAGGCGGCTCATAAGGTCCATGGCAATATAGCCAGGTGAATGCTCCAGGCTCCAGTTGCCTGTCAACTTATCCAGCGGTGAACGTCGAATAGGACTTGCCATGCCCGCACGGCTAACGGCTTGCCAGAAATCGTGCAACGCCTCTCGGGCGGTTTCTTTGTCGCCCCGCGTAAGCGCGTCGGCCATGACCACACCGTTCATCGCGCCAGCGCTAGTGCCGCTGATGCCCTCTATCTCGACCCGTGAGTCCGCCAGTAAGCGGTCAATGACGCCCCATGTAAAAGCCCCGTGAGAACCTCCGCCCTGTAATGCTAAGTCTAACGATTTGGGTTGAGCCATCGGCTTGCCCCCCGTGTGGTTGGCAGTAAAAGAAATTGCTAAGCGGCTACCAGCATGGCACATCGCAGCAATTAACCGTTACCAAGCAAGCTATTTAGCCCTTAAGCCTCTTAGCGTATCTGGCAAAGTGAGACGGTGTGCGCCCATATAAAATAAAAGCTACCTTTATATTGGTATTGTTCAATAAGCATCTATTTTTAATACAAATATATAGGGCTGCACCCAGTCTTGAAGAGTGGGTGTGCTAGGTTTTAGACGTTCAAGCTTTTATTTAGCGTTGGGCGAGCGAAGGCGTGTTAGGGCAGTTAATGACCTGGGAGGTGGCCAACCATTCCTGGTCAGGGTAATAGGCAAAGACGTAGTGATCGCCTTTCAGGCTGTCAATCAAGGGATAGGTCACTTCTTCGCGAACCGCTGGGCAACCATGGCTGCGACCCAGCCGGCCAGTTTGATCAATAAAGGCTTCACTGACGTAGTCGGCGCCGTGAATCACGATGGCCCGTTCAAAGGCGTTATCATTAACGTTGGCTTCTAAGCCTTCAAGGCGCAGTGAATAGCCGTTGCGTCCGTAGTAGCTATTCATCGTTTTAAACAATCCAATGCTCGATTGGTGGCTGTTGGGGATATTGGAAAACGTTTCCGCCTCTGCGTCCCCAGAACCTTGCCCGTGGGATACCAGCTCTTGAAACATCAGTTCGTGCTGGGACAGGTCAAACACCCATAGACGGGGCTCGGTTGACGGTAGCGAGTAATCGATCACCGCTAAGCGCTCGGCGTTAGGGTCGCGACAGCTAAGCGCTTGAGCGGCAAGGCGCAGGGCCTCTGGGCTGGCGCTTGGGGCAAGTTGCAGCAGTTGGTGGTGTAACGGCATCACGCCGTTAGGTGGGGCGGCATCAACTTGGCTGAAAAAGGTGGCGGCGTGGAGTGGAAATGTGAAAAGCGTGGCAGGCAGACAAATAAGCCAGGCACGAAACGAAAAAAATGGCACCATTTAAGTCCATCCTGCAAAGTAGAAAGCGAGTAGAAAACGGTGAGGCAGTCGCTAACCGGCTATGATAACAAGAAAACACAGTATTATCGGGACGACCATAGTAACGCAAGGAGAGGTCAATGGACGAGCGGCAGCCATTAAGACGATGGGCGATAGGGGTGGCGCTTTGCCTGAGCGTAGGCGTGGTCGGCAGCAGTGGGGCAGACACATCACTACCGTTGCAAGAGGCGCTTCAGGCGCGTTTGGCAGCGAGTGACCAGCGGCTGCCGGTCGAGCGTTTCTATGAATATCGCGACCATCAACCAGTGTGGACCACTGCGCAGAGCGTAAAAGCGCTTATGGCAGGGCTCCGCGAGCTTGAGCGAGATGGCATAAACCCTGACAACTACGCGGTAGCATCGCTAATGGAAGCGTTTGAACGTAGCCAGTCAGCGGGCGTATCTGCCCAGGCTGCGTTTGAATTGCAGGCTAGCCAAGCACTATTGCAAGCGCTGGATCATTTAAACCGCGGTCAGGTGAACCCTCGCAAGCTAGCTGCTCAGTGGGATGCTGAACGCCCGTCGCGTGGCTATTCCATGGCGCGGGTTATGGAGGCCGTGAATCAGTTGGATATTGCGGCCGCGCTTGATCAGGCGCGGCCAGACTCGTCGGCGTACCGGCAGTTAAGAGCTGCTTTTGCCGACTTCCAGTCGCGTGCCTCGCAGTCGAGCGTTCCTTATCTGGACCGTCGCGACGAGTCGCTGCAGCTTGGTGATCAACATGATGATGTACTGACGCTTCGGCGGCGGTTAACGCGCTGGGGCGAGCCGCAGTTGTTAGCCGCCAATTCTCAAGCTTATCCCCAAATAGACGCCGAAGCCCCTGATCAGCGCCAGTTCGATGCTTCACTTGCCGCCGCCGTTAAACGTTTTCAGCGGCGCCATCTGCTCCAGGAGGATGGTGTGGTAGGTGAGCAAACGCGCCGCGCGCTTAACGTTCCGCTTTCATCACGTGTTGAGCAACTCAAGGTAAATCTTGAACGTGCCCGGTGGATGGGGGGGCGGCCGGATGATGCCCCTGGCGTATGGGTAGACTTGGCCGGCTACCGATTACATTACACTCGTCCTAACGGGGAACGCTGGCAGACGCGGGTGGTAGTGGGGTCGCCCCGGCGCGCAACACCGGTGATCCAGTCAGCGATTACCCATTTAACCTTAAATCCGAGTTGGACTATTCCGCCCACCATCTTGCGCGAAGATGTGCTGCCCCGTGTGCGTGAGGATGTTAATTATCTAGACGAGGAAAACATCCAGGTGATTGATTTTGACGGTAACCCTGTGGAGGCGGAGGATGTCGATTGGCAGCGCCCTGGAAGTGTCATGCTGCGCCAGGTGGCTGGTAACGCGAACCCGTTAGGTCGTGTTGTTGTGCGCTTCCCGAATAACCATATGATTTACCTGCATGACACGCCTGCTCAAGGGCTTTTTCAACGGTCTCAACGTGCGTTGAGTTCAGGGTGTGTCAGGGTGGAGGGTGTCACCCAGTTTGCCCAGTTGCTACTTCAGGATACCGGCAGTTCAGCACAGATAACGCGATTAATGGCTGGAAGCCAAAATGATCGACAGGTGTCGTTACCTCAACGCGTGCCAATTGCGCTGCACTATTTAACGGCCTGGCCTAACGCTGAAGGCGAGGTTGAGTTCCGGCCGGATATTTACGGACACGATGCGGATGTGCAATCGGCGCTTAGCCAGCCCTTGCGGCTATCGGGATAAACGGCATAGGAGGGGTTGGACCATAAAATAAAAAAGCGCCACACAGTGGCGCTTTTTGGCAATGAGCTAGCTGCTTATTCGTCGTTTTCCGGCGCATTATCAACCAAGCTGATGGTGCCTGTTTCTTCGCTATCCAGAGCGGCTATCATCGGCTCTGCCTGGCGTTGGAAGGCCACTAAAGTGTCGCCGTCTAAGCTAGTGTTTTCGGGCAGATCAACGGTCATCGCATTAACCGGTGAGTTGTCAACGATGACTTCGTAATGGAGGTGGGGGCCGGTACTGCGGCCGGTGTTGCCCGATAGTGCAATGCGCTCACCCATTTCGATTCGCTCGCCTTGGCTAACCAAGGGTTCGGACAGGTGCAGGTAGCGAGTGCGGTAGCCGTTGTCGTGACGAATTTCGATGTAGCGCCCGGCAGCATGGTGGTTACCGATGCGTTCAACGCGGCCAGTGGCTGGGGCCGTGATAGGCGTGCCAATTGGCATGGCAAAGTCGGTACCGTTATGAGGACTTGTTCGTCCGGTGACGGGGTGCTTGCGCTGTGGGTTGAAGTTTGAGCTTAAGCGGTAATTGCCTTCGAAGGGGCGGCGTGCGAACGCGGGGTCTAAGCTGCCGCCTTCCGGGGTATAAAAGTTATCATCTTTGGCGTTGCGGACCACTGTCAAATCCATGCGTTCGCCCTGGTATTTAACCGCTAGCACGCGCGAGTCAAGCGTTTCGCCTTCAATCATGTCGGACTCGACCAGTACCTGAAAATGATCGCCGCGACGGCTGTCGCGGCGAAAATCGAGTTTTTTCTCCAGCAGGCGCGTCAATTCCGTGACAGCTCCGCTATTAAGACCCGTTGACTGGGCAGAGCGGGCAAAACTACCGCTGACAGTACCAGCGTAAATGCGTTGAACGGGCTCGCCTTTACGCTCAATGCCGGTAATCGCGTACTCGTCCTCTTCGCGCTCTACCAGCACACCCTCTCGGGTGTTTTTCATCATGCGTAGCGACAGTAAACGACCCTCTTCGTCTAGCTGATAGTCAAAGCTGTGACCGGCACGCCAGTGAGTCAGCATTTCAGGGTCCGGCACGTTATCCAGTAGCCTGAGGACTTCTCTGTAACCCAGCCCTAATTGGTCTTGCGCCAGAATAGCAAATGTCTCACCGGATTCGACGATGTGGGTTTCCCACTCAGGCACATATGAGTCTTCAGCCGCGAGCTCTAAGTCAAGAAAGGACACATCACCGAAAAGGTCAGCACCGTAATCTTCATAGGACGTTGCGTCTGATTCGTCTGAAGAGGCCTCGGCAACCTGGGAGGCCGAGGTGCCGTCCACGTCCAGCATACCGTTGGTCAAAGTGCCAACTACAATGGCCATGTGCAATGCACCGTCATTTAAGCCCGTGCTTGATGCTGCATTCAGCACTTCAGAGGCGGGCGTTAGCACGTTCGCTGTTTGGGCATCAATATCAGCTTCTGCGCCCTCGATAACACCCAGGTCGACAATTTCGGTCGCCTTCAAATCGCTAAGTGGGATGTTCTCGCGGGTCGCGTCCAACGCGCGGGAGGCGCGGTCGATAGCGTCAGTAACGGGCGTGCGTTCTTTGTGTAAAGAGGGGACGCCGGGAGTAGAATCGCTTGGAAGGGGGACCAGAACGCTCTCCATTGGAGCGTCGGGTTGGTTCAGGTCGTGGTACGTCGTTAATAATTTTTGTGTGCCCAGCACCGTAACCATAGTGGCTACCGGTAACAATAACAATTTATGCGTGCGGGGCAGCGAATGAAGGATTCGCAACATGGGAAAATAGACCGCCGAGTTCGTGATTATAAAGTAACTAAAGCGAATAAACCCATAGACAATACCCCATCATAGCAGGGGTGCATAGACTGTATATCCATACATAAAGGGAACTTACGCCTGAATACGCAAGAACAATGCAGACCTTACTATTTTTGAACGCTGTTTGCTAATAAATGTAACGGTAGGCGATAGTCATCCTTGTAGAGCTTAGTGCTGACCCGAAGGCCATGTGCACTTCCATGTGTTTGGTTACTGAAATATAGACGCAGTTTGAGTTTTGTAAAGCGCTTATATAAGTCGTGTCTAACACTGCCTAGTGTAAACGATGCCGTGTGGGTGCTTACAAGGAGGCTAGGTATAACCAGAGAAGATTACCAGACAGAATAGTTCGTTCGGGGTACGGTAATCAATGCCATTTACTGGCATGCTAGGGGTGTTTTTTCGAAAGTTGAGCCGATTGTTTCGCTGTTTTGCGTCGAGGAAATCGAAATGTCTCGGGTAACACTTGCACAGTGGCAGATGCTCGCCGCCGTGGTTGACCATGGAGGGTTTGCTCGGGCCGCCGAGGCCGTACATAAAAGCCCGTCAACGCTAAACCATGCGGTACATAAATTAGAAGAGCAACTTGGGGTTCAGGTGTTGGAGCCTGTGGGCCGTCAAGTCCGCTTAACTGAAGCGGGGGAGTTGTTGCTGCGTCGAGCTCGGCAGCTAATTGAAAGCGCTGAGTCACTAGAGGATGTGGCCTCTCGACTGGCGGCTGGGCTAGAAGCGGAGGTGGTGCTTGCTATCGATCAGGTCTTTCCCGCCGCCGCTCAGGCGAAAGCACTGGAACGGTTTTCTGAAACCTATCCTCAGGTACGCGTACAGCTTTTTGAAAGCGTATTAAATGGCGGCATTGAGATGCTCTACGATGGCCGCGCCGATATGGTGATATCGGGTATCGAGGCTCAGGGGTTTCTTGGCGAACCGCTGGTAATGGTGAGATTTGTAGCGGTCGCCCATCCTGACCATGTGCTTCATCGTTTAGGACGGTCGTTGGATTTACGCGATCTGGCTCAGCATCGTCAACTAGTGGTGCGCGATTCTGCACTTCGCCAGTCCACCAATGCGGGCTGGCTTAAAGCCGAGCAGCGTTGGACGGTGAGCCACCTTAATACATCGCTCGATATGCTCAAACGCGGCCTGGGGTTTGCCTGGATGCCGGAAACGCGGATTGAAGAAGAATTGCGTGAAGGGCAGCTTAAGCCACTACCGCTCGCTGCGGGCAGTATTCGGGAAGTGCCTATTCAACTGATTTTTCGAGACCAGGATCGCGCGGGGCCAGCGGCCCATGCCATGGCCGCTGCGCTTCGCCAAGCCGTTGCTGAGTGCGTCCCGGAGGATTCGACTGTGTCGAATGAAAAGCGCTAAAACATCCGCTTGAGTCGCCTGGCCTCTGGCGTATGCTGATCCTACGCTAACGCTTTGAGGAGAGGCTTCATGGGCTTGTTGATTGAAGGTAAATGGCACGATCAGTGGTACGACACTAAGAAGCATGGCGGTGAATTTGTTCGCGAGTCAGCTCAGCTGCGCGACTGGGTGGGCGATAAACCCGGCGCTGAGGGGAGCAGTCATCCCGCCGAGCGTGATCGTTACCACCTCTATGTATCGCTTGCCTGCCCGTGGGCTCACCGGACGCTTATCATGCGAACGCTGAAGGGGCTTAAGTCGGTGATTGGCACTTCTCACGTCAGCCCGTTGATGCTCGACCAGGGGTGGACCTACCATCAAGATGAAGGGGCCAGCGGCGATCCTGTTAACGGGTTTGAGTTTCATCATCAGCTTTATACGATGACTGATCCCGACTATACAGGGCGGGTAACAGTCCCAGTGTTATGGGATAAGCAGCGTAACGCCATCGTCAATAACGAATCTGCCGATCTGGTGCGTATACTCAACGATGCCTTTGATGAGCTGACCGGCAATGATCTGGATTTCTATCCTGAAGATTTGCGCGACGTGATTGATGAGGTCAATGCCGACGTGTATGACCATATTAATAACGGCGTTTACAAGTCAGGTTTTGCCACCGAACAGCAGGTTTATGAAAAACACGTTCAAGCGCTTTTCGACGCTTTAGAGCGCATGGAAACCCGGTTGGGTGAACATCGTTATCTGGCGGGCGAGTGGTTTACCGAGGCAGATATTCGGTTGTTTACCACCTTGATACGTTTCGACGCTGTGTATTACGGGCACTTCAAATGCAACGTTAAGCGTATTAATGATTTTCCCAATCTGGCCAACTATGTGCGTGAGCTTTATCAATGGCCGGGCGTGGCAGACACAGTGAACATGGACCACATCAAACGCCATTATTACTACAGTCACGATACCATTAATCCCACGCGCATCGTCCCGGTTGGACCAGCGCTGGACTTTGGGCGACCCCATGATCGCGAGCGATTGCCAGGAAAAGGGATACGTCGTAAAACCTGATAGGTCGTTAGACACCAAAAAGCCACCTTAAAGGTGGCTTTTTGACGTTAGCCCTTAATGAGGTTAACGGTATCGGTACAACGTTTACTCTTCTTCGATATCATCGTCAGGGTCGACCGCATCTCGGGTAGACTGCCAAGCGCTTTCAACCCCTTCCTCGGTGCTTTCCCAAGCATCACGGGCATTTGCCTTGGTTTGTTCCCACCAGTCGCGGTCATAAGTGGGGAACGACTGTACTTCGTCTTCGGATGCATTAATGAGGACACGATGGTCCGTATCGTCACCGTCGGTATCGGTTTCTAGGCTGAAGTAATCCGTGTCGACGACAATTTCACGGCCGCCTAACCCCAGTACAGAACCGCTTTCAACCACCAGAGCGCTGACCTTCATGTCTTCATTCAACAGGATGTCGTCAACGTCGCCAATTTCTTCATTGGTGTCACCTTCAAGATAAACCTCTGCATCCATAAGGTCATCGGCGGAATACATGCCTTGGGGCTCATCCGATGCGTTGGCATTAAAGGCGACGCCGCTGAGCAGGGCGGCACTGACGGCGGTAGAAATAATTGATTTACGCATAGCGTCTCTCCTTGTGGCTACGATACTCAATACCTGATCTGTATCACCCTTCAGCATCGCTGAATGGGTAATAGGAAGTATTGAGGAGAAATAGGATATGGTGCTTACATGAGCTGAACGGCTATAGAGAGCTTGCCCATTCGTCAGCTTTGCGCTCGGCTTCATCCTTTGCCAAGCCATATTTTTGCTGCAGCTTACCCACTAGTTGCTCGCGTTTACCGTCGATTTGATCCAACTCATCGTCAGTAAGCTCACCCCAGCTGGCGCGTGCTTTGCCTTTCATTTCGGTCCATCTGCCTTCGACTTGATCCCAGTTCATCGGATCCTCCTTGAGGTGCCATGAAATTGATAAGGCACCCTTCAGGCTAGACCATATATGGCATGGTGCAAGCTAAGCGCCTCAAAAATTTGCGCTGAAATAACTGGTCAGGCACCTATAGCAGTGTTAGGATGCGCGCTCCTCGCATGTGTTGACCCCTCCATCAAGACGATAAGCGTTTGCCTGCTGAGTGGTTTTTTTAGAAATAGCCCTCAACGAAGCAACGTTTGCTGGAACATCTCTCTAATGCAGATGTTCATTGCTGTGAAGATGGCGCGCCTCCAGCATTTCACCAAACGGGTGAAATCGGCGCAGTAAGGTCGCCACGGCGGATTGAATCGCCACCAAGGTGATCAATCCGGATGCTAGGTGCGACCGGCGTCTCCGACTCCACTGATGACGATATCCGCTATGCGGAGCCATGTTCTTTGATGCTG
Organism: Halomonas sp. HL-93; assembly: GCF_900086985.1. NCBI lineage: Bacteria > Pseudomonadati > Pseudomonadota > Gammaproteobacteria > Oceanospirillales > Halomonadaceae > Halomonas > Halomonas sp. HL-93. The sequence goes on from NZ_LT593974.1 coordinate 1,139,941, forward strand.
CCTTGCAGTGCACATCATTAACTGAGTCAGAGACGCTTACGATGTTTTTTGCCGGAAAACCCGGCCTACCAAGGTGTGATTAATGACCTCGACTTCTGTCGCCTCGCCGAGCTTCGGCGATCTGGCTCTTTTGCCTGCCGTTCTGTCTGCTGTTGAATCACAGGGCTACCTAGTTCCCTCGCCGATTCAGGCGCAAACTATCCCTGCGCTGCTTGAAGGCCGCGATATGCTGGGCCAAGCCCAGACGGGTACCGGCAAAACCGCAGCGTTTGCATTACCGTTACTGTCACGTTTAGAACTCACTCGCCGCGAGCCGCAAGTATTGGTAATGGCGCCAACCCGCGAGTTGGCCCAGCAAGTAGCTGCCTCGTTTAGTAAGTATGGCCAAAATCTCAAAGGTCTCGAAGTTGCCATCCTATGTGGCGGCCAAGAGTACCGTGAACAGTTAGGCGCCCTGAAGCGCGGTGCCCAAGTGATTGTCGGCACCCCCGGCCGGATTATCGATCACCTTGATCGCGGCAGCTTGAAGCTTGACGGCCTTTCTGCGTTGGTGCTGGACGAAGCCGACGAAATGTTGCGCATGGGCTTTATCGACGACGTAAAACGCGTGGTTGCCGATACCCCAAAAGATGCTCAGCGTGTGTTTTTCTCAGCAACGCTGCCGACCGAAATCGAGCGCATTGTTAATCGCTACTTGGTTGACCCGGTAAAAGTGGCGATTGAGTCTGGCACCACCACTGGCGAAAACATTGAACAGCGCATCGTGCGTGTTGACGGTGGTGCCAAGCTTGAAGCCCTGGCACGTATTCTCGAAGTTGAGCCGGTCGATGGTGCTATCGTCTTTGTACGTACCCGTGCGGCCTGCACCACCTTGGTTGAGCAGCTAACCGCCCGCGGTGTTAACGCTGCAGGTTTGTCAGGTGATCTCGATCAGAGCCTTCGCGAACGGACAATTACGCGCTTGAAGCGTGGCAAGGTCGATGTGCTGATCGCCACTGACGTTGCGGCGCGCGGACTTGACGTGTCGCGTATCACCCACGTTATTAATTACGATCTGCCCCAGGATGCGGAGGCCTATACCCACCGTATCGGCCGTACCGGCCGTGCCGGACGTAGCGGAATCGCGATTACCTTTGCCGGTTTCCGTGAAGGCCGCAAAGTAGGTTGGATGGAGCAGGCGACCGGTCATAAAATGACCGAAATGCCACTGCCCGACGAAGCCGCTATTCGTGCTCACCGTGACGACGTCTTCCATCATCGTGTCATTGCTTCCTTGACCAAGGGCGCAGAAGAGCAGCGTGCTTTGATTGAGCGCCTTGTTGAAGAAGGTCACGACCCTATTGAGTTGGCCTGCGCCTTTTCCGCTATGGCCCGCGCTGACGAAGCACCAATCGGTCGCCTGCAGGCGCCGCGCAAAGAGAAGCCTTCGCGTGATGGCGCGCAAGGCGGTAAGCCAGGGGCTCGCCGTGAGCGGTCAAGCACGCCTAGCGAGGGCATGACCCGTTATCGCGTCTCCGTTGGCCATAAAGATGGCGTTAAGCCTGGCCAGCTAGTCGGCGCATTGGCTAACGAGGGTGGAATTGAAGGCGCACGTATCGGCCGTATCGATATCCGCAACGCCTTCTCGGTGGTTGAGCTGCCTAGTGGTTTGCCGTCCACCATTTTGACTAAAATGGCCCGTGCCCGTGTTGCTGGTCGTCCGCTGGAAATCAGTGAAGACAGCGCGCCTGAGCGTGCTCCGCGCCGTCGTCGTGATGAGGGTGATGCGCCGATTCGTCGCCGCGAACGCGCCTAAGGATTAATCAGCTGCCGCTAAGCGGCCACTGAGAAAATCTCAACGCCCCCGTGCCTTTTCAGGTGCGGGGGCGTTTTTTTGCTACGTTAGTCACTGGCGTTTGTTTATTTCCAGGGAGGAAAAAATGTCGACATCACTACATCAATGGAACCTAGCGCCCACAGAGGCGATAGCGCTGCAAACAAAGCTGGCAAAGCAATTAGTGCTTACCGACCGTATCGACCCGGTACGCCATATTGCCGGGGTCGATATTGGCTTTGAAGAAGGGGGTGCGATAACCCGGGCCGCGGTGGTGGTTTTGCAATGGGACCCCCATGCTGCACCAGACTTACCCATAGTAGAGCAAGTGGTTCACCGTGAACCCACCCGCATGCCGTATATTCCCGGGCTGCTATCTTTCCGTGAAATACCCGCCGCGCTAGGGGCATTTGCGAAATTGAACACCATGCCTGAATTGGTGATGGTCGATGGCCAGGGCATTGCCCATCCTCGCCGATTAGGCGTTGCCGCGCATTTGGGGTTATGGCTGGGTCTGCCGACCATAGGCATTGCCAAATCCTGGCTATATGGGACGCATGCAGAGGTAGGTGAGCAGCGTGGCGACTGGGTGCCATTAACTGCCGGTAACGAGATAATTGGCGCGGTACTCAGGTCGCGGGCAAAGGTGAAACCAGTGTTTGTTTCGCCTGGTCATCGTCTTTGCCTCGAAACGTCTCTGGAATGGGTTTTACGTTGCTTAGGGCGTACCAAGCTTCCCGAGCCGACTCGCTTGGCAGACCGATTGGCCTCGCGGCGCGACGAAAAGCGCCTGCCCGCTAGCTAATGGCACACTAGATAAACGCCATAAAGCGACGCAGCAGGCTCGAGGCCTCAGGGGTATCTTGAACGGCGCTGAGAAGAGCGTCGGGGTCTTCGCCTTGATCGCGCAGCGCTGCTCGCTGGCGTTCGAGGTAGGCGCGCATGACCGGGGCGGTAAATTCAGGGTGATACTGCACGCTCCATTGGCGTGGTCCATAGCGCAGCGCTTGGTGAGCATCGTGGCTGTTATGTGCCAGTACCGTTGTGTTGGGCGGCAGTTGCATGACCGACTGGGCATGGGTGAGGTGGGCCGGGAAACACTCGGGCAACTGGCTGAATAAGGGGTCTTGCTGGCCTGCCTGGGTGAGCCTTACCGAATGGGTGCCTGACTCCCGACCGGCGGGATGGAAGTCGCTAATGCCGTCAAAAGCGGCGGCCATTAGCTGGTGGCCGTAACACACGCCAAGCATCGGCACGTTTTCCACTAGCGCCTGCTTGAGCCAGGGTTTTAGCGCTTCACTCCACGGTGGCGCTTCGCTGACCATGCTGTGCGAGCCAGTAATGACGAGGCCTGCAAGTGATGATGGCGACACAGCGGGCACCTGGTCCCGCGCATCCCACACAGTTAACGTTATTGCAGCAGGTAGCGCCTCACGCAGCTGTTGTATAAAGAGCTGCTCGAAATCACCGTGCTGTTCAACCACTTCCGGGAACGCATCACCGGTTTTAATAATCACTAAAGCAGGCATTAATGACTCTCATGTTAGCGCAGCGTAAACGTGAAAAGCGCTATGCAGGGGGATCGCAAAGCGGAAACCGTAGCCTATCGGGGGAAATCCCATGTAAGGTGCAGTAGTAGTCCCATATTACGTTTAGGAGCCTGATATGCAACAGATAACCCGCGCGGGTGAGCCGATGGATGTCGCTGGTAGTTTGCCAGCCGCTGGGCAAGTAGCGCCTGCCATGACGCTCACTAACGGTGATCTAAAGGATGTTACTCTGGACAACTACTCGGGGAAGCGCAAAGTACTCAACATTATTCCCAGCGTCGATACCCCGACCTGTGCCATGTCGACCCGTCAGTTTAACGAGCTGGCTTCCAAGCTTGATAACACCGTGGTGTTAGTGGTGTCCGCCGACCTTCCTTTTGCCGCCAAGCGTTTTTGCGGTGCGGAAGGGTTGGACGAGGTTGAAACCCTATCCACCTTCCGCCATCGCGAGTTTCAAGAAGCGTGGGGTGTGGCGCTGTGCAATAGTGCGATGGAAGGCTTGTGCGCCCGTGCTGTGGTGGTGCTGGATGCCGATAACCGCGTGTTGCATAGTGAACTGGTCAGTGAGCTGAAAAACGAGCCGGATTATGACGCCGCTCTGGCGGTTCTCAACGCGTAGTGCCCGCTTGATGGCGCTCCGCCGCCGCCACCAACGCACGGATTAAGCGCTGTTGGGGGCGGTTGAAGATGAGCCATTCTGGATGCCACTGCACGCCAATCAGAAAATCGTGATCCCGAGACTCAATACCCTGGACCAGGCCATCGCGGTCGCGGGCGACAATGTCGATCCCTTGGCCCGCCTGGTTGACAGCTTGATGGTGGAGGCTATTGACGCGGCACCAAGTGACACCTAACAAGCGATGAAGCTGGCTGGCACCCACAATATCCACCGTTTTACGCGGTAGGACAGTGCGTCGACGCTTCAAGCCTTCGTGGGTGGTATAAATATCCGGGTCCAGGGTGCCACCTAAATGCACGTTTATCAGTTGAGCACCACGACAAATGCCCAACACCGGCGTATGCAACGGGATGAAATATTCTAGCAACGTGAGTTCTAGTTCATCCCGGGCAGGATCGAGGCGCACGTCAAGCTGTACTTCCCCCCCATACAGAGAGGCTTGAATATCGTCACCCCCGCCGATAATCAGCCCGTCTAAGTGGTCGGGCATGCGTCGAGAGGGTGATAATCGCAGCGGTCGGCCACCGTGGCGCCAAACCGCAAACCAGTCAAACCACCAGGCAAGCTGGCTTTTTGCATCGGAAGTGGTGATGCCAATTAACGGGCGAACCATGCAGCGGCACTCTTAAAGAAGGTGAAAATATCAGCGTTTCGTTGAAGCGAGGCTGCCCCACCAGTGTTTAACGCGGCTTGCCAGGCGAGTGATCAAAGGCCGGTTATGCTTGGCAATGTAGTCTTCGCAGCGGCTGGCAAGCGTTTCTCGAGAGGCGGCCAGGCGCTCCACCGCCACCCAGCGATTCCATTCCTTGGCGGCCCCCCAATGAGGCTCCGAGAGCTGCGCGTTGGGTAGCCGGTAGTGGAAAGTCGGTCGCGGCTTGATCAATTCGGTATGCAGCAGTTTATGAGGGTGGCTGGGGCGCAGATAAGCAAACAGCGGTAGTAGATCCAGTTCCCGGTTGCGGGTGGGATTGTAATGAAGATAGTCGTCAATCAGCGTATCGATATCCGGCGTGTACTGGCTGCTCAAGACTTTAAACGCATACTCTTTTGGGAAAGGGTTGGCGTGAGGCAGCACCTCGCGTGTGATGTCCACTTTAATCTCATCGCGAAGCCAGCTTGCCAAGAGCAGGTAAGCGCGCAGCATGGCCAGTAAGTAATCTACATCGCTACGTTCAATTTCGAGATTTAGATGCAGCCCAAATCCGTATAGCAGGCTGGCATCCGTGCCCTTGGCACCATGGGCACGAAGTGCTTCAAACAATGCATCTAAATCTTCCAGCTCATTCCACGGAACCGGTGGGCAAACGATTTCAGTGGGGACCAGGCCCGTCACCATATCGCCAATCAGTGCGCGGGTTTTACGGTGGAATTCGAGACGATGTTGGTGCTGCTGACGTGCCCATTCGCCGTCCTGCTCGTGACTCTCTTCCAGTAGCGCCTTATCAGGGTGGGCATACTGGGTATCCAGTTCAATGCCAAATTTACCCCAGCGTGTGCCTTCCACGAGTAGCCGATGAGGACTGACCACGTTAAGCTCGCCACCAAACAGCTCGCGTACAATCTGGGCTGTGTCGCGGGGTGGTAAACCGGCGAACTCGATTTCGACACCGATATGGCGAGTTTGACCCTTAGCATTCTGTCCGTTAGGTGGCGCATCTAACGTCATCTCGGCATCCCGTGAGGTGAACGATTTATGCGCTCAGCCTATCATAGTCACGCACGTGGGCTGAGAATATTCGCTCAGCCCACGCCACGAGAATTGGATCGCGTGGCAATGCCCGTTTACGTCTTGGTTCAGGAGTAATATGTGCGACCGCACTGGCTAATTAATACCGTTCTAAGCCTGGTTTTTATTGTGCTGTTGGGGGGCGTGGCCACCCAGGCTCAAGCGCAATCAATTTCGCTGCCCGGTTTAGGCGGTGATGAGTCTGAACAGCAAACCGACGTTAACAGCGAGGAATTCCAGGGGTCACTTGACGACGTTATCTCGATGCTCGATGACGAAGAGCGACGCAACGAATTACTGGATTCACTACGTGAGCTACAAGCCACGTCAGAAGAGGCGAGCGAAGATGAGGGCATCGTTCGCCAGGGTTTGCTGGGTGCATTGGCTGACACGCTGACCGATATTGGCGAGCAAGCCCAAGCGGGCGGCTCGCCAATCGAGGAGTGGTCGCGGCAGCTGGTGCATGGTGGTGAGGAACTGAAAGCCGTGGTCAGCAGCGCCGATCAAGGGGAGTCCATTCGTGCGGTGGCCGAAGGGGCGGTGCTCGCCTTGATATGGGTGGCGTTGCTGGTAGCGATGATTGGTGCTGGCCGGGTGATTGCCAATCGCCGTGAGTGGCCGCTTGATTTGCCGCGCGATCCTAAAGGCTGGCTGATGGTCGTGCACTTCTTTCGGCGGATACTGCCCTGGATACTGGCATTTGCCATTACCCTCGGGATCGGCCAACTGATGCCTTACAGCCCAGGCCGTACCATGGTGCTGGTGGTCGCCTATATTTGCGTTTGTGGTCGGCTACTGTCGGTGGTGTTTGAAACCGTGGTGGCGTTCTTTAGCCGCGGGCATCGGTTTACTGCCGTTCAGTTGCTACACCAGCAGGCGCTGCGTGGTCTATTCGTGATTGGCGCGCTGATTGCCCTGGGCGACGCGGTAAATTCAAGCCGTATCGTCGAGATGCTAGGCGAAGAGCTTTCCAGTCTTGTCTCAGTACTCGCTAACATGATGGCCGCGCTACTGTCGGCGCGCTTCGTCTTCAAGTTCAAAAGGCCGGTGCGCCACCTGATTCGTAACCGCCCTTACAAGCAACGCCGCGATGCCAGTGCAGCCGTGGAAATGATCCGCAGCCTTGGCGGGTTGTGGCATATCCCCGCGTTGCTGCTAGTGGGCGGTTCGCTGTTGGCAATCTTTATTACCGTGGGCGACGTGGGTACCGCGCTGGCACGCTCAATTATTTCTGCCAGCCTGCTGGTGTTAACGTTGGTGATTACCGGTCTGCTGCGTCGTCAGGCCGAGCGTTTGGGTAAGCGTCGGCATCGCCGCCGGCAAAGTCAGTACCGTAAACGGCTGGAGCGCTTTGGGTTTGTGCTGGCGCATATTTGTGCGTGGGTGGTATTCGCTGAGCTGTCGATGCAGGTGTGGGGCAGTTCAATGTTCGGTTTAGGCCAACGCGGCCTGGCCGGCGCGAAAATCGGCCCAGCCTTGGTGAGCCTGGGTGGGACGGTGCTACTGTCGTGGCTGGTATGGATTTTTGCCGATACCGCAATTCAGCGGGCGCTTGTTTCGTCGACGCGCTCCCGTGGGCGGCGGGTTAATCAGGCCCGCGCGCAAACCATTACGCCGATGATTCGCAATGTCATTTTCGTGACCATTCTGATTATTGCGTTCATCGCCGCGCTCGCCAACTTAGGCGTGAACGTAACGCCACTGCTGGCGGGTGCCGGTGTTATCGGTCTGGCGATTGGTTTTGGGGCGCAAACGCTGGTGCAGGATTTGATAACGGGGATATTTATTCTGATCGAAGACTCCCTCGCAGTGGACGATTTCGTCGAAATCAACAGCCACACGGGCACGGTCGAAGGCCTAACCCTGCGCACCGTCAGGCTGCGCGACCTCGATGGCATCGTACATATCATCACCTTCAGCCGCATCGAGTCGATCCACAATATGTCTCGCCAGTTTGGTATTGCGCTGATGCGGATCCGCATTCCCCACGATATGAAAGTGGATGATGCCATTCATCTGATGCAGGAAACCGCCCAGGAACTGCGCAAAGACCCGATGATGCGCCATTACATTTGGTCGCCGCTGGAGATGCAGGGAATCGACAGTTTCGACGACGGCGGTGCCATTCTGCGCATGCGCTTCCGCACGGCACCGGAAATGCAGTGGGACGTGGCGCGCGCCTTTAATCTGATGCTGAAACAGCGCATGGAAATTGACGGTGTTGACCTTGGCTTGCCCCGCTTGAGTGTCAGCATGGAAGGTCAGATAGGTGGCTCCCTGACGCCGGACGGCAGCGTGGACATGAACCTGGAAGGCGACGGCGAAGCAGCCGAGAACAGCCCGTCAACTGATGAGGCCAGCGGTGCCGAGGAGACACCAGAGGGAAGAGAGAGGCCAACACCGCCAAAACCCGCGCCGCTTCCGACCCAGGCCGAAATCAAAAAGGATGAACGTCAGCGCACAGCGAACAAACAAGACGCTCGTTTATCCGGCGGCAAGCCCCATGCAGAGGGCAAAACCCATTATGATGCCGATACCGGCCCCGGTCGCGAACATGGCGACGAGTAGCCAGGGGCCTCGCCAGCGCCGCCAGCGGTTATACAGAGAGACCGCGTTGCTGACGCGGTCGACCAGCTCATCATGACGCGAAATGGCTTGATCGGGTGGCAATGAAAAATCATTGGCAACATCGCCTTGCCAGTGCGCCCCATGGGTTAAGCCTAAGCGTGCGCGCAGGCAGCCAATATCGCTGAGCGTATGGTGTAGCGTGTCGTAGGCATCGCGGTGCTCGTTGACTGCGAGCACACTCTCCGCATCCTGGCGCAGAGCGCTGTTTTGGCAGCGCATCACGGCGTTGTGGATGTCGTGCTCGCTGGCCTGTGATGAAAGCGATAGGCGTTGATACAAATCGCGCATATGGGTGTTTTTATTCCGTCGGTCGCCGCTGCGTCGGTTTAGTAGGTTTGCATCAGGTAATCATACGCGTTTTTGATGCGCTGAAAACGGGCGGATGCCAGCGCCACTTGATGATCGCTCTCGGTAAAGAAGCGATCTGGATGGTGCAACTGTGCCATGCGCCGGTAAGCAAGCCGCACGTCGCCCCGGCTGGCGCCCGGCGGCAGCCCAAGTACGGCAAGGGCGCGCGTCGTACGGTCGGGAGGTGGTGCGGTGCGCTGCCACTGGCGGCGTTCCCCTCGAGCGCCTTCGTGGCGAGTCCTTTCCTGTCGCGCTTTTTCCCGCTGGGCCTGCTCGCGTCGATACTGTTCATCTTGCTTTCGCTGGCGGTCACGCTCTTGGCGAGTATGCTCTTGGCGCGCATGGGCCTCTTCTTGTTGGCGCTGTTTTTCCTGCTGTTTACGTTGTTTTTTCTGCTCGCGCTGTTGGGCTTGTCGATGCGCCTGCTGTTCCGCTGCCTCGCGCGCCTGCTTCTCGGCGGCGGCATCGCGTGCCTTTTGGCTAAAATAGTCTGGGTTGTGCTGTTGCCAGTAGGTATGACGGCTGGGATCCTCCGGGGATCCCATCTGGCGGCCGGTTAATTCGTAAAACAGAGTGCTCAGCGTGGTAGGCGACACGTTGAGCAAATCAGCCAAAAAACGCAGGATATAATGGTTAGCTAACGACAATTCGCCATCGTCGGTGGCCACGGCGATCGACTGATGCAAGATGCTTAGGCTACGCTCCTGGGAGCATTCTTTGCGTAGAATTTCGGCGGCTAACTGGATCGCCTGAAGATCCTGGCTATGGGCAATGCCCATGACCGGGCCTAACTCATGCCCATGACGAAACTGTGCTGTGACCTGGGCCAAGCGACGCCGCCGCTGGCCTTCCGACACATGCTGGCGGTGCACAAGCACCCAGGCCAGCAATAACAGTGTTGCCGTATCCACTTGGCTGCGGCTTTTTAACAGCACGAGCTCAAAGGGTGAAAAACGGGCCATGGACATTCCCAAGCTCCCAATACGAATAGGTAAACAGCGGGCAATAGTGGCGTTAGGCGCCCATTAAGGCAAGTCCTCCCCATACCCGATGCCGTACCATGTTATCGCATCGTCAGATCCAGGGAAGTAGGAGATTAGTTAGTTGATCAATGTTGAGCGTAAAAATAGCTATCAGCTGCGTATTTCGCGTCGTTTAAAGGAGGAGACCTCTCACACGCTGGATGTCTATCTGTTCGTGCCGGGTGAACTGGGCCTGTCCACCCAACTGATTTCAGAAGAGGCGTTTTATCACTCGGCTATCCAGGTGTCGCGAACCTATTACAGCGACCAACATCACCTGCCGTTGGTACATAGCCGCCTGGCCACTCGCAACCAGATGGGCAGCGACTCCTATCGACTGAGTTTGAGCCTTTACGCATACCAATACGTAGGCGCAATGGAGCGCACCACCCAGACCATGCTGGAAAGCGCGCGAGACATCCGCCGTGGTCAGGACAAGCAGCAGGCCGATCAAGAAAGTATCAATAGTCTGTGCGAGCAGCTTCAAGAGATGAGCGACTTAAGCGAGGGCATCTTGAAGCGCCTGCGCCGCCACCCACCCGAGGACGAGCGACTGTATAAATATTTTGCCAATATCGATAATTATCTGTCGTGGTTTACCGAGCAGCAGCTATTGGCCTTGGTGGCCCATATGCCCAGGGGCGGAGAATTTACCCCGATTCGTCGCCGTTTTGTGGCGATTTGCCAGCGCGAAGCCGAGTACCGCTACGAACAGGATTACAATGCCGTACGGGTCATGGATGACCCCACCCGCATGTCGAATAAGATGCGCTTATTGCGCCGTTTAATCGAGTACCCCATTACCCTGAAACAGCGTTCCCAGGAACTGGGCGGCGGTGAGCAGAAAGCTGTCAAAGCCCTGGCCACCGCCGTGGTCATGGGTTTTGTATCGTTTGGCGTGCTGCGCCTCCGCGATACGCTGGGCGATATTACCGCGCTGTTTGTGATTGCCATGGCGGTGCTTTATGCGATGCGCGAGGTATTCAAAGATGATCTACGCAACACGCTTTGGCGCTGGCTTCGACGTGGGCGTCCCAAGTGGCGGCGGCAATACGTCGACCCCAACCGCAATGTGGCGGTCGGTCACCAGCTCGAGTGGTTCGACTATAAACGCTATGCCGCATTGGACACTGAAATTCAGCAGCTTCGCCGCCGTACGGTCGCTCAGCGTGAAGAGGTAGTGCTGCATTATCGTTCCCAGTCGCGCATGTCGCCGACGCGATTTTTGAGCGGCTATGAGCACACCCAGGAGGGTTTGACGCTGGACATTTCCATGCTGACGCGTCTGATGAGCAAGGGAAAGCATGCCATCTACCGGCTCAAGGAAGGTCAGGCCGTGCGCGAGACCGTCGAACGCCGTCACCTGTTCAACCTGGTGATCCGTGAAACCGGCAGCGAAGACCAGCCTTATCTTGCCCGCTGGAAGGTAGTGGTCAGTCGCTCAGGGATTGTTTCGGTGGAAAAAGTCGAGGAAAGCGATACCGAATAGGTGCAGACGTAAACTGCGCTAGATCAAGTATTGCGTCATCCCATTCAAGCCAGCATAGGCAAATGTCCACGAGGGAACTAGGCTTAAAGATAGGCAATGCACCCTGCATTGGCGACGACATCGCAAGGTTCGTCGCAAGGAGAAGAATGATGCAAGCAATCGATATTATGACACCCAAAGTCGTCAGCGTGTCTCCCGACACGGAGGTGCGTGATATAGCGCAACTGCTACTTAGGCACCGAATTAGTGGCGTCCCAGTAGTGGATGGTCAGGATCGCGTGGTGGGCATGGTCAGCGAGGGTGATCTGATGCGCCGACTGAAAAACGACAGCGGTGAGGACCACGGCGGATGGCTATCGCTGTTCAGCGCCGGTAAGAATGCCGGCGAGTATGTGAAGTCGCATGGGCGCAAAGCTCAAGAAATCATGACCCCTGATCCGCTGACCGTTGAGGAAAATACACCGTTACATAGCATTGCGCGATTGCTGGAAAAGCACCATATCAAACGCGTGCCTGTGCTGCGTGATGGCAAGCTGGTGGGCATCGTCAGCCGCGCTAATTTACTGCAAGGCATTGCCAATGCGGCGGTGGGGGCCACTCAGTCGCCTACCGACGATCGGGCAATTCGAGAAGCTATTCTCAATGAAGTCGAGCATAGCACTGACGTGCGGACCGAAAACATCAGCATCATCGTGGACGGCGGTGCCGTGGAAGTGTGGGGACTGGTGGACTCTCTGGAGCAGAAGCAGGCCGTCAGTGTAGCGGCGGAAAATGTGCCGGGGGTGACGCAAGTCGAAAACAACCTGGGTATGATGCCCCGCGGCGTGGGCTTTATGTAACTGCTTCGCCCGTGTCCGCGTATTGTCGGACCGCCTGTTGGGTTGGGTAAAAAGGCACGCCAAAGCCCGCTAACGCTAATAGCGGGCTTTATTAGTTCTAGCCTACCGCCTTGATGGCGTTTTCCAGGCTATCGACACTGCGTTGGGTGTGGTGAAGCTTATCGAGGCCAAACAGGCCAATGCGGAAGGTCTGGAAGTTGTCGCCCTCATCGCACATCAGCGGTACGCCGCCTGCCACTTGCACACCTGCCTGGGCAAGTTTGCCGACCAGGCCGGCGTCGTTGGTGAAGCACACCACCACGCCAGGCGCCTCAAAGCCCTCGGCGGCAACGCTTACAAACCCGTGGCGTTTCAGCATGGCGCGGACTTCCTGGCCGATCGCCTGCTGCTCGGTTTTGACCTTGGCAAACCCATACTCGCGGGTTTCCTGCATGATGTCGCGAAGCTTGCGCAGCGCATCGGTGGGCATGGTCGCGTGATAGGCGTGGCCGCCGTTTTCGTAGGCCTGCATAATGCTGTGCCACTTGCCCAAATCGCAGGCAAAGCTGTTGCTTTGCGTCTCGGAAAGACGCTCAGTGGCACGTTCTGAAAGCATCACCATGGCGCAGCAGGGCGAGCCGCTCCAACCTTTCTGAGGCGCGCTGACCACCACGTCCACACCTAAATCCTGCATATCCACCCACAGCGTACCCGCGGCAATCGCGTCGAGAACAAACAAGCCGCCTACGTCGCGGGTCGCCTGGGCAACTGTGCGAAGGTAGTCGTCGGGCAGCAACAGCCCGGCTGAGGTTTCCACCTGCGGGGCAAACACCACGGCGGGCTTTTCCTCACGAATGCGCTTGGCGATCTCGTCGGCGGGTACCGGCGCAAAGGGTGACTGAGGATCATCGGCGTTAAAGCGACGCGCTTTCAATACGCTGTGCTGGTCAGTCAGGCGGCCCATCTCGATAATCTGCGTCCAGCGGTAGCTGAACCAGCCGTTACGAATCACCAGGGTTTTCTGGTCGACGGCAAACTGGCGGGCGACCGCTTCCATGCCGAAGGTGCCGCTCCCCGGTACGATCACCGCCGCATGGGCGTTGTACACCTCTTTCAGCGTGGCGGAAATATCGCGCATTACGCCCTGGAACTGTTGCGACATATGGTTTAGCGAGCGGTCGGTATAGACCACCGAATATTCCAGCAAGCCGTCGGGATCGACGTTGGGCAGTAGGCCAGCCATGGCGTTCTCCAAAGAAGTGGTGTGCTCTTGACGGCACACTCTGCGTCAACAAAAGCGTGAGCTTAAGAGTACGAGTAATAAACGCACAAAACCAGCCCGTGGGCTGGTCTGTGGTGGGGTACCTGACGGCTTAGCGCGGCGGCAGTTGCTCGGGGCCGAAGGCGTCGGGTAGCAGCGTTTCCATGGTGTAGGTTTTCAGCACCTCGCCTTCGCGGGAAAGCACCAGGATCTGCGTGTCGGGCGTGGCAAATTCGCGGATACGCTGGCGGCAGTCGCCGCAGGGTGTACACAGATGCTCGCCGGGGCCCATCACATAGACCTTGGCAAGCTCGCGCTGCCCGGCGGTCGCCATGGCGGAAATCGCCGACGCTTCGGCGCACAGCCCCTTGTAGTGGGCGACTTCTACGTTGGCGCCGGCGAACTGCTGGCCGTCGGGCGTCTCCATCACCGATGCCACCGGGTGTTGGGAGTAGGGCGCATAGGCATTGCCCAACGTCTTGAGTAGTGTTTCAACCAGCGCGGGGGCGACTTGGCTCATGGCGATTTCCTCGGTGTTGTCCGCTCAGGCGTGCGCGGCGTCGTCGCGCAGCACCGTATCCAGCGCAATGGTCATCATGTCGTCGAAGGTGGTCTGACGGTCGGCGCTCGACAGCGAGTCGCCTTTCAGAATATGGTCCGACACGGTGCAGATGGTCAGCGCCCGGGCGCCGAATTCCGCCGCCACGCCGTAGAGGCCTGCGGCTTCCATCTCGACGCCGACAATGCCGTAGCGCTTGAGCAGCTCGGCCATCTCGGTCTGCGGGTTGTAGAACAGATCCGCCGAGAAGATGTTGCCCACCTTGACCGGCACGTTCTGTGCGTTGGCGGCGGCTACGGCGTGCTGGGTCAGGTCAAAATCGGCAATCGCGGCGAAGTCGTGGTCGTTGAAGCGCATGCGGTTGACCTTGGAGTCGGTGCAGGCGCCCATACCGATGACCACATCGCGGACGTTGACGTCGTCGCGTACCGCGCCGCAGGAGCCCACGCGAATAACGGATTTAACGCCGTAGTCGGTGATCAGCTCCTTGGCGTAAATCGATACTGAGGGGATGCCCATGCCGTGTCCCATGACCGAAATCTCGCGGCCTTTGTAGGTGCCGGTGTAACCAAACATGCTGCGCACGTCGTTCACCTGGCGAACGTTCTCCAGGTAGGTATCGGCAATGTACTTGGCGCGCAGCGGATCGCCGGGCATCAGCACGGTATCGGCGAAATCACCTGGGGCAGCGTTAATGTGCGGGGTCGCCATGAAATGCTCCTATGTCTATTACGGGAGGTCCGAACAACCCTCCGCGGGGGCGCTGTAAACCCATCCCTGGGCGCTACTTTCGCCATCCATGGCGAAAAACCCCCGCTACGGGTTGATTCTGACCTTGCACTCTATGGTGCTGGTCGTTTGTTAGCCGCACTCAAGCAGCGTTTGGCAAAAAACTGTCGCCGTCGGCCATGGCCTCGAGCGCGAAGTAGTCGGCGAGCGTCTGTCCAATATCGGCGAAGGTGCCGCGTTCGCCCATGGGGCCAGGGGCAAAGCCTGCGCCGCGCACCATGACCGGCACGTATTCACGGGTGTGCTCGGTGCCTTCCCAACTGGGGTCACAGCCGTGGTCAGCGGTGAGCAGCAGCAGGTCGTCATCGTTTAGGGCGGCAAAAAGCTCGGGCAGGCGGGCATCGAAGTGCTCAAGCGCCGCGGCATAGCCCGGCACGTCGCGGCGGTGACCGTAAACCGAGTCAAAATCGACGAAGTTGGCCATGATCATGGTCGGGCGGTCGCTGGTTTCCTTGGCAGTACGCGCTATCTCGCCAAGCGTCGCTTCCATCAGCGCATCGTGGCCGCTGGCTTTGACCTTGTGGGTGATCCCGCAGTGGGCGTAGATATCGGCAATCTTGCCGATCGAGACCACTTCGCCTCCGGCCTCGGCAAGCTTTTGCAGCACGGTAGGCGTCGGCGGCTCAACGCTGTAGTCGCGGCGGTTGCCGGTGCGGGCGAAGCTTGCGCTGTCGTCGCCAACAAACGGGCGGGCGATTACCCGGCCAATGTTGTAGGGCTCAAGCAGTCCGCGCACGGTTTCGCACAGCTCATAAAGCCGTTCAAGGCCATAGTGCTCCTCGTGAGCGGCAATCTGGAACACGGAGTCCGCCGAGGTGTAGACGATCGGCTTGCCGGTAGCGACGTGCTCTTCCCCCAGGCGGGCGATGATCTCGGTGCCCGAGGCGTGGCAATTGCCGATTACACCGGGAAGGTTGGCCTCCTCGACAATCCTGTCGAGCAGCTCAGCCGGGAAGCTATTGGTCTTATCGAGAAAGTAGCCCCAGTCAAAGCGGACGGGGACGCCGGCAATTTCCCAGTGACCGGAAGGCGTGTCCTTGCCGCTGGAAATCTCCTTGGCGTGGGCGTAAGCGCCTTCCAGCGTGTTGGGCAGGTCAACGCCTTCGGCAACGCTGCCAGTGGCATCGCGGTGGGCGTGAAACAACCCCAGCGCGGCCATGTTGGGTAGTTTCAGCGGCCCGGAACGTTCGGCGGTATCGGCCTCACCACGCGCGCAGGCGGCGGCGATGTGGCCCAGGGTGTCGGCCCCCTGGTCACCGAATTTTTCGGCGTCCGGCGCGCTGCCGATGCCAAACGAATCGAGAACCACGACGATGGCACGGCGCATTAGGCTTCTCCTCGGAAAGTGTCTTGAAGTAGCTTGTCGGCGGTAGCGGGCTGCTCGCCCAGCGTAACCGCCGCGCGTAGCTGATCGGCGGCGCGGGCGGCAGCGTCTTCGCTTTGGGCGTGCACCATGGCGATGGGGCGCTGGCTGTCGACACGAACGCCGATTTCGGCGATGTCGCTGAAACCGACGCTATGGTCGACGCTGGCGTCGTTGCGCAGACGGCCACCGCCGAGTTCCACCACGCTCATGCCCACGGCGCGAGTGTCAATACGTTGCACGATGCCATCCTGCTCGGGATAGACCGCCTGAACCACCGACGCGGTGGCCAAATAACTATCCGAGCGCTCCATGAAGTCGGCGGGGCCGCCCAGCTCGTGCACCATGCGGGCGAAGACCTCGGCGGCCGCGCCGGAGGTAAGCGCTTTTTCAAGCTTGGCTAGCGCTTCGTCACGGCTGGCAGCCAGCTTGCCCGCCATCAGCATTTCCACCGCCAGTTCGCGGGTTACCTGCATGACGCGGCTATCGGAGCGCTCGCCGCGCAGCAGCGCCAGGGTTTCGACGATCTCGACCGCATTGCCGGCGCAGGGGGCCAGCGGCTGGCTCATGTCGGTGAGCAGTGCGGTGGTGGGAGTGCCTGCCTGGGTGGCCACGTTGGCGATGCTCTTGGCCAGTTCGCGGGATTTCTCTGGAGTGGGCATAAAAGCGCCGCTGCCGACTTTGACGTCCATCACCAGGGCGTCAAGCCCCGAGGCCAACTTTTTACCCAGAATCGAGGCGGTGATCAACGGGATGGATTCCACCGTGGCGGTCACGTCGCGCACCCCGTAGATACGCTTATCCGCGGGGGCGAGGTTGCCGGTTTGGCCGATAATCGCCACGCCGGTGGATTTCACCACATCGCCGAAGCGTTCCGGGGCGGGGTAGGGGTTGTAGCCGGGAATGGACTCGAGCTTGTCCAGCGTGCCGCCGGTGTGGCCCAGGCCGCGGCCGGAAATCATCGGCACAAAGGCACCGCAGGCCGCGACCCAGGGGCCAAGCACCAGCGATACTAGATCGCCCACGCCGCCGGTGGAGTGTTTATCGACGACCGGCCCCGGTAGGTTGAGTGAGTCCCAGTTCATCACATGGCCCGAATCGCGTGTAGCCGTGGTCAGCGCCACGACTTCTTCGCGGCTCATGCCGTTCAAGAACACCGCCATGGTGAACGCGCTAATTTGCGCATCGCTGATGCGGTCGTCGGCAATGCTTTGTACAAAGGCTTTGATTTCTTCAGCGGGCAGCGGCTGGCCGTCGCGCTTCAGGCGAATCAGTTCTTGGGGAAGCAAGGTGTGCTGGGAAGCCATTAGTAGCCTCCCTCAGTGGTGGATCGCGGGTTGCCATCCAGCGTATTGAGCAAGTTACCCAGCAAACTCGACGCGCCAAAGCGAAAGTGTTTAGCCGAGACCCACTGATTACCCATGATATTGGCCGCCAAGGCTAAATACTCGGCGGCATCTTCTGCTGTTTTGACACCACCGGCTGCTTTGAAGCCAACATCTTTACCACTGGCTTTGATCGCCTTGAGCATGATCTCGGCGGCTTCCAGCGTTGCGTTGACGGCCACCTTGCCGGTTGAGGTTTTGATAAAGTCCGCGCCGCCCTCAATGGCCAACTCGCTTGCCCGTTTAATAAGGGCGGGATCCTTGAGTTCGCCTGATTCGATGATGACTTTTAAGAGCGCCTGGCCGCCGCAGGCCGCGTGGCACATTTCCACCAGTTCGCGGCCAGTATCTTCATCACCTGCCATGAGGGCACGGTAGGGGAACACCACATCGACTTCATCCGCGCCGGAGGCAACGGCTTCACGGGTTTCTCGGGCAGCGCCCATGATGTCGTCACCGCCAAGGGGGAAGTTGGTCACGGTGGCAATTTTGACTTCACCACTAAGCTTGTGGGCGGTGAGTGCGCGACGTGCCGTCACCACAAACTGGGGGTATATGCATACCGCTGCCGGATGGCCATAGGGCGTTTTCGCCTGCTGGCAAAGCGATTCGATGGTCGCATCAGTATCGGTATCGTTAAGACTGGTTAGGTCCATTAGTGAAAGCGCCTGGCGCGCGGCAAGGGTCACGTTAATCGAAGCGGTCATGGACATCTCGCACAGTTATTATCAACGGAAAAAAACGGGCACTACCGTATATGACAGCAGCGCCCGAGATATAGCTTATTATTACGTTAAGTAGCGGCGCTGCCTAGGGCGATAAAGAAGCCTGCAATGGAGGCTGACATCAGGTTAGACAGTGTACCGGCCAATACCGCTTTGACACCAAAACGGGCGATTTCCTTGCGACGTGTCGGGGCAATGCTACCCAGGCCACCCAGCAAAATCGCAATCGACGACAAATTCGCAAAGCCACACAGGGCAAAGGAAAGAATCGCCGTGGTATGCGGCGTCATTGCCTGGCCAGTGGCCGCCACCATCTGCTCGCCCTCAATATAGGGAGCCAGGTTGATATAGGCGACAAACTCATTGACCACCAGTTTTTGGCCGATGAACGAGCCGGCTAGCGTCGCTTCTTCCCAGGGTACGCCCAGTAAAAATGCCAGCGGGGCAAACAGCCAGCCGAGAATCCACTCAAGGCTCAGCGACTCGAAGCCAACCCAGCCGCCGACGCCACCCAAAATGCCATTGATCAGCGCGATTAACGCGATAAACGCTAGTAGCATGGCGCCGACGTTAGCGGCCAGCATAAGACCAGAGGTCGCACCGGATGCAGCCGCGTCCAACACGTTGGTGGGTTTGTCTTCCTGTTCTTTAAGCTCTTCTTCCACTTTGGAGACGCTGTCGCTGTCCTGGGCATCCTGGGTTTCGGGCATAATCAGCTTAGCGAACAGCAGGCCACCGGGGGCTGCCATAAAGGAGGCGGCGACCAGATATTCCATGGGAATGCCCAGGGCGGCGTAGCCCGCGAGCACCGAGCCGGCGACGGAAGCCAGGCCGCCGCACATAACGGCAAATAGCTGAGAAGGGGTCATCCGGGCAATAAACGGACGAACCACCAAGGGCGCTTCGGTTTGACCAACGAAGATGTTAGCCGTGGCCGACAGCGACTCGGTGCGCGAGGTACCCAGTGCTTTTTGCAGCGCGCCACCCAAGATGCGGATCACCCATTGCATGATGCCGAGGTAATACAGTACCGCGATCAGCGAGGAGAAAAAGATAATGACCGGCAGAACTTTAATGGCAAACACGAAGCCGACTTCGTCAGCATTGGCCAAGTCGCCGAACAAGAACTCGATGCCGTCATCGGCAAATACCAGAATCTGGCTGACGCCCGCCGAAATGGTTTGCAGTACCGTCTGGCCAAAAGGGACGTAGAGCACAAAGGCGCCGATACCCGCTTGAATGCCAAACGCGCCGAGCACAGTACGCAAGCGGATCGACTTGCGATCGTAAGAAAAGATCAGGGCGATGGCCACCAGAGTGACCATGCCGACCAGGCTCATCAGGAGTGTCATAGGGAAATCCTTCGCATCGCGTTAGGCGGTGTTACAGCAGGTTGAGCTTCACGGTGTAAATCATCGCATTCTGATAGTTGTCAGGCGTGCCCAACTTTTCATCAGAATAGCGATACTGGACGCCGGTGGTGACCAGCTCAGTCGGGTGCCACCAGAGACTTACCGCGCCATTGGTGCCTACGCTGTTGGCTTTATCGCCCACATAGTTCTGTTCCAGGTACTCATCGTCGCGGCCAAAGGTTTGCTCATGCCAGTTGGTGACGCCAAAGTCCTGTCCGAACGCGGTAAAGTCGTAACCCGCGACCCAGCCCGCCATAAAGCCGTTTGAGCCGGTGTAGCCGTCGCTTTGTACCCGGGCGGCGCCGATAAACGGCTTGAACCACAAACCGTTGTCTAACGTCTTGCGGTAGCCCAGGCCGAGAATCTGGTCCTGTTCACGGCTGTCATAACCGTAGTCCCGGAAGTCGTAAAGATGTGCATAGATAGAGAACGGGCTGTCGCCCAGGTAAATATGTGAGGTCAGCTTGCCCGCCGTGCGAAAGTTGTCCTTACCGCCGCTAGCCTCGTCGAACTGGTCGTTGGTGGGGTTTTCAAAATCAAAAAAGCCGTAAAATTCACCCCATTCGTAGCCCAGGCCGCCTTCGATTTCGAGAAACATGAAATCGCTTTTCGCCGCATTGTCAGCGGTACGGTCTTCGGTGCCGTCAGACCAGTCGAGGTAGTTGACCGATACATTGGCGAATGACCAAATTGGGTCGAAGGTGTCCGCGTTAGCGGTAGTGGCGGTACCGGCCATTAATACGCTGGCGCAAAGCGCTGTGAGCGAAGCGCGAGATGCAATAGCAGTAGTAAAACGAGTACGAGCAGTCATGGTAGCCTCAACAGGTTTGTTAGTTGCAGTTTTGATCCGCCTCGACGACGGACGTGAGGGCTGGCGTTGACCCGAGTCAGCGGGTTTTATTGAGTTGTAATGTTAAAATTATAACATTTAGTGTTATTTTTCTAACGCCAATTTGCAACTTTTATCACTTCAACGTCTATTAAATGAAAAATTGGTAACATAAAGTTTAATGGTCGTTGATTTAATGGTAATTCCGTGAGCGCTCGCTCAGCATAGGGAAGGCCCTCAGTGAAAAGGGATAAGCTCAGCGATAACCCTAGGCCCATCCAACGTACAACAGGCCGTTACCAGGAGAAGCTGTCAATGAAAGACCGAAGCGCGTTGCGCCTGGCAACGTTGCAGGAGACGTTAGCAAACGGTGGGACTCTGCATTTGCGCGATGCGGCTGAGCTGTGCGGTGTGTCCGAAATGACGATTCGACGGGATGTGAATGCCCATCCTCACGTCATTAGCTTGTTAGGTGGCCGGCTGGTCATGGCGCATACCCCAGGCGTTACGCCGGTATACGACTTAACCGAGCAGCAGGCCAGCCATTACCAAGCAAAAAACCGCTTATGCCAACGAGCTCAACGTTTCATAGAGGATGGCGATACGCTATTTGTCGACTGCGGTTCAACGCTCATGCCACTAATGAACCAGTTGGGCAGCTATCGCGAGCTCACCGTGATCACCTATGCCCTAAACGTGGCGAACGCGGTAGCCCCTTTGCCCAACGTACGGCTGGTGCTGCTGGGTGGATTGTTTTATGCCGCGTCGCAAACGTTTGCCAGTGACAGCATGGCGGAGTCAATCGAGCGGTTGGGTATCAATAAGGCGTTTATTTCGGCCGCGGGTGTCGATGTGCAGCGTGGGGTGAGTTGTTTTCACTTCCATGAGGTGCTGCCTAAACAGGCAGCTATGGCTGCTGCCATGCAGCGTCTATTGGTCGTAGATGCAAGCAAATTTGGTGTTGTGCGCCCTGCCTATTTTGCCTCAGTGAGTGAGTTTGATGTGATAGTGACTGACGAAGAGGGCGCATCACCCTTTCTCAGTGATGGGCTCCGTGACCAAGGTCTCGGCCTGCCGACTATTACGGTGGCGTAAGCTTAGTTTTCATTAAATTAGCCAAGTTTTCTTTAAGCCGCAGGCCATTCGTGGCAAAATCCGCCGCGTTTACCTGCGGCAAATCGTCTCTTCTCTTCTGCATCATTGATGCGAGAATAGCGTCCGTCTGCGGTAATTGTGTTTGGCGATAGTCTGCCAAGCGATCCTCTCTCGCGATCAGACGTCGACGTTAAGCGGTTGCTTATCGGCTGCGTTTGCTCAAGAGACTTTGTTGGCTTGCTACCTTAGCAGCTTGTTCACAATGTTTGCCTCCCAGCCCTGACGAGGTCGTAACATGAGAAAAAACCTCTACGCCAAAGCGGCAGGTCTTCTACTGCTGCTTTCTTTATTTTTACTGCTGGGTGGTTGTAGCTCGGCGTTGATGGACCCGAAGGGTCAAATCGGCGCCGAGCAACGCACCCTGATTCTGACAGCCTTTGGCATTATGCAGATCGTCGTGCTTCCCGTTATCGGGATGACGCTGTTCTTTGCCTGGCGTTATCGCCGCGGCAATCATAATGCTGCTTACACGCCTGATTGGGCTCACAACACCTGGGTCGAAGTGGTGGTGTGGCTGATTCCGTGCGTCATCGTTCTCTTCCTTGCCGGGTTGACGTGGTATACCTCGAACAGCCTGGATCCGCACAAGTCCATTGCTGAGGAAGACGAAGAGACGTTTGAAATCCAGGCTGTAGCGATGGATTGGAAGTGGCTGTTCATCTATCCCGAGCAGGGCATTGCCACGGTCAACGAGGTGGCGTTCCCCGCGGATACGCCGATACGGTTCCGGGTGAGTTCTGCGTCAGTGATGAATTCGTTCTTCATCCCTGATCTCGGCAGTCAAATCTATGCCATGGCGGGTATGGATAATGACGTTCATCTGGTTGCTGATGAGGAAGGCACTTACCCAGGCCGTTCCACCAACTACAGCGGTTCAGGCTTCTCTGGCATGACCTTTGAAGCGCATGCGACCTCTGATGAAGGCTTCGATGAGTGGGTGGACGAAGTGAGAGAGTCCTCTGATTCGATAAGCTTCGACGATGGCTATCTCGAGTTGTTAAAGCCAAGCCGTAATCATCCGGTCGAGTACTTCTCTGAAGTATCGCCGACCCTTTATGACGACATTCTCAACACTTACCACAGCGGTGAGCCTGTTGATGTGTTGCCTAATGAGACCGGATACAAACATGCCAGTAGCGATCATCAAGAGCAGGACGGCGATATGGCGATGAACGCGGAGGCAGCGGAGTAAACTATGTTTGGAAAACTCGGTTTAGACTCGATCCCCTTTTACGATCCCATCATCGTATCGCTCATGATCATGACCGCCTTGGGCGGAGCGGTGGTGTTAGGGGGTGTTACCTACTACCGCAAGTGGGGCTATCTGTGGAGCGAGTGGGTAACCTCGGTCGATCATAAAAAGATCGGGATCATGTATTTCATCGTGGCCCTGGTGATGCTGGTCCGCGGTATTGGTGAAGCGCTGATGATGCGTGCCCAGCTGGCGATTGCCTCTGGCGGAGCAGAAGGCTTCCTGCCGCCGGAGCATTACGACCAACTGTTCACGACCCACGGCGTGATCATGATCTTCTTCGTGGCCATGCCCATGGTCATCGGTTTGATGAACTTGGTCGTGCCGCTACAGATCGGTGCCCGCGACGTTGCCTACCCGTTCCTGAACAACCTCAGCTTCTGGCTGTTTGTATCCGGTGCGATGATCGTCAACCTATCTCTGTTTATCGGCGAGTTTGGTACCACTGGCTGGTTGGCCTACGCGCCTCTCTCGGGGATTGAGTACAGTCCAGGGGTCGGGGTCGATTACTGGATATGGGCGTTGCAGATATCCGGGGTAGGGACCACGTTGACGGGTATCAACTTCTTCGTGACGATCCTGAAAATGCGTGCGCCGGGCATGAAGATGTTCCGCATGCCGATCTTTACGTGGACATCGCTGTGCGCCAACGTGCTGATCATCGCGTCGTTCCCGATTCTGACCGCGACGATTGCGCTGCTCACCCTTGATCGTTACCTGGGGATGAACTTCTTCACCAACGATCTTGGCGGCAACGTGATGATGTACGTCAACCTCATCTGGGCCTGGGGCCATCCTGAGGTGTACATCCTGATTCTGCCGGCCTTTGGGGTATTCTCTGAAGTCGTGGCGACGTACGCCCGCAAGCGATTGTTCGGTTACACCACCATGGTCTGGGCGACCGTTGCGATTACGCTGCTGTCCTTCATCGTATGGCTGCACCACTTCTTCACCATGGGGGCGGGGGCCAACGTCAATGCCTTCTTCGGCATCATGACGATGATCATTGCCATTCCCACGGGTGTGAAGGTATTTAACTGGCTGTTCACCATGTACCGCGGCAGCATCGAGCTGTCTGTGCCCATGCTGTGGCTCATCGGTTTCATCATCGTCTTTACCATCGGTGGTATGACCGGTGTGATGCTGTCGGTGCCAGCCGCTAACTTTGTGCTGCATAACAGCCTGTTCGTTATTGCCCACTTCCATAACGTCATCATCGGCGGCGTGGTCTTCGGCATGATGGCGGGAATGTACTACTGGTTCCCGAAGGCGTTTGGCTTCAAGCTCGACGAAAAGTGGGGCAAGCGCAGCTTCTGGTGCTGGTTGATCGGCTTTCTCATGGCCTTTATGCCGCTCTATGTGCTCAGCTTCGATGGGGCCGTGCGTCGCATGTCGTCTTACGAAGCCACTGAATGGCAGCCGTTGATGATCGTCGCCTTTATCGGAGCATGTATCATCATGCTGGGTATCTTATCGACACTGATCATGGTGGCGGTCAGCATCAAGAATCGTCATAGCATGAAGTATGCCGACATGAGCGGTGACCCGTGGGATGGCCGTACCCTGGAGTGGGCAACCTCTTCGCCTGCGCCTTTCTATAACTTCGCGCATCTGCCGAAAATCAGCGGTATCGATGATTTCTGGCGCCAGAAGCAGGAAGGTCGTGAAGCAATTGGTACTGGGCCTTACCAGGACATCCATATGCCGCGGAATACCATTGCGGGACCGGTGATCAGTCTGTTTTCGATGATCTTTGGCTTTGCCCTGGTATGGCACATCTGGTGGTTGGCGATTGTCGGTGGTATCGGCATGTTCGTCGCCTTCATCGCCCGTGTCGCCAATGACGATATCGATTACTACGTGCCGGCGGCTGAAGTCGAGCGTATTGAGACTGAGCATAAGCAACGCCTCGAAGAGTATCGGGAGTGGGTCAAGCAGCATCCCGAAGAAGCGTCTCATCTACAGGTTCGGATGCAGGGGTAACCATGGCGAGCGAAGCAGTAAGTAACCACGACGATCACGCGCATCCAGTGACGCATGATCACCACGATACCGGCAGCATCAAGGTGTTCGGTTTCTGGGTTTACCTGATGAGCGATTTGGTGATCTTCGGAACACTATTCGCAACTTTTGCCGTGCTCCTTCGGGGCACGGCCGGTGGACCCGACGGCTCCGAGATCTTTGATTTACCGCTGATTTTAGCCGGTACATTTGCACTGTTGATCAGTAGTTTTACCTACGGGATGGCGGTGCTGGCAATGACCGCCGAGAAGGTTGACCAAGTCAAGAAATGGCTGTGGATCACCTTCGTGCTGGGGGCGGCCTTTATCGCCATGGAGATTTATGAGTTCCAGCACCTCATTCATCTCGGCTACGGGCCTGATCGCAGCGCCTTTTTATCTGCCTTCTTTACACTGGTTGGCACCCACGGTCTCCACGTGACCTTCGGGCTGATCTGGATCCTGGTGGTACTTTATCAATTGCGCACCAAGGGTCTGAACGACATGACACGTCCGCGTATCCTATGCTTAAGCTTGTTCTGGCACTTCTTGGATATTGTTTGGATTTGTGTGTTTTCATTCGTCTACCTGATGGGGGTTCTGTAATATGGATGATTCACCCACTTCACACGGCAGCGTAAAGTCGTATGTGACAGGCCTCATTCTGTCCATCGTGCTCACTATTATCCCCTTCTCGGTGGTAATGAGTGGTGCGTTGAGCATGAATGCCACCGTTTGGACGATTGTTATAACCGCCATAGCCCAGATTCTGGTGCAGCTTGTGATGTTCATGCACATGGACACTAAGCAAGAGGAAGGTTGGAACTTCATGTCCTTCGTCTTCACCCTGATTATTCTCGGCCTGGTTGTTGGAGGTTCGTTGTGGATCATGCATCACCTGCACCTCAATCTGCACATCGGGTAACGTTTATGGCAAAGATGGGCGATTATTTCGCCCTCACCAAACCGGGTATCATTGGTGGTAATACCATTTCAGTCATGGGCGGCTATTTTTTAGCCGCCCGCGGCGATTTTGATTTGCTGCTGTTTTTGAGCGCGGTGGTGGGCTTGGCGCTGGTGATTGCGTCAGGCTGTGCCTTTAATAACGTGATTGATCGGGACATTGATGCGGTGATGAGCCGCACGCGTACGCGGGCTCTGGTCCAGGGTCGTATCACACCGTTTGCGGCATTGTGCTTTGCGACGCTGCTGGGCATTGCCGGCTTCGCCGTGTTGGCGCTAGGTACCAATGGGTTGACGGTTGCTCTGGCAGGCTTTGGTTACGCTATTTATGTAGGGGCCTATAGCCTCTATATGAAGCGTCATTCTGAGTTTGGCACTTTGGTGGGCAGCCTTTCTGGTGCAGTACCGCCAGTGGTGGGTTATTGCGCCGTGACTAACCAGCTGGACGCCGGGGCCTTAACGCTACTGTTGATTTTCTGTCTTTGGCAAATGCCGCATTCTTATGCGATTGCTATTTTCCGGATGGAAGATTACCGCGCTGCTTCAATTCCGGTCTTGCCGGTGGTACGCGGTATTGCGTCAGCACGTCGCTATATTCTTGGCTACATAATTGCGTTTATTGCCGCATCATTGGCGTTGGTACTGGCCGGCTATGCTGGCGTTGGCTACCTGATCGTAGCATTGGTGATGGGTAGCTACTGGCTTTATCAGGCCGTACAGGGCTATCACGGTAGCGATGAAGTCCGTTGGGCTAAGCGCGTGTTTGGCGTTTCAATCCTGGCGATCACGGTGTTGAGCGTTGCCATGTCACTGGATGCCAGCCTGCTGTCGTTACCACCGTTGTTAGACCGTTGGTTATGAATTTCGTCAGAAATTAGGCAGGAGTGCAATGCTCCTGTCTATACTGTCTGTAAGCCCGATGTGGGTTTGATCGACTATCCCGTCGGTTAGAATAATAAGGACAGTAGGAGACGTACCCATGCTGACACACGTCTGGGGTCTGATGGCCCATCCTCAACGCGAATGGAAACAGATGCACGACGAGCATGAAACGGTGTTTCACCTCTATGCTCACCATGTATTGATTCTCAGCGCTGTCCCCGTTGTCTGCTCTTTTATCGGCACTACCCAGTTCGGCTGGGGACTTGGCGGTGAGCGGACCATTCAGCTTAACCTGCTGGATGCATTTTATGCGGGTATCGTGTTTTATCTGGTCATTCTGGCGGCCGTGTTGTTCATGGGTAACGTTATCCATTGGATGGCCCAACGCTTTGTAGACCCCCCCAATCGTCGGCGCTGCGTAAAATTTGCAGGTTATGTCGCAACCCCCATGCTACTTAGCGGTATTGTCGCCCTCTATCCCATTGTATGGCTGTGCCTGCTAGCCGGGGTGATAGGGCTGTGCTGGTCGGGTTATCTGCTCTACGTCGGAATTCCGAACTTTCTGGATATTTCTGATGAGCAAGGGTTTATCGTTTCCAGTGCCACCCTGGCGATCGGCGTGCTGGTGCTTGAGATGTTGCTGGCCGCGACGGTGCTGCTCTGGGGTTACGGCGAGCAGATTATTCTCGGTATCCTGTCCTAGCCGACCATCGGTAACGTCCTGCCCGTTAAAACCGCTACCTCGCTATGCTGCGAGGTAGCGGTTTGCGCTATGCGTTTTGCTGGCTTGCCTGAATGGCGGTCAAGGCGATGGTATAGACAATATCGTCCACCAATGCCCCGCGGGATAAGTCATTCACGGGCTTATTCAAGCCTTGCAGCATTGGGCCGACGCTTACCACCCGGGCGCTGCGTTGAACCGCCTTGTAAGTGGTGTTTCCCGTATTCAGATCGGGAAACACAAACACCGTTGCGTTACCGGCGACCGGTGAGTCGGGCGCTTTTTGCTTGCCTACACTTTCGATGGCAGCGGCGTCGTATTGCAGTGGACCGTCGATAAGTAAGCCGGGCGCACGCTGTTTGGCGATGCGCGTGGCTTCGCGCACTTTATCGACATCCGCACCAGTCCCCGAATCCCCCGTTGAATAGCTGATCATTGCGACCCGTGGTTCGATTCCAAACGCTTGTGCCGAGTGGGCACTTTGTATAGCGATTTCTGCGAGCGTTTCAGCGTCAGGGTCGGGATTTATTGCGCAATCACCATAGACCACCACTTGTTCGGGTAGCAGCATAAAGAAGATCGACGACACCTGACGGTATTCCGGTGCGGTTTTGATCAACTGGAAGGCGGGTCGCACGGTATTGGCTGTGGTATGGACGGCCCCTGACACCAAGCCGTCGACCTCATCCAACTGAAGCATCATGGTGCCAAGTACCACGTTATCCTGCAGTTGGGCCTCAGCCGTTAACTCATTGAGCTTACCGCGTCGACGCTTAACCATGGGGGCGATGTAATGCGCACGGGTACTTTCTGGGTCAATAATGGTGAGCGCCTCCGGTAGCGTCAATCCCCGGTTGCGGGCGACATCTTCTATGTCATCGCGATTACCCAGCAGTACGCAGTTAGCGATGCCGCGCCGCTGGCAAATAATCGCGGCTTCGATGGTTCTTGGTTCATCGCCTTCAGGCAGCACGATGCGCTTTTTGGCTTGCTGAGCATGCTTGACCAGCTGGTGACGAAAGGCGGAAGGCGAAAGCCGATGCGTGTAGCCACGGCTAAGATTGGTTTTTAGCCAGTCTAAATCGATATGAGCAGCAACATAGCGAGCGACCTGTTCGGCACGCTCGAAATCATCCATGGGAATTTCACTGCTTAACTGGCTTAAGTTTTGCGCGGTGGTCAGGCTGTCGGTGTCGACTGCCAGCACCGGCAAGCCAGTTTTTAGCGCAGGCCGACACATTTCAATCATATTGTCGTTGGGCATAAAGCCGTTGGTTAGCAGCACACCGGCCAGGCGGGTACCGTTCATGGTGGCAAGGGCAGAGGCCAGCACCACGTCATCGCGGTCGCCAGACGCGACCACCAGGCAACCTGGCTTGAAAATATGCAACGCATTGGCGGCACTGCGGGCGCAAAGGCTGGTGGAAAGCACCCGTCGGCTGGCGGCTTCGCCTTCGTTCAGCAGCGTCGCATTCAGCGCCCTGGCGACGTCCAGCGTGCGCGGTGCACTGAGCGCATTGCTGTAGGGGACAACGCCAATCAGATGAAACTTATCCGTGGCAAGCGACGGCGAGTAGCGGCGTAGCTCGTTGAGCAGTGAGGCTTCCAACTGGGGTTTAATGCTCCCTGGTGCCGCGGAAAGATCGTCTTCCTGGCCGTAGGGCAGGTTTTTCATACGCATCAAAATGCCGCCCAGTGTGCGGCTGGAGCTAACGCCGCCGAAGCTTCTTGCGTGCATATCCAGCTCTTCGGCGAGCCGCTGAGGGTCATCCAAATCGCCGGTGCCCACCAGAATAATGCGTGCATTTAATGCATTGGCCAACTGAGTGTTGGTTTGGGTGGCGTAGGTGGTGTACTGGGTGGGGACCACTCCTTCGACCACCACCAAATCCAAGGTGCTACCGTCCCGGTAAGCCTGCTGGGTGACCTGATCGTAAAGCTCGATCACGTTTTCCATCAGCTCGTCGGTTTGATCGTCGCGCAACAGTCGCTCAAGCCGGGCCTGGGAAATAGGCGAGGGCGGTCGTTGATTTAATGTACGCGAAGCCAGCGCCGTTGAGCGGTCCAACCCGGGGCCATTTAACTCTTTTTGCATAAATGGCTTTAGAAAACCCGCTTTAAGACCAATGGTGTCCAGCGCTTGAATCAACCCCAGGCACGCGGAGGTTAGGCCTGCTCCTTGGCTGGTGGGTACCAGCAAAATAGCCTGCGGTGCATCAGCGGGCGTGTTCATGCGTGAGTCTCCAGACAGTGACGGGTTTCCATGGCGATACGGCCTTCTTCATCCGTGGGAATGACCCACACCTGCGCCCCTTGGTGATCAGGGTTATCCAGCCTGCCTTCTTTACCGCGAATCGTGGCCTCGTTGGCTGCGTCATTCAGCGCAACGCCGAAGTGCGGCATCAGGCCAATTACTTGGCGACGTACCTGTGGTGAGTTTTCGCCGATACCGCCGGTGAAAATGACACCATCCAACTGGGGCAGCGCACAGGAAAGCCCCGCCAGTGATTTAGCAATACGGTAGCAGAATACTTCCAGCGCCAGAGTGGCGCCTGTATGGCCCTGGGCGGCGGCCTGTTCTATTTCACGCATATCGTTGGTTAGGCCGGAAAGCCCCAGTAGCCCGCTTTGTTTATTCAGTACCTTGTCGATTTCATCCAGCGACCAGCCAAGCTGGCGATGCAAATGCGCGTGCAGGCCGGGGTCGACATCGCCGCTGCGCGTGCCCATTACCACCCCTTCCAATGGTGTTAATCCCATGCTGGTATCCAGGCTTTGGTTCTGCCACACGGCGCTGGTCGAGCAGCCGTTGCCCAGGTGCGCGGTCAGCCAGCCGCCAGCACCCCGGTCGCTCAGTTCACCGGCGCGCTGGCTAACGAAGGCGTGACTGGTGCCATGAAAGCCGTAGCGGCGAATGCCGTGCTCGGTGTAAAGCGCCTCGGGCAGCGCATAGCGGTAGGCGCGCGGCGGCAGCGTTTGATGAAAAGCGGTATCAAACACGGCGACCTGGGGAAGCGATGGAAAGACTTGTTGTGTGGCGGTAATACCGGTCAGGTTGGCCGGGTTATGTAACGGCGCGAGGGCGGCGGTACTTTCAATAGCGGCGATAACGTGTTCATCAATCAGGGCTGCCTGGGTAAAATGCTCGCCCCCGTGGACAATACGGTGACCAACAGCATTAGGCAGGCGGCCTTCCAAACAGTCTAGAATGGCGCTTATTGCCTGGGCATGGTCGGCGCCGGGCAACGACTTGGTAAAACGCTCACCGGCGCTGTCGTTTCCTTTAAGGCGTGCTTCGGGGCTGCCCAGGCGCTCAGCAATGCCGTCAAGACGCGCTGCCTTTGGGTCTGCATCAATAAGGGCATATTTAATTGAGGAGGAGCCGCAGTTAATGACCAATACCGATGCGTTCATAAAGGGCCTTTTTGACAAAGAGATAAAGTAAAAAGTTAGACCTTAGTATAACATGTAGCAATACTGACCATCAGTTCGTTAATCTCGTTAGCCTTCTAGCTAAAATCTCGGCATGCTAGGCAATGCCGTTACTGCTTTCCATCATCACAAAAAGAGCCCGCTGTTACTATGCAACCCCCTGCGCTCCCGTCTTTTCTTCCACGCCATCTTGCTATCCTATTATTAATGACGGTGGCGACGATGTTCGCGGCCAACCATGTCTCGGCCAGGTTAGCGTTCGATAATGGTACCGGGCTACTACTGGCGGTGCTGACCCGTTCCGGGGTGGCCTGTTTGATCCTGCTGTGCTTGGTGGTCGCTCAAAAAAAGCGTCTCTGGCTGCCGCCGGGTACTTGGCGGTGGCAGCTCGCCGTCGGGCTTTGCATCACAGTGCAGAGCGTTTGCTTGTACTCCGCCGTGGCGCGGTTGCCGGTGGTGATTGCCTTGCTGCTAGTCAACACCTTCCCGATCCAACTGGCGCTGCTCAGTTGGGCATTAGGCGGGCCGCGACCAACGCTGCGCAGCTGCTTGATAATGGGCACAATTTTGATCGGCCTACTTGTGGTGCTCGATATACCCGCATGGTTTGCCAGTGCTGAGGGTATGGGCCCAGGCTGGTTGGCGGGTATCGGCTTTGGTTTAACGGCGGCGTTTGCCTTCGCCTGCGCGCTTTGGACCACCGAGCATAGGCTGGCAGGGGTAGGAAGTACCTTACGTAGCTTGCTTACGATGCAAACAGTGTTCATTGCCATGATCATAGGCGGCTTAGCTGGCGTGGTCCCAGGAGGTATGAGCCTGCCGGAAAACAGTCAAGGCTGGATTGGACTCACACTATTGGCAGTGTTGTATGGTTCGGCCTTTTCGATGCTGTTTATTTTTGTGCCCCGCTTGGATATGGCGCGCAACGCACCGGTGATGAACATCGAGCCCGTCGCCTCGTTAGTGATTGGTTACTTCGTCTTGGGCCAAATGCTCAGCCCTAGCCAGCTAGTCGGCGGGGCGGTGGTTGTGGGTGGAATTGTGGTGTTGAGTCTCTCCAAACAACGGTAAATTTGTTAGCGTGCTAATTAAATGATAAGCTAGTGATGTCATTAACACGCTAATGAGTTCCGCATGTCCCCCGAACAACGCTTTGCCCGCTGGGTAAAGGTGGCGATTGCCGCCTTTATCCTTGTATTTTTATATTTCCTCATCGCCGATAGCTTTATGCCCATCACTCCGGAAGCGCGGGTGATGCGCCCGGTGACGCACATTGCGCCTGAACTGAGCGCGCCTGTTAAAGAAGTTGTGGTGCGCGACCACCAACAGGTCGCAGAAGGGGACGTACTTTTCCGCTTAGACGCTGCGCCTTTTCGCGTGGCCTTGCAACAGGCGCAGCTGGATCGCGAACAAGCCCAGCAAGACAATGCCCGCTTAAAAGCTGAACTAGCCGCGGCGCGTGCCTCCCTGATGTCGGCAGAGGCGACGGCAGAGGAACGCCGCGGCGAACGTCGTCGTGGGGAAGCGCTGCTCGCACGGCAGAGCCTTTCTCGCCAGCAGTACGATCAGCAGGTTGCCGCCGAGCATACGGCGCAGTCGGCGGTGGCCTCGGCCCAGGCAGACATCGAAAGCTTGCAAGTGCAGTTGGGTGAAGAAGGCGAGGCCAATTTGCGCTTACGCAAGGCTGATAACGCCCTGAAAAAAGCACAGCTGGATATGGCGCATACCAACGTCCGAGCGGCCGAGTCGGGGGTGATAACCAACCTACAATTGCAGGCGGGCGACTATGTGCAGGCCGGTCAGCCGGCGTTGGCATTAGTGGCTGATAAGATGGATATTATTGCCGACTTCCGGGAAAAAAGTCTCCGCCATGTGAGCTTGGGCGACTCGGTCAAGGTCGTGCTGGACGGCTGGCCGGGGCAGGTGTTTGAGGGCAAGGTCAGCGCCTTTGATGCAGGCGTCGGCGAAGGGCAAATCGCCCCGAACGGCCAACTGGCGGATATTCCGACAACGGATCGCTGGGTGCGCGATGCCCAGCGTCTGCGACTCCACGTGGCGCTAAACAAATCACTATCTGCGTTACCCGCCAGTGGTGCTCGAGCCACCGTGCAGTTGGTGCCGGGAGATCACCTGCTGGCTAAACCGTTTGCTGCACTGCAGGCGCGTTTAATCAGCTGGCTTCATATGGTGTATTGAGTATGGCGTTCAATAAACGTTTGGAGCGCAAGCGTGCCGTCGCCATAGAGACAACTGCTCAGCGACCCGCCGGGTTAACGGAGAACGGCCTGCGCCAATGCTTGCGAATCGCGGGTGGAGGCTCACTGGGTTTTATTATCAGCCAGTTGATGGGCTGGAATTACGGCGTGTTCTTCACCGTTTTCCCGATGTTTTTACTGGGCATGGTGCCCATCTTGAACGGCCATATCGTGCGACAGTTTCTGGCTAACGTCTCGATCAACGTGCTCGAAGTCAGTTTGGTCGTAGGGCTGCTCAAGCATATGCCCGTAGTGATGACGCTGGTGGTGCTGGCGATCTTCTCGTTTCGCTTTTATCTCATGGCCAAAGGCCCGCTGTTTTTGTTTGGGGCCAACGGCGTACTCACACTAAGTATTCTGCTGCACTTTGCCAGTTACCCAAGCGTCGATTTGAGCGATTTGCTGGCCAGCAATATGGTCGCCAGTGGGCTTGCCGTGTTGATTGCCATGCTGATGCACACCTTGTTTCCCGATGTGGAACCTCGCAACCCACCGCCTAGAGGCGCAAAGCCCGCTGCGCAAATTCGCCATGAAACCCTGATGGGCGGGATCACCGCGACGCTCTCCTTTGTGGTGTTCCAGGTGTTTGATTTGCAGGGCTCGCTGTCGGCCCAGATGGCGACCATTCTGGTGCTGTTCTCACTGGGATATGGCGGTGCCAAAGTATCTGCTGGCAAACGCGCGGTGGGCACGCTATTGGGCTGCAATCTGGCGCTTGCCATGCAGCTGGTGCTGTACACCCAGAGCCATCATTTTTTACTGGTGATGCTGCTCTACTGGCTGGGCCTTATGCTGTTTGCAAGGGAGCATATTCTGGAAGGCGGCGGTTCGGGTATTGGCTTTGGCGGGCTAACCACGCTGGGTATTTTATTTGGCCAGTCCCTCGGGCCCCAGCAGGATCTCGTTTACAGCGCGCTCTATCGTTTTTCGTCAATGAGCGTAGCGCTACTGGTGACGCTGTTGGTGATGGCGTGCTTGCACTTCATTCTTAATCGCTTTGCGCCTACACGCTTACCTAGTGCAGCAGCCTAAAAGAAGTTGAGGCAATTTTGCCGATAACGACTACGCTGATGACTAACCCACGCATGAAGTAAGCATTCACTACAGGCGTGGTATTACCCCACTAACGGATTAGAGGTGTTTGTCATGGCAAATGGTAAAGAAGACAAAGCAAAAGGCGCTGCCAACAAGGCTGCCGGTAAAGTGAAAGAAGCGGCGGGCAAAGCTACCGGCAGCGGCAAGACCGAAGCCAAAGGCAAAGCTCAACAGGCAAAGGGCGGCATCCAAAAAGGCGTGGGTGAGGCCAAGGAGAACCAAAAGAAAAAACGCTAGCCGTATAACACTGACACCAACAGGGGGCTTCGGCCCCCTGTTGACGTTTAACACCGTGAAGCTTGATCCAGCGCAATATGGCGCGTTGCCTTCTGTGCCGTAATGGTGAGGAATTTCGACTTCCCGACTGAGGAGACGTGCCATGCCTGCCATGATGAAAGCGGCCATTTTTGTCGAGCCCGGCCGCATCGAGATTGATGACAAACCCATTCCTGAGATCGGCCCCAATGATGCCTTGATGCGCGTGACCACGACGACGATCTGCGGCACCGACGTGCATATCCTCAAAGGCGAGTACCCGGTGGAGCGCGGCCTGACCATCGGCCACGAGCCGGTGGGCGTTATCGAAAAGCTGGGCGCCAACGTTCAGGGCTACCAGGAAGGCCAGCGGGTGATTGCCGGGGCGATCTGCCCGAGCTTTACCTCCTATGGCTGCCAGGACGGTTGCGCCTCGCAGGATGGCGGCCACCATAGCCACGGCTACAAGCCGATGGGCGGCTGGCGCTTTGGCAATACCATCGACGGCGCACAGGCAGAATATCTGTTGGTGCCCGATGCCCAGGCCAATCTCTCGCCGGTGCCGGATGGCCTGACCGACGAACAAGTGCTGATGTGCCCAGATATTATGTCGACCGGCTTTGCCGGTGCCGAAGCCGGGGGTATCAAAATCGGTGACACGGTAGTGGTCTTCGCCCAAGGCCCGATTGGCCTTTGCGCGACGGCGGGGGCGAGGCTGCGAGGCGCAGGGATGATCATTGCGGTAGACGGCGTGGATGAACGCTTGGCTATCGCCAAGCAGATGGGCGCCGACGTAACGCTGGATTTCCGTAAGGTCGACGTAGTGGATGAAATCCTCAAGCTCACCGGTGGGCGCGGTGTCGACGTTGCCATCGAAGCCCTCGGCCTGCAGCAGACCTTCGAGTCTGCCCTGCGCGTACTAAAACCCGGCGGAACGCTATCCAGCCTCGGCGTTTACTCTGAAGACCTGACGATTCCGCTGGGTGCCTTCTGCGCGGGCCTGGGTGACCACAAGATCATTACCTCGCTGTGCCCCGGCGGCAAAGAGCGCATGCGTCGGCTGATGAGCATCATCGCCGCCGGTCGGTTGGATCTTGGCCCCATGGTCACCCACCGCTACGCGCTTGAGAACATCGTCGATGCCTATGATCTCTTCTCCCATCAGCGCGACGGCGTGCTGAAAGTAGCACTTGAGGTTTCCTGAGTATCAGGCACCGCATAAAACAACGAGGCTATTAAACGAAAAACCCGCTAACGGTCATCTGTATAACCGTCAGCGGGTTTTATTGCTGGCGGCAATAGCCGCTAGGTCTTATTCCAATTCCGCCGAAAAACTCATTTCGACCCCTGCATCATCGACTCGGAGCCAGTACTCCATATTCTTGTAGATATCAGCATACTGCCTGACGGCGTCAATATCAGACGCTGACACCTCGTCGGAAGAAACCTGCTCCATGACATCGGCCAGCGAATGATAAAACTCACTAGTCAGGTGACCATGAAGCAGTAGGTCTTGCTCTGAAGCAGGGGCTTCCAGCGCTTTCTGCAGTGAGGCCGGGTCGCTGATGTCAGCGCCCAGGGCAATGGCATTGTTAGACATAGCAGCATGCAGTGCCGGTGTTTCTGGAGGTAGCATCATGCTTTCGATTTGCTTGGCGTCTCCGCCTGGTTCAAGTTCCAGAGCCCCTAGTTCAGGCACGAAGGCGCTTGCGGTAGTCACCAGCCCCATAGGGTTCGGGGAGGCAAGGGTCAGAATACCGCTGCCGCTGGGTTCGCCATTGGTCATTGTCAGACTGTCGATGCGAGCCCTCAAACCTGATAGCGCTGAACCAATCATCATGGTGGCCGGGTTGTTCATCGCCGTGTTGATTTCGCTCCAGGCGCTGTTCAGGTCCTGCAGCTCATCACAGCTGAAGGGGTTCTGACGCACTTGCTGAGCATATTGCTGAACCGTCTGAAGCAGTAACGGTAAATTCAGGCCCATGCCGATGCTGGCCATACCGTCAGTGCTGCCGAGACCTGGAACCTGGGTCGTCAGGGCGCGCAGGTCGCTGACAATCTCTTCATCGGTTTCCAGAATGACATTCATCTCCATGCGGTCTTGGTTGTACTCACGCATGCCCATAACGAGGCCGGGGAAGCGGCTGGTGATGCGGTCAATATCAGCCTGACAGGCAGACAGATCCAATTGCTCTGCCTCAACGGCGTCCATCAATGCCTGAGTACCTGCATGGGAAGGAGAGCTGAGCTCATTAAGCAGGCGTGAAAAGTCGACCTCCCCGGCGCCATAAGGGGTAAAGTCATGGCGCTGCTCAAGTTCTGCCAGCGCGCCAGAATCTTCGAGGTTACTGTCAGGCAAATCGCTACCCAGTACCTGCGCCATCAACTCGTCACTGGCGTCCTGCGGCACGATAGATATCAGTAACTGCTGGTCAATAATGGCCAGGATCGCCTTGACCGGTGCCTCAGGTGTCAGCACCCAGTAGTCCGTGCCGTTGGTAGTGGCCGTGCTGGGAGTGATCTCTGCCTTGGTCAGGATACGCTGAAGCGTTTCGCGAAACGCTTCTTCATCCTGCAGTTGCATGCGCAACACAGGCAGGATGCCCAGCCCATAGAAGGCGACCTGGGGGCTCATCTTCAGGCCCAGGGCATGCACATCCTCCAGTGATTCAACACCTACCAGTTCTTCACCCATGGCGATTAACAGCGCCCCCAGCGCATGCTGCACTTTATCGTCTTCTAGCTCGGGCAGTGTGTCGCGCAGTTCATCCAGATCAGACTCAAGACTCGACATAGGCTGCATGCGCTGAAAGAGATCAAAGGCCTCCTGTTCAGGCATGGTGTCACTTGAGGCCATGAAGTAGGGAGAATCGGCCGGGATATAACTCAGTGTCGATGCCTCCTTGGCTGACTCTTTATCATCGCTGCAGCCGCTGAGCAGGCCTGCGCTGACCAGGGCCAGGGTAACCGCCAGGGAAAGTTGGGTTTTCATCGTGTACTCATTCCTTGAATAGTTTTGGTTTTAGATGGTTTATTGATCTAATTAATCAGCAAATGATAATAATACACTAAGTTTTCTTTATTACCTTCTCCTTAAGTAAAAAGTGACTCTCGAGATTTGTTAAGACTCAAGAGCCACATTCCATCGCTAGGCCGCTACGTTACACCTCCTGATACAGCTCGCTGCCTTTCTGACGAAACTTCTCCGCCTGCTCTTCCATGCCTTTCATCACCGCTTCCTGATCGCCGTTTAGCCCGTGTTCGTTAGCATAGTCACGCACCTCTTGGCTGATCTTCATGGAGCAGAACTTCGGCCCGCACATGGAGCAGAAGTGGGCTACCTTGGCGGAGTCCTTGGGCAGGGTCTCGTCGTGGTACTCACGGGCGGTGTCCGGGTCCAGGCCCAGGTTGAACTGGTCTTCCCAGCGGAACTCAAACCGCGCCTTGGAAAGCGCATTATCCCGCCGCTGAGCCGCCGGGTGGCCCTTGGCCAAGTCCGCTGCGTGGGCGGCAATCTTGTAGGTGATGATGCCGGTTTTAACGTCGTCTTTATTGGGCAGGCCCAGGTGCTCCTTGGGCGTCACGTAGCAGAGCATCGCACAGCCAAACCAACCGATCATCGCTGCGCCAATGCCCGAGGTAATATGGTCGTAGCCGGGGGCGATATCGGTGACCAGTGGGCCGAGGGTATAGAAGGGCGCCTCGTCGCAGTACTCCAGCTGCTTATCCATGTTCTCTTTCACCAGGTGCATGGGCACGTGGCCGGGGCCTTCGATCATCACCTGCACATCGTGCTTCCAGGCGATATGGGTCAGCTCGCCGAGGGTTTTCAGCTCCGCCATTTGCGCTTCGTCGTTGGCATCCGCCACGGAGCCGGGGCGCAGACCATCGCCCAAGGAGAACGCCACATCGTACTGCTTGCAGATCTCGCAGATGTCTTCGAAGTGGGTGTACAGGAAGCTCTCCTGGTGATGGTACAAACACCACTTGGCCATAATCGAGCCGCCGCGGCTGACTATGCCGGTGACCCGCTTGGCGGTGAGTGGCACATAGCGCAACAGTACGCCCGCGTGAATGGTGAAATAGTCCACGCCCTGTTCCGCCTGCTCAATCAGGGTGTCGCGGAACACTTCCCAGGTAAGGTCTTCGGCCACGCCTTTGACCTTTTCCAGCGCCTGATAGATGGGCACCGTGCCAATGGGCACCGGCGAGTTGCGCAAAATCCACTCGCGGGTTTCGTGGATGTTTTGCCCCGTGGAGAGATCCATGATGGTATCCGCGCCCCAGCGGATGCCCCAGGTCATCTTGTCCACCTCTTCTTCGATAGAAGAAGTCACCGCGGAGTTGCCCAGGTTGCCGTTGATCTTGACC
This sequence comes from Halomonas sp. HL-93, assembly GCF_900086985.1. NCBI lineage: Bacteria > Pseudomonadati > Pseudomonadota > Gammaproteobacteria > Oceanospirillales > Halomonadaceae > Halomonas > Halomonas sp. HL-93. Next base: position 1,178,718 of record NZ_LT593974.1, read on the forward strand.
AGGAAGTTGCGGCCAATAATCATCGGCTCGCTTTCCGGGTGGTTGATGTTATTGGGAATAATCGCCCGCCCGCGGGCTACTTCATCGCGCACAAACTCGGGTGTGATCTCTTCTGGTAGGCTGGCGCCAAAGCTCTGACCTTTATGCTGGTGGCCCAGAATGCGCTCCACTTCTTCAGACCCTAACGCCTGGCGGCGCTGGTTTTCGCGAATGGCAATAAACTCCATTTCTGGGGTGATAATGCCCTGTCGCGCGTAATAAAGCTGAGTGACGTTTTTACCCGGCTTGGCCCGCCGTGGAGTGCGGGTTAAATCAAAGCGCAGCTGGGCAAGGGTGGGGTCGTTGGCGCGGCGGTTACCGTACTCGGAGGTGGGGCCGGTGAGAAACTCGGTGTCATCGCGTTCTTCAATCCAGGCCCGGCGTAGGGCGGGTAAGCCTTTGCGTAAATCGTTGTTAGCCTCTGGGTCGGTGTAGGGGCCGGAGGTGTCGTACACCAGCAGCGGCGGGTTCTCTTCATCGATGCCGGTGGTTTTGGTCGGCGACAGTGAAATTTCCCGGAACGGCACGCGAATATCCGGCCGCGAGCCTTCCACGTAAACCTTCCTTGAGCCGGGCAGCGGCGCAATGGCGGCGGCATCGACCTGGGCGGTTTCGGCTAAAAAGTGACTGGTTCTATTGTTGACGGACTTAGTCATTACGGTCTCCATAGGTTGTTGTCGTGCTGCATCAAGCTGTCAGGTCTTGGTCTATCAGCGCTAAGCCCATCTGCCAGAAGTCGATTTCCAGGCGGGTGGCATCGCGGAAAATTTTGCTGAGTTCAGCAAAGCGGGCGGGGGGGACATCGGCTAAGCGGGTATTGAGCCATTCAAGCTCTGCGTGCATGGCGGCCTGAAACTCGTCGCCTTCGTACATGGCGATCCAGGCGTCATAGGGGTTTCGCTCGCCGCGTAAAGTAGATGGCTGGGCGTTTAGCCAGTTGGCGATCTCGCCATAGCCCACCAGGCAGGGGGCCATCGCCACGTGTAAATCCAGCAGGTCGCCACGGTTGCCGGTATCCAATACATAGCGGGTGTAGGCAAGCGTCGCCCTGGCTTCGGGAAGCGCTTCCAATTCCTGTTCGGAAATCCCCCACGCCTGGCAAAAGCCCACGTGCAGACCCAACTCGACATCCACAATGGCTTTCAAGCCTTCATGGGCCTGGCGAAGATCGGCAAGGGTAGGGCTTTTATAGGCCGCCAGCGCGTAGGCACGGGCGAAGTGAATCAAAAACAGGTAGTCCTGCTTCAGGTAGTGGCGAAACGACGCTTCAGGCAGCGTGGCGTTGCCCAACTGGCGCACAAAATCGTGCTCGATATAGGCGCGCCAATCGTTATGGCAGGCGGTGGTGAGATCAGTAAAGCGGTAGCCCATGATGCCTCCGGTAGTAATGATCCGGAAGGCAGGCGGGCGAGATCGAGGAAATGGCGCGGAAGGTGGCGTGCGATCGTAAGAGAGAGCTAGCCATGGCCATCGCTTGATCCCTACGCCGGTACCCGTGCTGCTCGTTATGTTAAGCAGCACATTAGCCGGATCAGGTTCAGCGGGACCAGCGCTCGGCAGCAAAAAATGCTCGCCCTGCGCCATCTCAGCCGGATATCACCGGCACCCCGTCAAGCTGTTCGTTGGTGGAGTGTAGGAGGCGGGTGGGGGAGATGCAAGGGGAGGGAGATGGAGAATCGTTCGGGATACGAATTTTAGGTATACTGCCAAAATTGGCTTTGCTAACAGAAGAATCAATGGGGTAGAGTCGAATTAGGTGGCTGCAAAATCTTAATCAAGGCACCGTCGCGTTCATTAAGGTTTTGCTGCGGGGCGTAGAATCACTGTTAGCTGTACAAGGATGACGATGAGCACATCTACTAAATTAGATAATCCCGAGATTGCGGGGGAAATAAATACAAATTCAATGCGAGTTTTATATATCGAAATGTACTTCGATAATGCAAAACTCTCTTCCGGTACAGCATTCTTTATCAACTCTAAAAAAGGCCCTGTTTTCATAACCAACAGGCACAACATAACTGGGAGACACCAAGAAACAGGAGAGCCTCTTAATAAAAATCTTGGCATTCCCAATAATATTCGATTTCAGATAATTGGCTCTCATGAACCTGTTTGGTATGCATTTGATTTGTATGCTGACAATGAAATGGAGTGCCCTGTATGGGTAGAGCATCCGGAATTTGGAGCTTCAGTTGATGTGGTTGCAGTACCTATATCCGAAATAAGTAATGCCATTCATCACTTCGTTGAAACTAAAGAAGATTGGCATAAGTGGCGCATAGCGGATCAAGTTCATGTATTGGGTTTTCCATTTGGTATGAATGAAAATTTTGCCATTTGGTCAACTGGTTACATTGCCTCAGAACCAGATACAAATTATAAAAAACTCCCTAGTTTCCTAATTGACTGCCGGGCTCGGCCTGGGCAATCTGGATCTTTGGTCATCGCCAGATTTAAAGTAGGCGATATAGTTGATCACAAAGGAAAGCAGTATCAGGCAAAAAAAGAAATGGTACATTTTTTAGGAATATATAGTGGTAGAATCAATTCTGAGTCTGATTTAGGTATCGTCTGGAAAATGGAAATATTGAGAGACTTTCTTGCTGAAATTGAATCGAGAGATGATCTTATTCAAATTAATTGCGCATATAATCGGCTTCGTAATGAGTCTTGAGCAAGCGACATCACCCCCTGATTGAGTAGCGCTACACTTTAGAGTCCGATCCTATGGGTAAGGAGATTGGACATGAAGAAGCGTTTCAGCGAAGAACAGATCATTGGTTTCCTGGGCGAAGCCGAAGCGGGGCTGCCCATCAAAGAGCTATGCCGTCGGCACGGTTTCTCAGAAGCCAGTTACTATCTATGGCGGAGCAAGTTTGGCGGCATGAGCGTCCCCGATGCCAAGCGACTCAAAGAACTCGAAGCCGAAAATGGACGCTTGAAAAAGCTGCTCGCAGAGTCGCTACTGGAAATGGAGGTCACTCGCGAGGCGCTGAGAAAAAAGTGGTGAGCGCCCCGGCACGCCGAGACGTGGTGCGCTTTATGGTGTCACGTGGCCTGAGTGAGCGCAGAGCGCTCCGTGTCATTCGTATGAGTGCCAGTGCATTGCGCTACCAGCCGGCCCCTGACCGCAATGAGACATTGCGTGAACGCATTGTTGCCTTGGCACACCGGCATCGCCGCTATGGCGCTGGCATGATCTACCTGAAGCTGCGTCAGGCCGGAGAACCGGTCAATCACAAGCGTGTTGAGCGTCTGTATGCGGAAGCTCGCTTGCAGGTGAAGCGTCGCAAGCGCAAGAAGGTTCCCATGTCTGAGCGAAAGCCACTTGGTCGCCCTGGGGCTGCCAATCAGGTCTGGTCAATGGATTTTGTGTTTGACCGGACGGCAGACGGACGAGTGATAAAGAGCCTCACGGTTGTCGATGACGCCACCCATGAAGCCGTGGCGATCGTGCCTGAACGTGCCATTAGCGGACTGTTTTTAACACGTATTCTGGATCACCTGGCCCTACAACGTGGCCTACCGAGCGCCATTCGTACGGATAATGGAAAGGAGTTCTGTGGGCGCGCCATGCTGTCATGGGCGCATCTACGTGGCGTTGCCCTGTTTTTAATCGAACCTGGAAAACCCAACCAAAACGCCTACATCGAATCGTTCAATGGGCGCTTTCGAGATGAATGCCTAAATGAGCATTGGTTCACCAGCCTTCAACACGCCCAGGCTGTCATCGAGGCATGGCGGCGGGAGTACAACGAAGAAAGACCGAAGAAGAGTCTTGGAGGGCTGACACCGTCAGCCTATGCCGAGCAACTGGTGGTAAAACACGATAAAGTTATTTCTGACTCTAAACCCGGGTGCTACTGAAGATGGGGTGACGTCGCAAGCTCCACAGCTATCAAAGGGCTCAAGCCAACCAGTTTTCCGCTCCGCTCCAAGCCGGCGGCTGAGCCCAGGCGTCCGGTAGATTGGTAGACAAATATGACGGTTATCGAAATATTTGGTGTAGTAAGCGGGGGAGCATCCATTATTGGCCTCGTATACGCGCTCTATTACGCCAAGCAGAATCGAAGACAGAAGATACTGGCCTATCACCGCTCAGGGTCAATTCCTCTCGCTAGCGTAAAGACTCCGGAGAAAGGGTATGACATTTATGTCGTCTTTAAACCCACAGATCAACCTGAGCAGCGTTTAAAGGGCGTCCACGTTAGTTTCGTTCGTTTTGCAAACTTTGGAACGGAACCGATTCGTCGAAACGATATTGCTTCCGCAAATCCTCTGCAGATCGCGGTGGACAATGTCCGAATACTGGATATCAGTTTGACCGCTGTCAGTAGGGAGGTCTGCCAAGTCGAACTTAAGCAAGACCCGGATGACGGTAGCAAGACGCTCATTGATTTCGATTTTCTTGACTACGAGGATGGCGCACTTCTAAAAATATTGACGGAAGATCGACCTAAGTCGGTCAGACTTGAAGGAGACATTATTGGGATGCCAAGGGGTATTAAAACGACTAAAGAGCTGGGCAATAAGCCCTTCCTTGGTAGGCTCGGCGTTGGGCTTTCTATTCTACTTTTTCTGTCTTCATTCGCCGGTTCTGCATGGCTCTTTCATTGGGCCGTCGGCTCATGGTCGCAGGCATGGGTTCTAATATTGCCCATTGTTGCTCTCATTCTTCCTGGCGCTATCATCGGCATGGTGGCCTCTACCGTTTGGCCTGATGCTACCCCGAAGTTCTCCGACAGTTTGCAAACACCTTCGTGGTTCGGTAGGTCTATACATATGCGCCACATTGAATACCTAGATCATGAGCACTTGGTCTTCTATGGTGGCCAAATTGATGATTATAGTGAAACAAAACCGAACAATAGCGTGCAGCCGACGCCAAAGACCGGCGCGGCTGACGCTTGACGTTGAGCCTGTAGAAAAACCCCGCTGACGGCTATGTTTTGGCAGGATCGAGAAAACAGACGAGGAGTGGTCAGCATGCCGCGCTTCAAGGCTTATAACTGCGATCAGAACGCCATGGTGGTGATCAACTTACCTGATTGAACACCCTCCTCACCAGGGATGGAACAATGCGACCACTTCATCCTCAACTGTCATCGATACCGGCGTGACGATGGAAAATCCGGCTTGTACCAGCAAGAGGCCTTTCAGAAGCATGAACGCTGCCACGCGCTTCCCGCTACAGAGCATGCGTTTCGGGATAGAGTCTCAGTGGCCTTTACAGGCTTTCAAGGAGCGATTATTCATGGTTGTACGCGTTACTCTAAAGTAGGTGTTTATTTTTCCAGGAGGCACCATGCTCTTTCCCAAACGCGGTGCAAATCTCGCTGTCACTCTGTTAGCAAGTTTGCTGGCCATCACCTTGATCACCGGCTGCTCGAACCCGTCCTCGGGCACAGAGGAAGAGGCGGCGCAATCGTCGTCGACCTCGCCGTCAGCCGAGGCGCCCAATGATTCCGACAAACAGGAAAGTGCCGTTCCCTCGGGGCAGACCCAGGGCGGTGATGGTTCCGAGATTACGCTGAACGCTCTTACGGAGGAGGACATGAGCGAGGCCAACCTTCCCGGCGAGCTGGGTTGCCAGTTCACCACGGATAATGGAGAAGTGTTGCTGATTGCCATGGGCAATGTGGGGTCGTCCGATGCGGCGCAAGGGGTGGTCAAGGTTGCCGGTTATGTGGAGCGCGTGTCGGCACCGGGTGGCTTTAATGGCATAACGGAGTCTCCAACCTTCAGTGGCAAGGGCAAGACCGTCCACATTGAGGTCACCGGTGAGCCCACCGAAGGCGGGGAGTCGCCGCCAAGGCCGGCGACGTTGACGTATGACCGGGCCGACGGCGCTCAGCGTGACTGGAAGGGCGAATGGCGTTGCGGGCCTTAAGGCGCTGGGTGTCAAAGCGGCATACACCAATGTCAATCAGCGCTATAGCCGTGGAGTGCCTCTGCGGGGAACTGGCGTTCAAGGTAGAGGGCAAGCTGCCTAATCGGTATTAATACCGCTGTTCGCTATGCCTTCAGTCGACTTTTCTGCCTGGATGGTAGAGTCGTTGGATCGTGAAGTGGCTCAATTCCATTGATTTAATTCCCGTTCGCGATATTAACCGATTGTTCGATCTCCATTTTGAGGCGATTTACCTTGTCGGTGGCCCACTCCTGTGCATCGTCACCAAAGACGAAACGGGCGGGTGGCTCGTTCGACATGCCGAGGGAGACGATTCGTTCTGCGAGCATGGCCGGGTCACCAGGCTGATTATGGTTGGCGGCGGCGATAAACGAGCGAAACTGCTGGGTCGCTTCTGCATAATCGGGAACGTCGATATCACCGTGCTCGGCTGACTTGTCGTCAAGGAAATCCGTACGCAGCATTCCCGGCTCAACCACCATCGATTTAATATTGAGGGGTGCCAGCTCCTGTGCAAATCCCTCGATCCAGCCCTCAATGGCAAATTTTGACGATGCGTAGACGGATCCTCCCGGGTTTGCGAGCAGCCCGTTAACGGAGGAGATGGTAACGATGAGGCCTGACTGGCGCGCACGCATGTGTGGCACTACAGCTCGGGTTACGTTCATCGTGCCGAAAACATTCACCTCGAACTGGCGCCGTACTTGTGCGCTGCTGATCGTCTCAAACCAGCCGAGCTGTGCTTGGCCTGCGTTGTTGACCAACACGTCGATCGTGCCAAGCCTATTCACTGCCTCCTGTGCCACGGCGACGGCCGCATCTTCGTCCGTAATATCGAGTGCCAGCGCGTGTAGTCTGCTGTTGGGTCCAAGTGTTTCCGTAATGTCGTTGGCAGACCGAGCCGTGGCGACGACGGTTTCACCAGCAGCAAGCGCCGCCCGGGCGATCTCCATACCCAATCCACGGCTTGCGCCGGTGACGAGCCAGTTTCTAGCCATAAGTTGCTCCTTATCTGTCATGTTGTTACATAGTATGCTCACTAATAAATCCTGATAACCTGCTTATTAGTTATAGGGTCTATAAGGAGAGCTAACGAATGCGCCCAAGCCTGCTCGGCGATCTGGAAGTTTTCCGCGTCATCGCTGCTGAAGGCAGTTTTACGCGCGCCGCTAAGCGGCTGGGCGTCACTCAGTCGGCGCTCAGCCAAACGCTCAAGCGGTTGGAGGAAGACATTGGGATCAGGCTTCTGGCGCGCACGACGCGCAGCGTTTCCCCTACGCATGCCGGCGCCCGTCTGCTGACAAAACTTTCGCCGGCGCTTGATGAACTGACCAACGAAATCAAGTTGCTCGCCAGCCAGCGCGATGAACCGGTCGGTACTGTCAGGGTGAGTGCCGGAAAACACGCCGCCGACACGATTCTCTGGCCAGCGCTGAGTTCTTTAATCCGACAGCATCCAGGTATTGAAATCGAAGTCTCCGTCGAAAACGACTTCGTGGATCTCATCGCGGGTAGGTTTGACGCTGGCATCCGACTGGGCGAAAGGCTTGAGAGCGATATGGTGGCACTGCCAATTGGCCCTCGGATGCGGGTCGCTGTTGTCGCCGCGCCTTCTTATCTCTCGCAACACGGCGAACCTAAACAACCTTCAGAACTGTCCCAGCATGCCTGCATCAGTTTCAGAAATCGCAGCGGGGAGTTATCGCCTTGGGATTTCGAAAAGGATGGGCGCAGCCTCACCGTTAAGCCTGGTCGAGGCCCCATTTTCAACGACAGCGATTTGATGGTTGCCGCAGCAACCGAGGGGTACGGCGTTGCTTACATCCTTGAGGACATAGTGAGCAGGCAAATAGCGTCCGGTGCGCTGGTACGTGTGCTGGAAGAGTGGTGTGAGCCGTTCGCTGGTTACTACCTCTACTATCCGAGTCGCCGACAGCAAACGTCCGCCTTTACACACTTCAAGAATGCACTGCGGGACGTGGTCTCGTTGAGTTAATGGGGTAAGGTTATCGCGGGATAATAAGCCACAGGATGTGCCTATGACTATGATTGACACCATCAGATTTCCGCGACTCAAGCTCGGCTTGCTCCTGTTCCTTGCAGGTATGCTCGGTGTGGTTGCCCTCACCGTCACGGTGCTTCCCCAGGTGTTGGGCGACGCGTCACTCCCTTTACCCTCGTGGTTCGTTTTGATGGCGAGCATCGCGCAGAGCGGGCTACTTGTCGCGCTTGCCGTGTGGTTGGGCGTGTTGCTTGCACCGAAGGTTGGCCTCAGTGCGCCCGCGTTTGAGGCAGCGGTAACCCGTCAGTCGGTAGCCGTAGCACTCCGACCCCAACTCTTACCCGGGCTTCTTGGTGGGTTGCTGGGAGGACTTGGGCTCTTTGCGATTGGCGGCTACGCCCCTGCGGAGCTTGCTGACGTGGAGCAGCCGTTCACCGTGCCACTCGTCGCCCGGGTTCTCTATGGCGGTATCACGGAGGAGCTGCTTTTACGGTGGGGGCTAATGACGGTGCTGGTTTGGATGGCGTGGCGACTCCTGCAACGTCGAAAAGGTACGCCACAGATCGTCTACATGTGGTTCGCCATTGTCGTAAGCGCACTCTTATTTGGCGCAGGTCACCTGCCAGCTGCTGCAGCGCAGGTAGGGGCGTTGACGGCTGACCTGGTAGCGTTCGTCGTCGGCGCGAACGCTGTCTTTGGGGTACTGTTCGGCTCCCTGTTCTGGCGATACGGCTTGGAGGCAGCGATTATCGCTCACGCGTTTGCGCATGTGGTGAGCCATGTCGTTAGCATTGTAGTGGCATAACAATGCAGGGGGCGCCAGAAAGCATCACACCTTTCGTTTTCACAAAAGCTGCACCGCTAGCCGGCACCGCTGATCGCCGACGTTAAAGACGAACCGTTTTCCGCTCTGAGTCGATGACCGAAGCGCCTCTAGATTCCAGGTAGAGGCGCTTTTTCCAACAAAAACTTACCTGCCGTAACCGAATCTTCCTTGTTTTCGAACAGTGTTCTGCCTATGTTTGATACGTGTCAATCAAACGACTGTCACATTGCGTGAGTCAAGGCAGGACCGCCTTTCAATACCATGACGATTCATAGAATCGTTCTTAGCAAGTCGTCACAAGGAGAATACACGTGAAACTCAGAACCCTACTTACCGCCTCGTTTGCCTCTACCGCTCTGCTCGCCGCGGCACCGTCGGCCTTCGCCGCACCCAATGCTGATGGGCTCTATTTGGGCATCGGTACCGGTTTTAGCTCGCTGGAGAACGACAACGACGATGTCGACGATTTCATTTCCGATGGCGCTGAAGACTTTGATGTGGATGATGACGAAGACAACGTCTTTAAAGGTTTCGTCGGCTACGAATTCAATCCTTACTTCGCTACCGAAATCTTCTATGCCGATCTGGGTCGTACCCGCCTAGAGGGTAATAGTGGCGCCAATACCGATTTGGAATCCAACGCCTACGGGGCGAATCTGGTCGGTCAATTGCCCATCACTTCCTGGTTTACCGCCTTCGCCAAGGCCGGTGTGGCCAAGTGGGAAACCGACGTCGACGGTAATCTTGGCGGTGCTAGCGTTGATCTTGAAGATCAGGACGGCACCGATCCGGTCTACGGTGTCGGCGCGCAGTTCAACTTCGATCCCTTCCTGGTCCGTGCCGAATACGAGCGTTACGACTTCGACAGCGACTACAAGATCGATACCTTTACCGCGTCGGCCGGTTTGCGCTTCTAACCGTCAATTTGTTTTGCCATGTGCGATATCAGCGCCGGGGCTAGCCCCGGCGCTGTCGTTTTCAAGAAGTTGGTTTTCCAGACCACCACCTTGCTCCAGCTCGGCAACGGACTCTAACAAACGGCGGGCGTTCTTAGGTGTACCCAGGAGATAGGCTGTCTCTTGCAGCGCCTCATAGTCTTCGAGAGAGATCATTACCACAGACGGCGCTTTGTTGCGGGTGATGATCATGGGTGAATGGTCTTCACAGACCTGCTCCATGGTTTTTGCTAAATTGGTTCTAGCGGCCGTGTAGCTGATGGCATCCATAATGTCGTTCCTGCGCGGGATGTTTAATGTACAGAATGTCGAACGTTACGAGGTTTGACAATCGACTGCGCAGCGTTCGGTTTACCATCGCTTCGCGGCGCCAGAATTGCCACAAAGTCCTATGCTATGTGTCCAGGGAGCGCCTATGAACCTTCTATTCATCTGCAGCGAAAATAGGCTACGCAGCCCAACCGAGGAAAATGTCTTTTCAGCCTATCCCGGTATCCAGGCAATCGGCGCTGGGACAGGGGCACATGCGCAAACGCCTGTTTCCCGGGACTTGATTGAGTGGGCCAATATCATTCTGGTGATGGAAAAGCACCACCAGGATGAAGTCGCCAGTACGTACAAGGACGTGTTGAAGGGAAAGCCGCTGGTCTGTCTGGATATCCCCGATCACTACGAATTCATGCAGCCCGAACTCATCAAATTGCTCAAGGAAAGGGTGCCAGAGTATGTGCGGTTAGCGACAGTCGAAAAATAGCTAGGTTAGCCACCGCCAAGAAGCGATGCAGCTGAGCTGGGGCGTTAAGCCAACAAATATGATAACTGCTTCAAAAAGGCTGACATTAAGGCACCATAAGCCCGAGGATATCGCTTCAATCTTTGAAAGCTATACTGGTGACCTCAAATCAGCAAGATATCTTGCGAGGCTGCCACACTTCGGTATCGAGCAAACCGAACGGATGCTTCAGATGCTTTCAACCCCGGAAATTACTGTGATCGGCGGCAACAATTTACTCTTTAACGACAAGCACGACCTTGCCTTGAACGCCGCCTTGCATAGCTCGCTGATGCGCAGCCGGTGCTTCTGCCAACGAATAGGTACTGTCGATCACGATCCGAATGGTACGGTTGTCGAGTAAGCGACTGGCCTGCGCCAGCAGCATTCCGTTTGAGTGCACCTGTAGTGAGGAAACCGTAATTCCTAGCCTGTGGGCTTCATCCCTGGCAGAAAAGCCCAAGGGGTTGACCAGAAAGAGCGAGCCGCCTGGTTTAATAATGCTGAGGAAGCGTCCCATGTTCGAACCACCCACAGCGTCAAGCACCAGATCCACGTCATGTGCGACCGTTTCGGCGGCTGCCTTGGTGTAATCAATGAAGTCGTCAGCACCCAGCTCACGAAGAAGCCCTTCATGCTTACCTGAAGCAACCGCGATCACGCGTGCCCCTTTCCATTTGGCGATTTGAACCGCTAGATGCCCCACGCCACCGCCAGCTCCATTGATCAAGACGGCCTTGCCTTCGAGCGGGACAGGCACATGCTGGAATGCCTGGAATGGGTTTAGTCGGTTGTGGCCAGGATCCACCAGAAACTGCCAGACAGTAAGCAGTGACATCGGGGCACCTGCTGCCTCGACATGAGAAATGCCCTTTGGCTTCAACGCCAGGTGGCTTTCAGGAACGCTGACATATTCGGCATAGGCGCCGCTGCCCGTCATCAGGTCTTCGGGAAAACGCACCATTGCAAAGACGTGGTCACCTACGCTGACTTTGGAAACCCCGTCGCCGACGGCAGCAACGACTCCTGACACATCAGTGCCCAATATCAACGGGAAATGTGGGCTAGGCTGCCATTCTGGAGGTAGCGCCCGATAGCCGTCGCGCAGGTAAAGGTCTGGTGGGTTAAGACTTGCCGCACGAACCTGGATAAGCACTTCACCGGTTTGTACTGCGGGTCGGGGCGTATCTTCGTAAAGCAAGACCTCTGGGTCACCGAAACTATGCAGCTGCACTGCTTTCATCATGTCGTTCATCACAATCTCACTCATGAATGGTTACATGGCAAATAGTAAGAAAGTTCCTTGCCGTTGATAATGGTGCGTAGATTCGTTTTAATTGTTCCATGAAAGAACAAATTGGATTAGAACGCCTCACGGGCCTTATCGCATTTGCACGCGCCGGTTCATTAGGCAGCTACACCGCTGCGGCGCGCTCGTTGTCTGTTTCGCCCTCTGCGATAAGCAAAAGCATTCAGCGGTTGGAGCGTCACTTCGGCGTCTCTCTTTTCACTCGCACGACACGATCTCTGTCTTTCACGGCCGAGGGCCGCGACTTGCATGGACGTGTGCTAGAGCTGCTGCGCCAAGCAGAAGAGATAGAGCAGGTGGTCAAGTCTGCTCGTACCGAGCCCGCAGGCACGTTACGAATTGCGACATCACTTCCACTGGGACTGCATCTGATTGCTCCTGCTATTACGGATTTTCGAACACGCTACCCGAAGGTAGCGATCGACCTGCGGCTGAGCGACCACATCGTCGGTATGGTTGAAGAGGGCATTGATCTTGCAGTACGGATCGGTGAACTTGCGGATTCGTCACTTTTGTCCAGGCGACTCTCACCTTACAGGCTCTCTTGCTACGCTTCGCCAGACTACTTGGCTAGGTATGGTGCTCCCGAGCATCCTGATGAGCTGGTGGGGCACGAAACGATCAATTTGCGTTACCAAAGTACGGGACAAATGTTTCGCTGGCCGTTCCGGATCGGCGAGAGGGAGGTTGAGATAGTGCCATCTTCCCCTGTCATCGTTGACTCAAGCGAAGCCGTCATCGCCGCTATGACCGCAGGAGCAGGCATCGGAATGGCTGCAAGTTTCATGGCTGCCCCGCGGGTTAGACGAAGTGAACTTATACCCATCCTGCCTGACTTCGGCGTAGAGCGTCATAATATAGTTGCGTTATGGCCGCAGAGTCGGCGCACCAACCCTGCTGTACGCGCCTTTATTGATATGTTGATCGAACGACTTTGAATACCTAACACTTGATACACACAAAACTCTGTAATCAGCGAACAGCAGTTTTACATCGTTCAGCATAATTGACATACATGCAGCTCCGCAGTGCTTGTGTTAAGTAGGATTTGGCAGTGCTTCCGGCAGCGTTTCAGTGCTTCGCAACAGTCCAGCATCGCGCTCAATAAGGGCGCGCCAATCTTGCTGGCAGGAGGTGATGAGATCATTAAAGCGGTAGCCCATGATGCCTCCGGTGGTAATGATCCGGAAGGCAGGCGAATAAGATCGAGGAAATGGCGCGGAAGCTGGCGTGAAATGAAGCCGTGTCCATCGCTTGATCCCTACGCTGGTACCCGCGCTGCGAACTTGAGTAAGCAGCAGCGCATTAGCCGGATCAGGTTCAGCGGGACCAGCGCTCGGCAGCAAACAATACTACGTCCTGCGCCATTTCAGCCTGATTTCGCCGGCACCCCGTCAAGCTGTTCGTTGGTGGAGTGTAGGAGGCGAGTGGAGGAGCGCGTAAGCATGTGAATTTCGAATATGATGTCAAACTTAGCTTTTCCTTTATTAAAATCAATGGGGTAGAATCAAGGTTGGTGAACGGATAAACTCAATAAATGCTTTTTTTACGTTTATTGGAATTATGTAAATCACTCGTAAGTGTTTGGGTGAACTGGAGTATGTATGAAATTAATCAACATTGACGAAGACGCACCTGACATATTCTATATATTTGTCAATCAGTTTAACCCTATTACTCATCACAATTTTAATCTCACTAAGACATTTTCCTCAGGTGCTGTAGCTTCATGTTCGGATCCAGAATTCATGAAAAAATACATAGCAGGCAAGGTGCGATACCTTCCCTATGAGCCTTGTCATAGTGACGCTCTAGCGGTATCTCCTTACTTCATGACGGCAATCAATGACTACCGTATAGAATATGATGCCGAAGTGTTTCGAGAGAAGTATTACCCGCTATATCCGTCGAGGTTGTCCGCTCTATATGCTTTTGGTGATATGGAAACGTGTAAGCTTGTATCAGCAAAATATGGGTGGCCACTAAATTCTGTTCAGAAATTTATAATTAAAGATTGGCCCCTAACAAGAATTGTAAAAGTAAATATGGAGCATGTTACATTGGCAAGGCATGCCTATAAAGTTTCTATGCTCAAAGATACTAATCGGCTATGGGGCGGATATTGGTCAGGATTTGACAATATTATATTGGAGTTGCCAGCCGCGGGATTTGAGCGCAGGGAATATGATTCAGGTGTAATATGGGAATATTTAATAGAAGGGATTGTTGAATGCGCCTAGTGGAATTGTTGAACATAGCCATGCTATGCGTTCAAGCATTTTGTTGCTTCGCTCGGTGCATTTTGTCCGTGCTAAGCGCCATAAGGAGTAACTATTGAGTATCAAGGAATTCTCAGAATCTGCGAAGGGATTTACCAAAAGTCCCTTAGGGATTATTGCTCTATTTATTGTGCTTGTGTATGGCTTTGCTTCTTTGGTGGTTAGCTTTGGCCAAAATGTATCAGATCACATAACGCCTCTAATTTATTTTATGGTTTTTTTCCCCATCTTGGTTTTTTTGGGATTTCTTTGGCTTGTCGCCAATCATCATAATAAATTATACGGGCCATCGGATTTCAAAAATGAAGAGAACTTTTTGAAGTCACAACTTTCATCTGCCATTTCATTGGCTGCTGCAATATCAAAGCAACCTGGTGGTAGCGAAGTGCTCAATAAAGATCAACTGAATGAAATTGTTGACATTTTTTTGAAAATGAAGAGAAGGCCTTCATCTGATAAATGGAAAAATAGAGTTTTGTGGGTTGATGATTGTCCGGAGAATAATATTTATGAGCGCCAAGCTTTTGAAGATCAAGGCTTACACATAGAGCTTGCTATTTCTACCGAAGAAGCCTTGCAAATATTAGAACATGAAAAATTCGCAATTATTATCTCAGATATGGGTAGAAAGGAAGGATCGGAAGAAGGCTATGTGCTACTCCATGAGCTAAGAAAATCTGGTAATAGAACGCCTTTTGTGATTTATGCGGGTTCTAATCTTTATGAGCATAAAAAGTTGGCTCGTGAACGAGGCGCTATCGGTAGCACTAACAGGCCGCAAGAACTGTTCCAACTAGTAATGCGAACAGTGCAAAATGGCTCTGAATAAGGTCATTAAAATTTCCTTATAGTCACCAGATGTTCACAAGCTCACGCTTTTTGATCCTGCCTCCAAAACTAACGTCATGCATTTGATGAGATATCCAGCTAACCTTGGATAAAGTAGACATAACGTTAACTTATGCGATCCACCCATAGGCGCGAAAAACATCATGGTTGTGTTAGCTCATCGCGGTGCTTGGCCGTTCAAGTGTCGCCTTAATATTGAACAGACCCGTTAACCCCTGAATTCAAACATTAAGCGCGGTACGCAGTGCCTTTGCCTCCGCGTCAAAAGCAACAGTGCTATGACTTTATCGTTTGGATTCAAAACTTTTCCAGGCCAGCCCAATCAGAGCAATCGCCAACACAGAGAACAGCACAGCGGCGCCCGACGAACCCAGCACCTGCAACGTCAGGCCTGAAACGACCAGCCAGAGCGCAGGAATGATGGCGGCGATCCATAGGGCGAAACCCCGCAACATGATAAGCACCAGGCCCAGCGTAGTCACCGCCGTGGGGTCGGCGTGTATGCCGAACACTTCCGCCTGAAGCCAGGCACCACCACTCAGCGGAGCTACCAGCGGCATGATGATCAGGCCGAAGAGGGTGACGGCGATGCCGATAATAACCGGTGGGTGTGTTGCGCGTGTTGCGTTATCCATTCCCCATCCCGTTAGCGCCATCACTACCAGCAGCAAGGCCTGGGCGATGAAAGCGTAACCAACATAGCCCCCGGCCCAGTTAAGTTCTGCATAGCGCTGAATGAAAAACGCCACGGCCACAAAGGCCCATAGCGGGGCGGGTAGTAGGCAGGCTATTCGCGTGCGGTGTCTCAGCGCCAGCACCAGGGTGGCGGCGCCCAGGGCGAGGGTCAGTAATTGCAGCGGCCAGAAGGTTTCGCCCATGCGTTCCAACAGGCGAAAGTACACCTCCGCCGTGAAGGGAATAAAGTCCTGTACCTGGTAGCTTGCCCACGCGTTCATAGCGACTCGATATAGTCAGCCATCCGCTGCCGTGCATCGGCCGAGGGCATGGGGGAGTGGCCGGCGCGCATGTTCTCGCGCATATGTTCGACCTGGGTGGTGGCGGGTATCGCGCAGGTGATCGCCGGATGGCTGACGATGAATTTCAGCAGGAAGTCCGCCCAGGTTGTGCAGCCGCATTCCTCGTTGGCCCATTCGGGCAATTCAGCGTTACGCTGCTTGAGATGCTTGATCAGGCTGCCGCCATCGTAAGGCCGGTTGGCGATCACGCCGATGCCGCGTTCTTCCGCCAGGGGCAGTAGTCGGTTTTCGGCCTCGCGGTGGGTGATGTTGTAGGTGAGCTGAACGAAGTCGATATCCTCTGACGACATGATTTGCTCCACCTCGTCGTGGCGGCGCCCGTGGGAGGTGGTGATACCGACATGGCGAACCGTGCCTTCAGCTTTCATTTCCTGCAGCGCGGCCAGGTGATCGCGCCAGTCGGTCAGGTTGTGCACCTGCACCAGGTCGAAGTGATCCAACGTCCAGCGGTCTTTCAACTCCGCCACCTGCTCCCGGGCGGAACCACCGGCGGGGCTCCAGACCTTTTCGGCGGCAAACAGGCGCTCAGGTGTGCCGAGTTTTTGCAAGGCATAGCCCATCACGTCCGGTGCCGAGCCGTACATGGGCGAGGAGTCGATCAGGCCGCCGCCATGTTCGAAAAAGGCCTTCACCACCTCGGTGCGCGCATCGAGCAGCGTCTCGTCACTGCCAACGTTGAACGTGCGCCAGGTGCCCATGCCAATCACGGGCAGCTTTTTGTCACTCCCCGCAAGGGTCTTCCGGTGCATCCCGTCGGTGTTGGCCAGCAGCGGCATGCTTGGCAACATCATGGCGGCCAGCGTGGCCCCCATGAGCTTGAGGTTTTCTCGGCGCGTGAGGCGATGCTTGATGCGATGGTTCATAGCGGTCGCTCCTTCCATTTTTTGGGGATCGGCACCGTGGCCGCCAACACCAGCACAAAGCAGGTCAGTACAAACACCTTATTCACAAACCAGTTGGTGCGCCAGATCGACCACTCGGGGTCATTGAGGAAGCGCACAAACAGGGTGCCGATGATGAGGATTTCAATAACGGACATACCCACCGCCAAGGCGCGCGTGTAGCGGGGCTGTTTGAGCAGCGCCCAGCCTAGCCAGACGTGCGCCAGCGGCCATAGATCCCAATAGATATACCGCGACCAGGGCTCGCCGTATGCCAGCGCGTAGCCAATGGGGAACAGGTATTTGATGAACAATGTCCACGCCGCAAGAATAAATAGCAGGTGGGCGAGAAAGCGGATCCAGGCATTGGGTGGTGCGGGCTGTGGCATGGCATCGCTCCAGTGCAGGGCCGTTGATGGCCTGGCCTTACACCATCTGCAAGGACTGCTTGCGCGTTGGCGGAGGAAAGGCGGCGTCGATCTGAGCCAGGTCATCGTCGTCGAGTCTGACGTTATCTGCCTTGGCGTTCTGTTTGAGGTGATTCAGGTTAACGGCTTTGGGAATAGCGATCACCTCGGGATGGCGCAGTGACCAGGCGAGGGCGACTTGCGCGGGGGTGGCGCTGTGCTTGTCGGCGATGCGTTGCAGGGTGGCGTCATGCAGTAGCGCGCCGCCTTGCCCGATCGGGCAATAGGCCATGAGCGGCATGTTGTGCTGTGCTTGCCAGGGCAGTAGGTCGACTTCAATGCCTCGTGCGTCGGGGTTATAGAGCACCTGATTGGTGGCGCAAGCGGGCGCGTCGAGCTCTGCCAAGTCGTCAGTGTCGAAGTTGGACACGCCCCAGCGCAGAATCTTGCCCTGCTCGCGCAGCCGCTCAAAGGCGTCCACGGTTTCGCTCAGCGGGTACTGGCCGCGCCAGTGAAGCAGGTACAGATCGATAGTGTCAGTGCCCAATCGGTGCAGGCTGCGCTCGCAGGCAGCTTGAACACCCTGGGTGCTGGCGTTGTGCGGGTAGACCTTGCTGACCAGATACACCTCATCGCGCCGATCACGGATAGCTTCTCCAACGATTTCTTCTGCGCCGCCTTCCGCATACATCTCTGCGGTATCGATTAGCGTCATGCCCAGATCGAGACCTTCACGCAGCGCCCTGACCTCAGCCTGCCGCTGCCCAGCATTCTCGCCCATATGCCAGGTGCCCTGGCCTATTCGGGGTACGCTGACTCCACCTAGCTCAATCGTCTGCATATCTCTATCGCCTGATGTGATACTGCGCTGGCTGCCTGCCGCCATCGCGGTTCATAGATCTACACCAGCATCATACGTATACCGGCTCGTCCTACGATATCAGGCCCCCTATCAATCCAAACAGCGTACCTCCGATATCGGCATGTCGCCAGATCCGCACGGTCTAGAGGCTTAACCACGTAGCTGCCGGTTGCCGTTAATCGGTAATCCGGCATTGATAATGAGGCGCTCAGCGCAGAGTGCGTATCAAGACCGGCTACTCTTCAAACACCAGCGCGTCCGGGTTGGCGCCCAGCTCTTTCAGAGCTGCCATGATGCTCTCGTTGAACGGGTCCGGGCCGCACACGTAGAAGGCCTGGCTCATGTCCTTGATATGCGAAGTCAGAAAGGCCTTGTCGATCACACCATCGGTAAAGATGTGGTCGCCGGACGGCTTTTCGTCGGTGATGACGTTGATGCACTGATCTCCCAGCATCGTCTCGAATTCTTCCTTGAGGATGATGTCCCGTTCGGTCTTGTTGGAGAAGACCAACTGGTTATTGCCGATCTCGCCCTCGTGGTCCGGATAGATTTTAATGACAAATTCCAGCCACGGGTCCGAAACAAGCGAAGAAAAGATGAACGGCCGTTTCTCGCTTGCCCAGGCGTGAAGGTGTATTCCTCAGGCTTGGCAAGTCGTATCTGTGTGGGTGAGACTGCGGATTTCCTGGATTTCGAGTGTATGGTCCATACTTCGCCTTATGCCTCTCATCGATGGGTTGCAATGATGGACAAAGTAGATTCCGCCCATGTGGGATTCTTTGGAGCTTGGTCAGCGCATGTCGCATCGTTTAAAGTTGCCGGGAATATCGGACTTAATAGTTCCTAATCCATTGAAATTAAAAGTTTTGTGGTGCGTTTATATCGATTGGTGTCGGGGCAATGGGAAACAATGCATAATCGCTGTTAACACTTACAAGGCTCGTGGGTGCTCCAGTGCAACGGAAGGCAATATGGAAAATATCTCCAATAAAAAAGAGGTCTGTTATGAAAAAGCTAGTTGCTTTCCTGTTCGCTTCAATGATGATTGTCAGTGTAGCCCATGGCCACTCTGGCGGAACTGATAAAAACGGTTGTCACGCCGGTTCTGAGCCTTATCACTGTCATTGACCAGTAGGTAGCTGCACTGCGGGCGCGGCGTCAGTACTGTTCGGAAAAACGTCAAATGGACAACGAGGCTTACAAAAGGACTACACCGTTTTCCAGCTCACCAGAGCACCCATCGCAACGAAGACAGCGGAAAGAGCGGACACTGACGTGAAGCCCGATCCGGCATAGATGGGGCTCATGATCAACGGTCCGGCAAAAACGGCCGAGTACGTCACTGCGCTATTCATGCCCATTACCGCTCCGCGCGCTTCTGCCGCGTACCGACTTAACAAAACGATCAGTGCGTTCAGCCCCATTTGGTTTAAGGCTCCCCAAACGACGGCCGCCGCGACAGCCGTCGGCCGAGTCTCAAGCGCAAGACTCCAGCAGGCATAACTTATTGTAATGCCTGACAGCACCAGCATCATATAGTGTCGCGTGATATTCGGTGTGACGATGCCCAGCCCGATTCCGGCCAAGCCGAATCCCATCCCGTAGGCCAACACAAATGTTCCGGTACCTTGCGTAGAAAGACGGAAGGCCTGCCGCACACCTTCACCAAAAAAAGCAAAGCTGCCGTAAAAGGCCGTCATATAGGCAAACATCACGACAAGCAGCTTCGCCACGCCCGGCAGTCGCATTGCCTGCCAAGCTGATGTTCGTAACGCAACGCCAGGGTGTACGCCACGCAGGGTAAACATCAACCCGATGGCGGTTAAAACTGAAAGCCCAGCTAGAAGGGCATAGACCATTCGCCAGCCGGCCCGTTCAGCAACGATGGCCGCTAGGGGCACCGCCAACACGAGAGAAAGCGCCCAACCTGTCAGCACAATCCCAAGTCTTGAGGCTTCAGCTCCCTTTGGGGCTGTTGCTGCCGCTGTCGCATACGCTCCGGGCAGAAGCACCCCGATGGCCACTCCAGCGACCCCTTGGGACAAACAGAGCCAGAGCCAGTTCTGGCTTGTGCCGCTTGACGCTTGTGCTAGCGCCAGAATTAACGCGGCACCACCCAAAACTCGCCCGGCCGGCAAGTGGTCGATCAACCGCGCAAGCGTCAACGCCGACACTGCCGTTGCTGCGCCGAAAGCGGATATCGACCAGGTGATACGAAAGGGTTCCGTAGCCAGCCCTTCCGCCACTTCTGAAAGAAGAGGACTGAGGACAAAGGCATTTGACCCGACCAAAAGTACCGCAGCGAGCAATGCGATCACCTGAAGATGCCGAATATAAACAGGCATAATGTCTGATTTGCAGCATGTCATACGACACTATGCTAGCGTGTAGTAAGGTTCAGGCAATTGAAAACGGGGTTTTCAATGATGAAATCGAATGCCATTCGGAAAGATTCCTCACACCCGTCCGGACTCGACCGGACGGACCGAATGCTGTTAAGGCTGCTTGCCGAGCGCGCGGACCGATCTTATGTCGAACTGTCCGAATTGGTTCATCTATCGCCTCCCGCTGTGCACGAGCGTGTGAAGCGTCTACGCCGTGACGGCGTCATTCAGGGTACCGTCGCGAAACTTGATGGTGAAAAAATTGGTTGCCCACTTCTCGCTTTCGTTCACGTGCTGACGGAGGGCTGGGGCATGACGGAGCCCATCCTTAGCCTGCGGCAATTGGCCGACGTGGAAGAAATCCACACGGCGACGGGTGATACATGTCTCATCCTTAAGTTGCGCTGCTCCGGCCCCGCCAACCTTGAAAAACTTCTGTCACGCATTCAGAAGGTTAAAGGAGTGCAATCAACCCATAGCTATGTGGTGTTAGGCACCTATCTCGAACGCGGACCGATACCAGAGGTGCCCGCGTCAATTAATCACTCAGGATCAGACAACCCCTAGACCTCAGCAACTTAACCAGCAGCGGTTGTATCGAACACGCCTACACTGGCACCCCTGGTGCTTCTCAGCGATGGCGTCGCAGATGTCTTAGGATCGCCCGGATAAACTGCTGCTGAGCCTGACGCTGATCCCGCCGTACCTGCTCAATATCGATGCCCCCCATCCCATCTTGGTATCTCAATGGGATGGTTCCCTGGTCGTCGACGCTATTATTTTTAACGTCTACATTATTCCGGTGAGTTAATAGACCACCGGCGTTAAAGGACTGCACTTCTTTTGATTTCATCATGCCTCTGACCTCCATAACGCCGCCCTTGGTAGCAGGACGTTTTGGTTATCTTGTTGCGTTAGGGAGATGCTAGTATTGTTCTAATACGCAAGCTATTCCATAAATATGAGCGTGGACTTTGCAAAAACGAACAGTAAGAAAGGGCAAGCAGCCTTCGATCACCACACAAAAAACACGCAGTTATCTGGCGTGGAATGACTTCGAGATCATCCTTGCCATCGCGACTGAAGGCTCGCTTTCTGGCGCCTCACGCGTTTTGGGGGTCAGTCATGCCACTGTTTTCCGGCGGCTGGGTGAAGTTGAGCAGCGCTTGGGCGTTACTCTCTTTGAGAGGAGCCGTACCGGCTACCGGCCCACGCTGGCAGGGGAAGAGCTTGCCGATACGGCTAGGATTATGGATGAGGCCGCACTGGCCGCGGAGCGTAAAGTCGCTGGTCGCGACTTGGAGCCCAGTGGGGAAATCTATACCACTACAACGGACTCTTTGTTGATGGGGCTGCTGGCGCCTCTGTTCACGCAATTTCAGGATAAATACCCGGCCATTGTTCTGGATGTTGCCGTCTCTAACCAGTTGTTCAACCTGACTCGCAGGGAGGCGGACGTTGCTATTCGCCCCTCCAACCTTCCGCCGGATAACCTGATTGGTCGGCGCCTGGCAACGATAGGCCAGGCTGTCTACGGACATCGAAGCCTTGGTCTAACGCCGGGAGCCTCCATTGACACCCTTGCCAGCCAGCCGTGGATTGGTGCCGGGCCACGACTGCAGGATTCAGCGCTAGACCAGTGGATGACCAAGCATGAACTGAAGGCGGCCTGCGTCTACCGTGTTGATACCTTGGTCAGCATACTCAGCGCTATTCGCTCTCGCATGGGGTTAGCCGTTCTACCGTGTTATTTGGCGGACAACGATCCAGAAATTATCCAGCTCAGCGATCCTATCCCCGAACTTGAATACGGCCTATGGTTTCTGATGCATCCAGATCTTAGAGGCGTGGTGAAGATTCACGCCCTGAAGGACTTCTTGATGGAAGCTGTTCAAATGCAGAAACAGCGTCTGGCCGGGCCACTATTGCGCTAGCCAGCTATTTCAAACTATGCAGGGAGTGCATTGCGGTTACTGGTCCTTCGGTAAGTACGTATTTCGATATTCGGTTCATACTGATGTTGTCATTATTTTACCTGTTTGGGATGGGTCTTGAAGGTGAACGATAGCAATGTAGCCAGCCGCTGTTGCCGGATAATTTTTTATCGCTTTGTTGCTCCAAAATTACCGCAAAGCTGATCGTTAACTGGGGAAGTGACCATGAATCAGAACCTTGCCGATGAACTGGTTATGATCACTCGGCCCCTTGTCTTCATTTCGCTGCGTTAGGACCACGGGTGCGCGCTACATAAGACGCGACATGGTGATATGACTCGCAAAATTTGCTACTCCAGTCAGGGTTGTTGAGACACTAGAGGGTAACGACTGGCATTGCAGTGGATATCCTGACGGGCATTGGTTTCAGGCATCAAGTAGATCGTTGAGGTTATGTATGCAGTTCATCGTAAACATTGATGTGGAAGAGCTTGGGAAAGCCATCTCCTTCTACGAGAGTGGGCTTGGTTTGCAGCTTAGTCGGCGACTATTTGGCGATACGGTTGCAGAAATGGTCGGAGGACCTGCGCCCATTTATCTGATCGAGCAGCCTGAAGCGAGCGCTGCTGCCCCCGGTACTTCCCACCAGCGTGACTATAAGCGCCATTGGACACCAGTACATCTGGATTTCATTGTTGAAGATATAGACGTGGCAGTAAAACAGGCAGTGTCGGCGGGCGCTTCCCAGGAAGGGGAAATCAAGACTTACGCTTGGGGCAGGCTTGCAACAATGAGCGATCCTTTTGGAAATGGGTTCTGTCTACTAGCGTTTGCTGAAGGAGGTTACGGCCATGCGGAGTAATGCCCAATAAATGGCTGCAGCAGGTGATGAACGCAATATCGTCGTGACTTATATCGAGAGGATATTTTCTCATGATTGCTTATACGATGGTGGGCACGAGAGACCTGGAAAAAGCCCTTAAATTTTACGACCCACTTTTTGCAGAAATGAACTTGGAATTATGCTGGCAAGATGAATCATCTGTTTCATACGGTAAAGTGGAGGATATGAGTTTTCCCCGATTCTTTGTTGGGTATCCTTTTGATGGGAAGACGTCGAGCGTTGGCAACGGTTCGATGACTGCCTTCCAGTTTCATGACCCCGGAGTTGTTGACAGACTATATGAAATTGCCATGAATCACGGTGGCAACTCGGAAGGAGCGCCTGGCTACAGGCCTCAGTATGCTGAAGGTTTTTATGCAGCCTACGTGCGTGACCCGGAGGGTAACAAGTTGGCATTTGTTGTGTACCCGCAAGAGTAGCAAAGTAAATAACTAAGCCATTAAGTCGCCCTCTGTGGACGCTGTCCGCTCGTTCCTCGAGCCGTTTATGACGGCCATTGAGAATAAGAAAATACATCGAAGCTTGTCGATTTCGCTCACTCTCGAACGACTAGGTAATAGTTCGGTCATTCGATCGCAGCCCGTTTTGGGTGGGCTCAATGATTTCGTGGATGAACAACATTGATGATTAGCTGCCTACAATCGTCGCTTGGCAGCATAAGGGTCTTCACTACTTTGGTGAAGTTTGTCAGTGCTGGTGCGATGAGAAGGCGCACATGGAATACATAGGAGAGCCTGGTAATGACCACAACTAAACAGCCGTTGCCGAGTGTCGTATCTTCAGAAGAGTGGAAAGTGGCGCTGGATCAGCTGCTTATAAAAGAGAAAGCGCTAACTCGCGCTCGTGACGCGCTAAATGCAGAGCGTAGGCGGTTACCGATGGTTAAGGTAGCTAAGCACTATGCGTTTCAGGGCGATAACGGCACAGTGTCTTTGCTTGACCTGTTTGAAGGGCGTCGTCAACTCATTGTCTATCATTTCATGTTTGCCCCTGAATGGAGCGCGGGCTGTGACGGATGCTCCTGGGTTGCCGATGCCATGACACATCCGGCCCA
Organism: Halomonas sp. HL-93; assembly: GCF_900086985.1. Classification (NCBI taxonomy): domain Bacteria; kingdom Pseudomonadati; phylum Pseudomonadota; class Gammaproteobacteria; order Oceanospirillales; family Halomonadaceae; genus Halomonas; species Halomonas sp. HL-93. The sequence continues at coordinate 1,203,127 of NZ_LT593974.1, forward strand.
TCTGCATGCCCGCGATACCACGCTGGTGATGGTGTCACGCGCCCCATTGGAAAAGCTCAAGCAGTACAGGTCGCGGATGGGATGGACGTATCCCATTCCATGGTATTCGTCTTACGAAAGCGATTTTAACTATGATGTTGGCGTAACCACCGATGATGGCGAGAGGCACGGTGCCAGTGTGTTTCTGCGTGACGGTGATGCCATATATCGCAGTTATTTTACAGGGGCACGTGGCGTCGAATATCTCGGCAGCCTCTGGACCTATTTAGACTTAACCCCGTTTGGGCGTCAGGAGACCTGGGAAGACTCTCCGGAAGGCTGGCCGCAGACTGAACCGTATGGTTGGACTCGTCGTCACGACGAATACGACCTCTGAAATCCATACGCAGAACTTGAGGGCTTTAAAAGCCAAGGAGAGGCCAATGGATAACGCAGTGTATTGGTACGCCGTCGCGTCGGTGCTGCTTTTTCTAAAGATGTTTGCCATTTCGGTGTATCAAGGATTTCATCGCATCACCAAGATGACCTTCAAGATCCCCGAAGATGCCGCTTTTGTGGGCAGGGAAGCCGCTAAGGAGGAATTGCCCCAGGTACAAAGGGCAGCGCGTGCCTGGTCAAACGATGTTGAAAATATCCCCATCTTTCTGGCGCTTGGCGTTGCTTACGTGTGGGTGGGTGCTGCGCCAGGCTTGGCGGTCTGGCTCTTTTTGACGTTTACCGGCGCCCGTTACGTGCACACCTTGTGCCTGTTGGCAGGGCTTCAGCCATGGCGGACGATGGCATATTTCGTCGGCGTGGGGTGCATGTTTGTGATGTGTGGCCTGATTATGGCGGCGCTTCATTAACTAGGCGCTCGAGGGTGGCCGATAACCGACTAGTGGTTTCGCTTTTACTGCGTAGTTAATTGGGTGTTTTAATTAAAATTAAAAGGCTTAGTGCATGAGTTCGAAAAAGTTTAATTCAGTTGAAGATTACCTGAGTTCATTGGACTCAAAGCAGGGAAATACTCTCAGAGATGTCATTGACGTTATCCTCAAGAATTTTCCTGACTTGGATTGCAAACTATCGTGGAATGTCCCTCAGATTTGTAGAGGCAGTGATTACGTATTCGGCGTTTCGGCGTTGAAAGATCATCTTGCGCTTGCCCCTTGGAGTGCCAGAGTGATGGAGGACTTTAAGACCAGGCTTGAAAACGAAGGATACGTTGTTAAGAAAAATTTATTTCAAATACCTAACAACTGGGAAATTGACGAAAAGTTATTAACTGGCCTTGTAACAGCTAGGCTTGCTGAGCTGGATTAATAGAGCTTCTGCTCTATTGGCAACTGATCCCCATAACGACGGCCGTAGTACTTCGCGATGGGTGCGGCAGTCATGCCATGCACTACCAGTGAGGCGGCCACCAGCAGGCTGGCAACTACCCAGATCGTATCATTGCCGGTCTCGTGGTAGACCAGCATGGCGTAGAAAACCGCCGCCACACCAATGGGCCCGAACCAGCCAGCCAAGAGCGCTACCGGCAGGTCACGCCAAAGCCGGATGGCAGGGCGTAACAACAGTATCACCGGCAGGCGGCGTAGCACCAACACCGCCAGGCTGAGCCCCAACCCGGCCCACCCAAGGTTCAGCCAGTCCGACCAGGGGATCATAAGCCCCACTAGCATGAAGACCGGCAGGGTGAGGAACAGGTTTACCGCCTCCTGAATTTCGCTTTCCTCACTACGGTCCTTGCCGTCCACCCGCTGATCGAAGGCAATGCCGGTGGCAAACACCGCCAGAATACTGTCCGTGCCGAGGAGCTTGGCGGCGCCTAAGGCCAGCAACGTCAGCGCCAGAGTAGTCACCAGAAAAGAAGGCTGGTCGATCAGGTCGCGAGCTTCCGCCGTGCGCAGGGCCGTGCCAGCCAGGTAGCCCAGCAGGGCGCCAATCGCCACCGCCCCAAGCACTTGCCAGCCTAGAACATGGACAAACCATTCATTTAGCGCGGTATCAGAACTTTTGATCAGCAGAATCGGCAACATGACGAGCGGCAGGGCCAGACCGTCATTAAGGGCAGCCTCCGCTGACAGGGTATGGCGGAAACGGTCAGGCAGGTTGTCGGTGGCCACCCCGCCAGTCACGATTGAACTGGAGACTACCGGGTCAGTGGGGCAAACAGAGGCTCCCAGCATGAGCGCAGTCATTAGCGCCACATCGAGAAACCCTAGTGCCAGCCCGCTACTTATCAGCCACATCAGGGGCATTCCGAGCGCCAGAATCACCGTCAAGGGTCGGCCCTGGTCGAACACGAACCGTGGCGGCATACGCAGGGCGATACTCATCAGGCTGACCCCCAGGCTCACTCGAGCGACTTCCTCCAAGATTTTCATCTCATGGCCCCAGCCGGCAGGGTCCAGCCAGCCCAATACGGGGCCTGCCAACACTCCCAGCAGGAATGCTAGCAAGGGCAGCGACAGAATGCTTCGGTTCAGCAGGCGGGAAACCATCCCAATAAATAGTACTGTGGCGCCAACGAGCGCTAGGGAGATGTTGAATTCACTCACGCTACGCCTCTTTTCGGATTGGGGCTCAGGAAAGTCCAATAGAGCTTTGTTAGTTTGGCTTCCATGTGCTGGACTTCAAGGGCTGTCATCGAAGTTATTCGGCTGAAGCTCTATGGCATTAGCGTTTGTTTGGCGTCGGGGATCCTTATCCGTGGTGGCTAGTCGAGCTTTATAATCGCTTTGGAAAAGCCGACTGGCTCGACGATGCGTTCAGCGCGGGGGACATTTTGATGGTGCAGGTTCTGCGCAGACTGAATGGGCTGGGTTTGCGCAATGAGTATCCGAATCTCCCTGCCTATGCCGCCCGCGGCTATCTACCGAAGCAGTTGACAAGGCGTGAAGCTAGCGCCGAACGTCATTTCGAGAAGAACGCGCCGGGCGTCCATCACCCAGCTGCTTAGGCAGGCACCGATGTTGCCTGCGTGCCCCGCAACTGGCTAACGTCAGCCCGTGGCGGCGCGCCAAACATGCGGCTATATTCGCGGCTGAAGTGGGAGGGGCTTTCGTAACCCACCCGGTAGCTGGCGGTGGCCGCCTCAAGCCCCTCGGCGAGCATTAACCGCCGGGCTTCGTGCAGGCGTAGCTTCTTCTGGTACTGCAGGGGCGACATCCGGGTGACCTGGCGGAAGCTGTGATAAAGCGTCGACTCGCTCATATTGGCGCTCGCCGCCAGCTCACGGATCTTGAGCGGCTGCGCATAATGCTCTTTGAGGGCGTAGATGACCTGCGCGATCCGATTGGCCTGGGAGTCCGAGGCGGCAAAGCGGCGCATATGCGGCCCCATTTCGCCCATCAGCGCCCGGTAGATCAGCTCCCGCCGGGCCAGGGGCGAAAGCACCGGTATATCTTCCGGGGCGTCGAGCAGGCTTAACAAGCGGTGAAGCGCACCCTGCATACGGGCATCCATGGGCGCAGATTTCAGGCCGCAGTCCATCTCGGAGCAGATGGCGTCATGGCCAGCAGACGGTGCCTTGTCGCCCAGTTCCAGTATCAGCCCGGCTACCTCCTGAGGATCGACCCTGACCTTTACTGCCAGGAAGGGCTGCTCCGGGGTGGCATGATCGATCCGTCCGACGACCGGCAGGTGAACGGCGCTCGCCATATAGCTCGGACCGCTGTAAACGATCTCCTTGTCTCCCAGCAATACCGTCTTGCTGCCCTGAATGACAAAACACAGGCAGGGTTCGTAAACCGCGCAGTGAAAACTGGTGGGGGCATCAACGCGCACCAGTTGAACTTCGGCAATCGCGGTGTCCTGAATATCTTCCAGGGGCGACCAGCGGCGAACGACCTGCCCCAACTGCTGGGGCAGGCTGTCACTGAAATGGGTAATCTGCTCAGGTGCGATAACGGTCAATGGCTCTCCTCCCTAACCGTTCCCAGTATATGCCTTCGCCCCACTAATCGAAGGTATTTTCAGTGTGTTTTGCAGAATCAGGCAAGCACCCCGCAGAAACCGACAACCCACGCGGTATGTCATCAGATCGTCATAACGCTCATGGGCGGAAACAGGCCGATGTGCTGACGCCCCGCCGCGTATCGCTTTTCAAATGTCGTGACAGAATCAGGCAATCATCCCGCAGGAACCCGCTACCTTGAACACGCTCGCCTCGCCTATGGTGAGTAACGTCGGATAGAGAGTAACCAACTGCTCGTCCATGCCAGCTCCTTCGTCCCTCCCGATGACAATAAATGACTGTCGATTCTGACAGCGGTTAAACGACTAGTAAATCGTCAACCGCCCGCGCGGTGCGACATCCATAACGAACGCTGCTACCGGGGTTCGGTAGCCACTGGAGCAATTCATCATGGGAAGTTTGTATCAAAGCGTCCGCCTGGCAAGCCGCCGGGCGGTGATCCCGTTTCTGCTGCTGATGGCCTTGCTGACGGGGTGCGAGGCCCAGAGCGAAGAGGCGGCAGCGCCTGCAGCGCCGCCACCGCCGGAAGTCGACGTGGCGGAAATCGTCGCCCAGCCGGTGGTGTTGAGCGAGTCATTCACCGGCCGGGTGGAAGCCGCCGAAACGGTCGAGCTAAGAGCCCGGGTGAGCGGCTATATCCAGGAAGTGGCATTTGAAGAGGGCGAACTGGTCGAGCAAGGGGATCTGCTGTTCCAGATCGACCAGCGGCCCTACCAGGCGCGGGTTGGCGCCGCCCAGGCGGATCTTGCCCAGGCCAGAAGCCAACTCGCCCAGGCCGGAAGTGAAGCCGAGCGGGCCCGCGTGCTGCTGGGCCGCCAGGCCATTTCTCAAGAGGTGCATGACCAGCGTCAAGCGGCGCTGAACAATGCCCGCGCCATGGTGGATGCCGCTCAGGCCGCCCTGGATACCGCCGAGCTTGATCTTGAGTATACCCGTATTACCGCGCCCGTCAGCGGCCGCGCCGGCCGGGCCATGGTGACCCTTGGCAATCTGGCCAGTGCCGACCAGAGCCTGCTGACCACACTGGTGAGCATCGATCCGATACACGTCTACTTCGAGGCTGACGAACAGGCTGCCTTTGCCAGCCAGACACTCCTCACCGGTGACGCGTCGAACAGCCTGAATATCGAGCTGGGCGGCGACCCGCAGCGCCAGTACAAAGGCACCCTGGACTTTATCGACAACCGCTTGAACCCCAACACCGGCACCCTGCAGTTCCGGGCGGTGCTGGACAACCCGGACGGCCGCATTCGGCCCGGGGAGTTTGCGCGGGTCGAAATGCCGGTCGCGCGGTTGGAGCAAGCGCTGTTGGTGGATGGCAAGGCGGTGCTGACCGACCAGGATCGCCGCTACGTCTATGTGGTGGATGAGAACAACCTGGCCCAGCGGCGCCCGGTCGCCACAGGGCGCCAGGTGGATGAACGTACGGTCATCAGCGAAGGGCTCTCTGCTGGTGATCGGGTGATCGTCAACGGGGTGCAAAAAGTCTTTATGCCGGGCATGGAAGTGAGCCCTCAAACGGTGCCCGCCGCCCCGGCGGCTGACGCTCAACCCGCCATTGCTGCCAGGGAGGACTAAACCACCATGAATTTCTCGCGTTTCTTCGTGGACCGACCGATATTTGCGGCGGTGCTGTCGATTATTATTCTGGCGGTGGGGCTGATCTCGATTCCCAACCTGCCGATCAGCGAGTACCCGGATGTCGTGCCGCCCTCCGTGGTGGTGCGCACGGTTTACCCCGGCGCCAACCCGAAGGAGATCGCCGAAACGGTCGCCACGCCCCTGGAAGAAGCCATCAATGGCGTCGAGGACATGATGTACCTCAAGTCGGTCGCGGGCTCTGATGGGGTGCTGCAAATGACCGTCACCTTCCGCCCGGGTACCGATGCCGAGGAGGCCGCCGTTCGGGTGCAGAACCGCGTTAGCCAGGCGGAAGCTCGGCTTCCGGAATCCGTGCGTCGGCAAGGCGTCACCACCCAGAAGCAGTCGCCAACGTTTCTGATGGTCGTTCACCTGACCTCGCCCAGCGGCGAATACGATACCCTCTACCTGCGCAACTATGTGCGGCTGAATGTTCGCGACCGTCTGGCACGCCTTGAGGGGGTAGGGGATGCGCAAATCTTCGGTGGAGGGGACTACGCCATGCGGGCATGGCTCGATCCCGAACGAATCGCCGCCCGTGGCCTGACGGCCGGCGATGTGGTCGGCGCCATGCGCGAACAGAACGTCCAGGTCTCCGCCGGGCAGTTGGGGGCCGAACCCATTGAAGACAGTGACTTTCTCACCCTGATCAACGCCCGAGGGCGGCTGGAAACGGTGGAGGAGTTTGGCGACATCGTGCTGAAGCGCGGTGAGGGCGGCGAGATCCTCAGGCTTGCGGATGTGGCCCGGCTGGAAATGGGCGCCGGGGACTATACGCTGCGCTCGCAGTTGGACAGCAACAACGCGGTGGGTGTGGGGATCTTCCAGGCACCGGGGGCCAATGCGCTGGAGATTCGCGAGCAGGTCGTCGCCACCATGGACGAGCTGTCCGAACAGTTTCCGGACGGCGTGGAGTATGAAGCGGTCTACGACACCACCATCTTCGTCAATGACTCGATAAAGTCGGTGATCGCCACCCTGCTGGAAGCCGTGCTGCTGGTGGTGCTGGTCGTCACGCTGTTCCTGCAGACCTGGCGTGCCTCCATTATCCCACTGCTGGCGGTGCCGGTATCGGTGATCGGCACGTTCGCGGCGCTCTACTTGCTGGGCTACTCCATTAACACGCTGACCCTGTTTGGGTTGGTGCTGGCCATCGGTATCGTGGTGGACGACGCCATCGTGGTGGTGGAAAACGTGGAGCGGAATATCGAGGAGGGCCTAAAGCCCCAGGCCGCCGCCCATCAGGCCATGAGAGAAGTCTCCGGGCCTATCATCGCGGTGGGGCTGGTGCTGTGTGCGGTGTTTATCCCCATGGCCTTTCTCTCGGGGGTGACCGGTCAATTCTATAGCCAGTTTGCAGTGACGATTGCCATCTCCACGGTGATCTCCACCATCAACTCGCTGACCCTGTCGCCCGCGCTGGCCGCGATGCTGCTCAAGCCCCATGACGCGCCCAAGGATCGACTCACCCGCGTGATCGATACGCTGTTTGGCTGGATTTTCCGGCCCTTCAACCGCTTCTTTAACGCCAGCTCCAACAAGTACCAGGGCGGCGTGGCCCGCTCCCTGAAGCATCGTGGCGCGGTGTTTGTGGTCTACGCGCTGTTGTTGCTGGGCACTGGCGTGATGTTCAAGGCGGTGCCGCCCGGGTTTATCCCGGTTCAGGACAAGCTGTATCTGATTGCTGGCGTCATCCTTCCGGAAGGGGCTTCGCTGGAGCGAACCGATGAGATGCTTCAGGACGTCGTGGACATCGCCATGGAGACCGAGGGCGTGGAGCACGCCATCGCCTTTCCCGGCCTGAACGCGCTGCAGTTCACCAACACCTCCAACACCGGGGTAGCCTTTCTAACCCTCAGTGCCTTTGGTGAGCGCAGCCTCAGCGCTGCGGAAATAAACGCCCGCATCAACCAGGGCATTGGCGGCCTGAAAGAAGGCTTTGCGTTTTCCTTTATGCCGCCGCCGATTCTGGGACTGGGCAACGGGTCTGGCTTCCAGCTGTTTATCGAGGATCGCGGTAACCTTGGCTATGGGGCATTGCAGCAGGCGGTGAACCAGCTCCAGGGCGCGATTGCGCAAACGCCGGGGATGGGCTTTCCGATCAGCAGCTATCAATCCAACGTCCCGCAGTTGGATGCCGAAGTGGATCGTCTGAGGGCCAAGGCCCAGGGTGTGCCTCTGACAGAGCTGTTCGACACCCTGCAGACCTATCTGGGTTCGACCTATGTGAATGACTTCAACCGCTTTGGCCGCACCTGGCAGGTGATCGCCCAGGCGGACGCTCCTTATCGGGCCAGCGTGGAAGACATCGCCCGGCTGCGCACCCGTAACGACCAGGGCGAAATGGTGCCCATCGGCACCATGGTGGATATCCGTCAAACCTTCGGCCCCGACCCGGTATTGCGCTACAACGGCTACCCGGCGGCGGACCTGGCCGGTGAGTTCGACCCCCGCGTGCTCTCTTCCGCCCAGGCGATGGACACTATCAACGGCCTGGCGGAAGAGCTGCTGCCCCCAGGCATGGCGCTGGAGTGGACTGATCTAAGCTACCAGCAGTCCACCCAGGGTAACGCGGCGCTGGTGGTCTTCCCGCTGTCGATCCTGCTGGTATTCCTGGTGCTGGCGGCCCTCTACGAGAGCTGGACGCTACCGCTGGCGGTGATTCTGATCGTGCCCATGTCGATGCTCGCGGCGCTGATTGGCGTCTGGTTTGGCGGGGGCGATAACAACATCTTCGTGCAGGTGGGGCTGGTGGTGCTAATTGGCCTGGCATGTAAGAACGCCATCCTGATCGTGGAGTTCGCCCGCGAGCTGGAACTGCAGGGCAAGGGCACGGTGGAAGCCGCCCTGGAAGCCTGTCGGTTGCGGCTGCGGCCGATCATCATGACCTCGATCGCCTTCACGGCGGCGGTGTTGCCGTCGGTAGTGGCCACCGGCGCAGGCGCCGAGGTACGGGCGGCGCTGGGTACGGCGGTGTTTGCCGGCATGATTGGGGTGACGCTGTTCGGGCTATTCCTGACCCCGGTATTCTATGTGGCGCTGCGCAAGCTCTCCGGTTCTCGGCCGCTTGTTAGCCATCACAGCGCTACCTCGGACACCACACCTTACCCCGCCAGCCACCCCCAAAGTTGATGATAGAGCGGTATGCCAATCAACACATTGAACGGAAAGGTGAGACCCAGTGAGGCCAACATGGCAAGACCAATGTTGGCCTCTGGAATAGCGGCTCGCACGGCGACAGGCGCGGCAATGTAAGAGGCACTGGCGGTAAGGCTGGCGAGTATCACCGCGGAGCCAGCGGGCAGCCCAAGCCAGAACGCCATCATCAGGCCAAAGCTGGAAAGTACGATAGGTGCTGTCAGTGCGAAAATGATCAGGCGGCTGTGCCCCCAGCGCAGGCTGCGCAGCGTTTCTGCGGCGACCAGGCCCATCTCCAGCAGGAACAGCGCCAGGATGCCCTGGAAGGCGTTGGTATAAAGGCTGGTCACCGATTCACCGGCATTCGGGCCATAGAGCCAGCCGATCAAAACGCCGCCCACTAGCAGAATCACGCCACGATTGGTCAGGGTCTCGTGCCAGAGCCCTGACGTTTTATTCAGCTCTGCTGCTGTGGCACTGCGGTTACCGCGGCTGAAGCGCCGGTAGAGCAATAGCCCGAGCATGATGGCGGGTAGTTCAAGCAGTACCAGGTAAAGCGTGACTTGCCCGCCGGTCACCAGATCATGCGCTTCGGTGTACGCCAAGGCAACGGCAAAGGTCCCGGCGCTCACCGAGCCGTAGTGGGCGGCCAGGCTGGCGCTGTCGGCAAGCGACAGCCGCACCAGGTAGCGAACCACCGGAAACACCACCAGCGGAATGATGATGCCCAAGAGCGTGACACCGGCCAATTCGATCAGCAGTGAGGTGCTTAAGCTGCCGTGCAGCGCCATGCCGCCTTTAAGGCCAATGGTCAGCATCAACAGCAGACTTAGAATGTCGTAAGCGGCTTTGGGAATGCTGAGGTCGGAGCGCACCACGCCGGCGACAACACCTAATACAAAGAACATGACCACAATATCAGGCACGGCAACTCTCCTTGAGGGGGGGCAGCCACTGTAGCGATGTCTAGTAATTGATGAAAACAAATAAACTTTATATAGTTATAGATAATTATCTATAATCTCAGCATGAAGATACGCCAACTAACTTTTCGATTGCTTCAGGTTTATACCGACGTAGTGCGCACGGGTTCGATTACGGCCACCGCCAATCGGCTTCATCTGACCCAGCCGACGGTATCTCAGCAGCTCAAACGTCTGCGGGAAATTGTTGGTGAACCCATTGTTCGCCAGGAAGAAGGGCGCGTGGTGCCCACGGAGGTTGGCCAGGCGCTTTACCAGCTAAGTCAGGACTTACTCAGCCGTGCCGATGTGTTTAGCCAGTATCTGGATGAATACAACCGTGGCAGCCGTGGCCACTTCAGCATTGGCTTGGTCAACACCGCGCAGTACGTGCTACCCCGCCTTTTAGGGCCGTTTAGTCAGGCTAACCCGCAAGTAGATGCCACGGTAGAGATCGGTAATCGTCAGCAGATGCTCAATCGCTTTGAGCGCCATGAGGATGATATCTATGTGTTTAGTCATCCGCCTTCGGATGACGATGTGCTGGCCGCCCCATTTCTGAGCAACCCGTTGGTAGTGGTGGGGCCGGAGACATCCCGCTGGGCCGATGTGAAAGGCCTCACCATGGAGGCCTTGAAAGACGAGCGTTTTCTGCTGCGCGAGCCGGGTTCCGCGACCCGGCATACCTTTGATGCCTGGCTTTACAGTGCGGGCATTGAGCTGCGTTCCACTCAGCAGATTGCCAGCAACGAGGCGATTCGCCTTGCAGTGGCCTCAGGCATGGGCCTGGCGGTGTTGTCCCGCCACGTGGTAGCGGATTCCCCCAAAGGCGTTCAAGAGCTGTCCTTGCCGGGCTTTCCACTAAAAAGTCGCTGGCACTTTGTGGTACGTCGCCAGCGCCGCCTACCGCCAGCTGCCTATCGTTTTTTAAGCTTCGTACAAGGCTCGCTGGCCCAGGCATTTGACGAACCTGAAGGCGAGATGGCTGTGGCTGAACTGCTTGGTGCCATAGCCTCGAGTGGCCAGCGAGGTTAGTTGCTCAACAAATCACGCGCTGCCTGCAATAACGCAATGACTTCGTCATCGCTGGTTTGGGTGAAGTCGTGATAGTGCATACCCACGGCGTTAAAAGGCTCAGGCGTCGCTAGGCAAATCAAGTCGTCTACCTCAGTTGCCAGTTCATCCACTGCAGCCTGAGGGGCGACAGGTACTGCCAGGGTCACCGTGGAGACTCCCGCCAGGCGTAGTCCTCTAACGGCTGCTTTGGCGGTCCCGCCTGTGGCGATACCGTCGTCCACTAGTAATACATGGCGGCCGCTGACGTTTATCGGCGGGCGCTTGCCGATGTAGGCTTGGCGACGGCGGGCAATCTCCTCTAGCTGGCGCTGAGTCTCGGCTTCAAGGTAATCTTCGGATGGTTGAAATAGTTCAACCGCTCGCGGTGTCAGTACCACCTGCGGTGGATCCCCATCTACAACCGCGCCTAATCCAAACTCGGGTTGTCCAGGCGCGCCTATCTTGCGCACTACCACCACATCAAGTGGGCATGGGAGATTGATCGCCACCTCGTAGGCCACCGGCACACCACCGCGCGGTAGGGAAAGTACAACGTCATAGTGTTTGCCGGATAGTGCGTTGGCAAGCTGGCGTCCTGCCTCGCGTCGATTATCGAATAGCTCACGGTGTTTGGACATAAGCAGCTCCTAACAAACGACTACGTGCTTGGTCCTCCCTTGGGCGTTTTCAGTCCTAAAGTTATTGCTGACGTTTCGTTAACGTGGGGGTGGACAACGAGCGTCACCCAAGTCAACTATAGATAAACGCTAGTCTGACTATAGTAAGTAAGTACCGGCTTATCCAAGCCCATGCGATTTGTTAGTTAATCGTCGTTAATAACAGTCGCAAAGGAGGCGTTACGATGCTGCTAGAAGGGTCATGCCATTGCCAGGCCGTCACGTTCAGCGTGAAATCATCCCACCCTTTCCCTTTCAATCGCTGTTACTGCTCGGTATGCCGCAAAACAGCGGGCGGTGGTGGCTACGCGATCAATCTCAGCGGGGATATTAATACGCTCAGGATTAGCGGTAAGGAGCACATTGCTATCTACCAAGCCGTCATAGATGGGGAGCAAAGCACAGGGGAGAGGCATTTTTGCCAGCGGTGCGCCAGTGCCCTCTGGGTTTACGATCCCGAATGGCCTGAGCTTGTTCACCCTTTCGCCTCGGCGATTGATACACCATTACCCTCACCGCCAAAGCTTACCCATATGATGCTGGGCAGCAAGGCGGAATGGGTTGAGGTGAACGCGCAGATCCAGGACAAGTGCTTCTATGCTTACCCTGACGAAAGCCTAGCCGAATGGCATCAACGCCTGGGCTTGGAGCGATAACGCCAGTAGGCGCTATTTAGCGTGCGATTGACGGTACAACCACCACACATCGACCCCAAACGAGTAGATTAAAGACAGCAGCGCGCTTAACGCGAGCAGCCCTGCAACGAAGGGCGAAGTTAACGGCGTTAAGGCCAGCAGCAGCGCGGCTACCTGCCACACACACACGGCTTTGCGGCGGATGCTTACAAAAAGCGGTTGTGAGAGCCATGTGAATTGCCAGCCTGCAGCCACAAACAGGTACCGCATACCGCCAATTAGCAGCACCCACTCGCCTAACGAGTCAAGCCACAGCCCTACGCAGAGCAGCATGATCAGCAGGGCGTCCAGTTCCATATCAAAGCGCGCGCCGAATAATGAGTAGCTGTGCGTGCGACGCGCAACCCAACCATCAATGCCATCCAGAAGGAGGGCAAGCACGGCAATGGCCAGCCAGGACCATATCGAAGTGGCAAAGGCTTGGGAAGCGAGAGCGCCCGCCACCAGTGCGACCAGCACCGCTCGGGCCAACGTTATCCGATTTGCCCAGCCAAGCGACCCATAGGGCCAGTAAGTAATCACCAATCCACTGATTAGCCCATAACACAAAACGGCGATGACCCAATTGTACGGCCCAGAAATCAGTGAAGGTAATAGCCAGCCCGAAAGCCCCAGCGCAATACCGCCCAGAACTACTTCCATGGCTGTCTGACAGCGTTTGGCTGCTGAGATGGGTGGCGTGTTTGTGAAGGAATGCATGGCTTCTCCTGCCATTACGATCATCGCACTAATAAAATAATTCGATGCAAATATTTTTATATGTACCATTCTTGTAGAAGAAGGTAGGGTTGTCTAGTGGTGCCATGTCGAATATCCGTTTGTTTAACGCTACGCTAAAAAGGTCAGCCCAGTGAACACAATTCGAAGCCAGTCCGGTCTATCTGGCCCCGCTTTGCACAACGGCAGACTCCAGGAAAAGCGAGTGGCACAAGGAAGGGGTGCTGATGAGTGAAATCAACAATGCCACTGCATTTTGGGTGACTTACCCAGGCTGCGGTGAGCTGAGACAAGAAGCGTTGCCCGCTGCGGGCGAGGACGATGTTCTTGTACGTACGCTTTACAGCGGGATAAGCCGTGGCACCGAGTCACTGGTGTTTCATGCTCGCGTGCCGGAAAGCGAGTTCACCCGCATGCGGGCTCCCTTCCAGTCGGGCGACTTTCCTACGCCGGTCAAATACGGGTACGCCAATGTCGGCTATGTAACGCATGGGCCCCAGCATTTGATAGATCGGCGGGTGTTTTGTTTGTTTCCCCACCAAGACCAGTTCGTGGTGCCTGCTTCTGCCGTGACACGGCTTCCCGATGATGTGCCGCCTGAGCGCGCCGTACTGGCCGCCAATATGGAAACCGCGATTAATGGCGTTTGGGATGCAGAACCGGTACTAGGCGAGCGTATCAGCGTAATTGGTGCCGGTGTGGTTGGCGCGCTGGTGGCCTATTTATGCGCCCAGATACCAGGCGTCGAGGTGCAACTGGTAGATATTAATCCCTGCCGCGAAGCACTGGCGAAGCAACTGAACGTATCTTTTTGTCTGCCTGATGAGGCCAGTGCTGAACAGGACTGCGTCATTCACGCCAGCGGCCATCCAGATGGCCTGCGCCAAGCACTTAGCTTAGTAGGTAACGAAGGACGCATTATTGAAATGAGTTGGTTTGGCGAAGCCGAACTGGCGCTGCCGCTAGGCGGTGCTTTCCATTCCCAGCGACTTACTCTGCGCGCCAGCCAGGTGGGCCAACTGCCGCCTAAATTACGCCCGCGGTGGGATTACTCAAGGCGGCTGCGCTTAGCGCTGAATCTGCTGGTGGACGACCGCCTGGATGTGCTGATCAGCGGTGAAAGTGACTTTGCCAGCATGCCCGACCTGGCCCTACGGTTGTTTTCAGCCGGCAGCACTGAGCTGTGCCACCGGCTGCGTTATCCCCCCGTAACGTCAACATGACAGGAGTGTCTATGTACCGCTTATGTGTTCGTGATCACTTTATGATTGCCCACAGCTTCAAGGGCGAGGTCTTTGGCCCTGCCCAACGTACCCACGGCGCGACGTACGTGGTGGATGTGATCTTCCAGCGTCCCGAGTTGGACGACGATGGCTTGGTCATCGATATTGGCTTGGCGAGCGAGACTGTAAAAGCGGTGCTGGCGGGCTACAACTACCAGAACTTGGACGAAGTGAGCGAGCTTCAGGGTAAGAACACCACCACCGAGTTCATGGCCAAGGTGATTTTCGACCAGCTCGCCGCGGCGATTAACGCCGGTGAGATGGGCACGACGGCCCGTGGGTTGACCCGTCTGGAAGTCAAGCTGCATGAATCGCATGTGGCCTGGGCAAGCTACGAAGGCGCGCTATGAATCAGCGTTTCAGCTTGATTGTGGCCGGCGACCCTGACCAGCGTACCGGCGGCTACCTTTACGATGCCCATATCGTCGAGGCGCTGCGGGCTCAGCATTGGGCAATTGAGGTGATCGGCCTGGAAGGCACGTTCCCCGATGCCGACGAAAGCGCGGCCCGGGCACTTGAGCAAACGTTGGCAAACCAGCCTGATGGCGCCGCCGTGGTCATTGATGGATTGGCCATGGGAGCACTGCCCGACGTGGTAGCCCGCCACACCGAGCGCCTGGCCATCACTGCGCTGGTGCATCACCCGCTGGGCGATGAGTTGGGACTGAATACGGCTGACCAGCAGAGGCTACACCGCAACGAACTGCACGCGCTTGCTGCTGTACCGCGCATTATTGTGACCAGCCACTTTACCGCCCGCCGCTTGTCGGCGCTTGCCGATGACTACGCCATACCGCTAAGAGCCAACATCAGCGTCGTCGAACCCGGCGTTGAGCAGGCGCCGGTTAGCCCAGCCTGTGAAGCGGGTGAATCGTTGCGGCTGTTGTGTGTGGCCACCTTAACGCCTCGCAAAGGGCAGGATGTGTTGATTGAAGCGCTGGCGGGCCTTGACGCGAGCGGATGGCGCTGCGATTGCTACGGTGGCGCGCGGGATGCCGAGTTCACCCTGCGGCTGCAGTATTTGGTCGAGTTTCACGATCTTGAAGCGAATGTCACCCTGCATGGTGAATGCGACAGCGACACCCTCGAAGCGGCCTATCAGCGCGCCCATGCGCTGGTGCTACCTTCCTGGTACGAGGGTTACGGGATGGTGGTGACCGAAGCGCTGGCCCATGGCCTGCCGGTGATCACTACCACCGGCGGCGCGCTGCGCGATACCTTGCCTGCCGGTGCTGGCTTGAGTGTGGAGCCAGGCGACGTAGAGGCCCTGCAACACGCCATTGAGCAGTTCTGCAATGATGCACCGTTGCGCGCATCGCTGCGTCAAGGGGCCATTGAAGCCCGCCAAGCGCTTAATGACTGGCAGGATGCTGCCACGGCGTTTGCCGGTGCACTGACGTCAGCGCCTGTATCTATGGCCTCGGGTAGCGAGTTTGCAGCCTCGTGGCTGGCGTTGCGTGAACCCGTGGATCGTGCCGCGCGTTCCCAGCGTTTGGCCATGCTGGCCGGAGAGTGGCTAGCTGCTTGCCCCGGTCCTTATCGGCTGGTGGATCTTGGCTGTGGCCGGGGCAGTAATGTTCACTACCTGGCCCCCCGTCTACCTGGCCCGCAAACCTGGACCTTGATCGACCACGACGCGACATTGCTCAGCGAAGCCCGGGCGAGATTGATGACCCTGCGCGACGCAGACGGGCAGTCGATTGTCGCCGAAACCCAGGCGGCATCTTTCGCCCACCTCGATACGCAAGCGTTGAACGGTGCCCATCTGATCACTGCATCGGCGTTGCTCGATTTGGTATCTGAACGCTGGATCGACGCGTTGGTTGCCCACTGCGCGAGGCACCGCCAGGGACTCCTCATGGCGCTTAGCGTTAGCGGTGAATGGTGGTTTACCGATCGCCATCAGCGGCCTATTGCCGACGACGAAGACCGGTGGGTGCTTGAGTTATTTTGCGCTCACCAACAGCGCGACAAAGGCCTCGGTGAGGCACAGGGCGGCCACGCCCATGCAACACTGGCCGCTGCCTTTGAGGGCGTCAATTACCGCATTGAAGAAGCCAATACGCCATGGCAGCTATCCGTGGAAGATGCTGCTCATCGGCCACTGATGGCGTCATTGATTGACGGTTGGGCGACGGCAGCTAGCGAGCACGCGCCTGAGGCCGCTGTACGCATTGCCAACTGGGCCGTGCAGCGCTGTCATGCTGTCGCCAGCGGTGAACTGGGTATTTGGGTCGGCCACCGTGACCTGCTGGCTTTGCCCATGGAAGTTCAACCCCAGGGGCAGGGGTAACGCCATGGCGAATGCACAATGGTGGCGCTCCCCGTGGTTACGCCGCGTGGCCGTCAGCAGTTTGTTGCTGGGGGCGGTTGCGATGTGGGTCGAACCCCAGGCGATTTTTGCGCAGGTTCAGCAGTTGTCGCCAAGCTGGGTGCTGTTGGCGCTGTTGATTAGCGTGGGTCAGGTAGCTCTCAGCGCCTGGCGATGGCAACTGACGGCCAAATTAATACAGGTACCGATGCGCTTTGGTTACGCGCTGCGCGAATATTACCTCGCCTTGCTGGTTAATCAACTGTTGCCGGGGGGCGTATTGGGTGATGTGGGCCGTGCCCATCGGCATGCCGCCCAGTCAGCTTCCCGAGGGCGTGCATGGCGCGCAGTGATTATCGAACGTATCTCGGGGCAGTTGGCTTTAGCCTTGCTGACGTTGGTGGCGCTTGCGCTGTCGCCGCTGTGGCACGCGGCGTTGGGCTGGTCTGCATGGTTATCCATCGGCCTGGTGGCGCTGCTGGCAACAGGGCTTATAGCGGTCGCTTTGAGTCTGGCGTTTCTTAAGGGGGCGGTAACGTTACCCGGCTGGTGTCTGGACGTTGGAAGCGATATCCAGCGTGGACTATTAACGCCTGGCGTTTGGCCTATCCAACTGCTGTCCTCGCTGACGATTGTGGTCAGCTATGGGGTGGTGATGGTGTGTGCGGCGCGGGCAATTGGCGTTGAACTGCCAGTGCTGAGCCTGCTGGCACTGGCACCCGTGGTGCTGCTCGCTATGCTAGTGCCTGTTTCGGTTGCTGGCTGGGGCGTACGTGAAGGTGCGGCCGCGGGCGTGTGGGCCTGGGTGGGCTTGCCTGCTGCGCAGGGCGTAGCGGTATCGCTGGCCTACGGGGTGATCGTGCTGCTTGCCAGTTTGCCGGGCCTTTGGGTGGCCATTGGCCACCGTCAGTCTGCGCTACCTCCCGAAAGCGGCCGGGCGAAGCAGAACGTCGAAAAGGGTGTCTTCTCCGCAGCGGAAAGTTCGCAGGGCAGGGCGCAGCGCACTGTCCAGCGTTTCGATCGGGGTCATTTGCAAGCCGGGGCGGCCCGAGCCGATCAGCAGCGGGGCGACCAACAAATGCAGCCGGTCCACTACTCCCGCCTCGATAAACTGCGAGACCGTGATGCCACCGCCTTCGACCAGAATCCGGCGCAATTGGTGCGTGTCGAGCAGCTCAAGCACATCGCGGGGCACAAATTGGCCGCGGCGATCCAGCGGCAGCACACAACGCTCCACCGCATCGGGCGGGACAGGAAGGCAAGCGTCAGGTCCCACCACATGAAGCGTGGGCGCAAGGTCGCTTTGGAACAGTTGCCGACCCATCGGCACACGGCCACGCGGGTCCAGCACCACGCGCGTGGGGTGGGCACCGCTAACGTGACGCACGGTCAATTGCGGATTATCGGCGTCGGCGGTGCCGGCGCCGATAATCACCGCATCTGCCAGTGCCCGCAACCGGTGCAGATGCACCAGGCTAGCCCGACCATTGATGTAGTGGGAGTGGCCACTTTGGGTGGCGATCCGCCCATCCAGGCTTTGTCCCAGCTGTGCCACCACCCACGACGCTGTTGTCGCCAGGGGAGCCAGGCAGCTCACCAGTTCGTTGGCTTCATCGGATATCGTCTGCCCGTCATCCAGAGGGTACCCCGCCAGCAGTTGCTGCCAGATAGTGTCTGGGATGATGCAAGCGTGGGGGCTCACTCGATTCGTACGTTCCATGGAGTCGGGCATGACGCCTCCGTGTGGGATCAACCGTTGCATCATGCGTTGCACGGTGGCCCAGCGCAAGCGCCATCCGCCCATCGCGCCAGTCAGTCAGGAGACTTCTATGTATCACATTGAACGCGCCATTTTTGATATTAGACGAGGACTTCCCGTGGTGGTTAAAGCGGGTGAACAGCAACTGCTGGTTCAGGCGTTGGAGGGCGGTGAGTCAATTAACGAATTGGCACATTTGTCCGGTTCTCGTCCATCGCTAGTGTTAACGCGACATCGTTTAGAGGCCATAGGCGTATCTATCACCGCGGACGCCGCGCATCTACCCTTGGCTACCCATATCGACGAGCAGGCCCTACACGCGCTTGCGGTGGGACAGCTAAGTGAGGATGAAGCACCTGCCTGGTTGAGCGGCCTGCAGCCAGCCGGCATGGGTGAGCGGGGCGCGGTCGCATTGATGCGCCGGGCTCTGCTAATCCCTGCCGCGTTGATAGCCGTTGTCAGTGATAAGGCAGCAGCAGGCATCGCCCACCGGCTGGCAAAAGGCGAATTGCTCGCGGTAGACGCCCATGATGCTGAAACCTGCCTTGCCGGTGCACCGGGCATGCTAAAGCGCGTCAGCGAGGCCACTATTCCATTAGAAAACGCTGCTGAGAGCCGGTTTGTGTTATTTCGTGAGCCAGACGGGCTGCGTGAGCACGTCGCGGTGGTGATTGGACGTCCTGAGGAAAACACCGAGGCCGTGCCGTTACGTATGCACTCTGCGTGTTTAACCGGCGACCTGTTTGGCAGCCTGCGCTGCGACTGTGGCGAGCAGCTGCGCAATGCCGTTGCCGATATTGAGGCGATGGGGGGTGGCGTGCTGTTGTATCTGGCCCAGGAGGGGCGGGGGATTGGACTGGCTAACAAGCTTCGTGCATACACGTTGCAAGATGGCGGCTTGGATACGGTCGACGCCGATCAGGTACTGGGGTTTGGCGATGATGAGCGTGACTATGCCGTCGCGGTCGACATGCTGCGTGCCCTGGGTATTTCCCGCGTGCAGTTATTGACCAATAATCCATTGAAGATGCAGGCGCTCAGCGAGGGTGGGATTGAGGTAGTCGCTCGCCAGGCGCTGTATGGCCGTTTGACCGACCAGAACCATCGTTATCTCAATGCCAAAGCCACCCGGGCCGGGCACTTTTTGGAAGATGTATTAAGTAGTAAGTAGAAAGAAGGAAGAAGGAAGAAGGAAGAAGGAAGAAGGAAGAAGGAAGAAGCCTAAGTTGTCAGCGCTAAGCCTTTTTAAGTGGCGGCAGGCTGGCGGTTTCGGTCACCACTCTGGCCAACTGGCGGGCGTAATGGTCAACCAAACGCGCGCCTAGTTCGGCGGTTGCCTGGCGTGCATCACCCGCGACGCCTTGCGCGCTTAGATCTTCCGCTAGCCAGGCGAAGGCGGCGGCACCCTCGGGGGCTACCAACCCTTCGCCTTGATAAGCCACAGGCGAGGGGGCTTGGTAGCCGTCTAGTTGAACCAGCGTTGGCGCTAAGTGCAGCATCATGGCGGTTTCAAGCGCGCCGCCGTGCAAGCCGTTACGAAGTTCATCCGCGTCAATCGCATCGTCAAGCGGCGGCAAGCGGGTGTAAGTCGCTTTTACCACGCGCATGCCATGGCGGCGGCGCAGCGTCAGTGCAGCTAAGTCCATCACGGCTTTGTTACCGCCGTGGCTGTTAATTAACACCAGACGATGAATTCCTGTGCGGGCTAGGCTATCGCCGTAGGCCTCCAGAGTGGCGATGGCCAGCGGCGCGGGCAGGCTAAGCGTACCCGGGAAGCTTGCGTGCTCATCGCTGGCGCCCACGGCGATCGGCGGTAGGCAGAGTGCGTCAACACAAGGTGCTAGCTGTTCCAGCATGGCGCTTTGTAGGCCTTCACCGATGGTCAGATCTGTTGCCAAAGGAAGGTGGGTGCCGTGTTGTTCAATGGCGCCAAGCACCAACACCGCCACCGGGTCACGTTGGGCGAACTCGGCTAACTGCGATGCGGTGAGCATTTGCCAGTGGTGAATCATTGGTTAACGTGCCTATTGGGTAGTTAAGAGGTGCGGATGGTCGTCGCGGCAGGCGTAAAGATCGCCGGAAGGCAAAGCCTCGGCTCCGTCACTTAGCCACTGGATGATAGCCTGCGGTGTCTGCCACTCAGCCCAGCGGAAATGGCGTTGCTCTCCGGCCACCACATTGTAGCGATAATCGCCGAGGCGGCTTAACCGGTTAACGCAGGCGTGGGTTACCTCCAAGGCGCCTGCGACAAACTCCACCGAAAGTGCTGCCACCGGGCAGCTTAGCCCGGCCAGCACCTCGGCTTCAAAGCCTTCTACATCAATCTTGATAAAGCTGGGTTCGCCGTAGTCGCTGATTAGCTGATCCAAAGTAGTGACGGGCACGCGAAGCCGTTGTTCCCAGCGTACTTGGCTAAAGCCTGCGTTGCGTTGACCAATCTGCTCGCGCCAGTCAGTCGCCAGTGTCGAAAGCGTGGGGTTGCTTTGGCTAATGGCAATTTCAGCAAACCCCGCGGTGGGTCCTGCGGCCAGCGGTAGTAACGTGACATTTGACGTTTTTATCATGCGTTTGAACCACTTGGCGAGTGCCGGCTGTGGTTCAAGGGCGACGACCCGGGCTCCCAATGCATTGAACGCAGCGCTTCGGTCACCCAGGTGGGCCCCGATATCAAATGCGGGTTTGTTGCTAACAATGAAGGGTTGGTACAGCCGCTTCAACCCTCGCTGGCGCCCAGGTCGCCAGTAGATAAATAGCGATCGGGCAAGTCCGCCCGCATGCCGCAGCTGTTGCGGACACCAACGCTGCATTAATGAGGCTCCTTGAAGGTGGCCGAAGGGTTGGTGGCTGCTTGGCGATCAAATTGTTTGAACGACTGGCAGGGCATCTCACCTCTGTGCTCAGCAGGCGTGGGCACCAATGGGAAAGGATGCTGGGTTGTTGGGTCTAGCGGGTAAGGGTGGCTATTTTCCACCAGGGTTTCAAACGCCTCTAATAACGGTGGTTTTAACGTACTGCTGGGCGTTTTAAGTAGCCCCAGGCGATAGCGAACAACGCCCCCCCAGGTGCCGCTACTTGTGTATTTTACCAACGGGGCGGCACCCACTAACCCAAGCCAAGCGGGAGTTAGCCAGCCAAAAGCCGTTGGTGAAAAGACTACCATAATCCCCGCCCAGAGTAGCCCGCTCAGCGTCATCCAGCCGGTGTGCTGCCAGGTTTCCCGCCAGCTAAGCGAGCGCTCACCGCGTGGTTGGGTTTGCCACTCGATGGAGCGCCCCAGCAATACGTTGATGATGAAAAGACTGTGCCAAGCCATCATCAGCGGGGCGATTAAAGCAGCAAATACCATTTCAAGGCAGGTGCTCACGATCAAGCACAACCGGCCCCCAAAGGCGTGAGGCGCTTGCCATAAAGCCAGCCCCAGCCCGAGTAATTTAGGGGCCAGTAGCATGCCAAGAGTGATCGACAACAGCCCGAGCGACAGTGGCTGAGGTAGGGGATGGCCGGACACTTCACCCAATACATGATAGGTCACCAGCACACTGGTGCAGATCAGCAAGCCTAGCCACACCAGCGATGATAAGTAGGCGAAGGCGCCGTAAAAAAAGTGCAGCCGGCTAAGTGGGTGTAAGCCTGCTCCGCCCAACAGGCGCAAGTGCTGAAGGTTGCCTTGGAGCCAGCGGCGGTCGCGTTTGGCAAAATCGAGTAAATTACTCGGCATGGCTTCGAAGCTGTTGTGCGATGCGCTGACGTAGGGGTTATGACGCGAGACAGCGGTGGTCACCGTGGTGTCCAGCAACACCTGCCAGCCGCCGCGCTTAAGCAGTGCAGCCTCAACAAAATCATGGCTGAGCAGTTCACCGCCCATCGGTGGCTTGCCAGGTAGTGTTGGCAAGCCGGCGTGGTCCATAAAAGCGCGGGTGCGGATGATGGCATTATGCCCCCAGTAGTTGGCGGCATCGCCCTGCCAGAAACTTTGGCCAGCCGCCAGCATGGGGCTATATAGCGCTGAGGCAAACTGGGTAAAACGGCCAAATAGCGTCTTTTGGCCTACCGGGATCGGCACAGTTTGGATCATCCCAATACTTGGTTGGCGCTGCATGCGCTGGACCATTCGTAGCAGCGTGGCACCGCTCATCAAGCTGTCGGCGTCCAGCACGACCATAAAATCGTAACGCCGCCCCCAACGGCGGCAGAATTCCGCGATATTGCCCGCTTTTCGGCCGTTGTTGTTGGGACGCCGCCGGTAATGGATAGCGAGCTCGCCAGCAAAGCGACGTTGCAAAGCCGCTACGTGGGCTTCTTCCAGCTTCGCATGGTCAGTGTCCTGGGTATCGCTGAGAATAAAGACGTCAAAATGCTCGCTCAGCGGATTAGCCGCTTCCTGCTCGTCGTGATCATCAAGCGCATGTGCTAAAAGCGAGCGGCAGGTGGCTTCCAGCCCTGCAAAGGTGGGAATCGGCGGTTCGGCGTAAATCGGCATAACAAGCGCTGTGCGGCTGACCAGCAAGCGTGCATTGGGTATTTCTCGGCTGAGTCGGCGCAGGCTAAGGGGGTCGAGATTCAGTGCGCATACAACAAAGCCGCAGAGCGCCCCCCAAAATGCCAGCGCGATCCAGGTAAAAGTGAGCGCAAACAGCATGAGCATGGCGATCTGCCAACCCATGGCCAGGCTCAACGTTACCCGATACATGGCAATGCACCCCGCCACGCTTGAGACCAGTACCGCGATGGCTAAGAGCGCTCGACGTGTTTTCAGCCAGGGAATCGAGGGTATCAGGGCGCTTGTATCAGTCATCGGGATACCACACGTAATTCCAGGTTTCGCTAACGGGGGCGCCCTCCAGGGTCAGCCGTAGGCGAATATCGCTGGGTTGGTCGTCGGCGGGTAGCCGGAAGCTAGCGCGCCAGCCATTGTTTGGCAGCGGGGTGACCTGGGGCTGTTTTATCTCCCCTTGTTGGGTGCTGATGTCGAGCTCGACGGGACTCTCGGCGGCAATATCGTCAAGCTCGCCGCCCTGGAAATCGACAATAAATTGACGCTCGCCCTCGCGAGACGGTTCTGCTTGACCCGGCACCTCCGCGCGTCCGTGGCGGGTGCGTACCACGCGGCCCAGCGTATGGCTTTCCGGTTGTGTATTGAGCGTATGGGTTTGGTAGTGCAAGCGACGTGATTCACCAGCCTCCAACGGGGCGTCGGCGACCCAGTATGCGACAATATTGTCGTGGGTCTCGTCAGGCGCGGGAATCTCCACCAGTTCAACGTGGCCTTGGCCCCAGTCTTCAAGTGGCTTTACCCATTGGCTGGGGCGACGGTGATACTGCGCTTCGGTGTCCAGGTAACGGTTGAAATCGCGTTCGCGCTGCATCAGCCCAAACCCCTTGGGGTTATCGTCAGTAAAGGACGAAATACGCACGCTTTCGGGGTTATTTAGCGGCCGCCAAATCCACTCGCCGGTTCCCGTTTGTATCAGCAGCCCATCAGAGTCGTGAACTTGAGGGCGGAAGTCATCGGGACGTTCGCGACTGGCTTCGCCGAAGGTGAACATGCTGGTAAGGGGCGCGAGGCCCAATTTGCCGACATCTTCGCGGGCGAATAACTCTGCTTCGACCTCTACCTGAGTATTATCGCCGGGCTTAATCACAAAGCGATAAGCGCCGCTCAGCGACGGGCTATCCATCAGCGCGAGTAATTCTAATTGCTCGGCGTCAGCCTCGGGTTTGTATAGCCAAAATTCACGGAAAGCAGGAAACTCTTCTCCGTCAGCTGAAGCGGTATCGATAGCTAATCCCCGGGTCGATAAGCCGTATGCCTGATCGCGTCCTACCAGCCGGAAATAGCTTGCGCCGAGAAACACCGCAAATTCGTCGGCGTAGTCGTCGCTGTTAAGTGGGTAGTGCAGACGGAACCCAGCATGACCACTGCCTGTTAGGTCATCGTCAAGCAATGCACGGGCATCGTCATCGTAGGAAAAGTCATCTGTCGAGAAGCGTAACGGCGACACCTCGTCGTTCTCAATCACGTTGAGTCGAACCGGCGCCTGGAACAAAAAACCGCTGTGAAATAATTGCAGATTGAAAGGGCTCTCGTCACGCCAGTATGCGTGCGATGGATCAAAGCGAATCTGTCGGTAGGTATCGTAGTCGATCTCGCGGAGCGCAGCAGGCAAATCTTCTTCAGGCGGCTGATAGGGGGTATCGGCCAACTCTCGTGCCTTGTCTAACACGGTTTGGTAATGAGTGTGTTGATCCGCCATCGCTGGCAGCGTGGTCAGCGCGCTAGTAATAATGACGAGCAACGTTCCTTTCGCTATTTGTTGCATCACAATGATGTCCTTTCAGTTGCTGGTCTAATCGCTATCTTCTACCACTTCGTGCAATTTTTAAACAATAGTTATACATTTGGCTAGTAAAGTACATGCTGAGTGTATTTACCAGCACCGCCGTTCTCGTGCGACGATATGGCACTCCTTCACTCTGTTGGCAACGGATGGCAAGCCTGCAATGCGTCGATTATGGATAGGGGCGTTAGCGCTCAATATAGGCTTGGTGGCGCCGCTGTGGTGGCGCTACGGCGACATCCAGGCAAATGTGATCGCCTGGGAGGCCTGGTGGGTCATGCCGATGATGCTGCTGGTGCCCAGAGGGCGCTTCAGCCTTGGGCTGGGCGTTGCACTGGCAAGTTGGCTCATCCTGGCCACGTTGATCAACCTCGGAGACGCTGCTACTTACACCGCCTTTGGTCGACCGCTAAATCTCTATCTCGATACGCCGCTGCTGGGCTCCGTTTATGACTTGCTTGTTGGTAATGTAGGCCAAGTTTGGGCGATTTGCGCAATGTTAGTGGCGGTTATGCTGCTAGCGGGGCTTGCGGTCGGTGTGATCAAGTTGCTGCGCCCGAGAGCGGGTTACCCGCTAACCCTGGGAACGAAGCGAGTAGCGCTTGCAATGCTGGTGTGCGCGAGCCTAGGCATAGGACTTGAGCTTGGCGGTAAGCGTGTCATCGTGCACGCGAGCCTACCGGCGGTGAAGGCCACTCACGACCAGGCGCAACAATTATGGGCCACCCATCAGGCGAAACAAGCATTCACACGCACGCTTGCAGCATCTCCCATTGAGCAGCGTTCGCTAAGCGGCTTGGCGGGGCGCCGGGTGCTGATGACGTTTATCGAATCCTACGGTGTATCGGCGTTGGCAGATGATCGTTATCGCCCGGCGGTGGCCCCGACGCTTGACGAGATTGAGCAACGCCTAGCAGGACGCGATATTGCAGTGGTATCTGGGCTGCTCAAATCGCCGATTCGTGGCGGACAATCCTGGCTTGCCCATGCCACTGCGTTAAGTGGTTATACCATCGACAATCAGCTGTGGTACCAACTGATGCTGGACAGCGAGGCAACCACGCTAGTGGACGATTTTAGTGCCACTGGGCAGCGCACCCTGGCGGTGATGCCCGCCATCACCCAAGCGTGGCCGGAAGGCGCGGCCTATGGATTTGACGAGCTAGTAGTGGAGAAAGACATCGACTACGCCGGGCCCATGTTGAACTGGGTGACCATGCCCGACCAGTTCACTCTGGACTATACTCAGCGCGAACTGCTGGATGAATCGCCGGTCTTTGCTCAACTGGCGCTGATCTCAAGCCATGCGCCTTGGACGCCGATTTTGCCGGTATTGGACGATTGGTCGACCATTGGCGACGGGGCGATTTTCGCCCCATGGGAGGAGGCAGGCGACCCGCCGGAAGTGTTATGGCAGGACATCGAGCGTATCCGCGAGCACTACGCCTGGTCGATCGACTACTCGATTAAAACGGTGGGACGCTGGGCTGAACGTGTAGCGGATGATAATACGTTGCTCATAGTACTTGGCGACCATCAGCCGGCCCCAATGATTACTGGCGACGATGCTAGCGGCGCGGTACCGGTGCACATCATCAGCGGCGACCCCGATTTGCTCGCCCCGTTTCAAGCCAGAGGATTTGTTTCGGGCATGTGGCCCGCGTCTGAAAGCGAAGCGCCCGCCGCCGAGTTAAGCCAACTGCGGCGCTGGCTCCACGCTGATTTTGCCTCTGACACTAACAACTCAAGGACGGCGCCATGATCCAGCCGGTGATTCTTAGCGGTGGCAGCGGAACCCGCTTATGGCCGCTTTCGCGGGAGCAAATGCCCAAGCAGTTTTTGCGCTTAACCTCTCCCCAAAGCCTATTGCAGCAAACCTTGGCGCGGCTGGATGGGATCAATGCATTGCCAGCGATGGTCATTGGCCATCATCGCCACCGCTTTCTTATGGCCGAGCAGCTACGTGAAATAGATGCGGCCGCACGCCTTATACTTGAACCCGAAGGGCGTAATACTGCGCCGGCGATTGCCTGTGCCGCGCTGCTGGCGTGCCAGTCCGGTGATGATCCATTATTGTTGGTGCTCCCCGCGGACCATGTGATTGGCGATGTGGCGGCGTTTCAGCACAGTGTCGACAAAGCGGTGCCGTTGGCTGAGCAGGGGTATCTGGTGACGTTTGGCGTTGTGCCGACACACCCGGAAACGGGCTACGGCTACATTGCTAGTGGTGAACCGCTAGGCGGTGGCTATCACCTGAAGGCGTTTATCGAGAAACCCGATGCCGAACGTGCCGCCCAACTGGTTAAAAACGGCGACACGCTGTGGAATAGCGGTATGTTTTTGCTGCGTGCTTCCACCTATTTAGCCGAGTTGCAGCGGCTTCAGCCGGCCATGGGCGACGCCTGCGCAAGGGCGGTCAGTGGCGCGCATCGCGACCTTGATTTCCTGCGCCTGGGGGAAGACGCATTTTGTCAGTGCCCGGCGGATTCGATTGACTATGCAGTGATGGAGCACTGCCAGCACGCCGCTGTAGTGCCGCTTGCGGCTCAGTGGAGCGATATTGGTAGCTTTGATGCGCTGCGCGCAGCGGCTACGCCGGATGCTAACGGCAATGTAAGTCACGGCGATGTGTGGCTGACCGAGACCCAGGATTCACTGGTGATGGCCGAAAGTCGCTTGGTGGCCACGCTGGGGATCAAGGATCTGGTGGTGGTGGAAACCGCGGATAGCGTGTTAGTAGCCCACCGCGATCAGGCGCAACAGGTCAAACACCTGGTGGCCAGCCTTGGCCAGGCAGGGCGGCGCGAAGTGGATGAAGCGCCGAGGGTGCATCGGCCGTGGGGAAGCTTTCAAGCGATGGACGCAGGGGCGCGCTATCAGGTCAAGCGCATTACCGTTAAGCCCGGCGGTCGGCTTTCGCTGCAGCGCCACCACCACCGGGCCGAGCATTGGGTGGTGGTTAGCGGGACTGCGCGAGTCACGGTGGAGGAGCGCTGCTATCTGGTCAGTGAAAACCAGTCGACGTACATTCCCATTGGCGCACTGCACCGGCTGGAAAACCCCGGCAAGATCCCCCTTGAGCTGATTGAAGTCCAGTCGGGCACTTACCTGGGCGAAGACGATATCGAACGCTTTGATGATGCCTATGAGCGCAACAGTGATGAGTAACGTTGAGCCGAGTTAGTAAAGCCGGTAGTCGCGGAAGTTGGGCCGTTTTTGCTGTTCTTCGGGGGTTTTGCCGTAGCGTTTGTATTCCCACTGATACTGCGCCGGGGAAAGCGCGATGGCGTCTTCCACACTGGCATTGACCCCGGTGGCAGACTGGACATCATCCTCGTTATAGACCCGCTCGTCGGCGTCAAGGAAATGGATTTCAAACCCTTTGCCGGGCACCCGCAAAGCGACCCCGGTTACCACGCGCGCTTGGGTGCGGGCCACCAGTTTGGGCAATAGCGTTGCGGTATAGGCGTCACGGCCAAAAAACGGCGCGAACACGCCGCTACCCCAGCTGGGATCCTGGTCGGGCAGGATGCCGATGGCTTCGCTACGTTTGAGCGCCTTGAGAAGCGCGGCAACGCCGCGAGGGTTGGTGGGCACCAGCGCGGCGCCCATTCGCTCACGGCCATGGCGGATAATGGGGTCAAGCGCGGCCATTTTAGGCGGCTCGTACATGGCGGTGAACGGGAAATGGCTCGACAGCCAGAAGTTAAGTACTTCCCAATTGCCAAAGTGCGGCGCCAGCACAATCACGCCGCGTCCTTCGGCCCTGGCATTGTCGAGCTTGTCGCGCCCATGCACCGCTAGAATGCCGCTCTCTACGCGATCGGGTTCGGCCATCCACGCATGGCCAAGCTCCAGCATGGTGGCGGCGGAGTGGCGCAGGCTATGATGGGCCAGCGTCTTGCGCTCGTCGGCGGTGAGCGTGGGGTAGGCGACGGTCAGGTTGGCGTTGGTGACGTGGCGCTCGCGACGGCTCAGCCGATAGACCTGCGGCCCCAGCCATTTGGCGCAACGCCATAGCCTACTCAGTGGCCAGTCGGCAAGCAATCGCCACAGCCGAGCAATGGCCGAGGCCTGCGGAAAACGCTGCTTGATGCGCTTTAAAAGTGACTGACGTTTCGGCATAACTTAAATCAGCCAGCTATTCACATTGGAGGGGGCACGTTTCTCGTGCAAACACTTAAACCCTTTAACACAGCGGACAATCAACCACACCGCCAGAGCCAACAGCAAAGGAAAGCCGATCAGCACGAGCGTTAGCATAAAGGCTATGCATGCGTAGAGTAGGCCAATCCAAAAGGTACGCACTTGGTAACGGTAGTGCTCATCAAGCCAGACAGGCCCTTTGCCGCGAAACACATAGGCCATCACCACACCGACGACGGCGGTAAAACCGACCACAAAACTCGCCAGGTAAAGGGCGTAAATCACCAGTGCCATGGTGGTGTCGGGCGGCGTTTGAGTCTCTTGGGGGTTGTCAGAGATCATCTCACCTTCAATTGGGCGCTCATCTGGGTTGTGGTTCATATTCGTTCCTTTCGCAAAGTCTTAGCCACTGGCGCGACCATGACGCATTAACGCGCGCTATCATAGCGTGCGTGGCTCGTCTGCGCATTAACTCGGCGCCTAGCGTGCAGGGCGGCAAATCTCGAGCAGGTTGCCGTCCGGGTCGCGTAAGTAAATCGACTCAATCGGTCCGTTAGCTCCCTGGCGCGCGACCGGGCCTAGCTCAATCTCAATGGCCAGGGCGTCTAGGTGCTGTTGGAATTCATCCAGCGGTAGCTGACAGCGCAGGCAGAGGTCTAAACTGCCCGGCGTGGGCGTTGCGGAAATCGGCGCGATATCGGTATCGGTTTGATGTAGACGCAATGCAGTATCGCCGAGCAATAAATCTACCCGCTGAGCGTCTCGGTAGCGCACATCCAGTCCTAGAACACGTGAGTAAAAATCCACCGCGCGACCCATGTCGGTCACGGTCACAACGAGATGGTCCAGACCTGAGAGCATGCCACTTTCCTTAATCCAAAACAGTGAGCCAAAGAATACGACGATGCGACGTTGTCCGCTATGCGATGCGGGGAGTGTCGTGCTGTATCACAGCGATCGTCGTCGAGACTATTACCAGTGTGCCACGTGTGCGTTGGTCTTTGTGCCGCCGGAGCAGCATTTGAGCGCCGCTGACGAAAAGGCGGAGTACGATAAGCACCAAAACTCGCCGTATGATACGGGATATCGACGCTTTTTAGCGCGTTTATTTACCCCGCTGAGGGCTAAGTTGGCGGCCAATGCACACGGGCTTGATTTCGGGTCAGGCCCTGGACCCACGCTCTCGGTGATGTTCGAAGAGCAGGGCTACCCGATGTCAATTTATGACCCCTTTTACGCGCCAGACCAGGCAGCGTTGACCCAGGCATACGATTTTATCACCGCGACGGAGGTGGTGGAGCATTTGGCCCAGCCCGGCCAGGTGCTGGCTCAATTGGCAGCGCTACTTACCCCTGGCGGCTACCTTGGGCTGATGACCAAGCGAGTCACATCGGCCGAGTCATTTGCGCGCTGGCATTATATTGCAGACCCGACCCACGTGAGTTTTTTCAGCGAAGCAACGTTTCGTTGGTGGGCCGCCCAGCAACATTTTAAAGTGGAATTTCCTGAGGCCGATGTGGTTATTCTACATAAACCGCTAACAACAGTGGCAGGGTCGTGAAAAAAGCATTGACTTTGTTCCCTTGGGGGCAATAATTGCGCGCCGTTCCTCTTGCCTGACTGGATGCGCCAGGCGAGATGACCGCTGTTTTGAACTTGGTTGGCAACGTTATTACTCCAGTCGGTAAGGTGAGGTTTGCATGTCGCGGCAACTGCTAGCCATGGCGCTCGCGCCCTTGTTAGGGCTTTTTATTCTCGGAATCGGTAACGGCTTTCTGGCCACCTTGATCACCATTCGCCTGGACGCGGCGGGTGAATCGGCCACGGTGATCGGTATCGTCTCTTCCGCCTATTTTATTGGTCTGGCGCTAGGCGCCATGGTCAACGACCGCTTGTTACTGCGCATTGGCCATATTCGCGCCTACGGTAGCTTTGCCTCCTTAGTGGCAGTGACAGTGTTGCTGCAAGGTCTGTTTTTCGATCCCTGGGCATGGTTTGTGCTGCGCTTAATTGGCGGCTGGGCCACGGTGGGCGTGTACTTGGTCATTGAAAGCTGGCTGCTCACCTCCGGCGACCAGAAAGTGCGTGGTCGCCTGCTCGCGCTGTACATGATTTCGCTGTATGCCGCCGGGGTGTTGGGTCAATTATTGCTGGGGGTAACCGACGCCATGGGCGCCACCGCGCCATTTATGGTGATTGGCCTCTTGGCGTCGCTTTCGGTACTGCCCATGGCGATGATTCCCCGTGTATCGCCGCTTATCGAACACGCCGAACCGCTTCCTCCGCTTCGTCTGATTACCATGACGCCCACCGGTGTGATGGGCAGTCTGGGTTCCGGCATGGTGGTCGCAGCGGCGTATACCTTGCTGCCGCTTTATCTTCAGCGAATTGGTTTGAGCGTCAGTCAGGTCGGCCAAATGATGGCGGTGGTGATACTGGGCGCCATGCTGCTCCAGTATCCCATTGGTCGCTGGTCGGATCGCCACGACCGTCAGATGGTGTTGATCGCAATCAGCGCTTTCTGCGTTTTAATTTCAGCGGCCATGCTGTGGCTGCCGCTTTCCACGCCGCTGCTGGTGGTGCTGTTGTTCCTGTTGGGTGGTGGGGTGTTTGCGCTATACCCAGTGGCCGTCAGCCATGCAGCCGACCGCGCACCGGCCGGTGCCCTGGTGCGTATGAGCCAGGGATTGCTGCTGATCAATTCGATCGGTGCGACGATCAGCCCGCTGATGATTTCACCGGTGATGACCGCCATGGGCGATGCAGGTCTATTCTGGGCCTTTGGCTCGCTGAGTTTATTCTTTTTGCTGTTTTTCGCCTGGCGTCGTCGTGTGCGCCCCGCACCGGTACCGGTGGCACCGTTCACCGCTACAACGCCGATGAGTTCTGCAGGTGCCGAGCTGGTGGTTACTGAAGAACTGATGCAAGGGGCGCTTGAGCACGAGCATTTAGAGGATTTATCTGACCTGGTGCCCGATGTGGATGTGGCGGAGCCCATCGCTGGACCGCCGCCCGAAGACGAAAATCATATCGTTTACTACTCAGATGTAGAGCAGGCAAGCGGGCGACATTAAGGCGTTAACCGCGTTTGGGTGAGACCTTGGGCTAATGGTGTGTAGTGGTGAGGATTACTACTATCTCCTTCAGGCTTTCAAACAATTGTTTAAATTTTCAGCCCGAGGTCTTGTTATGAATTACTACGCCGCGCCGGTACGCGATCTGCGCTTTGTGCTTGAAGAGCTGCTAGCGCATCGTTCGCTGAACCTGCCGGGCTTTGAAGAAGCCACCCCCGATTTGGTCGAGGCAGTGCTTGAAGAAGCTGCCAAGCTGGCCGGTGATGTCTGGGGCCCGCTGAATGATGTCGGCGATAAGCAAGGCGCGACGCGTCATGCCGATGGCAACGTGACAACGCCAGATGGCTTCGCGGCGGCTTACCAGGCGTATGTGGAAGGTGGCTGGAACGGCATTGGCGTTTCAGAGGCGCTAGGCGGGCAAAACCTACCTGAAGTAGTGGCCAGTGCCGTTCAGGAAATGCTCCATGGCGCCAATATGGCGCTGGGTCTCTGCCCTATGCTGACCGCGGGCGCCATTGAAGCCCTGGCCCATCATGGCAGCGACAACCAAAAAGCGAGCTATCTACCCAAGCTGGTGGAAGGCACCTGGACCGGCACTATGAACCTGACCGAGCCCCAGGCCGGCTCGGACCTATCGAAAGTCCGCACCAAAGCGGTGCCGGAAGGTGACCATTACCTTATCAGCGGCCAGAAGATCTACATTACCTGGGGCGAGCACGACGCCGCTGAGAATATCATTCACCTTGTGCTGGCCCGCAAGCCCGACGCGGCGGAAGGCAATAAAGGCATTTCGCTGTTCCTGGTACCTAAGTTCCTGGTCAATGAGGACGGCTCGCTTGGCGAGCGCAACGACGTCACCTGCGCTTCCATCGAGCATAAGTTGGGCATTCACGGTTCACCCACCTGTACCCTAAGCTTTGGCGAAAACGGCGGCGCGATTGGCTATCTGGTCGGCGAAGAAGGCCGTGGTCTCAACCATATGTTCACCATGATGAACGAAGCGCGCCACAAAGTGGGTATTCAGGGCATCGGCGTGGCCGAACGGGCCTGTCAGCATGCGATTGCCTACGCGTTAGAGCGCACCCAGGGCCGCTCCCCCAAAGCACGGGGCGGTAAAGATTGTGCTATCAGTGACCATCTTGACGTGCGCCGCATGCTGCTCTCCATGCGCGCGCGAACCGATGCGCTACGTGCGCTGGCGCTGTATTGCGCCGCCGAGCTGGACACTGCCCGCCATGCTGAGAGTCATGAGGCGCGCAATGCCGCCCAGGCCCGCGCGGACATACTGATCCCCGTCATCAAAAGCTTCTCCACCGACCAGGCGGTGGATATCGCCTCCATGGGCATTCAGGTCCACGGTGGTATGGGCTATGTAGAGGAAACCGGGGCGGCCCAGCTGCTGCGCGACGCGCGTATTGCCCCCATTTACGAAGGCACCAACGGTATTCAGGCGCTTGATCTGGCGGGGCGTAAGCTACAGCGTGACAACGGCGAAGCACTGACCGCGCTGTTGAATGATATCTCAGTGACCGTCGAACAGCTTAAGGCAAAACCGGACTTGGCACTATTGGGCAGCGGCTTAGCTGCGGGGCTTGAAGATTTAAAGGCCGCTCAAGCCATTGTGCTTGCGCAGGGGAAAGACCCGGATAGCGGCGCTGATGCCGTTCAAGCGTATGCGACCCCTTTCCTGAATCTGGCGGGGCATGTGCTCTGCGCATGGCAGATGGGCCAGGCAGCGTTGAGCGCAACAGCCGCCATTGATAATGGCAGCGACGACCCCTTCTATACTACCAAGATGCGCAGCGCTGAATTTGCCATCACCCAGTGGCTGCCGGTCGGCCGCGCCCAGCGGGCGGTGATTGAGGCGGGCATACAGTGTTTAAGCGACTATGAGGTTCACTAACGTTAATTTGCAGCTTCGCACCGCCGCCCTTTGAGGCGGCGGTGCTGTTTCTAGACAATCAAAACAAGTATTTAAAACGAACGCTTTCAATAACAATGTTCTCAACACCACCAGGAGCCGACCATGCCATCGATTTTTGAGCAAGGCTTGCCCAAAACCGTTGCTAACCACGTGCCGCTTTCACCGCTGACCTTTATCGAGCGCTCGGCGTCGATTTACCCTGATTACCCTGCGGTAGTCCACGGTAGTACACGCCGTACCTGGAGCGAGACCTGGGTACGCTGCCGCCAGCTTGCTTCCGCCCTTCAGCAGCGGGGCATCCAACCGGGCCAAACGGTCGCGGCCATGCTGCCCAATGTCCCCGCCATGTTTGAAGTCCATTTTGGGGTGCCGCTCGCGGGCTGCGTGCTCAATACCCTGAATATCCGCCTGGATGCAGAGGCTATCAGCTACATGCTGGCGCATGGCGAGGCTCAGGCCGTACTGGTCGATCCCGAGTTTGCCGACGTCATCCAGCAGGCCGTGGCGAAGCTTGAACATAAGCCGCTGATCATTGACGTCGCCGATGCGGAGTTTTTGGGAGAAACCCAACACATAGGCGATGTCGAGTACGAAGCGCTGCTTAAAGAGGGCGATGCCGATTTCGCCTATCAACTGCCTGCGGATGAATGGGATGCCATCTCGCTTAATTACACCTCGGGCACCACTGGCAAACCCAAAGGCGTGGTTTACCACCACCGTGGTGCCTACCTGAACGCCGTGAGCAATATCATGGAGTGGGCGATGCCCCACCATCCGATCTACCTGTGGACGCTGCCGATGTTCCACTGCAACGGCTGGTGCTTTCCATGGACGATTGCCGCCAACGCCGGGGTAAATATTTGCCTGCGTAAAGTCGATCCCAAAAAGATTATGCAGCTGATCGTCGCCGAGAAAGTTAGCCATTTCAGCGGGGCACCAATTATTCTCAATGGTCTGGTGAACCTGCCTGCGGAAGATAAGCATCAGTTCGACCATCCGGTGAAAGTGACCACCGCTGGTGCTGCGCCACCTGCGTCAGTCATTGCCGGGGTCGAAAACCTCGGTATCGAAGTGACTCATGTGTACGGCCTGACCGAAGTGTATGGCCCCGTTACCGTGTGCGCTTGGCGCGAAGCCTGGGATGAGTTGCCACTGGAGGCGCGGGCCAAGATTAAAGCCCGCCAGGGTGTGCGCTATCACATGCTCGAAGCGCTGTGCGTGGCCGACCCGTTGACCCTGGAGCCGGTACCCAAAGATGGCCAAACTATCGGCGAGATACTGATGCGCGGCAACAACGTCATGAAGGGCTATTTGAAGAACGCCGAGGCGACCGAGCAGGCACTGGAAGGCGGCTGGTACCACACCGGCGACTTGGCCGTGTGGCACCCGGATGGCTACATCGAGATCAAGGACCGTTCCAAGGACATCATTATCTCCGGCGGTGAAAATATCTCGACGATTGAAGTGGAAGACGCCATTTACGGCCACCCCGCCGTTGAGGAAGCGGCTGTTGTCGCTAAACCCGATGAAAAGTGGGGCGAAACGCCCTGCGCCTTTGTGAAGCTCAAAGTCGGCTACGGCGAAGTCACCGAAGCCGATATTATCGCCCACTGCCGCGAGCACTTGGCGGGCTACAAGGTGCCTAAAACGGTGGTATTCAGCGAGCTACCCAAGACCTCAACGGGCAAGATTCAGAAATTCGTATTGCGCGAAGAAGCCAAACAGCATTGATAACCGCCGAGTACTGGTAATCGATAGAGGAGACTATGCATGAATGATCAACAGATTGGCGTGGTAGGCGCCGGCACCATGGGGCAGGGGATTGCCCAGGTGGCGACTGCCAGTGGTTTTCAGGTGCACCTTTACGATGTGGCTGAGGAACAGCTTAGTCGTGCTGAGACGGGCATCGAGAAAGGCCTGGGCAAGCTGGTTGCCAAACAAAAACTCAGTGAGACAGATAAAGACGCCGCGCTGGCGCGTCTTTCAACCACCACTTCCTTGGATGCCTTAAGCGACTGCACGGTGATTATCGAGGCGGCCCCAGAGCAGACTGCGCTCAAAGAGAAATTGTTTCGTGATCTCAGCCACCTGAGTAACGATGCGATTTTGGCCTCTAATACATCATCGTTATCGCTGACCCGCCTAGCCGCGGTGTGTGAGCGACCAGAGCGCGTAGTGGGCATGCACTTCTTTAACCCGGTGCCGGTGCTCAAGCTGGTGGAAGTCATTCGCGCCGAGCAGACCTCGGATGCCACCGTCGAACGTATTGAACAGCTCGCCAAGGCGTTGGGTAAAACCGCTGTGCCGGTGGGTGACGCGCCGGGGTTTGCGGTGAACCGCCTGCTGGTGCCGATGATCAACGAAGCAGCGTTTATCGTCCAAGAAGGCACCGCCACGCCAGAAGCGGTTGACGATGCCATGAAGCTTGGCGCGGCTCATCCCATGGGGCCACTGGCGCTAGCGGATTTGATTGGCCTGGATGTCTGTCTGGCGATTATGGACGTGCTCCAGGAAGGATTTGGCGACCCCAAATACCGGCCCTGCCCGCTGCTTAAGCGGATGGTCAACGCCGGTTACCTTGGCCGTAAAAGCGGGCGTGGTTTCTACGTTTATGAATAAATAGTCGTGATATAAAGAAGTCATTGCCACCCAACCAAGCGTTCGCTAGGGTTGGGCGGTATCCCCTTCACGGTAAAACAACGTTTTGACACAACAACAAGGAGCCCGCCATGAGCGAAGCAGTGATTGAAAAAGTCGATAACGATGGAGTGGTGCGACTGACCATCAATCGCCCCAGCGCCCTGAATGCGCTGAACAGCGATGTACTCACCGCCCTTGAAGCCCACCTGGTGGAGCTTGAAGCCCATCCCCACCTGCGCGCCGTGTTGATCACCGGCGCTGGTGGGAAATCCTTCGTCGCCGGTGCGGATATCACCGAAATGCGCGACAAGACCCCTGAAGAAGCGCGCGCCTTTGCCAGCCAGGCGCTGCGCACCATTAAACGCCTAGAGACGTTGCCCGTGCCGGTGGTCGCGCTGGTGAACGGGTTTTGCCTTGGCGGCGGCTGCGAACTGGCGCTGGCCTGCGACTGGGCGGTAGCCAGCGATAACGCCGTTTTTGGGCAGCCGGAAGTGCTGCTGGGCGTGATCCCCGGCTTTGGCGGCACCCAGCGCCTGCCGCGCCGGGTCGGCCCTGCGATGGCGATCGACCTGGTAACTACCGGGCGCAAGATTGATGCCCAGGAAGCGCTGCGCATCGGTCTGGTCAACCGGGTAATGCCGCAGGCGGAGCTGGAAAACTACGTCGAGGAGCTCACCAAGCAGCTCAAAGGCAACGGCCCGCAGGCAGTGCGCGGCGCCAAACAAGCGGTTCACGATGGCATGGACCAGGATCTGGACAGCGCCCTGGCGCTGGAAACCAGCCTGTTCGCCTTCTGCTTTGCCGGCGACGAGCAGAAAGAGGGCATGGCGGCCTTTGTCGAAAAGCGTAAACCGAACTTCTAAAAGTTGCTCGTTGCAATTTTGCTTATTTAGGGGGTGGCGCTTGCGTCACCCCCGTTTTATTCTCAGGTTTACTATCTTTGACGTTTAGGAAGTTGCCATGCAATGGGCCGCCTTTATCCTCGCTGCGCTTGGTTTTGCCTATCTCCCAGGGCCGGCGATGCTGTACACCGCAGCACAAACCCTGGGGCGCGGTCGAAGGGCAGGCTGGCTGGCGGTCATGGGTGTGCATATGGGCTGTTACGTCCACGTTATTGCCGCCGCGCTTGGCCTGGCGCTGTTATTTGTGGCGATTCCACCTGCCTATATCGCCATGAAAGTCATCGGCGGACTTTACCTGCTCTGGATGGGACTGCGGCTATGGCAGCAGGGCATTCGAGCCCACGGCGATGACGTGCCGCTTGCCTCGACGAAACGCGTGCTGCGCGATAGCTTCCTGGTGGAGGTGCTCAACCCCAAGACCGCACTCTTTTTTGTCGCGTTCCTGCCTCAATTCGTACAGCCCGATAGCGCTATGCCAGTGGCCTGGCAGCTGCTCTGGCTCGGTATCGCCACCAATGTGCTGTTCTCTTCTGCGGATGTCGTGGTGGTGCTATTGGCCAGCCCGTTGCGTGAGTGGTTACAAAAATCTCACGGTTCTTCGCGCCTGATTCAGCGCACAGGTGGTGGCGTATTGATGGGGTTAGGCGGTAATACGCTGGCCCAGGCAACACGTTAGTGGTTGTCACTCCCTCGCTAAATTCAATCTCAAGTAAGGAGCGCTGCAAGATGGATTTATACATTGCCAACAAGAATTACTCGTCCTGGTCGCTGCGCCCCTGGGTTCTGATGAAAACGTTGGAGATTCCGTTTAACGAACACCTGATGCCATTTGAAGGCGGCTTCGGTGCCAGTCATCAAGCCTTTAGGGAGTTTTCGCCGTCGGGGCTGGTGCCTTGTTTGGTTGAGCAGACGGCCGATGGCGAGCTTGCGGTATGGGACTCCTTGGCGATTGTCGAGTATCTGGCCGAGCAGTATCCCAACACCTGGCCGAGTGACAAGGCCGCGCGAGCCTGGGCGCGCTCGGCCAGCGCCGAAATGCACAGCGGTTTTGCGGCGCTACGCGATGAATGTTCCATGAACTGCGGCGTGCGCGTTGAGTTAAATGCCCTGTCTGACACGCTCAGTGCCGATTTAGCCCGCCTCGATGCCCTGTGGCAGCAGGGGCTCGAGCGCTTCGGCGGACCGTTTTTGGCAGGTAACCGCTTTACCGCAGTCGATGCGTTTTATGCCCCCGTGGCCTTTCGTGTGCAGACGTTCAACCTGCCGCTGAGTGATCGCGCCAGCGCCTATGTCGAACACCTGCTGGCGCTGCCGGCCATGCAGGCGTGGTATCAAGCCGCGCTTGAGGAAACGTGGCGCGAACCGATGCACGAGGCCGAAACGCTAAAAAGCGGCACCCTGAAAGCCGATTATCGGCGGTCGTGAACCAGTACGCGCCCGCATCAGGTACACTGGCGAAAATTTTCGTTTGGACACTGCAATGGCTCTTAGCGCAACGCCTTACAAAGTCGATATCAACCTGACTGACCTGGATCGGGGGGTGTACGAAACGCTGCGCTTTACCGTGGCCCGTCACCCGTCAGAAACCGAAGAGCGTATGACCGCACGCCTGCTTGCTTATGTGCTTTGGTATAGCGAGTCGCTCGCCTTCGGCCGTGGGCTTTCTGATGTGGATGAGCCCGCGTTGTGGGAGAAAAGCCTAGATGGTCGTGTGCTGCATTGGATCGAAGTGGGGCTGCCGGATGCAGAGCGAATCACCTGGTGCTCCCGCCGTGCCGAGCGCGTTACCTTACTCGCTTATGGCCGGGTAGACCTATGGGAAAGCAAAGTGCTACCCAATATATCGTCGCTGAAAAATATACATGTGGCAGGACTGCCACAGGAGGCATTAGCCACCATTGCTAAAGACCTGCCAAGGGCTATTAACTGGGCCGTGATGGTTAGCGAAGGTTCGCTGTTTATTACGGATGAAAATGGTCAGCACGAGATTACACCTCAGTGGTTACTGCAGGATCGTTAGCCTTAAAGTTTTGTTTCTTTTAAATTTAACGTATGCAATAGGGTGGCCTAATGGCCATCCTTTTTATTTGGGAGCGTTTTTTCTGGAAAGACAGAAGTATGCTTGCTATATTTTTACATTGTTACATACATACAGGAATGTTTGTCTGTGATTGGCTGTTTTAAACCGCTGCTGCCTCCCTCAACTCAAGGACTTAGCAATGAATGGATATTCCCCTCTGCGTTGGCCACTTGCCAGCCTGTTTGCCTGCGTTAGCCTGCTGCCCGGGTTGGCCAATGCAGCGGATGAAGTGCTATCGGTAAAATTTGAAAATGATAACTTGGCCAGCAGCGACGACGGCCACTTTACCAGCGGCTTTGAACTTAACTGGTCGTTTGAGCCTGCTTCTGACAGCTGGACTCAGCGTCTAGCAACGGCACTGCCTGATAGCCTAATCGGTAGCGCGGATAAAGCTGCTTATCGGCTAGTGCATCAAATTTATACGCCGAACAATATCACGCAGAGTGAATTAATTGAGGATGATCGCCCTTACGCGGGGCTTGTCTACGGCGGTATTTCGCTTTACGAAGATGTGCCAATGGGCAACTGGCAGCAAGCAACCGACGTGCATCTGGATATTGGACTAGCGGGGCCGTCATCACTTGCCGATAGCATTCAGCGCGAAGTGCATCGCTTCACTGATGGCGACCGCCCTAGCGGCTGGGACAACCAGCTAGGTGATGAGGCAATACTCAATGCGGCCATACGCCGCCAGTGGTGGCATAGCACACCGCTGGGCGGTAAGCAGTTTGCCCATGGCCCGAGCGTAAGCGGTGCCTTGGGTAACTTCTACACTTATGCTGGCGCCGGTTACAGCGTGCGCTGGGGCGATGACGCCTCGGGCATACCTACGATGACGCCTAATCCGGGCAGCCGTCATCACCTGACCGGTAATGATGGCTGGCAGTGGTACCTATTTGCCAGTGTGGATGGCTATTACATGGCCCAAAATCTTACCCTGGATGGTAATACTTTCCGCAATAGTCACTCGGTCGACCGCAAGGAGTGGGTGGGTGATGTGTCGGGTGGGCTGGCACTGGCATGGGAGGATTGGCAAGTGACCTATGCCGCCGTGGCGCGCTCGAGAGAGTTTGATGGTCAGGAAGAGCAGGATAAGTTTGGAGCACTGACGCTGTCGAAACGCTTCTAGTTGCACCGCGGTGCTGGCACTGTGCGGCGAAAGACGGTTGACGTAATGGAGGATGCTAATGGCCAGGAAGCAATACCCCCACACGCCCGATGGCCGCTATTTTGTGGCCAAAAATCGCCTCTGGCGCTGTACCGATCCGCGCTTGAGCGAAGACGAGAAACGCACCCACATCAAGGCGCTGATGCAAGCACGCCGTGCGGTGCGAACGGCGCAGCAACAGGATGATGCAGATGCGCTACGCGAGGCTCGTGACGCGGTGCAGGTGGCCAAGGAAGCGCTGGGCGAGCGCGGCCCGGTATGGTGGGACGATGACAGCCCCGATGAAGGCGGCCTGGCGCCCGATAACAGCTCCTACGCGCACTGGTGGGCGAGCCGTCGGTAAGCTTGTTTGACCGTCCTTCGTAATGGAGCGATTGCCACGAGTACCTGGCGATCGTAGCAGTCTTTTATCTTGTTCACTGGGTCCTGCCAGCGGGCGTATCTCCCACAGATGGTCTTTTCTTCTTCTTTCCGCGTTTCACGTACGATCTTTGACAGACGTTATTCCGGTCTTTATATTATGCGCAAATAAAAATCACTATCATTGTTATTAATATTAGCTCCGGGATCAAAATATCATGCAAAAGTCTGCCTTTCATTTGCGCAAGCTATCCAGTGCGGTAGCGCTTGCGTCTCTTATGACGCCTGCGTATGCCACCGCTCAGCAAGCCGAACCCGCTAGTGACGTCGAACTTGAGTCCATGCAGGTCATAGGTACCGCCTTG
Organism: Halomonas sp. HL-93; assembly: GCF_900086985.1. Classification (NCBI taxonomy): domain Bacteria; kingdom Pseudomonadati; phylum Pseudomonadota; class Gammaproteobacteria; order Oceanospirillales; family Halomonadaceae; genus Halomonas; species Halomonas sp. HL-93. The sequence goes on from NZ_LT593974.1 coordinate 1,244,324, forward strand.
GATGCAATGGGCTATATCGAAGCGGAAAAACAGCCCAGCGTGGGCAAATTGGACGTGCCGTTAAACGAGCAGCCGTTCTCTATGTCGGTGGTGGATGAGCAGTTCATGCAGGATACCGGCAGTAAAACGATTCAGGATGCGCTGCTTTATACGCCCGGTGTCTACGCTGGTAATTACGGCTTTGACACGCGCATCGACGGAGCCTCGGTGCGCGGTATCGAAGCCGGTCGCTATCTGGACGGCCTGCGCCAGATTTACGGCTCCTACAACTCAGTGCGTACCAACCCCTATGCGCTGGAGAGCCTGGAAGTGCTGAAAGGGCCGTCGTCGATGCTTTACGGGCAGGCGGATCTGGGCGGCATTATCAATGGGGTATCCAAGCTGCCCGAAGAGGAGCGCCAGGGCGAGGTCTGGGCGCAGTACGGTTCGCACAACCGCAAACAGCTTGCCGTGGATGTTACAGGCGCCGCCGATGAGGACGGCAAGCTGCTCTATCGCCTGGTGGCCTTGCAGCGCGATAGCGACACTCAGGTGGATCACGTCGAGGACGATGGCTATGTGGTCTCACCCTCACTGACCTGGCGGCCGAGTGATGACACCGAAATCACGTTGCTGGTTAACCGCCAAGAAAATGAAGGTCAGGTATCGGCCCAGTTCCTGCCCCAGGCGGGGACGCTGGAGCCGGGTTCCCAGGGCTTTATCGGCTCCGAGCGGTTTGTTGGCGAGCCAGGCTGGGATCGCTATGATCGCGAAAAAACCGAGACCACGCTGTTCTTCGACCACCAGTTGAACCGGGACTGGGCGTTTTCCGCGACGGCGCGCTATACCGAATCCAGTACCGAAACCCGCGAGCACTGGGTCGACATTCCAAGCGTGCCCGATGCCAACGGCGAGGTTTCACGGACCATTTTTACTGCTGATGACGAAACGCAAATTTTCAATATCGACGCGCGCTTGGAAGGTGATTTTGAACTAGGCAATACTCAGCATAATCTGATTGCCGGTATTGACAGGCAAGATGCCCACTGGGAACAGGATAATTACTTTTCTACTGGGGCAGGATTGGGCGGTACGATTGATATCTATGATCCTGAATACGGCAATCTGCAACTGGATTCAGTAGATCCTATAGACGGCTCGCAAAACGACATTGAGCAAGTAGGTATTTATCTGGCTGACCATATTGAAGTTGGCCCAGTGGTGGTTTCCGCCGGGCTACGCCATGATTGGGCGGAAAATCGGGAGGTACCGGCTACAGGGACGGAGACGGTCAGCGATGAGGAGGCCACTACTGGCCGTCTCGGGTTGATGTACCAGTTTGATAACGGCATCTCGCCCTATGTGAGCTATTCTGAAGCCTTCACCATGAACCTGGGTACTGACGGCACTGCCAATCAAAGCACCCTAAAACCGACCACCGGCGAGCAGGAAGAGGCGGGCGTTAAGTACCTGTCGCCGGATAAATCGCTGGCGATTAGCGCGGCATATTTTGACATCACCCAGCAAAACCGCATCGAGGAAGGCGCTACCCCCGGTGGCGTTGAACAAACCGGGGCAGTGATCGATGGCTGGGAGTTGCAGATCAACAAGCGTTGGCAGGACTTCGAAACCCAGTTGGGCTACACCAACATGAATGCCAATAATGACAGCACCGGTGAGCGTCTGTCCGCCGTGGCCGAAAAGCAGGCATCGTGGTGGAACAAGCTGTACGTCGGCAATAACTGGCGGTTAGGCGCCGGTGTGCGTTATATCGGTGATAACGTCGGCTCGGGAGGTGCGCCTAAGGTGCCGTCTGAGACCTTATTTGACGCTATGATCGGCTATACCGTTGGGCAGTGGGATCTAAGTCTGGATGCCAAAAACCTGACCGATGAAGAATTTGTCTCCTGGTGCCGTTACGAAGGCGGTGACTGCGGCTACGGCGAGCGGCGCAACGTGACGGCCAACGTGCGCTATCAGTTCTAGCTATCTGTTGAACGAGGTAGTGATACTGAAAAGGGCGACGTATGTCGCCCTTTTTGCGTTAGCTGGACGGCTTTTTGACTAGGAGGGCGACGAGCCGGCGGACTAGGGGTAACACAAGGTTGATGACCGGAAAGGCGACGATAAAAGCAAACAGCCAGGCTTTAAGCCAGATCATCACTATGCCGTCAATGAGGCCGATGTTGTATAGCGTGATCACCAGCGACATAACGCCTGACATGAACAGCGCCATCAAAAAAGTAAACAGCAGTTGGCTGTATTTAGGGTCAATCATGACGTCTCTCTTTATGCGGCTAAGCTTATACACGGCGTGACGCAAAACGACCCGCGATGGGCCGTTTGCGATAACGCTCGTTAATGCAAAAGCGCCATTATTGCTTGTCTTGGGTGCGCAGTTCAAAGTCGCTGGCATCATGACGCTCATGTAACTGCTCATGAGGTTCGCCCCAGGTGCGGTTGACCATGCGGCCCCGCTTGACGGCCGGACGCTCATCGATCTCTTCGGTCCAGCGGATGACATTTTTGTAGGTGTGGGCTTCCAGGAACTCGGCCGCTTCGTAGACCCGGTTTTTGACCAGGGCGCCGTACCAGGGATGTATCGCCATGTCGGCAATGGTGTACGCATCGCCTGCCATGAAGCGATTTTCGGCCAGGTGACGGTCGAGTACATCCAGCTGACGCTTCACTTCCATGGTGTAGCGATCAATGGGGTACTGGTAGCTCTCTGGGGCATAGGCATAAAAGTGCCCGAACCCGCCGCCCAGCATTGGCGCGCTGCCCATTTGCCAGAACAGCCATGACAGGCATTCGGTGCGTGCTGATGGGTCGCTGGGCAGGAAAGCGTCAAACTTTTCGGCCAGGTAGAGAAGAATAGCGCCGGACTCGAACACCCGCTGGGGAGGCGCAGTGCTGTGATCCATCAGAGCAGGAATCTTCGAGTTGGGGTTCACCTCGACAAAACCACTGCTGAACTGATCGCCCTCGCCAATCTGGATCAGGTGGGCGTCGTATTCAGCGCCGCTAATGCCTTTTTCCAGCAGCTCTTCCAGCATCACGGTGACTTTGACCCCGTTGGGGGTGGCCAGCGAATAGAGCTGCAGCGGATGCTTGCCGACCGGCAAGGCCTTGTCGTGCGTCGCACCCGCCGTGGGGCGGTTGATGTTGGCAAATTTGCCGCCGTTGCCGGGTTCCCATTTCCAGACGCGAGGTGGGGTGTAGGTGTTGTCGCTCATTTGCCCTCCTATGAATGCAAAACCACCGCTTGATGCGCAAGCGGTGGCTGATGGTTCGCCGACTACTGACCTTATACCAGCGTCAAGGTGACGTCGATATTACCGCGCGTGGCGTTGGAGTAGGGGCACACCACATGAGCTTTATCGACCAGCGTTTGAGCGACGTCTTTTTCAAGCCCCGGCAAGCTGATTTTCAGCTCGACTTCGATGCCAAAACCGGTGGGAATCGCGCCAATGCCGACGTGACCGTCGATCTGGGTGGCGTCCGGAAGCTTGACCTTTTCCTGGCTGGCGACATGCTTGAGGGCGCCCAGAAAGCAGGCTGAGTAACCCGCCGCAAATAACTGTTCGGGGTTGGTGCCGTCACCGCCCGGGCCGCCGAGTTCCTTGGGCGTGCTCAGTTTGACGTCCAGCGCACCGTCAGATGACTTGGCATTGCCTTCACGGCCGCCGGTGGCGGTTGCGTGTGCACGGTAAGCAATTGTTTCGATCGACATCGTCAAAACTCCCTCAATGGCTCGATAAATGGGTTCACCCAACCTGTACATAATGTTGGCGTGAGTAATAATTTAGTGCAGCTTTAGTTTGCGCGCAAGTTAAATGCCCAAAATATTGATCCCTACCATGGCTCCGGGCTACTGATGGTTGTGTAACTTATCGCGCAGTTTGACGAGGTCGTTTTTAAGCTGGGTCAGTGCTTCGATGGATTGTTCGCTGGCGTTGATCACGCAGCTGGGAATGTGGTGCGCCTGTTCACGCATGGTGCGGCCCCGTTCGGTAAGAAAAAGTTCTACTACCCGCTCATCCTGGCGGCTGCGCTGCCGGCGCAATAGCTGGTCGGCTTCCAGGCGTTTAAGGAGTGGGGTGACCGAGCCAGGATCAGTCAGCAACCGCTTGCTCAAGGTACTGACGGTAATGCCATCTTCCTGCCATAGCACCAGCATGGCGAGGTATTGAGGGTACGTGAGGCCTAACTCTCTGAGCAGCGGTTTATAGACCTTGGTCATCATCAAGGAAGTGGAGTAGAGCGCGAAACAAAGCTGGTTATCGAGCTCCAGCTCGCTGCAGGTCGGGGCGTCGGCCATGAAGGCTCCCTAACAAAATGCGTGCCCCTAATGTAGCGTGATCGACCGTCAGGTGGCTAGCGCTCTATACCTTGGTCGTAATTTACCCGATTAGCTTTGACAGTGTACTGGCAGGTGGCTAGTGTTCGCTTATCGAATGTTACCGGTAACAAGGCGGCGCTGACCGTTGGTGACCGGCAACCTTCCCTCGATAGCGATGGCTGTCTTCGCTATCCACTAAGATGATCAACAACAACGATTCGATTGGAGACACTTCATGACCGCAATTTGGCGCAACACGCTGACCCTGGTTGGGGCGACCACGCTCACAATGGGTATGGCTCATGCTCAAAGCCCTGAACTATCCGACCCGCCGGAGATTGACGGCGACGTAGTGGGTGATCACGGCTCCCACACCCTGCGCATGGGCCTTGGCCTGTCGGAGAACTCCCCGCAGTATATTTCCAGCCAGTATTTCGGCGAGATTCTCGAGAAGCGCACCGATGGGCGTATCACCGTCAACGTTTTCCCCAACAGCCAGTTGGGCGACGACGTACAAATGCTGGAAATGCTGCAGACCGGCACGCTGGATATGACATATCCCTCCAGTTCAGCCGCCACCAGCTACGTCGAAGAACTGGCTGTGTTTGACCTGCCGTTTTTGTTGCCAAGCCGTGAAGCTGCTATCGAAGTGCTGCAAAGCGATGTGGCACTGGAGCTGCTGGAAGGCTTTGAAGACTCCGGCCTGAAGCCGCTGGCATTTTCCGAGAACGGCTACCGCCAGCTTTCTAACAGTGACCGTCCGATCGAGACACCGGAAGACGTTGCGGGCCTTGATGTACGCGGCCTGAGCGTTCGCACCATGGAAAACCCGGTGCACCTGGATATCTGGGAAGCCTTGGGTGCTAATCCCACGCCGATGGCATTTGGTGAGCTTTTCTCGGCGATGGAGCAAGGCGTTGTCGACGGTCAGGAAAACCCCTGGAGCACCATCCTTACGTCCAACTTCCACGAAGTGCAGGATTACGGCACCGAAACCCGTCACGTTTACACGCCGTTCATCATGATGCTGTCTGAGCGTACCTGGGACAAAATGGCGCCTGAGTATCAGGAACTGGTGATGGAAGCGGCGCGTCAGTCCGCCGAGTACGAAATTCAGCTGTCGGCGGAGTACGACGAATGGTCGCGCGAGCAGCTTGAAGAGCGCGGCATGGAGATCACCCGTCTTGATGACGAGCAGTTGGCGGCTTTCCAGGAAGCGGTACAGCCGGTATACGAAGAGTGGGCGCCGCGTATTGGTGAAGAGCTGATCGAAGACATCCAGGCGATCGTCGACGATAGCACCGAATAACCTTCCCTTCAGCCAGTGATCGGGCAGGCCTATTGGCCTGCCCGAGTTGTCAGTACCCTTGGAGTTATCATGACGACTTCCCAGACCACCCCGCTTAACGACCCCGTGATTGAGGATCCTTCAGTATACCTGGATGACCCTAATCGCAAGCAGTTAGAGCTGGATACTGACACCCGCCAGGGGCCAGTGTTATTTCGCTGGCTCACCCTGGGGATGGAATACCTGATAGGGGCCATCTTAGTAGCGCTTATCGTGGCAGTGTCGTGCAATGTGATTGGTCGCGCGGTGTTTAATCATTCGCTGCCCTGGGCCGATGAACTGGCGCGCATGCTGTTTATCTGGCTGGTGTTTGTAGGGGCTGCTGCAGCCTTTGCACGTTATGAACATATTGCGGTGGATGCATTGGTGCGTCGCTTACCAATGCGTTTTGCTCACGTGCTGTATTTTATCCAGCATTTGATCATTACTGGGTTGATGGGCGTCATGCTGGTTGGTGGGTTCCATGTTATGGCGAGCTCCACTGGCCGTTCTGCTATTCTCGGCGTACCTTCCAGCTTGGTAAGCCTCTCGCTGGTGCTGTGCGTTTTATTTATCGCTGTGGTGTCGATATGGAGGATGTGGGTCAGTCTTCGCATCATTCGCCAGCCAGGGCAGGGGGACTAAGTCATGCTATGGATTTTTCTAGCAATCTTGTTGATATCTATAATTTTAGGTTTGCCGATAGCGTTCGGGCTAGGAGTGGCGGCTGTAGTGATGGCGGTCATTTCCGATATCCCATTGTCGATTATGATTGAGCAGTCGATTCGTGGCGTGAATAGTTTCCCACTGCTGGCCATCCCGTTCTTCATTCTCGTGGGTGAGGTGATGAGCCAAGGTGGCATCGCGCGCCGCTTGATGGAGCTTGCCGGCGCCCTGGTCGGCTTTATGCGCGGCGGCCTGGGGCAGGTTGCGATCACCGGTTCAATGTTCTTTGGCGGCATCAGCGGCTCTGCGGTGGCGGATACTGCGGCCACGGGCGCGATGATGATCCCGTCCATGAAGCAGCAGGGCTACACCGCCGCCAATGCCACCGCGATTAATACCGTGTCGTCGGTGATTGGCATTATTATCCCGCCATCTATTCCGCTGATTCTCTATGGCATTGTCACTGAGACCTCAATCAGCCGCCTGTTTATTGCCGGTATCGTGCCGGGGTTATTGATAGGTTTTGCGCTAATGGTGACGACATTCATCATGGCTTCTAAGGATGGTGGCGGGGTGCGGGCCTTCCGTTGGGATGTCCTCTGGAAAGCCTTCAAGGATGCCTGGCTGGCGCTGGTGCTGCCAGTGATCGTCATCGGTGGCATTATCGGTGGTGTGTTTACTGCCACAGAAGCGGCGGTGGCTGCATTGCTTTACGCGCTGGCCATTTCTGTTTTGGTGTACCGTGAGTTCAGCGTGAAAGAGCTGGGCGGAATGTTGATTCGTACCGCACGCCTTACCGGTATGGTCATGATGTTGCTGGCGTTTGCCACCGTTATCGCCTGGTTTTTAACCATTAACATGGTGCCGCAAACCCTGGTCACCCAGGTGCAGGCGATTACCCAGGATCCATTCTTGTTACTGCTGATTGTGGCGGCTTTGCTACTGCTGGTCGGCTTTGTGATGGACCTGACCCCAGCCATGGTAATTATGGCACCCATGCTGGCCCCGATTGTGACCTCGGTGGGCGTAGACGCGGTGTACTTTGGCGTGCTGATGTCGTTTGTGTTGGGTATTGGTCTCTTAACGCCGCCGGTGGGCACCTGCCTTTACGTGGGTTGTGGGGTTGGCAAGGTGTCAATGGAGTCCTTGGTGCGTGCCATGTTGCCGTACTACGCTGCGTTACTGGTCGTACTGGTGATCCTGATTGCGTTTCCTGGCGTGGTAACCTGGCTCCCTGATCTCACCGCTGTGCGCGGCAATTAAGTGGAGCGTCAGGATGGGAAGTGCTTCTCAACGTATTCTAGTGATGGGCGTGTCTGGCTCGGGTAAGTCTCATATAGGACAACAGCTGGCGGCCACGTTGGGTGCGACTTTTATTGACGGTGACGATCATCATTCACCCGCCAATGTGGCCAAAATGGCCAGCGGAACACCGCTTAACGATGATGATCGGCGCGAATGGCTGGACACACTCGCAGGCTTGTTCGCCGAGTATTGCCGTCAGGACCGTTCGCTAGTGATTGCTTGTTCGGGGCTGAAAAAACGCTACCGTGACCGCCTGCGGGTAGGGGATCCAGCGTTGGGTATTCTTTATCTGGAAGGAAGTCGTGACCTGCTCCGCGAGCGGCTTACCACGCGGGCGGGCCACTTTTTTAAGGGGGATACGATGTTGGCAAGCCAGTTGGCTGATCTGGAACCGCCGGGGCAATCTGAAGCGGTTAGCCTCTCAATTGCGTTAACGCCCAGCCAAATTGTGCGCGAGTTTATCGCCACGCTGCCCGCGTCGGCTAAGCCCTCCCACTAAGCGGGTATCGCCTTGGGGCCAAGGCTTCGCTAGTCTAAGGCCCCTGACACTTGCTTAGAAGGCGCCTCGTTTGAAAAAAAAACGCCCCACCTTGCAGGATATCGCGGATCGCGTTGGTGCTACCAAAATGACGGTGAGCCGCTGCCTGCGCGACCCCGAAACGGTGTCAGCAGGCTTGCGCGAACAGATATTTTCCATGGCAGAGCAGGTCGGCTATATCCCTAATCGTGCCCCCGATTTGCTTTCCAGGGCGACCAGTCACTCCATTGGCGTGTTGGTGCCGTCGCTCACTAACCAGGTGTTTGCCGACGTCATCGTCGGCATCGAAGCGCTGACCGAGCCGGCCGGCTATCACCTGATGCTGTCCCACTATGGCTATAGCCCTGAATTTGAAGAGCGCAGCCTGGCCTCGTTGCTGTCCTACAACGTGGACGGCGTGATTCTTTCCGACCGCGAACACACCGCCCGCAGCGTGCGGATGCTAGAAACCGCCGGTATTCCAATTGTCGAGATCATGGATACCCGTCAAGCGCCGCTGCAGCAGGCGGTAGGCTACGACAACGTCAGCGCGGCTTTCGATATGGTCAGCGAGATGATCCGCCGCGGTCGGCGACAAGTTATTTACCTGGCAGTGCGGCTTGACGAGCGTACCCGGCAACGTGAACAGGGCTATCGTGAGGCCATGCAGCTCCATGGTCTAACCCCGGTGACGCTGTATAGCAGTCAGCGGTCGTCTTACACCGTGGGGGCGGCGCTGCTGGAGCAGATAATGGCCGAGTATCCCTCCGCCGATGGGATCTTCTGTACGAACGATGACGTCGCAGTGGGGGCCTATTTTGAATGCCAGCGTCGGGGTATCAAGGTGCCCGAACAAATGGCGATTGCCGGTTTTCACGGCCACGACGTTGGCCAGGCGATGACCCCGAGGCTCGCCAGTGTGATCACGCCCCGCCAGGCTATCGGTAAAGCGGCTGCCGAGGCTTTGCTAGCCCGCATCAATGGAGAGCCGGTTAAGCAAACGGTGATTGACCTGGGCTATGCCATTGAAGCAGGAAAAACGCTTTCGCCAGCTGCATCGCCTGGCGTCGCTTACGACAACTGACTAGAGTAAAGTTTTTTGCACAGGGGCACTATGCTGTGAAGATCACTCAGTTAAACGTTTATCCCGTGAAATCGCTGCAGGGCATCCGCGTTGAGCACGCCAGACTAAACGAGCACGGGCTGGCCTGGGATCGTCGTTGGATGTTGGTCGACGCTCGGCAGCGGTTTGTTACCCAGCGCCAGCTTCCTGTCTTAGCCACCGTTGGGGTTGCGCTTACCGAAAATGCCTTGGTGCTTTCGCACCCGGCGATGGAGCCGCTCGCTGTACCGCTTGAAGAGCCTGAGGGCAATATACGGCTGGTTAGCGTTTGGGACGACCACTGCAAAGCGCTGCCGGAAGGCCCAGAGGTATCGCGTTGGCTCGAGGCCGCGCTCGGTGAGCAGGCTCAAGGGATTAGCTTAGTGCGCTTTGCCACTGAGTTTACCCGTGCTGTCGAAGAGGATTTTCTTGAGGGTGGAGCGGCGCACACCTATTTCTCCGACGGCTATCCCTTTTTACTGACCACCACCGGCTCGCTTGACGCCTTGAACGAGGCGTTGGTATCGGGCGACCACGCGCCCGTGCCGATGAGTCGCTTTCGGCCCAACGTGGTGATCGAGACCGATACCCCGTGGGCCGAAGACCGCTGGGCCACCCTTACCGAATCAACGGGGGCATTTCAGTTTACGCTGCGTAAACCCTGCAAGCGTTGCAAAATTACCACCATTGACCAGCAAACGGCGGTTATTCCTGAACCCGCCGAGCCGCTGAAAACCTTGCTGGCGCTGAATACCCAACCCACCTTGAAAGGCGCTCACTTTGGCCAGAATGCTACCTTGACCAAGGGTGATGGCGAGACTATCCAGGTGGGGGCGGCGCTTGAGGCACGCGAGCGCGACGCCTGATACGCAGCAGGCGTGTGGCAATCGCCGTGCCCAATAGCGTGATCAGCATACCCGCGATAATTTGCAGGCTGAGTGTCTCGCCTAGTAGCAGGTAGCCCCAAAGCAGCGCGCTGACCGGCACCAGAAACGTCACAGTGGAGGTGGCAGTGGCGCCAGCGCTTGAGAGCAAACCAAAGTAAAGTAAAAACGCCAGCGTGGTGCTGAGCATGGCAAGCGCCAGCGCGTTGCCCCATGCCAACGGGGAAATGGGGTCGCTTGGCCACCACAACATCCCCGGTACCAGTAACACGAGCGCTGACATCGCACAGCTACCGGCGGCTAACACGCGGCTGGGTAGATGGCTCAAGCGGGTTTTCGAATAGTTACCGGCAATGCCGTAGCAGAAGGTTGCGCCCAGTACGGCCAGAATAAACCAGCCGTCGCCGCCGACTGCGAAGTCGAGGCGGTTCGCCGACAGTACATAAACGCCCGCCAGCGCCAGCGCTAGCCCCAAGTACTGCTGGCGAATGATTGGCGTGGCAAAAAATAATGCCCCGATAAGCGCGGTAAAAATCGGTGTAGTGGCATTGATCAGCGAGGTGAACCCCGCTTCCAGGCGGGTCGTGGCCAAGGCCAGCAGCGAGAAGGGCAGGACGTGGTTGATAATGCCAAGTAACAGTAGCGGGCCCTTGTGCTGCCATATCAAGCGCAAATAGTGAACGCTGAGTAAAAACGGTATCAGCAGCAGCGCGCCTACCCCCATGCGCACCAGAATCAGCGGAATCGGGCCAAATTCAGGCACGGCAACGCGCATAAAAATAAACGATAATCCCCAAAGAGAGGACAGCAGCATCAATCTCAACGCATCTGCCGACGACATAGCAAATCCTTGCGCAAAAGTGGTGGCATAAGGCCGATAAGCTTACGACCGTCTTACCGGCAATGGAACCTAGCTTGTCGGCAGGGCGACAAAAATCAGCTACTCTGGGTAGGTAGTCGCAGACAAACAGCGGCTCCATCAACAACCTGACTTTTGACGCGAAAGGAGCTATTCATGGATCGTAAAGCAAGCGCACGTTGGGAAGGTGGACTGAAAGACGGCCGTGGCCACGTCGCCACTGAAAGCGGCGTCCTCGACGCTAGTTATTCATTTAAAAAACGTTTTGAAGATGAAAAAGGCACCAATCCAGAAGAGTTAATCGGTGCGGCTCACGCCAGCTGTTTCTCCATGGCTTTGTCGATGGTGCTGGGTGAAAAAGATTTAACGGCCACCTCCATCGAGACCAGCGCCAAGGTGACGCTTTCCCAGAGCGATGCTGGGTTCGATATTTCGAAAATTCATCTGGACGTTGAGGCCCAGGTAGACGGTGCTGATGACGCGACCTTTAAAGAAGCGGCAGAAACGGCCAAGGCCAATTGCCCCGTCTCCAAAGTGCTCAACGCCGACATCAGCATGACGGCCAAGCTCAAGAACTGAGCCTTCGATGGCAATGATTTGACCAAGCTTGAATCACAAGCTGCCTTAGATCGTAACGCCTTGGCATTCGCCAGGGCGTTTTTAATGGGGTGCCTGCTGAATGACTAGCGCGCCGGGTCCAAAACCCCGCCCATAGAGGCATTGCGCCGAAACCAGCCCGCAATGCTGGCGCGTGGCTGGTGGGTGGGGAGCACCTCGTGGGGGATGGTCTCCGACATAAAACAGGCAAAGGTACCTGCCTCCGGCATCACACGGGCGACTTCCTGGTCAGGGGCATCCGGGTGATACAGCACCATTTCGCCGCCGCCATCGGTAGGCCAATCAGGGTTCAGGTAGCCCACCGTTGAGATCACGCGGTTGGCTCTTCCGCGAAAGCTGTCCACATGGCGCTGATAAAACGCCCCTGGCGGGTAGTGAGCAAAATGGGCTTCATACTCAAACAACCCCAAAAACAGCGCTTGGTTGAGCGCCTGCTGTAATTCTTCCATGGTCATTAAATAGCGCCGCTGGGCTTCGCTTGCGCGGTCGAGCCAATGAATGGCGTCGCCACGGATGTCCTTGCGCAGATGGTGCTGCTGGCCGCGGCCAATGCCCGCCTCATCAAGCACATTATGCGCGGCCATGTGATGGAGCTCGTGATGAAGGGCATGGCACAGGTCGAGATCAATAACGCCTTTACCGACGTACCAGCCTTGCTCAACCAGCGCATCCACCAGCGCGACTTGAGTGGCGGGTGCCAGTAAAGAAGGCGATAAACACACGCTTGGGGTCATTCGTTGGGTCTCACAGGCGTTGAACGAGGGGATGACGACGTTTGGGGGCTTTTGCGTGCTGGGTAATGGCGCAGCGCGCCGACCGGTCGTTGGTAAAGGTCAATTTGCATCCCAAAACCTTCGGCCAGCAATTCCACTAGCATCATCGCAGACAGCCCCCAAATAACATGACCGTCTACTTGATAGCTGGGCACGTAGTGGGCGACGCCATCCACCGTAATGACATCGGTATGAGTGCGCTGGTCGTCCAGAAAATGGCTAAGCGGTACCTCGAAAATGGCGTCTAACTCACCCGGGTCTGCCACCAGGGGGAGGTCGGGTGGAATAATGCCCACCCAGGGGGTTACCCGAATGCCGTGTAGTGAGATCACATCGGATAAACGGCCCACCGCTCTGACATCGCTTGGGTCAAGCGCAATTTCTTCCTGGGCCTCACGCAGCGCCGTGGCGTAAAGATCGCGATCATACGCCTCTCGCTTACCGCCAGGAAACGCCACTTGTCCGCTATGCGTACTGAGGTGTCTGGCGCGCCGGGTAAACAGCAATGTGGGGGTGGGGCGCTCGACAATAGGTAACAAAACGGCCGCTTCCGGCATCACAACGTGGTCTAGCCGTTGAGGCGAGAGTTGTTGCAGACGTTTGCGAAGTGTCTCTAACATGGAGCATCCCTAAGCGTTGTTTCCTTTTCCCCAGCAGCCGTAGAGAAATCGCGATGAACTTTTGCAGCCAGTGTGGCAATAACGTGCGTTTTGCCGTTCCTGAAGGCGATGACCGCCCGCGCTATCTGTGCGATGCCTGCGGCACCATCCATTATCAAAACCCGCGCATTGTCGCGGGGACATTACCCATTAGCGGTACCAAGGTGCTGCTATGCAAGCGCGCCATTTCACCGCGTCGAGGGTATTGGACCCTGCCAGCGGGCTACATGGAAAATGCCGAAACCACTGAACAGGCCGCCACTCGCGAGACCCGCGAAGAGGCCTGCGCCGAGGTGGCGTTAGCTAACCTCTACACGCTGATCGACTTACCGCACATCAATCAAGTTTATATGATTTTTCGGGCGGAACTGACCGGTGGCTTCAACGCCGGGCCAGAAAGCCTCGAAGTAGCGTTATTCGAGGAGCACGAAATCCCCTGGGATGAGCTCGCTTTCCCGACGATTGAGCAAACCCTGCGGCACTTTTATGCTGACCGCGTGCGTCATGAGTATCCGCTGCATATTAGCGCGATTAACCCCGAAGACCGCGAGCGCTACGCCGGTAGCGCCTGATAAGCGGGCTATAAATCCGCCAGCGCCCAAACGTCGTAGGCGACTTCTTCATACGGGTGCGCCAGTTTTAACGCTGCAATGGCGGCCTGAATATGGTCGTCACTGCACACTAGCTCAATCTTGAGTTCATCAACGAACTCAAGCTCCCCTACCTGGCCGATATGCGGGTCTGACCCCTCGAGCGGGCGGAACTGACCTGTGCCCTGGGTCTGGAAACAGCAGGCCTCGTAGTCGCCAATGCGCCCCGCGCCGGTTTCAAACACGGCCTCTTTGACGCTTTCCGCTTCCTCGGTGGGAACAAAAAATGCCAGTTTATACATAGGTTAACGCCTCTTGATTTCGCCATGGTGTATGGTTGCGCTACTGTCATATTAGCGAATAGGCGACTTCTGGTCGCCTCGTTTGCTTTGTATGATGACGATTTAACCACCTGGGTAGCGAGCCGGTGAATGGATAAATTCGAGGTAAAAATAGATCAGGCGGCCAGGGCGGCGTGGATGTCCTATGTTGGCGGCATGACGCAGGATGACATTGCCACCCAACTGGGCGTCTCAAGGCCGGGGGTGCAGCGATTGCTGGCCTTGGCACGCCAGGAAGGTCTGGTAAAGGTGCATATCGACCACCCGATTTCCACCTGCATGGCGCTGGGTAGTGCACTGCGTGAGCGCTTTGGGCTCGCCTACTGTGATGTGGTGCCGGCTGATAGCCACGCGCCTGAAAGTGCAGCTTACTACTTGGCAGTGGCTGGGGCAGAGCGGCTTTCAAGACTCGTTGAGCGTAGTGAGCCGCTGACGTTGTCGTTGGGCACAGGCCGTTCTGTGCGTGCGGCGGTAGAAGCGCTGAGCCGCGTTGAACGCCCCCAGCACCGATTTGTCTCGCTGGTGGGCAACGTCGCCCGGGACGGCTCTGCCAACCGCTACGACGCGGTGATGGTGCTAGCGGATAAAACCGGCGGTGAACGCTTCTTGCTGCCCGCCCCGGTGGTGGCCGAGTCGCTGGCCGAGAAGCAGGCCATGCTGTCGCAGCGCTTGTTCAAGGCGATTGCCGATGTGGCTAGAGAGTCGGAGGCGGCGTTTATTGGTGTGGGACGTATCGACCGTCAGGCAACGTTGTTTCAAGACCACTTTATTAGTGAAAGCGAACTCGATGAGCTGCTTGGCCTAGAGGCGGTGGGCGAACTGCTGGGCTGGCCGCTTAATCGGCAGGGCGATGTGATCGATTGCTCGATTACCCGACGGGTCACAAGCTTGCCCCTTGAACGCTTTGGTAAGCACCTGATGGTGGCGATTGCAGGCGGGCGCGACAAAGCCCCTGCTATTCATGCAGCCCTGAAGGGCAACTGGCTAAAGGGCTTGGTTACAGATGAGATGGCGGCTCGGCATATTGTCAATGCAGAAGGGTTAGGGGCGCTATGAGGCCGGGATTCTGCAGTGCAACATGCTGTTTTTCTGATTAATTAGCGTAAAGTCTAAGGTCTGAGGCTTTGCTTTTTTTTGGTTTAAGTACGATCATTTGTTCGATTGATGATCAATGAGATCAAGTTGTAAAACGTCTGGCGACAACAATGCCAACACATAGCCAACAGGAGTGCTTTATGCGACTCGCACGTCACTTACCACTTACCAGCCTAGCGGCAGCCATCGCCTTTGCTGGTCAGGTTCAAGCGGAAACCGAGCTGACCGTTGCCACGGTCAACAATAACGACATGGTTATCATGCAAAGCCTTACCGATGAATTCGAAGAGGCGCACCCCGACATTACCCTGGACTGGGTGGTGCTAGAGGAAAACGTGCTGCGTCAGCGCATGACCACCGACATTGCCACCGAAGGTGGTCAGTTCGACGTGATGACCATCGGTACCTATGAAGTGCCGATCTGGGCTGAACGCGGCTGGCTGTCACCGCTTGACAACCTGCCCGACGATTACAACGAAGACGATCTGCTGACCTCGGTCCGCGATGGTCTTAGCCATGACGACACGCTCCATGCGCTGCCGTTTTACGCTGAAAGCTCGATGATGTATTACCGCAAGGACCTGTTCGAGGAAGCGGGCATCGAGATGACCGATGAGCCCACCTGGGAAGAAGTTCGCGAATGGGCGGGCAAACTGGACGGCATGGAAGACGGTCTAGCCGGTATCTGCCTGCGCGGTAAACCTGGCTGGGGCGAAAACATGGCGTTTGTGTCCACCTTGGTGAACACCTTCGGCGGTCGCTGGTTTGATGAGGATTGGAACCCTGAACTGAACTCCGATGCTTGGGTAGAGGCCATCCAGTTCTACGTTGACCTGCTTAATGATTACGGTCCTTCAGGTGCCAGCTCCAACGGCTTTAACGAAAACCTGGCGCTGTTCTCACGCGGTAACTGCGGCATGTGGGTCGATGCCACCTCAGCGGCGGGCAAGCTGTACGACCCAGATGAGTCAGAAGTGGCGGACAGCCTTGGCTATGCCCCTGCACCGGTAGCCGAAACGCCTAAAGGCTCCCACTGGCTATGGTCCTGGGCGCTAGCCATCCCGGCGTCTTCCGAGAACCAGGAGGCTGCGGAGAAGTTTGTTACCTGGGCCACCTCTGAAGAATATATCGAGCTGGTGGGTGAAACTGAAGGCTGGACCAGCGTACCTCCCGGCACGCGTAAATCGACTTACGAAGATGAGCGCTATACCGACGCCGCGCCGTTTGCCGACTTTGTGCTCAAGGCGATTCAGGAGGCCGACCCAACCGACTCAACTCTGGAACCCAATCCTTACATTGGTGTGCAGTTCGTCGGCATTCCTGAGTTCCAGTCGATTGGCACCCAGGTTGGCCAGACCATCTCTTCCGCGCTAACGGGTGATGTCTCGGTGGAACAGGCGCTCGACAGCGCCCAGCGTGCCACTGAACGCGCCATGCAACGGGCGGGTTACCTGGACTAACGCTGTTAACGCCTGAGCCAATAGGCTCAGGCGTCTTTCCTTGTGCTTTCTGGCAGGTACTTCCATGACTAAAACACGTGCTTCCGGCCGTACCGTCGGCGGGCTAAGAACGCTGTCGCTTCAAGCACCCGCTGTGACGCTCTTGCTGCTGTGGATGATTGTGCCGCTCGGCATGACGATATGGTTTTCGCTGCAGCGCTATAACCTGTTAATGCCTGAAGTGACTGGCTTTGTCGGGTTCGAAAACTATGAGTATTTACTGACCGATCCGTCGCTATGGGCGGCGATGGGCAACACCCTGCTGCTGGTCGGCTGGGTGTTGGCGATTACCGTGGTGGGCGGCACGCTACTGGCCGTGCTGTTTCAACAAGATTTCGCCGGGCGGGGCATTGCCCGCGTGCTGGCGATTTCGCCGTTTTTCGTCATGCCCACCGTCAGCGCCTTGGTGTGGAAAAACATGATGATGCATCCATCCAACGGCGTGCTGGCTTGGCTCGCGGAGTCATTCGGGCTGCCCGCGTTGGACTGGTTTTCGTCGCTGCCGTTAACCTCGATTGTGATTATTGTCGCCTGGCAGTGGCTACCGTTTGCGCTGCTGATCCTGCTCACCGCCATGCAGTCACTGGATGAAGACCAGGTTGAAGCCGCGCGTATGGACGGCGCTGGCCCCGTCGCCATTTTCTTCTTTATCACGCTGCCCCATCTCAAGCGTGCTATCAGCGTGGTGATCATGATCGAAATGATCTTCCTGCTGACCATCTTTGCGGAAATTTTCGTGACCACGTCCGGCGGGCCAGGGCTTGCTACGACGAACTTGGCCTATCTGATTTACATCCGCGCGTTGCTCGATTTCGACGTGGGTACCGCTTCAGCCGGTGGGGTAATTGCGATCATTCTCGCCAATATCGTCGCTATCTTCCTGGTCCGTATGGTGGCCAAAAACCTGGAAGACTAACCGGCACGTAAGTGTCTTAGGAGACTTGTTATGACAAGCTTACGTTCCTCTAACAGCGCGTCCCCGTGGCGCTCGGCTGCGAGTAAAAGAGTGCTGCTGGCGGTCTTCGGCTGGTCGGTGGCGCTGGTGATTTTCTTCCCCATCTTCTGGATGATATTAACCGGCTTTAAAACCGAGTCGGCGGCGATTGCCGATCCGACGCTGATTTTTTCGCCCACCCTGGAAAGCTACCAGGCGGTGCAGGCGCGCTCTGGCTATGCACGCTTCGCGCTTAACAGCGTCGCTGTCGCCTTTGGCTCGACGCTGCTGGCGCTTCTGATCGCCATTCCATCGGCCTATGCGATGGCCTTTTTACCGACCAAACGCACCAAGGGCACCCTGCTATGGATGCTCTCGACCAAAATGCTGCCGTCGGTCGGGGTGCTGGTGCCCATTTACCTGATTTATCGCAGCACAGGGCTTTTGGATACGCGAACCGGGTTGATCATCATCTATACGCTGATGAATCTGCCGATCGTGGTGTGGATGCTTTATACCTTTTTCAAAGATATGCCCAAAGACATTCTCGAAGCCGGACGCATGGACGGCGCCTCAACGCTGCAAGAGGTGTTCTTTTTGCTGTTACCGCTGACCCTGCCGGGCATTGCTTCCACGGGGCTGTTGTCGGTCATCTTAAGTTGGAATGAAGCCTTCTGGAGCCTCAATCTCACCTCGTCCAAGGCGGCTCCGCTAACCGCTTATATTGCCTCGTTCTCAAGCCCCGAAGGGCTCTTTTGGGCCAAGCTGTCGGCGGCCTCGACGATGGCGATCGCGCCGATCTTAATTTTCGGCTGGCTAACCCAAAAACAAATGGTGCGCGGGCTGACTTTCGGTGCCGTCAAGTAAAGGAGTTTTCCTATGGCAACCTTACAACTGAATAATATTACCAAGCGCTTTGGCGACACCGAGGTCATCAAAGGCATTGATTTGGACGTCAATGACCGCGAGTTTGTGGTGTTTGTTGGTCCTTCCGGGTGTGGTAAGTCCACCTTGATGCGCATGATTGCCGGTCTGGAAAACGCCACAGACGGCGATATCTTGATCGACGGCCAGCGGATGAACGAAGTGGGCCCCGCTGATCGCGGCCTCGCCATGGTGTTCCAGAGCTACGCGCTTTACCCGCACATGACGGTGGAAGACAACATGGGCTTTAGCATGCGCCTGGCAAAGGTGCCTAAAGAGCAGCGCCGGGCCAAAGTGCTGGAAGCCGCCAAAATTCTGCAGCTTGAGCCGCTGCTCGACCGCAAGCCCAAAGCGCTTTCCGGCGGCCAGCGCCAGCGCGTGGCTATTGGCCGCGCGATTGTCCGCAACCCGAGTATTTTCCTGTTCGATGAGCCGCTTTCCAACCTGGATGCGGCGCTGCGCGTGCAGATGCGCATTGAGCTTGCGCGCCTGCACGACGAACTCGACGCCACGATGATCTACGTGACCCACGACCAGATCGAAGCCATGACCATGGCGGATAAAATCGTCGTGCTGCGCGATGGGGTGGTCGAGCAGGTGGGCTCGCCCATGGCGCTATATCACCATCCCCAAAACCGGTTCGTGGCGGGCTTTATCGGTTCGCCCAAGATGAACTTTCTTGACGTCACGCTGGTTGACGTTACGCCTAGCGGGGTGAGTATTCGGATGCCTGGCGGCGGCGAGCGCCAAGTGCCGGTAGACGGTCAGCACCTGAGTAACGACGCCGCCCTGGAGCTGGGTATCCGGCCCGAGCACCTGGTGCTTGACGAGCAAGGGCCGTTGGTCGGGCAAATACAGGTGCTGGAGCGTCTAGGCGGCCAAACCTCGCTCTACGTCAAGACGGACGAACAGCTCATCACCATCATGGCCGATGGCGATGTGGCGTACCGGGTTAACGATACGGTGCGCTTTGGCTTTGCCCCCGAGCGAGCGCACCTGTTTGACGCTGACGGTATGGCCCTGCCGAGTCTGCAGCAGCATCCGCTGGCTGGGCTCACACGCGGGGACAATCGCGCCAACGGTGAAGACGCCTCTCCCGAGGCGTCCGCATGACGGCGCTTATTTTCGACTGCGATGGCGTGCTGGTCGATAGCGAAGCCTTGGCCGAGGGCACCTTGGCGGAACATCTGAGCCGCTGGCTGCCGGACATTGATATTGAGCAGTCGCTTGGCCAGGCATTGGGCATGACCACTGCCAATATTCTGCGCCACGCCGAACAGTTAAGCGTCTACCCGTTACCCGTCAATGCCGCGGAGCGGGTCGACACCGCCATCGAGGCGAGGTTGGCCCGCGAACTAACCGCGATTGATGGTGCCGAGGTGGCGGTGCGGGCGGTGACGCTGCCCAAGGCGGTGGTTTCCAACAGTCGTCGCTGTCGGGTGCTGGCCTCGCTGTCGGGTACTGGGCTGGACGCTGCCCTCGGTGATGTGCCGATTTTTACCGCGGAGCAAGTGGAACATCCCAAGCCAGATCCCGCGCTTTATCAGTTGGCGGCCACCACACTGGGCGAAGCCCCCAGTAACTGTCTAGTGGTCGAAGACAGCGTGGCGGGCGTCACGGCGGCCACTGCAGCAGGCATGTGGGTGATTGGGTTTGTGGGCGCCAGTCATGTGGATGACGGGCAGTCGGAGCGGCTTCGTCAGGCGGGTGCCTGGCGCATCTTGTCTCATATGCAGGGGCTAAATGACCTGGTTAATGAATGGCAAGGTCTTATCAGTGTGGGAGATAGACATGAAGCTAACCAATAACGTCGCCGTAGTGACCGGTGGGGCAAAAGGCATCGGGCTGGCAATCGCCCAGCGTTACCTGGCCGAAGGGGCCCGCGTGGTCGTCGCCGATATCGACACGGCGGCGATCGATGAGGCGGTTAGCCTGCTGCGTCAGGACGTGGACGCTGAGCGAGTACTGGGCGTTGAGCTGAATGTCTGCGATGCAGCGTCGATAGACGCGATGGTGGTAAAGGTTCGCGAGCGTATGGGGCGTATCGATATTTTGGTGAACAACGCGGCGGTGTTTGATATGGCGCCGGTGCTTGAAGTCACCGAGGCGAGCTTCGATAAGCAATTCGCCGTTAACACCAAAGGTATGTTTTTCACCCTGCAGGCGGTCGCCAAGGCCATGGTCGATCAGGGGCAGGGTGGCAAAATCATCAATATGGCCTCCCAGGCGGGGCGGCGGGGCGAAGCGCTGGTAAGCGTTTACTGCGCCAGCAAAGCGGCGGTGATCAGCCTTACCCAGTCCTGCGGGCTGGATTTGATCAAGCACGGTATCAACGTCAACGGTATTGCGCCCGGCGTGGTCGATACGCCGATGTGGAAAGACGTCGATGCCCTGTTTGCCCGCTATGAAAACCGTCCGCTAGGCGAGAAAAAACGCCTGGTTGGCGAGGCCGTGCCGTTTGGCCGCATGGGATTACCGGAAGACCATACCGGGGCGGCGGTTTTCCTGGCCAGCCAGGACAGTGACTACGTGGTCGCCCAGACGCTTAATGTCGATGGCGGCAATTGGATGAGTTGATCTGCCATGACGACTGATCTTGACACCCTGAGCCGCCAGATTATTCAGGCGGCCACCGACCTGCCGCGCTACATGGTGGCGCTGGCAGGCCCGCCGGGGGCGGGCAAGTCCTATCGCAGCGAGCAGCTTTGCGCGGCAATCAATCGCCAGGCGCCGGGGCAGGCCGGGGTGGTGCCGATGGACGGTTACCACTTCGATAACGCCGTGATCGGCGAGTCGCAGCTGCCGCTCAAGGGCGCGCCGCATACCTTCGACGTGGATGGCCTGCGCGTGGATCTGGAGCGCATCCGCTGCGCCGACAGGCCGGTTGCGGTGCCGGTCTTCGACCGTCCGCTGGACCTGGCGCGGGCCGGTGGACGGCTGATCACCACCGAGCAGCGCATCGTGATTGTCGAGGGCAACTACTTGTTGCTCGACCGCCCCGGGTGGCGTGACCTGCGGCCCTTGTTTGATTGGACGCTGATGCTCGACGTTGAAGACGACGTCCTCGTCCAACGCTTGGTGGCCCGCTGGTTGGCCATGGGCCAAGACCGCGCTGGGGCCCTGGAGCGCACCCATCAAAAAGACATGCTCAACGCCCAACTGGTGAAAACGTGCAGTTTTTCACCGGATCAGTATTGGCGTTAGCCCGTCATACCCTAGGACTAACCTGGAGAGCGATAATGACCCAACTCAATAATCACAATGTGGGCACACTAGGCTCCCCCATTGCCACCCCCGACTATGACCGCAGCGCCGTCACCCCCGGCATCGTGCATATTGGTGTCGGCGGCTTTCACCGTGCCCACCAGGCCATGTACCTGGACGGCCTGATGAACCAGGGCGAAGCGCTGGACTGGGGCATCGTCGGGGTCGGCGTCATGCCCGGCGACAAGCGCATGCAGCAGGCGTTGGCCGCGCAGGATCATCTTTACACGCTGGTCGTCAAACACCCTGACGGCCAGTATGAGCCGCGGGTGATTGGCAGCATGGTCGACTACCTGTTTGCGCCGGAGGCTACCGAGGCGGTGATCGAGCAAATGGCCGACCCGGCGATTCGTATCGTGTCGTTGACGGTTACCGAAGGCGGCTACAATTTCCATCCAGTGACCGGCGAATTTGACCTGGATAATCCTCAAATACGCGACGATTTGGCGAATCCTACCCAGCCCTCGTCCAGCTTTGGCTTGGTGGTAGAAGCATTGGTTCGTCGTCGGGAGCGCGGTATCGCGCCTTTCACGGTGATGTCCTGCGACAACATACAAAGCAACGGCGATGTGGCCAAGCGGATGTTCAGTGCCTATGCCCAGGCCCGTGATCCGGCGCTGGGCGCCTGGCTGGCCGACGAAGTGGCGTTCCCCAATGCCATGGTGGATCGCATTACCCCAGTCACGTCTGAGACGGATATCAGCGAACTGGCGGCGCATTTCGGTATCGATGACGCCTGGCCGGTGGTATGCGAGCCGTTTACGCAGTGGGTGCTGGAAGACCACTTCCCGCTTGGTCGCCCGGCGTTTGATAAAGTGGGCGTTCAAATCGTGGATGACGTTGAACCCTACGAGCTCATGAAGCTGCGGCTGCTCAACGCCAGCCACCAGGCGCTCACCTACTTTGGCTATCTGGCCGGTTACCGTTACGCTCATGAGGTGTGTCAGGACCCGCTGTTCGTGGATTTCTTGCTCGGCTACATGCGCGAAGAGGGCTCGCCTACGCTTTCGCCGGTACCCGGCGTTGATCTTGAGGACTACCGGATGACGCTGATTGAGCGGTTTGCCAATCCGCAGATCAAGGACACCCTGGCCCGGCTGTGCGCGGAAAGCTCCGACCGGATCCCCAAGTGGCTGGTGCCGGTGATTCGTCAGCAGTTGGCGCAGGGCGGCGAAATCCGCCGCAGCGCCGCGGTGGTGGCCAGCTGGGCCCGCTACGCCGAAGGCCGGGACGAGCAGGGTGAGCCCATCGACATCGTCGATCGCCTGAAAACCTCGCTGATGGAGATTGCCGCCCAGAACCGCACTCGGCCTACGGCGTTCGTCGAAAATCGCGAGCTGTTCGGCGATCTGGCCGACCAGCCGCGCTTCCTGGCGGCCTATCTGGCGGCGCTTGCATCGCTGCACGATCGCGGCGCACGCGCTACGCTTGAGGATCTGGTCTCGTCCAAAGGAATTAAGTGATGTATATCGGCGTCGATTGTGGCACGCAAAGTACCAAAGTGGTGGTGGTAGATGTAGAGCAAGGCCTGATCCGCGGCGAGGCTAGCCGTCCTCACCATCTCGACGAAGGCGAGCACGGCCGCCGCGAGCAGGCCCCAAGCGAATGGTTGTCCGCCCTGAAGGGCGCCTTCTTTGAAGCCCTGGAGCGCGCGGGTGTCGACGCCGGGCAGGTGCGCGGTATCGGGGTTTCTGGCCAGCAGCACGGCATGGTGGCGCTGGACGCTGACGGTGTGCCGGTGTATCCGGCCAAGCTATGGTGCGATACCGAAACCAGCGCTCACAATAGCGATCTTGTCGCCCGCCTGGGCGGTGAAGCCGGCTGCCTGGAGAAGCTCGGCCTGGTGCTGCAGACCGGCTATACCGCCTCCAAGGTGGCATGGCTGCGCGATCACCACCCCGATGCCTACGCGCGTATTGACAGCCTGTTGCTGCCTCACGATTACCTCAATTTCTGGCTGACCGGCAACCGCGTGACCGAGGCAGGCGATGCGTCCGGCACCGGCTACTTCGACACCCTGAGGCGCCGTTGGCGGCTGGATGTGTTCGCCGAAATCGCCCCCGAGCTGGACCCGAAGCGTGTGCTGCCGCGACTGCTCGAGGCCCATGAGCCCGCCGGCGTGGTGCAAAGCGCTGTGGCTGCTGAACTGGGGTTATCTGATAACGTCGTGGTGTCCTCCGGCGGCGGGGACAATATGCTGGGGGCGATTGGCACCGGCAATATTACCCCGGGGCTGATTACGTTAAGCTTGGGGACATCGGGCACGGTGTGTGCGTATTCGCCTGCGCCGGTGGTCCTCGACAATGCCATGGTCGCCAATTTCTGCTCGAGCACCGGCGGGTGGCTGCCGTTGATCTGCACCATGAACGTCACCTCGGCGACTACCCGGGTGCGCGAGCTGTTTGGTCTGGATCTAGACGCCTTTGGCCAGCGCGTGGCGAGTGCGCCCATCGGCGCGGAAGGCGTGACCGTGCTGCCGTTTTTCAACGGCGAGCGGGTACCCATGCTGCCGGAAGCCTCGGCGGATTTCCTCGGCCTGACCAGCCTCAATACCACCCAGGCCAATCTATGCCGGGCGGTGATGGAAGGGGCGACATTCGGGCTGCGCTATGGCCTTGAGCTGCTCGGGGATCTGACCGCCGGCGCCAGCCAGATTCGCCTGATTGGCGGCGGCGCCAAGAGCGCGGTGTGGCGCCAGATGGTGGCGGATATAACCGATACCCAGGTGATCTGCCCCGAAATTACCGATGCCGCCGCGCTGGGCGGGGCCCTCCAGGCAGCGTGGTGCGACCAGCGCGCGTCAGGCGTTACCCTGGAAGCGCTATGTGAACGGCTGGTAACCTTGGATGCCCACTCCCAGGCGGACCCAGACCCAGCGCGGGTGGCAGCTTACCAGACGGCGTATGCGCGTTATTGCAGTGCGCTTCAACAGCGCCACGGCCACACTGATTAACAGACAGGTACGCGGTCAACAAGGAGATTTAGATATGGCTGATCAATTACAGCAGTTAAAACAACACTCACTGGTGGTGGCCGATACCGGTGACCTGGAAGCGATTCGCCGCTACCAGCCGCAGGACGCCACCACTAATCCGTCGCTACTGCTCAAGGCGTTCAGTCTGCCGGGCTATCAGGCGATGATCGACGAAGAACTGAGCCAGGTGAAAGCCGCAGGCGGCGGGCGCGAGCAGCAGCTGCCCCACGCCGTGGACCGGTTGGCGGTGGCGGTAGGCAGCGAAATCGCCGCCGTGGTGCCTGGGCGCGTGTCCACCGAAGTGGCTGCCCGGCTGTCGTTCGATACCCAGGCAAGCATCGCCAAGGCCCACGAGCTCATCGAGCTTTATCAAGCCCGGGGCGTTGGCCGCGACCGCGTGCTGATCAAACTGGCGTCCACCTGGGAGGGTATTCGCGCCGCCGAGGTGCTTGAGCGCGAAGGCATTCAGTGCAACCTGACGCTGCTGTTCAGCGACGCCCAGGCCCAGGCCTGCTTTGATGCGGGCGTGTTTCTAATTTCGCCGTTTGTGGGTCGCGTAACGGATTGGTATAAAAACGCCACCGGCAAGGAGTATGCGCCGCAAGACGATCCAGGCGTTTTGTTTGTACGCGGTGTGTGTGAACGTGCCAGCCAGGGCGGCTACGATACTGTAGTGATGGGGGCTAGTTTCCGTACTACCGGCCAGGTGCTGGCGCTGGCGGGCTGCCCCCGTTTGACCATTTCCCCGGCGCTGCTTGAGGAGTTGGCTTCTGCAGAGGGTCAGGTAACGCCTCAGATTGCCGCGCCTACCGGCAGTGGTCAGCCATTCCCCGCCCTGAATGAAGCGGATTTCCGGTGGGGGCACAACCAGGATGCCATGGCCAACGACAAGCTGGCGGAAGGTATTCGTCGCTTCCACGACGACCAGCTTGAGCTGGAAACGCTGATCAATCAGCGGCTGGGGTGAGTCGACGTCGCCCCCTGTTGCCAGTCACAATGGACTGGCATTCAGCGCACGGGAGCATGTAATGGACTCAGACCTAGGCGCGTTACTGGAAACACTCGACCTTACACCCAAGGGCGCATTAACACCGCTTAGCGGCGGTGATATTGCCGTTGTCTATCAGCTTGATACCCAACAGGGCCGTGTCGTCGTCAAGCATGACGACGTCGATCGACTGCGTGGCGAAGCTGAGGCGTTGCGCGCATTAAGCGGGGCGTGCTCCGTATTGATTGTCCCCCAGGTGCTAGGCCTTTCCGAGGGCTGGCTGATCATGGAGGCCCTTGAAACGTCTGGCAAACGTGATAATGCCGCGCTGGGTGAGGGCCTGAAAGAGCTCCATTCAAACGTTGGAGAGCAGCATGGCTGGCACTGGGATAATGCCTGCGGCCGTACTCCTCAACCCAATGCGCCGTTGAACGATGGGCGGGCATTTCAGCGCGAACGGCGGCTATTGCCGCTCAGCGATGCCTGCTATCAGCGCGGTTTGCTCGACAAAAAGCTGTTTGATCGCATCGTTCGCCAGGCACATGCGCTGGAAGACTGGCTGCCCGATAGGCCAGCGAGCTTGGTACACGGTGACCTTTGGTCAGGCAATGTGCTGTTCACGTCGCGTGGCCCCGCGATCATCGACCCGGCGATATACCGACACTACCCGGAAGTCGATATTGCCATGTTAACGCTCTTTGGCTCGCTGGATGACCACTTTTATAACGCTTACTGGAACGGCGACGCCCCGACCGATTGGCCGAGGCGTGAAGCACTATTCCAGCTTTACCCGCTGCTTAACCATCTGCTGCTCTTTGGGGCCAGCTACCGCAGCGGGGTGGAGCGCAGCGTTGCTACGCTTGAGGCTTACCAGGATTTGTAAGGCAAGAACTTGCCGTTGAGGGTAAGCAGGACGCGGTCGCCTTTGGGGTCTTTTACCTTATCGACCTCCATGGTGAAATCGATGGCGCTCATGATGCCGTCGCCAAACTGCTCCTGCACCACATCCTTGAGTGTCTCGCCGTACACGCCGACGACCTCATAGAGACGATAAATGAAGGGATCCTGGGGAATCGCTTCATCCCACGCCTTGGTGGGAAATGTCACCAGGGCATCGGCGACATCGCTTTCAACGTCCAGAGTGTTGCAGATCTTTTGGGCAACATCGGGGCTTGCACTGTTCATGCCATAGCAAGCCGACGCTACCCATACCGGCGACATCCCCACAGCACTGGCAATATCGTCCCAGCTCATTTTCTTGCGTGCTTTGGCAGCAAGCAGAGTGTGGCGCATTTCAAGTTTATCCATGATAGGTCTCCTGTGAAGAGGGGGACGCGTAGCGCCCCGTTGTTGGCTGGATGGCGATCAAGATAAATTTTTCTTGGGCTGGGTGCGGACGTGGGTGGTATAGAGCACAAGGCCAACTAGTGTGAGGCCGCCCACCAGATTGCCCAGCACCGTGGGGATTTCGTTCCACATGATGTACTGATACAGCGTGAAGTCAGCGCCCATTAGCAGGCCAATGGGGAACAGGAACATGTTGACCACGGAATGCTCGAAGCCAAGATAGAAAAACACGATGATCGGCATCCACATGGCCATGATTTTGCCGGATACCGTGGTGGAGATGGCTGCACCTACAACGCCCATGGACACCATCCAGTTACAGAACATGCCGCGCAGGAAGAGCACAATCCAGCCGGCAAGCCCCGCATCCTGGTAGCCCACGGTACGGCTTTCACCGACCTCCATCATGGTGAGGCCCACCTCGTTGATTTCTTCGGTGCCGCCCATGGTGAAGTTCATGTAGCCAAAGATGGCAATGAACAGGGCACCGGCAAGGTTGCCGATTCCCACCAGCCCCCAGCACTTCAACATACGGGGCAGGGTGACGCCCGGTCGTTTATCGAGCCAGGCAATGGGCACCAATGTGAAAACCCCAGTGAGCAGGTCATAGCCCATCAGGTAGAGCATCACAAAACCAACGGGAAAGAGCAGTGCTCCAATCAAAAAGTTTCCGGTTTGTGTCGCGATGGTGATGGCAAAAATAACTGCCAACGCCAGGGTAGCTCCCGCCATAAAGGCACGAATAAGCGTATCCCGGGTACCCATATAAACTTTTGATTCACCCTGATCTACCAACTTAGTGACAAACTCACTGGGCATTAGATACGACATAAATTAGTTATCCTGTGTCATTTGGGTTAATTAACGCTGCGCTTAAGCGTCCAGTGCTAATCCTTTGGCCAAATCTGGATATCGCAGGCACTTTGTTCGTGCACTGACAACTGCATTTGGTATGCCAAGTTATTAACTGGTTGCCTGCCAAAACCTTAAAATCGATTTATATCATCAATTTATATTTTTTTGGCGTGGGACCAACGGTTGGGAGAATTAGCCTGAGGAAAAGCTGGCGCAAGATGACTCGATGAAAATTGCACCATTAAAAGGCGTTTGATTAGTCGCCATGCACTTATTGAAGGCATACATACGCGGCCAGGATATAAGGCGTATCGTCAATGCATTCGACATGGCTAATTTCCAATACCAATGGCGCTGTTGCACTTCTTTAGCACAATTTATTTAGGATGGTGGGTGGCGATCTGAGTGCATTATTTTGGGAAGTTGGCCTTTTACCGGTCAGGCGTTGATTACCCTGGTTAATAGCGTTGACCATGTGGCGGAAGGAAAATTGACGGGATAGCGACCTAGTGCTAATTTACATTCATAAATGTATGTTATGGTGCATTTTTTTGCGCCATAATAACAAGCGATCCAGGCGTAACTGGCAGCGCTAGTTGCGGCTTCGTCGTTGAACGCTCGCGTCAAGGAAGACGGCCTGCGGTTGGTAAAGGCATTGCTTCCTCTGTTCACCACAACATTGAGTTTCACTACATCGAGATTATTTGCTATGCCAAATTCAGCATTAAGTAGGTTCCGCCCTGTGTGGCGCACGGCAGCGTTATCCACGCTGCTGATGATTGCATCTGGCAGTGCCATGGCGCAGTGGGAAGGCAGCGTGGGCGCCGGGGTGTTTAGCGTACCTGAGTACCTGGGTAGCGATGAAAATGAAACCCGTGTCTGGCCGAGCGGCAGCATCACCTATGGCGATACCTTCTATGCCAGCGTGCGCGACGGTATTGGCTTTAACCTGTTACGCCAGGGAGATTGGGAGGTTTCGCCATTTATCAGTTATCTCTCCGGGCGGGATAATGACGGTGAGCTACGTGGGCTAGACGAGGTGGATGACGGCGCGGCTGTAGGTTTACGCGCTCGCTATTCAAACGGCCCCTGGGGACTAGAAGCAGCTACCAAAACCCCGCTAGGCGGTGATGTGGATGGCTATGCAGCCGACTTGAAGGCAAGCTGGCGCACCATGCTATCTGAGCAAATGGCCTTCACAATTGGTCCTGAACTAACCTACTCAAGCGACGACTGGACCGATGATATGTTCGGTATTTCGCCGGCTGAAAGCGCTCGTTCAGGGCTTGCCGTCTACCGCCCTAACGATGGCTATTTCAGTTATGGACTGACCAGCAGCTTAAGCTACTACCTAAGTCGTGATTGGTCGGTGACAGGGCTGCTGGGCGTCTCCCGTTTAACCGGCGATGCCGCCGATAGCCCGATTGTGGATGACGTGGGCGATGAAACCCAAGTGATGGGTGGCGCGCTGATTAACTATCATTTTTAATCGCGTTGATGAACGAAGCGTTGCCACCACTGGCTGAGCCGCTGCTTTGGGCTTGCGGTTAGAGATTCGCTAACGCCGCCATTACGAATCAAAAAGCGCATGAGCGGCGCTACCTGTTGTGCATTGTTGAGCATGGGGGCATGGCCACAACCCGCTGCCTCAAGTGTTTCAAGGCTTGGTTGGTCACGCTGCATTTGCGTCACGCTTTCAGCGCGCAATAATGTCGAATGTTCACCGCGAATGACCATTAGCGGGCAACGGATACGCTGCCAATCGCTCCAGGTGTCGCGTGGTGTATCGTGTAAAAACTGCTCGCCTATGCGGGGATCGTAATGGAAGCTCCAACTACCGTCGGGCAGTCGCCTAGCGCTACTGAGCGCCATTTGCTGCCATTCTCGGCGGCTCAGTTCGCCAAACCCCTGGTAATGTTGTTCAAGGGCCTGTTGCAGCTCGCTAAGCGTAGAGAAACGTTTGATCACGCTAAAGTAGGTGGCCATTTCGGTCAGCGCTTGGTTATCCAGTTCAGGGCCAACATCGTTAAGTACCAGGCAGCGAATTCGCTTTGCGGTGGCGTCATTAGCGGCCAGCAGCATACCCAGCAAGCCGCCCATCGACGTGCCGATCCAGGCAGCACGATCAATATTAAAGTGATCGAGTAACGCCAATGCGATCGTCATATAGTGGCTATATAAGTAATCATTGGCAGGATACAAAGACCAGCTGGAAAGGCCGCGCCCAGGTGTATCGGGGGCGATGACTCGCCACTTGGGGCCTAATTGGCGGGCTAGGGACGCAAAATCGCCGCCGTGTCGGGCGAGTCCGTGCCAAGCAATCACGGTGTTTGGAGCATCGGGATGCCAGATGCGAACGGCGATCTCGAGTTGACGTACGCTGATATATTCGATGCGATCCATGGTGCTCCTCAGTGATTTGTATATTGCTGTGCAGCATGTTGACGTACAGCATAGCTGAGTGAGGCGGATATGCACGGTGACACAACAGTGCAGTCTGGGTGCAAAGAAAAGTGAAAAATAAGCCGAAAATCTGACCAGGGTCTGGTATCGCTAAAAAAACATGCGACAATGTATGTAAGCACCCAGATCGATATTATTGAGGAAAAACGCTATGCTGCGACTCCCTTCCACGTTGGCTTTTAAGGCCTCTCGTCCTCTTGCCACGCAGCGTATGCTGCTCCCTGCGCTGCTGCTATCGATATGGTCGGTTCCCGCATGGTCGGCGGACCTGATCACCATCACCCGCGATGCGCTGGAAAACAATGCCGAATTGAGTTCGGTGCGTTCGGAAAGCCAAAGCGTCGAAGCGGGGCGGGACGTCGCCCGTGGCGACCTGCTGCCCCAGGTGAATGCTTCGGGCAACGTGGCGCACAACCGCCAGTATGAAAGCCAAAGCGGCGCCCAGGCCGGACAGGCGGGGGATGGCACAGGCAACACCGCCGGCAATGACGATCCTTTCAATAGCGTCAGCCTGACGCTCGAAGCCTCGCAGGCGCTGTTTGACGCGCGCAACAGCCGTGAAGTAACGCAAGCCGAGCGGCAGATCGACCAGCAGGTCTACGTGCTGGCGTCCACCGAGCAGCAAGTGCTGATCGATGTGGCAACGGCGTACTTTGATATTTTGCGCGCCAACGACATTCTCGATGCGCGCCTAGCTCAGGAACGCGCCATTGGCCGTCAGTTGGAGCAAGCCGAAGAGCAGTTTGAGGTCGGTCTGATCGCAATTACCGAAGTGGAAGAGGCTCAGGCGAGTTTCGATCAGTCGCGTGCTGAACGGATCGCCGCGCAGAGTGACTTGCAGGTGAGCTTTGAGGCGCTTGAGCGTTTGACCGGCCAGCGTTATGCCAACATTGAAGCGCTGAGTGACGACTACCCCATTGAACAGCCCAGCCCCAGTGATCGCGACCAATGGGTGGATCTGGCCGTGGAGAACAACCCGCTGGTGCTCGCCGAACAGGCGGGCGTTGAAGTTTCCCGCAGCGGTGTCGGCGTGGCAGAAGCCCAGCGCTTGCCTACCTTGGAAGCCTTCGCGAACTATCAGTACGCCGATAACGATATCGATGGTATCGAAGGGCACGACACGTCTAGCCAGGTGGGGCTAAGCGCCAGTTGGCCGCTGTATACAGGTGGCAGCACCCAAGCCAGCATTCGCCAAAGTACTTATCAGTTGGAAGCCAGCCAGTTCGACTTTGAGGCTCAGCGCCGTGACACCGTTCAGCAGGTGCGCTCGCTTTACACCCAGGTGAGCAACGATGTCTCTACGGTAGATGCTCGCGAGCAAGCGATCGTTTCCAACCAAAGCGCGTTGGATGCTACACGAGCTGGCTACGAAGTAGGCACCCGTAATATTGTCGATGTATTGAACGCCGAGCAAAACCTGTACAACGCGATCTCCGACTATGCCCAGGCGCGCTACGACTACGTGGTTAATCTGCTGTCGCTGCGCCAGCAGTCCGGCCGTTTGGACGTTGAGGCCGTAGAAGACATCAACGCGTGGCTACAAGGCGATGAGATCACCTTTACGTTGCCAGAGGATAGTGACTCAAGCAGCGTTACCAACATTGGTGAGCGTCCAGAACTTGAGCAATAAAGATACTTGTTAGCGGCGCCAGTGGCTGTCAAATATTTTACATTCATACATGTATGGTTGTAGTCTGTGTCGGTTTATAGGCGCCTCAAGGGAAGAAAGTAATGAAAAAGATGTTTTATGGCGCTCGCAGCGCGCTCTTGGTGGCGGGTGTTAGCGCGTTGCTGGTGGCCTGCGGCCAAGAAGAGCAAGCGGAGCAGCAAAGCAGCGAACAGCAAGAAGCCCCACCACGCCCCGTTGAGGTCATGGAAGCGGAAAGGCAAGATCTCCCCCTGGATAAAACCTACTCATCACTACTGCGCAGCGACGAAGAAGTCACCTTGGTAACTCGCGTGAGTGGCTATTTAGAAGAGCGTCACTTTGAGCCGGGCGGGTTTGTTGAAGAAGGTGAGCGCCTTTACTCCATTGAGCCCGACGTCTACCGAGCTACCGTTAACCAGCGTGAAGCCGATTTACAGAGCGCCCAAGCTGAGCTTTCCCGAGCCCAGCGTGATGCTGAACGCTTTGAGCGGCTGCTAAGCCAAAACTCAGTAA
Organism: Halomonas sp. HL-93; assembly: GCF_900086985.1. Classification (NCBI taxonomy): domain Bacteria; kingdom Pseudomonadati; phylum Pseudomonadota; class Gammaproteobacteria; order Oceanospirillales; family Halomonadaceae; genus Halomonas; species Halomonas sp. HL-93. The sequence continues at coordinate 1,276,790 of NZ_LT593974.1, forward strand.
GCCGCCAGGAATATGACCAGGCCCGCGCCGACCTTGGCGTCGCGCAAGCCAGCGTTGCCCAGGCGTCAGCGTCGCTGGAAAGCGCGCAGATAGACCTGGACTACGCCGAGGTCACCGCCCCGGTCGGCGGCATGATCAGCTTAAGTGAAGTCAACGTGGGTAATTTCGTTGAATCAGGAACCGAGCTCGCCACCATTACGCCGCTAGACCCGCTGGAAGTGCGTTTTCAAATGCCGCAAAACGACGCTTTTGAGCTGCGTCGTCAACTGCGTGAAGGCGAGTCGGTGGAAGATATTGGTGCCAGCCTAACTCTGCCAGGGCGCGGCGGCGAGCAAGACAGCAGCCTTGAAGGGCGCTTGGAATACCTAGGCTCGCGCGTTAGCGACAGCACCAGCACCGTTCAGGCCAGTGCCACCTTCGACAACCCCGACGGCGATATTCTGCCAGGCCAGTTTGTGCGCGTCAGAATTGATGGCTTGAAGCGCTATGACGTTTACGCGGTGCCTGAAATTGCCGTCACCCAAGGCTTAATGGGCCCGCAGGTGTTTGTACTGGATGAAGATGACCGTGCTCGCTCACGCACGGTTAGCCTGGGCGAAGTGGCTGGCCCCTGGCAAATTCTGCGCGATGGCCTGGAAGAGGGTGACCGCGTTGTGGTCGGCGACCCAGCGGGTATTGAGCCAGGCACTGCCATTGATCCGCAGCCGTTTGACGGTGATGCAGACGAAGTCGTCGAAAACGTTGAGGAAGAACAGGCCGAACAAGAGGAAGAAGCTGCCGAGCAGGCCGAGCAAGCCCAGGGCGGCGGTGCCGGTGGTGGTGAAGAAAGCGAAGAGGAAGGAGACTCCTCGCAATGAATTTCTCAAACTTCTTCATCAGTCGGCCGATTTTTGCCTCAGTTCTGGCGATTATCCTGACCATTATCGGCATCGTCAGCATGCGGGTGCTGCCCATTGAGCAGTACCCAAGCGTGGTGCCGCCTACTGTCTCGGTTCAGGCGCAGTTCCCCGGGGCCGATGCCGAAACCGTCGCGCAGACGGTGGCCGCACCGCTTGCCGAGTCGATTAACGGCGTTGAGGACATGCTCTACATGACCTCAAACAGCAGTGACAACGGCAGCGTATCACTTAATGTTGCGTTTGATATTGGTACCGAAGGCGATACCAATACGATCAACGTCAACAACCGCGTTCAGGGTGCGCTGTCGCAACTTCCTGAAGCGGTACAGCAGCAGGGCGTTACCGTTGAGCTGCGTTCAAGCTCGATTTTGATGTTTGTGGCGCTGACCTCGCCCGAAGGCGACTACAACAACGTCTTTATGCAGAACTACGCCACCCTGAACATTATTGACGAACTACGCCAGGTGCCCGGGGTCGGCGAAGCCGAAGTGCTGGGTGGCGGTGAGTTCGCCATGCGCATCTGGATGGATCCGGAAAAACTCTCGCAATACGATTTGACTCCCAGCGAAGTTTCCAGCGCTATTCAAGCGCAAAACACTGAAATTCCAGCGGGCAGCTTGGCGGCAACGCCACAGAGCGAGCCGCGTTCGTATACCTATACGATTACCGCAGGCGGCCGCCTGAGCGACGTTGACGATTTTCGTGACATAGCGCTGCGCACCAATTCAGACGGCTCGACCTTAAGGCTTGAAGACGTTGCCCGCATTGAGCTGGGTGCTTCCTCTTATGGTGTTGATGCGAAGCTGAATGGCGACTCCATGACGCCCATCATCATTAACCAGCAGCCGGGTGCCAACGCCTTGGAAACGGCAAGCGCGGTTAACGACACCATGGAAGAGCTGGGGGAACGTTTCCCGCCTGGGCTTGAATACGTGGTGCCTTACGACACCACGCTGTTTATTGATGCATCGGTTAGCACCGTGGTGAAGGTGTTTATTGAGGCATTTTTAATCGTCGGTGTGATTCTGTTTATCTTCCTGCAGAACTGGCGGTTCACGGTGATTGCCATGTCGGTGGTGCCGGTCTCGGTACTGGCGACGTTCGCTGGCTTCTACATGTTCGACTTCTCAATCAACCTGCTAACGCTGTTTGCGCTGGTGCTGTCGATAGGGATAGTGGTGGACGACGCGATACTGGTGGTCGAAAACGTTGAACGGGTGCTAAGCGAAGAAGAGGATATTAGCGTCAAAGACGCGACCATTCGCGCCATGAAAGAGGTGGGTGGCCCGGTTATCGCCACGTCGTTGATTATGGCGGCGGTGTTTATTCCGGTGGCATTTTTGGGTGGCTTTACCGGGCAGATATATCAGCAGTTTGCCTTGACGGTGGCGATTTCCGTGGCGTTCTCGGCACTTATGGCACTGACCTTTACGCCCGCGCTATCCGCCATCTTTATCAAACATAAGCCAAAGCACGCCCAGTCCAAATTTATGCGCGCGGTACAAACGCCGCTGCGTTTATTTGACAGGCTATTTGCCGCCATCACCGCAGGCTTTATGGCCATAGTGAAAGTGCTGGTGCGCTTTTGGGTGCTGACATTGGCGCTAACGGCCTTGGTCATTGCCGGCTCCTCGTGGCTGTATCAAAGCAACCCCACGACGCTGGTGCCGGAAACGGACCAGGGCATAGTGCTGGCCAGCGTGCAGTTGCCCGATGCAGCGTCGCTGGACCGCACCGAAGAGTACATGGCAGCGCTGAGCGAGCGGGTCGAGGCAATCCCAGGGGTGCGCTACTCCTCGGCGATTGCGGGCTATGACATTTTGTCGAGCTCGGTCAACACCGCCCGTGGCGTCATGTTTATTAACCTTGAGTCTTGGGAAGACCGTGATCTTAGTGCCAACGATCTGGTCGGGCAGATTATGCAGATTGGCGCTGAAATCCCCGGTGGCTCGGCCATGGCGTTTAACGCACCGCCCATACAGGGACTGTCGACCACCGGCGGCTTTACCGGCTACTTGCAATCGTTTGGCGGGGCCAGCTCCCAAGAGCTTTACGAGGCCGCACTTCAGGTAACCCAAAAAGCCAGCGAGCACCCGGCGCTTGAGCAGGTCTTCTCGACCTTCAGCGTTAACGTGCCCGGCTACCGCGCCGATATCGACCAGCAAAAAGCGCTGAGCTATGGCGTATCGCTGGAAGATTTGCAGACGACGCTTGCTAACACCTTCGGTAACGGCTTTGTTAACTATTTCAGTTATCAAAACCGTAACTTCCAGGTGTATATGCAAAACGAAGACGACTTCCGCTTAACCCCTGATGACACCAATCACATTTATGTGCGTGGGGGCGACGGCGAGCGGATTCCGCTGTCAGAGTTCGTCACCTTGGAGCGCGAGGCCAAGCCCGCGGTGGTGTCACGCTTCGGGGTTTACTTAGGGGCGCAGTTCCAGGGTGGCCCGGCGGAAGGCTACAGCTCAGCCCAGGCGATCGAAGCCATGGATGAGATCGTTGAAGAAACCCTGGGCCGCGACTGGGGTATGGGCTGGACAGGTACCGCTTACCAGGAAGCCGAGCTAGGCAATGCGGCTGTGCTTGCGATTGTCTTCGGCATCCTGATGGTGTTCTTGATTCTGGCGGCCCAGTACGAGAGTTGGTCTTTACCACTCGCGGTACTGACCTCTACCCCATTTGCCTTCTTGGGCGGCGTAGGCGGTATTGTGCTGCGCGGGCTGGATACCAGTGTGTACGTGGAAATCGGCCTGTTGGTGGTGGTGGGCCTGGCGGCCAAAAATGCCATACTGATTGTGGAGTTTGCTGAGCTACAGCGTAAAGAACAGGGCAAGAGCATTCGCGAAGCGGCAATCACCGCCGCCGAGCTGCGCTTCAGGCCGATTGTGATGACGTCGCTGGCGTTTATCCTCGGCACCTTGCCGCTAGCGCTGGCCACCGGTGCAAGCGATGTAAGTAGCCACCACATCGGCACCACGGTGGCGGTGGGCATGGCCACCGTGGCGATTTTGGGCAGCCTGTTCGTGCCCAGCTACTATGCCATGATCGCGCATGTTTCCGACTGGCTGGGGCGTAAATTCCGCGGTAAATCTCACGCGAATGAGCAACCGGCCCTGGAGCATCGCGAGCGCTAAACCCTCTACCCTCCAGTAGAAAATTGACGGGCATCATCGCAAGCGGTGATGCCCGTTTTTTATGCTGCGCTGCTACATGTTATTGACGGTTCGTAAGGCTACGCTGAAAGGACAAGGCTCACTATATTGAGCCTAAGCCTAGGAGGGATGCGATATGGATACCGTACGCCAGCTGTTGGTTAGTTTTCCGTTTATCCTGTTTAGCTTATTGCTACCGCTAGTTGGGCTTTATTGGCTATTGGTCCTGATACGGTTAGCGCCTGTCGAGCTGTTCGAGAAAGACAGTTTGCGCGATGATCATTTGGCGAGCGCTTTGGTCGCGCTAGGGTTTGTGGGGGTGCCAACCACTGTCGCCTTGAGTTGGCTGATTGTGCTGGCGGGCAGTATTACCCTAGCAGTAGAGTTGCTGGTACTGCGCTGGCTGTCGGTAGGGCTGTTTATCATCCCCATCGGGGTGGTTTTATTGTGGGCAAGCTTTGCCCTGGCCTCGCCCATCGCGGAAAGCCTGTGTCGGCAGGTAGGGCCGTGGTTTCATCGCCACAATGCCCGTCGTAGCTTATTAGGCGAGTGCGTAAAGGTGACCCAAGTGGCCAGCGATGGGCAACCAGGGCGTGCCATTCTCATCGATGACCCCTCTTGTGAGGTGCGGCTGTTGGGCAAGCATGACAGCTTAGAAAACGCGGGAGAATACCGCGTGCTGGTCAAATATCTGCCTAAAGAGGATGCTTTCCGCAGTGTCGCACAAGAGTCGTTTCTCGAGACCCGCACGCGGCTGCGTATGCTAAGAGGAAAGTCTGGATCTGCTGGGCCTTTAGCTCATCATTAACGCCTAGCTTTTGCTGCTGGGGTCGGCTGAACGGCGCATCATGCCAATCAGTTGGTTAACCAGCAGCACTCCCCGTTCATAGATCGAAAAGCGCGAAGGGTCTCTAATCCATTCATGGAACAGGCCGGCTAGCATTGCCTGCAGTATGTCGGTGGCGACTTCGGGCGATAGATCTTCGGCGAGCATGTGTTGTTTTTTTGAGATTAGCATATGCTGGTAAAGCGAGTCGCGGCATTCATCAGCGATTTCCTGTTGCATGGCGATAGGATCAATGTCGCTGAAAAATTCACAGCGATGGATCAAAATTGCATGCACTCGGTGTGAGCGTGGATGCTGCTCAAAGCGCTGTAAGCCTTGCAAGCAGGCAAGCCGAATAGCCTCTAAAGATGAAACATCGTGTTCCAAAGCTTCAATCTCGTCTACCAAGTCCTGAAACGGCATACGTACCCGCTCAAGCATAGCGCGAAAAATATCGCCCTTATTTTTAAAGTGCCAATAAACTGCGCCTCGTGTCATGCCAGCATGGCGAGCGATTTGCTCCAGCGAGGTCCGCGCGACGCCGTGTTCCATAAACATATCTTCAGCAGCATCGAGTAGCGCCTCGCGCGTGGCCGCTGCTTCAGCCTTTGTTTTTCTCGCCATGGAAACACAACCTCAGTAACAATATTTGTGTACAGATTTTATCTGATTTGGCAATTATTTTACATTCATTTGTGTATGGAAACGCATTGAAGTGCCTAACTAGCTTTGGGGGCTGCTATTTTTGTGCGACGCGGGTATAAAGAAGTGTAAGAAACGCTGTTTTTAAATGCCCGTAATGCGAGACAAACCACCATGGCTCGAGCCTCATTTCAATTAGCTGGGCATACCATTGCGCCCGGTAAACGATTACAAATCGACGTGCCGGTCGCACGCCTGTATACCCACACGCCGCTGCATATTCCCGTCGAGGTGGTTCACGGACGAAGGAACGGCCCGGTAATGCTGGTGTGCGGTGGGATTCATGGCGATGAAATCAACGGCGTGGAAATCGTGCGCCGTGTCTTACGCGCAAAAGCGATTACCAGCCTGAGAGGAACGTTGATTGCCGTGCCAGTGGTCAATGTGTTCGCTTTTTTGCAGCAAACCCGCTATTTACCCGACCGGCGTGATTTGAATCGCTGCTTCCCAGGTAGCGAATCCGGCTCCTTGGGCGGGCGTATTGCCGCGTTGTTCCGTGAAGAAATTGTTGATCACGCGACGCATATTATTGATCTGCACACCGGAGCGATTCACCGCACTAACCTGCCGCAAATTCGCGCCCAACTGAGCCCGGGCAGTGAAACCGAGCGTATGGCCGACGCATTTGGTGCGCCGGTTGTGCTCAACGCTGAGCTGCGCGAAGGCAGCCTGCGCCATTATGCGCAAAGTCGCGGCATTCCCGTGCTGACGTATGAGGCCGGTGAAGCGCTGCGCTTTGATGAGTGGGCGATTGCACCGGGGGTTCGCGGCGTGCTGCGAGTGATGCGTCGCTTGGGCATGCTCAGTGGTGAGCAACGCCGACGTTCCCCAGCGCCGGCGGAAGTGGCCAATGGTTCAAGCTGGGCGCGGGCGCCGATCGACGGCATTTTGCGGCCTAAAGTCCGCCTGGGTGCGCGGGTGGCAAAAGGCGAAGTGTTGGGCAAGGTCGCAGACCCGTTTGGCAACGATGAAGACGACGTTCGTGCGATAGCCGATGGCATTGTGATCGGCATGAGTCGTTTGCCATTGGCAAATGAAGGCGAAGCCCTTTTTCACATTGCCCGTTTTGATGCCATAGAAGAAGCTGAAACGGCGATAGAAAGCTTTCATTCGAGCCTCACACCGCCGCCCGATTCGCTTTACTGAATGGTTGTTGATAACCAAAAACTATCGTTGTAATAGTTAGCGCCCTTCGGCCACGGATGGCGGGAAGGCCGTTCTTTAACTATAACTGATGACGTGACTAACGCAGCCAACTAGCCAGCCGCCGACGATTGGCAGCATAGACGGTGGCTGGGTGGTGACCGCGCCACCTCGAATGAAGGGAGAACTAACGATGGCAGGCGACAAGCCCAACTATACAACGACCGAAGCAGGCAACCCGGTTGCAAGCGATGAGCATTCGCTCACGGTGGGTCAAGATGGCCCAATCGTCATGCACGACCACTATTTGATGGAGCAGATGGCGGCGTTTAACCGAGAAATGATTCCCGACCGTCAGCCCCATGCCAAGGGTAGCGGCGCGTTTGGCCATTTTGAGGTAACCCATGACGTCAGCCAATACACCAAAGCCAACTTCTTGCAGAAAGGCGCCAAAACCGATGTGTTGATTCGCTTTTCAACCGTAGCCGGGGAAAGCGGCAGCCCAGATACGTGGCGTGATCCACGCGGTTTCGCCGTGAAGTTTTACACCGAAGAGGGCAACTTTGACATGGTGGGTAACAATACCCCCGTGTTCTTTGTCCGCGACCCGATGAAGTTTCAGCACTTTATCCACTCGCAAAAGCGTCGTGCTGACAATGGCTTGCGCGACCACGATATGCAGTGGGATTTCTGGACGCTTTCGCCTGAATCCGCTCACCAGGTGACATGGCTAATGGGCGACCGGGGCATTCCGGCCACCTGGCGGCACATGAACGGCTACTCAAGCCATACTTACATGTGGGTCAATGCACAAGGCGAGCGCTTCTGGGTGAAGTATCACTTCAAGACCGATCAGGGCATCAAATGCATGACCCAGGAACAGGCAGATGAAATGGCCGGTACTGATGCGGACTATCACCGTCGTGATCTGTTCGAGGCGATCAAACGGGGTGATTACCCGACCTGGACGCTGAAGATGCAAATCATGCCGTTCGACGACGCCAAAACCTACCGCATCAACCCCTTTGATCTGACCAAGGTGTGGCCCCACGACGACTACCCGATGATTGAGGTCGGCAAGCTAACGCTTAATGAGAACCCGACGGATTTTCACAGCCAGATCGAACAGGCCGCGTTCGAACCCAACAACATGGTGCCGGGAACCGGCCTCTCGCCGGACAAAATGCTTTTGGCGCGCTCAATCTCCTACGCCGACGCGCACCGTGCCCGGTTAGGAGTAAACTATAAGCATATACCGGTGAATACGCCCAAGAGCCCTGTTAATAGCTATGCGCAGGGTGGCGCCATGCGTATTCGTCATTCGACCGATCCGGTGTATACGCCGAACAGCAAAGGCGGCCCGGTACCTGACTCGCAGCGCTATCCGGAAGATGCCGTTTGGTCGACGGATGGTCAGTTTGTTCGTGCGGCTTACACGCTACGCCCCGACGATGATGACTGGAGCCAACCGGGCGCGCTGGTCCGTGAGGTAATGGACGATGCAGAGCGAGAGCGGTTGGTAAACAACGTGGTGGGCCACCTTTCCGGTGGCGTCACCGAGCCGGTCCTGGTGCGTGCGTTCGAATACTGGCGCAACGTCGACCCGGACATTGGCAGGCGCATCGAACAAGGCGTGCGCGGGCAGTAAGTCATCACTCCGGCCGTGGACTAAGCACAGCCCGTCATCGTTAAGCGGTGGCGGGCTGTTTTGCGTCTGAGGTGTGTGCGTCTGATGCGTAGCTTACTGACGGGTTAGCTGGCTCGCGTACCAGACTCAGCGCTTCGTCAAACAGGCGTAACCCCGCGCCGTCTTTATGGGCGTGTTCCGACAGATGCCGACGGAAACGCCGCCCGCCCGGGCAGCCTTGAAACAGCCCCAGTAAATGGCGCGTGATGTGGTTGAGCTTGGCGCCTTCGTCTAACCGCTTCTGGATATAGGGGCGAAACGCGCGTGCAGCGTCCATACGGCTGGCGGCAGGTCCCGGCGTGCCGAACAGCTGCTCGTCCACGCCCGCCAGCAGCCACGGGTTCTGGTAGGCTTCACGGCCCACCATGACGCTATCCACGTGTTCAAGCTGCGCCTGGCATTCTGCCAGCGTTTTAATGCCGCCGTTAATGCCGATGCGCAGTTCTGGATGCTGCTGCTTCAGGCGATGCACGCGGGGATAATTAAGCGGGGGGACATCGCGGTTTTCCTTGGGTGATAAGCCTTGCAGCCACGCTTTACGCGCGTGAACGGTAAACGTCTGGCAGCCCGCATCCGCCACAATATCAATAAAGCGTGCCAAGTCAGCGTCTTCATCCTGGTCATCGATGCCGATACGGCATTTAACGGTCACCGGGATCGACACCCCCGCCTGCATGGCCTTGACCGCCGCGGCGACCTTCTCCGGGTAGCCCATCAAGCAGGCGCCGATCATATTGTTCTGCACCCGATCGCTCGGGCAGCCGACGTTCAGATTGACCTCGTCATAGCCCCACGCCTCGGCAATCGCCGCGCACTCGGCAAGCTCAACGGCATCGCTGCCGCCAAGCTGCAACGCAATCGGGTGCTCAACCTCATCAAAGCCCAGAAAGCGCGCACGCGGCGAGCCATGCAAGATAGCACCGGTTGTCACCATCTCGGTATACAGCAACGCACGCGTGGTTAAGGTGCGCGCGAACGCTCTGTAGTCGCGTGTGGTCCAGTCCATCATGGGTGCAACCGAAAACCGGCGTCCAGCGTCTGCTGGGTTAACGTTCGTCATATCAATCACTTGCATCATATTGATGCGGTATGAAAAGCGTTTAAATACCCATCCTATTTCTCATCACCGAATTAACGGCACTCATCAGAGTGTGGCGACGACGGAACGAAAGGGCAGTACACCCAGCGTATTCGCGCAGGGCGTTTAATGGCGAGCAATTGTACGCAAAAAAGGCCCCTCAGCCCAGAGCCACCAGCGGCAAGTATTGCGAGAAGGGGCAATCGTCCTGGCGTATGTCAGTTGAGTAGTACATGTTGCCACTATGCTACTGCAGTAGTGCCAGTAGAACAGGCTGACCGAGCTGGAAGAAAGCCCCCAGACCCAGCAAAAGGATCAAGGATCCTAGGCTGAACCGAATGAATGGAGACGCGGGGAAATCGAACTTTAACCAGAGCCATTGGACATAGGCCCTGCCTGGTCTACGATGTGCCATGCAATAACCCTGTGTTGAAGGCGCGCCAACGCCTGATGTAATTAAGCCTCTGTCCCTCAAGACTGAGGCTTTTCATTATGGGCCCTACTCTACTGCTTTTTTCCATGAAGGATATGTGGCCATGCCCACATATCCTTCCGCTATTTCCTTACGTTCTGCTGCGTATCATTGACCTTCATTGTGGAGGTGTAGAATGCGGACTGCGAGGGCCTGGTAAATCTGAATAGGATCCGATGACACATTGTGTGCCAAACGCACCATTATTTACTGGCGCACCACTTTCGTCGCCAGCCATTCGATATCGTTGTTTTCTGATTTGTAGTTCTGTGAGTTGACCTCGGCTTCGCTTGCGAGTCGGGCGTTGTCGCTGGTGGTTAGCGATCCGCTTTCCACGGTGAAGAGCTGGCCTTCGGCGGCAAGGTCAGCGGCCAGTCGTTTGGCACATCTGCGGTATCCCCACCACGCATGAACCTGCTGCGCATTGAAGAAGATCTCAACGCTGCCCACCTGCGCCTGGCGCGCACCCTGGTTGAGCAACTGGACTGGGCAGAGTGCATCAATCGCTACGATCGGGAAGGGACTTTGTTTTATCATCTTGACCCGCCGTATTGGGGTGCCGCTGGCTATGACGATGACTTCCCGATCAAGGAGTATTACCGCATGGGCGAGCTGGCCCGAACAGGGCAGGGGCAGTTCGTGATCAGCGTCAATGACACCCCCGAAATGCGCGACACCTTCCAAGGCTTAACCCATCACACCACACAAATTAGGTACACTGTAGGCCAGCAGGCAACCGAGCCCCGCGGCGAGCTGATCATCACCAACCGCTAGGCAACCGTTAGGCTTCAGCCAGTTTACTTACAAAAACCGCTCCAATGAGGGCGGTTTCTTATGTTCACGATTAAGGAGTTTGCCCATGCAGGCGCTTATTCTGACTTTGATTTCACAGTTCTTCAGTCGTCAGCGTAATCTCGATGAGCTTTGGGAAGCGCTTGACTATTATGAGGCTAATGAAAAAAGCCCAGCTAGGCAGCTTCGATTGGAAGCTGCTTTTTTCAAAGCTTATAAGAAACCTGCTTCAGCTAAATTTCTCGCACGTCTCGCATATAGTAACTGGGGCCCGCGTGAGGCATTTAACGTCTTTGGGCGGACTTCAGTAGCAGTGAGCTGCGACTTCAATACTCATAATATTAGGCTTAGCCGATGGTTCAATCACGGCAGCTCTAAGCGTGTGCTAATTGCTTTGATGCTTGGGCTGACATTTTTAATGTTAGGTATGGCCTCTGTGTTATCTGGGTTTGTGCTTATGATTGGGACTGTTTCGCAGGTGTATTTAGCAGGTGGAGATGAAATATTAAAAGTAGGCGTTGAGAAGGGCATTAAGGTCTTTTCCACTGGTAGCATTGGAATAGCTGTGACTGTCTTTGGTGGTTTTTTGGGCTATATGGGCTGGGGGCTTATAATGGCTTTAGAAATTGAGTCCAAAGCATTGAAACTATATGAGGAGCTCAACCCAACAGATTCCTAGCACTTTCAGCCCACGGCGCGCCGTCGACTCCCCGCCTGCGCGCTAAACCTGTTTGTTTTTATGCACCCATGCACATGCCGCAAAGCTGCGCCGGAACTAGGGTTCACGACTTGATCGCCTGGGCTCGTTCTCATGCGGAATCCTGCGAATTTCTTCACAAAGCGGATGGTCGTGACTCAGGCAGACTGGGTTGCTCTGAGAAGTATGGGAAGCGTCGGAAAAAGGTAAGTTAGGTGATTTGGTTGTTTTTTTAACGCAACTAAATGATTTAAAACGATATATAGATTGCCTCTAAAAGGTAATTTTCCCGTAAGCTGTTGATAATTAATTATTTTAATAATTGATCATTTCACCTTATAAAAAGGTAATGTGGTTACCTATTGATCACCTTTTGAACGACTGTTTTAAATTTATTAATTTCAGTAGTTTATGCCATATTTTCGAGTTTGGTTACCTTTATTACCTTTTTCCGAGACCACCAAACATTCTGACGTACCCTTCTCGCATGATGCGCACGCACACGCGTCATGTGTGTATTTACCAAGGAAGGCAAACAGAGCAAAAAGCCTGATTTAGTTGGCACAATTTTGGTACTTGTTCTGTACGAGAGGCGTAACGGCGGGGTTTCGTTCTAATCAATCATCGGGGCCACAGAAAACCGGCGAGCTACGTTAGCGGGGCTTTGATTTGTCATATCAATCACTTGCATCATATCGATGCGGTATGAAAAGCGTTTAAATACCCATCCTATTTGTCATCACCGAATTAACGGCACTCATCAGAGTGTGGCGACGACGGAACGAAAGGGCAGCACACCCAGCGTATTCGCGCAGGGCGTTTAATGGCGAGCAATTGTACGCAAAAAAGGCCCCTCAGCCCAGACCAACAGTCTGCGGGAGTCGGAGCGCAGCTCGAGCGCCGCAGATCGTTGGTCATCCGTGGATAAATTGACTTCGGGATGATGGTGTTAGCGCTGAGCATGGGTTAGGGTTTGTTAATTAAGTTAATGAAATGCTGTGCGGCGAGCGGCAGATCAAACGAGTACAGCGCCTGGCGGGCGGTGCGCTGTACTGTACTGTACCTGATCAGCGACAAAGATCACTACCAGCCGGAAATGATCAAGCCTCAGGATATGCACAATGTGGAGATTTTGGGGCGGTGTGAGATTCGGATTGGGCGGGTTGTGTGACTGCATAACCATAAAGGCAGCTTTGTGGTTTTGAGGCCGTTAATAAATAAGCTACGGAGCTTTAGTAGATGGAAGATTTTTCTCCAATTGCCAGATTGAATAGAATTATTACCGATGCTAAGGGTTGCAATCGAACTTTTCCTACAAAGCGGGTATGGGGTAAGGTTCTCGATTTTGATTACTCAGATAGAGTTGAGATTTATGAGCACTCTGTAGAGTTTTATAGTCTTGTGCAATACGTTGAAAACACTTTAGGGGTTTTAGTTCAGGATCAAGTGACACGGGATCTATATGAAAAAGAATTTGAAAAGTTAAAGGCTCTTGCTTTTACTTTTTTGACGAATGAAAAATGGAACTCTTACCATGCTAAGATAGACGAGGGTGTGCTTCTTTCATTGAATATGGGCAAGGCTCTTTATAATAGTCTGGTAGATAAAAGTGAAAAGAGAGCAGGTGACGAGTACCTATTGAATCTAAGGGAAGCTGCAGAAGAGTTGTTTGGTAATATTTTGCATAGCGATTTGCCTCGTGATTTGCGACTAAAACTTTGCGGTGATGTTATAAGAATAAAAAAAGCACTATCTCGCTATGAGCTGCATGGCTTGGATGGTATCGAAGAAGCAGTATCGACGCTTGGTGGGCGAGTAGGGTTACACACAACTGAGCTTGATAAGAGTAAGTTCAGTGATTTCCATGCAAAGCTAAATGATATGTTGCATGCTTATATTAAAGTGGCTGAAGCTGCCAATGTGACAACGTCGCTCATTGAGAATATGGGAAAGTTTGCAAGATCTATAGGCCTTAATATAGGCGATTAGATGTTATGTTTTTTTGAGAGGGCGTAATGAATGAAAAGTTAAAGTTTATATTTGAAGCGTTTGCAGCGTATTTTATACTGTTACAGATTTTTTCTGTGATTTATTTGTATTTTTTTTGGAAGGTCTTAGGTGTCGATTTTTTTGATTATGTTGCAATTCAAGACGTTATATTTTCTTCAGGCGAGTTTTCATTATATTTCACAGCATTTGTTATTTTGGGAGTGGCGTTTTTTTATAAATTTGAATTATTTCAAGGTAGGTCGCTTCTGTCTTTAAAGTGGTATTTGATATTTTTAATATTTACTATGTCACTAAGTGTGGTTGCATCTTTACATTTGCCATATGAGTATAAATGGTTGTGGAGGTATATTTTGTTATCCAATGCAGTTGCCGTGCATTATTTCTCATCTTCATTAGCAAGTAAAGGTGAAATAGCTAATTTTTTTACAAACAGATTATACGCTTATGTCTCAATATTTGTAATAATATCAGGTGTGAGCTTTTCCATATCTGTACCTGTTTGGGAGGGTTTAAGAATTCATGATTCAAATTTGGGTAAGGTGCGATATGTGAAAGTTAAAGATTGTGACGAATGTTATCATTGGCTTTTAGGCAGACTGGGCGAGTTCTCATTTGTTACGGTCAGAGATAAAAGCAAGGTGGTGGCTATTCCTAATGGAAATATAGAAAATATCACTCATCATTCTTACAGGTGATGGTTAATTTTTTATATGTCTCATTTGGTTTAGATTTTCATAGTGTTATGACACATAGGTAGTGAGCATAAATGGCCTGGTTAAGCCAATTTCTTACTTACATTTCTATTTTTTTGCCGCCCCCTCATCCATATACGCTCGCATCAACTTATCCCAACGCGTCGTATAACACGGGCTGCGGTGGGCACACCGTAGGTGCCAGGGGCCGTTCTTTTCCGATATCCCCAGTCTAACCGCTTCCTTTCCCATCTTCTCGTTCAGCGTATCCATGGTGGCCATGAGCTTGTACCCGAGCTGGCGTTCTTCTCGGGTATCCATCAGGCTGCTTCGCTGCAAGCATAAATGACACTTTTTGCAACGCTGGGGGTGTCGCTTTGAAAGACGCGGGATGATTACCTACTCGCCAGAAGGATGCGGCAACGGCCCCTGATATCAGGGGCAATCTCACTGGATGAAAAGAGGTGCTCAATGGCTAATTTCACGAGGACGAACTTAAGCCTGGATCACTATACCTGCGACGTCACCCCATCTTCAGTAGCACCCGGGTTTAGAGTCAGAAATAACTTTATCGTGTTTTACCACCAGTTGCTCGGCATAGGCTGACGGTGTCAGCCCTCCAAGACTCTTCTTCGGTCTTTCTTCGTTGTACTCCCGCCGCCATGCCTCGATGACAGCCTGGGCGTGTTGAAGGCTGGTGAACCAATGCTCATTTAGGCATTCATCTCGAAAGCGCCCATTGAACGATTCGATGTAGGCGTTTTGGTTGGGTTTTCCAGGTTCGATTAAAAACAGGGCAACGCCACGTAGATGCGCCCATGACAGCATGGCGCGCCCACAGAACTCCTTTCCATTATCCGTACGAATGGCGCTCGGTAGGCCACGTTGTAGGGCCAGGTGATCCAGAATACGTGTTAAAAACAGTCCGCTAATGGCACGTTCAGGCACGATCGCCACGGCTTCATGGGTGGCGTCATCGACAACCGTGAGGCTCTTTATCACTCGTCCGTCTGCCGTCCGGTCAAACACAAAATCCATTGACCAGACCTGATTGGCAGCCCCAGGGCGACCAAGTGGCTTTCGCTCAGACATGGGAACCTTCTTGCGCTTGCGACGCTTCACCTGCAAGCGAGCTTCCGCATACAGACGCTCAACACGCTTGTGATTGACCGGTTCTCCGGCCTGACGCAGCTTCAGGTAGATCATGCCAGCGCCATAGCGGCGATGCCGGTGTGCCAAGGCAACAATGCGTTCACGCAATGTCTCATTGCGGTCAGGGGCCGGCTGGTAGCGCAATGCACTGGCACTCATACGAATGACACGGAGCGCTCTGCGCTCACTCAGGCCACGTGACACCATAAAGCGCACCACGTCTCGGCGTGCCGGGGCGCTCACCACTTTTTTCTCAGCGCCTCGCGAGTGACCTCCATTTCCAGTAGCGACTCTGCGAGCAGCTTTTTCAAGCGTCCATTTTCGGCTTCGAGTTCTTTGAGTCGCTTGGCATCGGGGACGCTCATGCCGCCAAACTTGCTCCGCCATAGATAGTAACTGGCTTCTGAGAAACCGTGCCGACGGCATAGCTCTTTGATGGGCAGCCCCGCTTCGGCTTCGCCCAGGAAACCAATGATCTGTTCTTCGCTGAAACGCTTCTTCATGTCCAATCTCCTTACCCATAGGATCGGACTCTAAAGTGTAGCGCTACTCAATCAGGGGGTGATGTCGTAACCGCCAGCAGGGTTACGAAGTGCTTTATATGTTGAATACGGTCCTTTCGGCGTCAGCGCCCATCACTGCGCTACATAAGGGCGAGCTATTAATTCGTGATGAGCTGCCGAGTGATACACGCCAACAGTTGGATGTGAAGAAATGGCTAGAGGCTCGTCTATAAATTGTTGAAATATCGATAGCAAATGCCCAAAGAAACCTCTTTCCTGGCCATCGGTTGGCCGGGGAAGGGCGGATGACATGAACGTTTAAGCCCGTAGATTTCTCCTCGCACCTCCCATCTTCACCTGTACACCTTATGTTTGGCCATGTTCCCTATGATTTAGCGTATGGATACCCTCTGTCGTTCGCCAAGGGGTGGCATTGGTGTGGGGCTTTTGGCGGCTTAGCTGAGCGATGACGTCTGAGTGAGGTTGGCACTGTAGGGAACAGCAATCCTTTCCTTAATCAGCGGCTTATTTCACTGTGCATGGGGCGGGGGAGTGATAAGCTGGCGGCTATGGTGGTCGAGGAGCGGATATGCATAAGTTGAAAACAGGGTTTTTGCTAATAATAGTTGGCATTGCGTTATCCACCATGACGCTGCTTGTCGGCTGCAGCGATTCCGAGGAGCAGCCCCGTGAGGCGGAAAATGCCGCGGCCGAGCAGGAGGAAGCAGCAAGCCGTGAGGCGCAAGAGCAACGCGAAGCCGCTGAAGAGAAAGAGCCGCTAGACGTGCGTATCCTGGTGTCGGCGTCGATCGGTTCGGACCGTCGCTTGCAGGTCGAGGGCGAGAGCAACCTGCCTGATGGTGCTCAGGTGCAAGTCATTGTCGAGCGTGAGCTCAGTCGTGTTCGCTGGCGGGAGCGAGTCGATATACAGCAGGGGCAGTTTGTCGCAGGGCCGTTTGGCCCCGGCAGTGGTTTGCCAGACGGGGGCTATAGCGTCAGCGTGGAGCTGTCCGAAGCCACCGTTCAGCCTGAATCTGTACAGCAACGCATTGGTGAAAAAGGTGAATATCTGGCAGGTGAGTTGGTCACTCAATCCCGCCACGGCCTAGGTCAGATTGCCGTCTACACCACACGCTTTATGGTGGGCAATGAACCTAGGCAGTCACGGGGTAACGCGGAGTTACTCCAAACGCCTTGAAAGGCACCCGCTAGGCTGAACGCCAGTGGGCTAACAATACCGCTTGGATTGTGGCTTCGCTTGTCGCTTTGCTTAACTGTTTAAGCTGCAGTTTGCCGTCTTGCTCTACCAGGTAAAGGCCTGCTTTATGAAATACATGGGTGGGGCCGAGCAGCAATAAATCGCCTGGCTTTGCAGGCGCAAAATCAGTCTCAGGTCCTGGCGTGACCATCATGCAGGGGGCTTTCCAGTTGGCCTTAAGCGGTAAATGTTCGGGTACAGTCATTGCCGTTGACTGCACTTGCTCCCAGGGGAGCGGGCCTTCATGGCTAAGAGTCAGCAGAAGTGGGGCGCTGTCGCCCTCAAGTAACGTGGCCAGTGAGCAGTCCAAGGCTTCAGCCAACGCCACTAACCGCTCGTGGCCAATTTGCTTAATCGCCCCAGACTCCCAATAAGAAATGGTGACATCTGATACGCCAACTTTACGTGCAAGGGCAGCTTTGTTGAGCTTGGCCCGAAGCCGCAGTTGCTTGATACGTGAGCCTAGCGATTCCATTTCGTTATCCTGTTGTTGAGCAAGGTCGCTCGTTAAAAATTGTCCATCAAAACGATGGCGTTAAAAAAATGCTCTCACCTGAAAATGAGACTTGAATTCACATAGTCAGCTTTACGATATATTAAGCGATTGTGCAATAACGCGCATCCGTTGCCAGACAACGGTGATTTAACTGACTTGTGACGCTTTCCCACGGAAGTCGTTCCCTAGGTGATGGTGCTGGTTAACCTTAGGGTGCGTATAATATCGCCACGCTTTATTGCCAAAAGGACGTTCCCATGACCGTACGTACCCGTATTGCGCCATCGCCAACGGGAGATCCCCACGTTGGTACCGCGTATATTGCGCTGTTCAATCTATGCTTCGCGCGTCAGCACGGCGGCCAATTTATCCTGCGTATCGAAGACACCGACCGCGTGCGCTCTACGCCCGAGTCGGAGCAGATGATTCTTGATTCGCTGCGCTGGTTGGGCCTTGAGTGGGATGAAGGCCCCGATGTGGGTGGCCCGCACGGTCCGTATCGGCAAAGCGAGCGTGGCGATATTTATGCGCAATACGCTCAGCAACTACTGGATGCCGGACATGCGTTCAAATGCTATCGCACCAGCGAGGAACTGGATGAGTTGCGTGAAGCACGCAAAGCTGCGGGTATGCAGCTGGCGCTAAAGCCGGCTGACTTGGCCCTGGATGAAGCTGAAGCAACGCGCCGTGCCCAGGAAAACTGGCCCTATGTGGTACGCATGAAGGTACCCATTGATGGCGTGTGTGTAGTGAGCGACATGCTGCGTGGCCGCATTGAAGTGGAATGGGCGCAGGTCGACGCTCAGATTTTGCTGAAATCTGACGGCATGCCCACCTATCATCTGGCCAACGTGGTCGATGATCATCTGATGGGCATTACCCATGTGCTGCGGGGGGAGGAGTGGATCAATTCCGCGCCCAAGCACCAGTTGCTTTACGAGTATTTTGGTTGGGACATGCCGCAGCTTTGCCATATGCCGCTGTTGCGCAACCCGGATAAGTCGAAGCTGTCAAAGCGTAAAAATCCGACGTCGATTAATTATTATCGCCGCATGGGTTTCTTGCCCCAGGCGGTAACCAACTACCTGGGCCGTATGGGTTGGTCGATGCCCGACGAGCGCGAAAAATTCAGTCTTTCAGAAATGATGGCAGCGTTCGATGTTCAGCGCGTTTCGCTGGGCGGGCCGGTGTTCGATCTGGAAAAGCTGACCTGGTTGAACGGAGTTTATATCCGTGAAGATCTGGATGATGACGGGTTATTGAAGGCATTGCGTGAGTGGGCCTTTAATGAGGACTACGTAAAGCAGATTCTGCCGCAGATTCGCCCCCGTATCGAAACGCTTGCTCAGGCGACGCCATTAGCGGGGCATTTCTTCTCCGGGTTGCCCGAACTGAAAGAGCAGGACTTCGACAGCGTCAAGCTTGAAAAAGACGACTTGGTGAAACTATTGCAATTCCTGGTCTGGCGTTTTGAGGCGGTGCCAGCGTGGCACAAAGAGGCGTTGCTCGAAGAAGTGAAAATACTGGCTGCACACTTTGATTTAAAAATGAAGGCGTTCCTGGCACCCGTGTTTATCGCGATTACCGGAAGTAGTACCAGTACCTCAGTGATGGATGCGATGGCGATTCTAGGCTCAGACGTTACTCGTGCCAGGTTGCGCCATGCAATTGAGGTGCTGGGCGGCGTTTCCAAGAAGCAGGCGAAGCGCTTTGAAAAAGAGTTCCGTGTACTCTGACGGTAGGTAAACCGCCCAACAAAGCAGCGATAAAATTTGGGCGTTTTCCTGGTTGACGAAGGCGAGCGTAATCAGTAATATACGCCCGTCTTCGCGACAAGTGGGGCCTTAGCTCAGCTGGGAGAGCGCAACACTGGCAGTGTTGAGGTCAGCGGTTCGATCCCGCTAGGCTCCACCATTATTGACTTCGTCATAACGCGAAGCGCGTATGAAACGTCCCATTCGTCTAGTGGTCTAGGACACCGCCCTTTCACGGCGGTAACAGGGGTTCGAACCCCCTATGGGACGCCATCATTTTTTCGTATCACCCCTTCCTTTTTGCCTGCGTTATAAAGCTCATTTTATGTGCTTTGCAGCAACGGTGTCTGCTCGTTTTACAACCCTCATTATATGCTGAAAATACGCCGATTTAGCATATTTTGTACTTGACTTGTCCACTTTTACGCTTTTGTGAGACAGGTTGTGCACAACCCCGCGGGCTTTTGTCTCTAACCTATTGTTTTGCCATTATCTCTTTAAAAACAACAGGTTATATTAGGTTAAAAAATGACCAATTTAAGTCTTCCCCACTGATCATGGCGATTGTGGGACGTTTTCTAGTGGTTGTGAACAGGGTTATCCACAGATAGTGTGGAAAACCCTGTCGGGGTAAAAAGGTAGGTGGAAAGTCAAGCATCTATTGCGCTTTGCGCAGACGTTTTAGTAGCGATGAGGTATCCCATCGGCCGCCACCAAGACGCTGCACATCGGCGTAAAACTGATCTACCAGTGCAGTGACTGGAAGAGTGGCGTCGAAGTGACGTGCCTGGGCTAAACAGATAGCAAGATCCTTGCGCATCCAGTCCACTGCAAAGCCGTGTTGATATTCATCGGCAATCATCGTTTTATGACGATTTTCCATTTGCCATGAACCAGCAGCCCCTTTGGATACCACGTCGATCACCTGTTGTTGATCGAGTCCAGCCTGTTCGGCAAAATGCAGGCCTTCAGCCAGCCCCTGTACTAACCCTGCAATGCAGATCTGGTTGACCATTTTGGTTAGCTGCCCACTGCTGGCGCTGCCCATCAGCGTCACGGCACGGGCATAGTGATCAAGAGTCGGTGCTACCGTATCGAAGTGCGCTTGCTGGCCGCCGCACATAATGGTGAGGGCGCCGTTTTCTGCACCCTGTTGGCCGCCGGAGACGGGCGCGTCAATAAAGGCGATGTCTTGCTTGCGGCAGGCGGCATCGAGTTCCAGAGCAAGGTCAGCCGAGGCGGTGGTGTGATCCACCAGGAAGCTGCCGCTGCCCATGGTGTGAAGCACGCCGTTTTCCCCGGTTGTCACTTCTCTTACATCGTTATCATTGCCAACGCACACCAATACAAGGTCAGCGCCTGCAGCGGCTTCGCGAGGCGTGGCGTGAGCGCTTCCGCCATATTCGTTTACCCAGGCGTCAGCCTTGCTGGCGGTTCGGTTGTAAACCCGGGTGGCAAGGCCTTGCTTGGCAAGATGGCCCGCCATGGGGTAGCCCATAACACCTAAGCCGATAAATGCGACGGTCTTAATCGTAGCCATACATCACCTGACGTTGTCGTGTTTTAAAGTGGCAATGGCAAAAACGCAAAAGGCCACCCAGAGGCGGCCTTTAGATGCTCGTTTCACCGTGCGAAGCGCGACTTATTTAGTCGGGTAGTCGCGTTGGTCGTGGCCAATGTAAAGCTGGCGAGGGCGACCGATTTTGTAGCTTTCGCTGAGCATTTCGTGCCAGTGAGAAATCCAACCAATAGTGCGTGATACCGCAAAAATCACGGTGAACATATTGGTTGGGACGCCCATAGCCTTCAAGATAATACCTGAATAGAAATCAACATTCGGGTACAGCTTGCGCTCGATGAAGTATTCGTCTTCAAGGGCAATCTGTTCCAGGCGCTTGGCGATTTTAAGCTGTGGATCGTTGGCCATGCCCAGTTCGTTGAGAACTTCGTCGCAGGTTTCTTTCATAACCTTGGCGCGCGGATCGAAGTTGCGATACACGCGGTGACCGAAGCCCATCAGCTTGAACGGGTCGTCTTTATCCTTGGCCTTGTCGATAAAGCGCTGGATGTTCTCTTCGGAGTCTTCACCGATTTCGTCGAGCATCGCCAGAACGGCTTCGTTGGCGCCGCCGTGTGCTGGGCCCCAGAGGGCGGCAATGCCCGCGCTGATACAGGCGAACGGGTTGGCACCGGTTGAGCCCGCCAGGCGCACGGTAGATGTGGACGCGTTCTGCTCGTGATCCGCATGCAGCATAAAGATGCGATCCATGGCCTTGGCGTACACCGGGTTGATTTTGTACTCCTCGCACGGGTTGCTGAACATCATGTAGAGGAAGTTCTCTGCATAGCTCAGGTCGTTGCGCGGGTAGTTGAACGGCTGGCCCACATTATATTTGTGCGACATTGCCGCGATGGTCGGCATCTTGGCGATCAGGCGAATCGCGCTGATCACGCGGTCTTCTTCTTTGGTGATGTCCATGTGGTCATGGTAGAACGCCGCAAGGCCACCTACCACGCCGCACAGAATCGACATCGGGTGCGCATCGCGGCGGAACCCTTTGAAGAAGTTGTTGATTTGGTCGTGAACCATGGTGTGGTTGCGAATCCGCGATTCAAAATCCGCGTACTGCTCGTCGTTGGGTAGCTCACCAAATAGCAGGGTATAGCAAACCTCAACGAAATTAGACTCTTTGGCCAGTTGATCAATGGGGTAGCCGCGGTGCAGCAACACGCCCTTGCCGCCATCAATATAGGTAATGGCAGATTGGCACGAAGAGGTGGCCATAAAGCCGGGGTCGTAGGTGAACAGGCCTTCGGCACCTAAGCCGCGTACGTCGATAACGTCGGGGCCAAGTGAGCCGGAGTACATCGGCAGTTCGATCGTTTTGTCTAGACCGTCTACCGTTAATGTTGCTTTCCTGTCAGCCATGCTGGCCTCCTTTCGAGTTCGGGTTGGGACGTAAAGTCGGTGTTGCGCATACCGCGCCGGCGAAAAGGCCTGCCCACTATAGAAGCGTGCGTCATTTTGTCAATTAGCCCTACCGCTAGGTATGCTTGTACGATGCTTGTTATCTTGGTTGATGTTTGTCCATGGTTGAGGTGCCGCTTTGCGCAGCTAATAGTGTCGTTAGGGTTAATACGTTAACCTGCTTACGAACGTGCTGGTTATCGACACTATAACCATGCTGCGATGCAAAATCGACTCACAAGATGGGGTTTTTTCTAGCACAATGGTCGAGTAAAACCTTAGTTCGGTTTGTCAGCAGGGGCTAAGCTTCTTATAATCTTCGGCGCGCGACCGGCAGGCAGGTGGTCGTGCCTGACTTGGCAACGGCCGAGCCCCTTCCAGTAATCACTGCCCGCTCGGGCTTCGCCCGACCTGTCGCAGAGCGGGCCAATAAGAGTGTGTATAAGCCGTGAATAGCAAACGACCCGTAAATTTAGACCTAACGACGATACACTTTCCCCTTCCGGCATTAACGTCGATCGCACACCGCATCACAGGTGTCATCCTGTTTGTTGGCCTCATTTTCGCTTTTTGGGCGCTAGGTAAATCGCTGTCTTCACCGGCAGGCTTTGATGCCGTGAGCAGTGCCCTGGCCAATAACTTCTTTGCAAAGTTTGTGGCGTGGGGCCTGCTGTCGGCGCTGGCGTTTCATTTCGTCGCGGGTATCAAGCACCTGCTGATGGATGTAAACATAGGTGTAACGCTTGAGGGTGGTGTTAAAAAAGCGCAAATCACCGTGGTGGCAAGCGCGATTCTGATTATTTTGGCAGGAGTCTGGGTATGGTAACCAACATCACAAGCTTTGGCCGTAGTGGCCTATCCGACTGGCTGATGCAGCGTGTTTCTGCAGTGGTGCTGGCCCTTTACACCGTCTTTATGGTGGCCTACCTGCTATTTAATCCTGATCTGGATTATTACGCCTGGAGCGCGCTGTTCGACCAAACCTGGATGCGCATATTCTCTTTGCTGGCCTTTATTTCTGTGGCAGCGCACGCCTGGATCGGCCTGTGGACCGTGACGACCGATTACCTTAAATCCACCTACGTTCGCGTTGGTGCCCAGTCTTTCATCATTCTGGCCATCTTTGTGTATCTGGTGTGGGGCATTCAAATTCTGTGGGGAGCTTGATACATGTCTAACCTACGTAGCCTGACCTTTGACGCCATTATCGTCGGTGGCGGTGGCTCTGGCCTGCGCGCTGCTCTAGAGCTTGCGAAATCCGGTAAAAAGACAGCCGTATTATCGAAAGTGTTCCCGACGCGCTCCCACACTGTGTCAGCCCAGGGCGGTATCACCTGTGCCATTGCCTCGGCAGACCCAGAAGATGACTGGCGTTGGCATATGTATGACACCGTCAAGGGCGGTGACTATATCGCTGACCAGGATGCCTCGGAGTACATGTGTTCTGAAGGCCCGAAAGCGGTCTTCGAGCTTGAGCACATGGGCCTGCCATTCTCACGTTTTGACAACGGCCGCATTTACCAGCGCCCGTTCGGTGGCCAGTCGAAAAACTTCGGCGAAGGCGGCCAGGCGGCACGTACTTGTGCTGCGGCCGACCGTACCGGCCATGCGCTGCTGCATACGCTGTACCAGAACAACCTCAAGAACAACACGACGTTCTTGAACGAGTGGTACGCAGTGGACCTGGTCAAGAATGCCGAAGGCGATGTAGTGGGCTGTATTGCCATGTGCATCGAGACCGGTGAAGTGGTTCACGTGAAATCGAAAGCCACGGTGCTGGCCACCGGCGGCGCGGGTCGTATCTACGCCTCGACCACCAACGCCCTGATCAACACCGGCGACGGTATCGGTATGGCGCTGCGCGCTGGCTTCCCGATGCAGGACATGGAAATGTGGCAGTTCCACCCGACCGGTATTTATGGCGCGGGCACGCTGGTCACCGAGGGTTGCCGTGGTGAAGGCGGCTACCTGATCAATAAGGACGGCGAGCGCTTCATGGAGCGTTATGCACCGAACGCTAAAGACCTGGCCGGTCGCGACGTGGTTGCGCGTTCCATGGTTATGGAAATTCTCGAAGGCCGTGGCTGCGGCGAGAAGGGCGATCACGTCTTCCTGAAGCTTGATCACCTGGGCGAAGAAGTCCTTGGCAAGCGCCTGCCCGGTATTGTTGAACTTTCCAAGACCTTCGCGCATGTCGACCCGGCCAAAGACCCGATTCCGGTCGTGCCGACCTGCCACTACATGATGGGCGGTATCCCGACCAACATTCATGGTCAGGCGATCACTCAAGATGACAGCGGTAAAGACCACATCGTCAACGGCCTCTACGCCTGCGGTGAAGCGGCGTGCGTATCGGTTCACGGGGCCAACCGTCTGGGCGGTAACTCGCTGCTTGATCTGGTGGTCTTCGGCCGTGCCGCGGGTATGTTTATCGAAGGCGCGCTGAACGAAGGTATCGAGTACCTCGACGCTTCCGAGTCGGACGTCGAATTCGCCATGAAGCGTATTACCCGCTGGAACGAGTCCGAAGGCGGCGAAAGCATTCCTGCGCTTAAGGCAGAGCTTCAAGACATCATGCAGACGTCTTTCGGTGTATTCCGTGAAGAGGAAAACATGCAGGAAGGTGTCAAGAAGCTGGAGGAGCTGCGCAGCCGTATTGCGAACGCCCACCTGCCGGACAAGTCCAACGCCTTTAACACCGCACGTGTTGAAGCCTTGGAACTCGACAACCTGATGGAAGTGGCCGAAGCGACGGCGATCGCGGCCCTCGAACGTAAAGAAAGCCGTGGTGCTCACTCGCGCTACGACTATCCTGACCGTGATGATGTCAACTGGTTGAAGCACTCGCTCTACTTCCCGGCCACCAAAGAGCTGAAGCAGCGAGACGTTAACTTCAAGCCGAAAACCGTTGATACCTTCGAGCCTAAGGTTCGTACCTACTAATCTCTGTAATGAGAGGGAGTCACCATGTCCAATCTTCAGGTATCCGTATACCGCTATAACCCGGAAACCGACTCCGCACCTTATATGCAGGAGTTTCAGGTCGATACCAAAGGCCGTGATGTAATGGTGCTGGATGTTCTTCACATGATGAAGGAGCAGGACAGCGGGCTGGCATTCCGTCGCAGCTGCCGCGAAGGGGTTTGCGGTTCCGACGGCATGAACATGAACGGTAAGAACGGCCTGGCATGCATTACGCCGCTGTCAGATGTTGTGAAAGGCAACAAGCTGACGCTGCGCCCGCTGCCTGGCCTGCCGGTCATTCGCGATATGGTCGTCGATATGGGGCTGTTCTATAAGCAGTACGAGCGTATTCAGCCGTACCTGCAGAACGACACCCCGGCACCGGCGATTGAGCGCCTGCAGTCGCCAGAAGAGCGCGACAAGCTGGATGGCTTGTATGAGTGTATTCTGTGCGCCTGCTGTTCAACTTCGTGCCCGTCGTTCTGGTGGAACCCGGACAAGTTTGTTGGCCCGGCCGGTCTGCTGCAGTCGTATCGTTTCCTGGCGGATTCGCGTGATACGGCCACCAGCGAGCGTTTGACCGATCTGGAAGATCCGTTTTCCGTGTTCCGTTGCCGCGGCATCATGAACTGCGTGGCGGTTTGTCCGAAAGGACTCAACCCCACGCGGGCGATTGGCAAAATCCGTGAAATGCTGTTGGCGGATGCCACGTAAAAGAAGGGGTTTTTATGCATAAAAAGCGAATACCACTTAAGTTGTGCATCAATGCCACTTAAATCGTGGCGCTTCGCTTGTTATCATAGGGCCTGTCATGTGGTGCGGCGTCGCGTCGCACCACTGACCAGTCAAGTTTAAAAGCCGGTGCCGCGAGTACCGGCTTTTGAGCATGAGCTGATAAGAAATTGAATTGAAAAGGGTTTCCGGCCATTGGTCGGTGCCGCCGGCAAATGTCCCGCCCCGCCGGCAGGGCAATACCGTTGTCGCCGCGGTGACGCGACGATACCGATACCACCCCATCAGTGCAGGGTGACCGAGAAATGCAACAAGGCATAATGGAGTTGATGTGGCGTTCCTCTCACGTTAGTGGTGGCAATGCCCACTACGTGGAAGCGCTTTACGAGCAGTACCTTGACGATTCTGAATCTGTCCCTGACGAGTGGCGCAGCTATTTTGACCAGTTGCCCCGGCCCGAGGGCAGTGCCTCCCACGATGTTCCACTAAGCCCTATTCGTGATCAGTTCTATCAGTTGGGCCGTGAAAATCGCCCTGCTCGGGTAGTTGCCGCTGAGAGTGGCGAGAATAAAAAGCAGGTGAAAGTCCTGCAGCTGATTAACGCTTACCGCTTTCGTGGCCATCAAAAGGCCAATATCGATCCGCTTGGGCTGCGTAATCCCACCCCCGTCCCCGACCTCGACCTTTCTTTCCATCAGCTTTCCAAAGCTGACCTGGATACCGAGTTTCAGACTGGTTCGTTCTTCTTAGGCATCGACAAAGCACCGTTGCGCGAGATTGTGGATGCGCTGGAACGCACCTACTGTCGCTCGATCGGCTGCGAGATCATGCACATTGTCGATACCGAAGAGAAACGCTGGCTACAACGGCGCTTCGAGTCGGTACGCAGTGCGCCCAAGTTCAGCGATGACGTGCGCAAGCACGTGCTGGAACGCCTGACCGCCGCCGAAGGGCTGGAAAACTATCTGGCGTCCAAGTATCCGGGCACCAAGCGCTTCGGTCTGGAAGGCGGCGAAGCCTTTGTACCGATGATGGACGAACTTATCCAGCGGGCGGGCGGTTACGGCACTAAAGAAGTCGTAATTGGTATGGCTCACCGCGGGCGCCTCAACCTGCTGGTCAATATCCTGGGTAAAAACCCGGCTGAG
Organism: Halomonas sp. HL-93; assembly: GCF_900086985.1. Lineage (NCBI taxonomy): Bacteria > Pseudomonadati > Pseudomonadota > Gammaproteobacteria > Oceanospirillales > Halomonadaceae > Halomonas > Halomonas sp. HL-93. The sequence continues at coordinate 1,303,921 of NZ_LT593974.1, forward strand.
TTGATCGACGAGTTCGACGGCAAAAAAGTCATCGAGCGCGGTTCGGGTGACGTGAAGTATCACCAGGGTTTCAGTTCGAACGTCATGTCACCGGGCGGCGAAGTCCACCTGGCGATGTCGTTCAACCCGTCGCATCTGGAAATAGTCGCGCCGGTGGTGGAAGGCTCAGTACGCGCACGTCAGGACCGTCGTAACGACGAAGAAGGCAGCAAAGTACTGCCGATTAATGTCCATGGCGATGCGGCGTTTGCAGGGCAGGGTGTGGTCATGGAGACATTCCAGATGTCTCAAACCCGCGCTTATAAAACTGGCGGCACGATCCACATCGTGATCAATAATCAGGTGGGCTTTACCACGTCCCACCCGCTGGATGCACGCTCCACCGAATACTGTACCGATATCGCTAAAATGGTTCAGGCGCCGATTTTTCACGTTAACGGCGATGATGCGGACGCAGTGCTCCATGCTACCCAGGTAGCACTAGACTACCGTCAGGAATTTAAGAAAGACGTGGTGATTGATCTTGTCTGCTACCGTCGGCGCGGTCATAACGAAGCCGATGAGCCTTCTGGCACCCAGCCGATGATGTACTCGAAGATCAAAGACCATCCCTCTTCGCGCTCGCTATATGCCAAGCGGCTGGTGGAGCAAGGCGTTTTGTCTGAAGAAGACGCCAAGGCGATGATCGAAACCTACCGCGACGATCTGGTGGCCGGTAACCACGTGGCCAACGCCTTGGTTCAAGAGCCTAACAAATCGCTATTTGTCGACTGGACGCCGTACCTCGGCCACGAATGGACCGGCGATGCTGATACCACCTTCGACATGAAGCAGCTGCAGCAGCTGGCCGCGAAAATGTGCGAGGTTCCAGACGGAATCGATGTACAGCGCCAGGTGGCTAAGATCTATGAAGATCGCCGCAAGATGCAGGCCGGTGGTATGGGGCTCAACTGGGGGTTTGCGGAAACCCTGGCTTACGCAACGCTACTTGAGCAGGGCCACCCGATCCGTATTACCGGTCAGGATGTAGGGCGCGGTACTTTCTCGCATCGCCATGCCGTGGTGCATAACCAGAAAGATGGCTCTACCTATGTGCCACTGCAGAATATGTCAGACGGCCAACCGCGTTTTACTATTCACGACTCTTTCCTCTCGGAAGAAGCGGTGCTGGCGTTCGAATATGGCTACTCGACCACGGCACCGAATGACTTGGTGATTTGGGAAGCCCAGTTCGGTGACTTCTTCAATGGCGCGCAGGTCGTTGTGGATCAGTTCATCTCTTCGGGTGAAACCAAGTGGGGCCGTTTGTGCGGCTTAACCATGCTTCTACCCCATGGCTATGAAGGGCAGGGCCCCGAGCATTCCTCGGCTCGCTTAGAGCGGTTCTTGCAAATGTGTGCTGAGCACAACATGCAGGTATGTGTGCCGACCACGCCCGCGCAGATTTACCATCTACTGCGCCGTCAGGTGATTCGTCCGCTGCGTAAGCCGCTGGTGGTGATGTCACCTAAATCGCTGTTGCGTCATAAACAAGCGACGTCGAGCCTTGAAGACTTGGCCCATGGCAAGTTCCACATGGTACTGCCCGACCAGGCAGAGCTGGCAGCCGAGAAGGTTACGCGCGTCGTCCTGTGTGCGGGCAAGGTCTACTATGATCTTGCCAATTGGCGGGCTGAAAACGAGCGTCAAGATACGGCGATCCTGCGCCTTGAGCAGCTTTACCCCTTCCCGAAAGAAGAGCTTTTAGAAGCCCTTCAGGCATATACCCAGTTGGAAGACATTGTCTGGTGCCAGGAAGAACCGTTGAATCAAGGCGCTTGGTACTCCAGCCAGCACCATATGCGCACCGTGGCCGATATGCTGAAAGATGGCCTAGGACGTGAGTTGAAATTCGCAGGACGTCCTGCCTCTGCCGCACCGGCAGCCGGCTATATGTCCGTTCATACTGAACAGCAGCGCCAGCTGGTGGAAGACGCGTTTAATCTTTAATCGCCCACCGGATTTAGAGAACACATAAGGGAAACGACATGGCTACCGAGATCAAAGCGCCAACCTTTCCGGAATCCGTTGCCGAAGGCACTGTGGCCGCGTGGCATAAGAAGCCGGGCGACAGCGTTGAGCGTGACGAGCTAATTGTTGAAATTGAAACCGACAAAGTGGTGCTCGAAGTCGTCGCACCGGAAGCGGGTACCCTGACCGACGTGATGGCCGAGGAAGGCGATACCGTCGAGTCTGAGCAGGTGCTGGGTAAAATCGGCGAAGGCGAAGCCTCCGGCGATAGCGGCAAGAAAGAAGGTGCGTCTTCTAGCGATGACAGCGCGGAGAAGTCAGAAAAGAAATCTGACGACAAGAAAGAAGCTAAAAAAGCCAGCGGCGGTAACGGCGGTGGTAAGCAGCATGAGGTGAAAGCACCGAGCTTCCCTGAGTCCATCCAGGAAGGCACCGTTGCTACATGGCACAAAAAAGTTGGCGAAGCGGTGAAGCGCGATGACGTGCTGGCCGACATCGAAACCGACAAAGTGGTGCTTGAAGTCGTCGCGCCCGCTGATGGCGCCCTGGCCGAGATCAAAGCCGAAGAAGGCAGCCAGGTTGAGTCAGAAGCTGTGCTTGCGACCTTCACCGAAGGCGCAGGCGGTGAAAGTAGTGGCGATAGCGGTGGCGATTCAGCGCCCGCAAAAGCAGACAGCAGCGATGGTGATGATGCCGATGAGAAAGTTGGTGACAAAATCCTCGCCCCGGCCGCCCGCAAAATGGTCGCCGAGCATGACCTGGACGTAGCCAAGATTGAGGGCACCGGCAAAGGTGGCCGTATCTTGAAAGAAGACGTTCAAAAAGTGGTAAAAGATGGTTCGGCCAAGAAAGCTGCAAAATCTGCTGCCCCTGCGAAAGCGGCCGCAGCCCCCGCTGCTGAAGGTGAGCGCGTTGAGAAACGCGTTCCTATGAGCCGTCTGCGTCAAACCATCGCCAAGCGTCTGGTCCAGGCACAGCAAACCGCTGCCATGCTGACCACGTATAACGAAGTGGACATGACAGCGGTCATGGAATTACGTGCGCAGTACAAGGATACGTTCCTGAAAGCGCACGATACCAAGCTCGGCTTTATGGGCTTTTTCGTCAAGGCTGCCTCCGAGGCGCTCAAGCGCTTCCCGGACGTTAATGCCTCCATCGACGGTACTGAAATCGTGTACCACGGCTACCAGGATATCGGCGTTGCGGTGTCGACGCCGCGTGGCCTGGTCGTGCCGGTATTGCGCGACACTGATAGCATGAAAATCGCCGATGTCGAGAAGACAATCGTCGACTTCGGTAAGCGTGCACGTGACGGTAAGCTTGGCATCGACGAAATGCAGGGCGGCACCTTTACGATTACCAACGGCGGTATCTTCGGTTCGCTGATGTCGACCCCGATTATTAACCCGCCGCAAACCGCCATTCTGGGGATGCACAAGATTCAGGAACGTCCCATGGCGGTTAATGGCAAGGTCGAGATTCGCCCCATGATGTACCTGGCGGTTTCCTACGACCACCGGATGATCGACGGCAAAGACGCCGTGCAATTCCTGGTGACCATTAAAGAGCTGCTGGAAGATCCCGCACGCCTGTTGCTGGACGTGTAAGGTCATCGCGACCTACCCAAGCACTCACGTTCAATCGCACCCTGCCTTCTGCCCCACAAGGGAGAAGGCACCCAAGCTAAAGGAGCCAACATGGCTGACAAGTTTGATGTGATCGTTATTGGTGCCGGCCCTGGTGGTTATGTAGCGGCCATCCGTGCGGCGCAACTCGGGCTGAAAACCGCCTGTGTGGAAAAGTGGATCGGCAAGGAAGGTAACGTCGTACACGGCGGTACCTGCCTGAACGTTGGCTGTATCCCGTCTAAAGCGTTGCTTGAAGCGTCGCATAAGTTCGTCGAAGCGAAAGACGATTTCGACGACCTGGGTATCCAAGCCGGTGACGTCACCATGGATGTTAAGAAGATGATGGCGCGCAAGGACAAGATCGTTAAGAACTTGACCGGCGGCATCTCGGGCTTGTTCAAGGCCAACGGCGTCACCGCCATTGACGGCACTGGTAAAGTCATTTCCGGCAAGCAAGTGGAAGTGACCGATAAAGACGGCAAAGCGACTACCTACGACGCCGATAACATCGTCGTGGCGGCGGGCTCGGTGCCGGTGGAAATTCCACCGACCCCGCTGACCGAAGGTCTGATTGTCGACTCCACCGGTGCGCTTGAGTTCACTGAAACGCCGAAGCGCTTGGGTGTGATTGGAGCGGGCGTGATCGGCTTGGAGCTGGGCAGCGTGTGGAACCGCTTGGGTTCCGAGGTGACGGTTCTCGAAGCCATGGACTCCTTCCTGCCCATGGTCGACGGTGCCATCGGTAAGGAAACCCAGAAGCTGCTCAAGAAGCAGGGCCTGGATATCAAACTCGGTGCTCGCGTGACTGGGTCGGAAACCAACGGCGACGAAGTCACCGTCAAGTACACCGACGCCGAAGGCGAGCAGGAAATAACCTTCGACAAGCTGATTGTCTGCGTGGGTCGTCGTCCTTACACCAAAGGCGTGATTGCCGATGGGGTCAGCGTTGAGCTGGACGAGCGTGGCTTCATCTTCGTTGACGACCAGTGCCGCACCAATGTCCCGGGCGTTTACGCCATCGGTGACTGCGTACGTGGCCCGATGCTGGCGCACAAGGCTTCCGAAGAAGGCATCATGGTGGCGGATATTATCGCCGGCCATAAGGCCGAGATGAACTACGACGCCATTCCCAACGTCATCTACACCTTCCCGGAAGTCGCTTGGGTGGGGATTACCGAGGAAGAAGCCAAGGCGAAAGGTATCGAGGTGAAAACCGGTAGTTTCCCCTTCGCGGCCAGCGGCCGTGCGATGGCCAACAATGCCACCGAAGGCAACGCCAAGATCATCGCGGATGCGGAAACCGATCGCATTCTGGGCATGCACATTGTGGGTCAGCACGCCGGTGAGATGATTGCCCAGGGCGTGATTGCGATGGAATTCGGCTCCAGCGCTGAAGACCTCGCGCTGACTTGCTATGCCCACCCGACGATGTCGGAAGCGGTACATGAAGCGGCGCTCGCGGTAGAAGGCCATGCTATTCATATGGCTAACCGCAAGAAACGCAAGTAATCCAGTAAGCAACAACGAAGCGCCACCGACAGGTGGCGCAACACTTTCGGCCTTGGCGTTACGTTCAAGACACGAAAGCACGGGGATGATCAGTACCTCAATGGACTGGTCATCATTCGAGTCACATGCAACCAATGGCATGAATCGATGAACCTTCACGAGTATCAAGGCAAACAGCTGTTTGCTGACTATGGTCTGCCAGTGTCCAAAAGCTTTGCTGTGGACACTCCCGAAGAAGCTGAAGAAGCATGTAAAAAGATCGGCGGCAACATGTGGGTGGTTAAAGCCCAGGTGCACGCAGGCGGTCGTGGTAAGGCGGGCGGCGTTAAGCTGATTAAAGATCCTGCTGATGCCAAAGCCTTTGCCGCGCAGTGGCTGGGTAAAAACCTGGTGACGTTCCAGACTGACGAACATGGCCAGCCGGTCGCCAAGATTCTGGTTGAGACCTGCACCGATATCGCCGATGAGCTTTATCTGGGTGCTGTCGTCGACCGTACGACCCGCCGTGTGGTCTTTATGGCCTCTACCGAAGGCGGCGTCGAGATCGAGAAGGTTGCCGAAGAAACGCCCGAAAAAATTCTCAAAGCTGAGATCGATCCGCTGGTCGGTGCGCAGCCTTACCAGGCGCGTGAGCTGGCATTTGCGTTGGGTCTTTCCGGTGACCAGATCAAACAGTTCACCAAGATTTTCTTAGGTCTGTCAAAGCTGTTCCACGATAAAGATCTAGCTCTGCTGGAAATTAACCCGCTGGTGGTTACTGACGAAGGCAACCTACACTGCCTCGACGCCAAACTGGGCCTCGACAGCAACGCGCTGTACCGTCACCCGGACCTTCAGGCGATGCGTGACCCGTCTCAGGAAGACGAGCGCGAAGCTGAAGCCGCTGCATGGGAACTTAACTATGTCGCGCTGGATGGCAACATCGGTTGCATGGTAAACGGCGCTGGCCTGGCCATGGGCACCATGGATATCGTCAATCTGAATGGTGGCAAACCGGCCAACTTCCTTGACGTTGGCGGCGGCGCGACCAAAGAGCGCGTAGCAGAAGCCTTCAAACTGATTTTGTCTGACGACTCCGTCAAGGCCGTTCTGGTTAACATCTTCGGCGGCATCGTGCGTTGCGACATGATTGCTGAAGGCATTATCGGTGCCGTTGAGCAGGTCGGTGTCAACGTGCCGGTAGTGGTGCGTCTGGAAGGTAACAACGCCGAGCTAGGTACGGAAAAACTCGCGTCTAGCGGTCTGAATATCATCGCGGCTACCAGTCTGACCGACGCGGCTCAGCAGGTCGTTAAAGCGGCGGAGGGCAAGTAATGAGCATCCTGATCGACAAGAACACCAAGGTAATCTGCCAAGGGTTTACCGGTGGCCAGGGTACCTTCCACTCCGAGCAGGCGATTGCCTACGGCACGCAGATGGTCGGTGGTGTGACACCTGGTAAAGGCGGCCAGGAGCACCTGGGCCTGCCCGTTTTCAACACCGTGAAAGAAGCGGTCGAGAAAACCGGCGCGGAAGCCAGCGTAATCTACGTACCGGCCCCGTTCTGCAAAGACTCGATCCTTGAAGCGGCAAATTCTGGCATCAAGCTGATTGTGTGCATCACCGAAGGCATCGCCACGCTTGATATGCTCGAAGCGAAAGTAAAATGCGACGAGCTGGGCGTGCGCCTGATTGGCCCGAACTGCCCCGGTGTTATCACCCCGGGTGAATGCAAAATCGGCATTATGCCAGGCCATATTCACCAGCCGGGCCGTGTAGGCATCGTATCGCGCTCTGGTACCTTGACCTATGAAGCCGTTAAACAGACCACGGATCATGGTTTCGGTCAGTCTACCTGTGTTGGTATCGGCGGTGACCCGATTCCGGGCTCCAACTTCATCGACATTCTAGAAATGTTCGAGAAGGACCCGAAAACTGAAGCGATCGTCATGATCGGTGAAATCGGTGGTACTGCCGAAGAAGAAGCGGCGGCTTACATTAAAGCCAACGTTTCCAAGCCGGTGGTTTCCTACATTGCCGGTGTGACGGCACCTCCTGGCAAGCGTATGGGCCACGCCGGCGCGATCATCTCTGGCGGTAAAGGCACCGCTGACGAGAAGTTCTCTGCCCTGGAAGATGCCGGTGTCAAAACCGTGCGTTCGCTCGCCGAGATCGGCGACGCGTTGAAGGAAGTAACCGGCTGGTAAGCGGGTTACCTTGAAAGGCGCGCGATACAGCGTGCCCGATCGAAAAAGAGCACCTAAGGGTGCTCTTTTTTTGTGCCGATGTTTTGGCGCTCGGGTAATTTCGCTGGTTTGAGCAGACGGAACCCATAACTCAGAAAAAACGGCGCGCCGACAGCTAAATACAGGTGATAGCTGACCAGTCGCCAGATCAGCACGGCGGCGGCCGCCTGTTCAGCGGCCATCAACGGCAGCAGCAGCGAGCCCACGCCGACTTCCGCAGCCCCGGCACCGCCGGGCAAAAAGCTCAGCTGGCTGGCGGCCATGGCCAGCATTTGGGTTAAGAACGTCCATACCCAATCGACGTTGCCGCCGACGCCCAGCACGGCCAAGTAGAGCAGGCTGTAGCGCATCAGCCAGTGCGCGGTGGTTAATAAGAGCATCGCAAGCAGCGTGGACCGTGGCAGCGACAGGGTTACCTTCAGCGCCTGGCGAAACCCCAAAAAGCCACGGGCAAGCCGCCGCCGTCGGTAACGACTGAGCCAGGTGAGCCTGAAGCGCTGCGCGCGCAGCAGGCGGGGAAGGTGGTAGACCAGCAGGCAGATCAGAGTGGCGACGGTTACCAGCCCCGCCAGCGCCGACTGCACCAGTGCCTGATGTGGCCAGTGAACATCACCGATCAGCGACCACAGCACCAGCCCGCCGAGCATGCTGAGAAAGAACAGCATGTCGCAGCCCTGGTCAATCAAGAACACGGCACTGCCTTTGGAAGGCGGCAGGCCGCGCTGGGCCAACAGCACCAGCAGCGTGGCGGCACCGCCGCTACCGCCTGGCGTGGCGCACAGGGCGAACTTGGAGGCCAGCTCAATACCCAGGGCACCGCGCTGCCCGAGCGCGCCTGCCCGGCCGCCCAACATCAAACGCAGCCGCGCGGCGTTCAGGTTCCAGCATAGCGCGGCGAGGGTCAGCATCAGCAGCAGTATACCTAGCGGGAACTGCCTCACCCGCTGCCAGGCCTCGCTGCCGCCGACCCAGGCGGTGAGCAGCAAGGGCAAACCCAGCGCCAGGACGATCATCACGATAGGCAGCGACCGCCAGCGACGCCCGTTGCCGGGTTTAACGCGGTTGGGGGAGCGCATAAGGCAGGGCAGTATTGGTCAGACTTTCATAGTGCGCTAGCAGCGCGTGCATCACGCTATCCCAGTTGAAGTGACGTTCCACATGGCGGCGCGCATAACGGCCGCTGGCGGCGATGTCGTTGCTGAATAGCGCGTCGCAGGCCTCAGCCATCGCGATTGCGTCCAACGGGCGACATAAAATGCCCGCGCCAAGCGGCACGTTCTCGGCAAGCGCGCCGGCGCGTGCGGCGACCACAGGGATGCCGCAGGCCATGGCTTCCTGAGCGATCAAGCCAAAGGTTTCCCGCGTGCCAGCGTGTAGCAATGCATCGCTGCTGGCCAGCGCCTTGGCCACCTCATGAGCCCCGCAACAGCGGTCGACAACGGTGACGTTGGCAGGTACCTGATGCGGCATACCCGGGCCCATCAGCAAAAGGTGGTAGTCACTGCCCAACTTACGCATGGTGGTCAGCAGTACATCGATATTCTTTTCTCTGGAATAGCGGCCAACGAAAATCAGCAGCTTTTTATGCTGGGGAATGCCCATGCTGGCGCGAAAGTCAGCGTCGTACTGATTGGGATGGAAATGTTTGATGTCGACCCCAAGTGGCTGTACGCGGACATGCTCGACGCCCCAATCCTGTAGACGGTCCGCCATGGCCTGGCAGGGGGCGAGGACGCTGTCAAACTGGCGGTACAGAGACGCTACGTAGCGGATTAAGCGTCGTCGGACATGCTGCCCAAAGCGGTCGCCCATCAAGCGTGGTAGATCCGAGTGATAAAACCCGACCACAGGAATGCCCAGTCGTTGTCCGGCCTCAAGCGCTGCCCAGGCGGTTACATAGGGATCACCCGCCTCAATGATGTCTGGGCTAAGGCCCATCAGTGCATCGCGCCAAGGGCGGGTGCGCAGAGGAAAGCGATAGCCTTGCCCAAGGGGTAAGCGAAACGCCGGTAACGTGTATTGATCGCCCAGGCTGTCCCACTCAGCGCCCGGGACCAGCAGGCTGGTGCGCAGTTCAGGATAGCGGGCAAAGACGCGATGTTTGGCCTGAAGGTAGGTACGCACGCCGCCACTGGCGGGGGCGTGAAACATGGTGACATCGGCGATGTGCAAGGTAACCTCCGTGCCGCTTGGGTGACGTTAATCACCTTAACCAACAAATAAGTCAGTTCGACGACAGTGGCCTGTTCCGTGTTTATGGGCCGTATTGCGTAGCTAACGCTTGACTAATGCCGGGATAGGTCCAAGATACCATCTATATGGATGGTATATGGATTCCAATTGGATGTTAAATTGGTTGGGTAATCACTTCCAGGGCAGCGAGGCATACCCGATGAGCGTGCATGAACTGCGCCGCCGATCCGGCGACACAAGCGAGAAAATCACCATCAACCTGGGGGTTGTTGACCTGGGGAAAATCGATTTGCTAGTTCAAGAAGGCTTCTATTCCAACCGAACCGACTTGATTCGTACGGCTATTCGCAATCAGTTGGCGACCCATGCCGAGGACGTGAAAGAGACCGTTACCCGCAAGGCATTCGTGTTGGGGCTTGAGCATTACAGTCGCGGGGACCTTGAAGCCCGGCAGGCGGCGGGCGAGATGCTGCAGATTCAGGTGCTGGGGATGGCCAGCATCTCGGATGACGTTACCCCGGAGCTTGCCCGCGCCACTATTGAGTCGGTCGTGGTGCTTGGCGCCTTGCATGCCAGCGCGGCCGTCAAGGCCGCCCTGGCGGATCGAATCCACTAATGAGGGACATGACCATGATCAGCGACAGCATCACCCAACGGATGGAAGAAGCAACCCGGCTCACGCGTGCGGGCAAGCTCCACGACGCCATGGCCCTCCTGAAGGGTGCCATGCCTGAAACGCAGGGCAGGCAAACGCCGAAACAACCTTCCTGGAGAGGCAATACCTTCGAAGGCACCTGGGAGGTCGTCGATGATCCGGCTGCGCCGACTTTATCGCCCGGCAACGCGCGGCGAGCGCATACCAGCGCGTTCACCACCGGCAGTTTTAGTTGCCGAGCGGGCACGCGTGATTACAAGCTCTTTATTCCCAGCGGCTATCACGGGCAGGCGCTTCCATTGGTGGTGATGCTGCATGGCTGCACGCAGAACCCCGATGACTTTGCGGCCGGAACCGATATGAACCGGCTTGCCGAAGACCAGCAATTTTGTGTGCTCTATCCGGCCCAGCCAATGACTGCCAACAGTTCGAAGTGCTGGAACTGGTTCAAGGCCGAAGATCAGCAGCGTGAGGGCGGCGAGCCCGCCATCCTTGCAGGCATGGCCCGGCAAATTATCCACCAGTATGGGCTCGATGCCTCGCGCGTCTACGTCGCCGGGCTTTCCGCCGGTGCCGCCATGGCGACGACACTGGCGATGACCTATCCAGACCTGTTTGCAGCGGTGGGCGTGCACTCCGGCCTTCCCCACGGCGTGGCAAAAAGCCTACCCGATGCGTTGGGCGCTATGCAGGGCGGCACCGGACCTCTCAGCAGCGCTGCGCAAAGTGCCAAGTGGGCATCGCAGGTGCCGGCAATCATCTTCCATGGTGACCGCGACACCACCGTACACCCCAGCAATGCCGACCGCGTTGCCGCCCAGTACGCCTCGCACCCAGCGGGCGAAAAGGGCAGGCCTCGCGAAGTTGGCGGCCAACCCACCGTCGAGCAGGGCCGCGTGGCCAACGGGCATGCCTACACGCGTACAGTTCATCTCGATGCCAGCGGCAAACCAAGCATGGAGCAGTGGCAGGTACACGGGGCGGGCCACGCCTGGTCAGGAGGCAGTGCGAAGGGCAGCTACACCGACCCAAAAGGTCCCGATGCGACAGGCGAAATGCTACGTTTCTTCTTTCAGCACCAGCTGGCTTAGGTCGGCAAACAGAAGCACAGCAGCAGACATAACCACGGCGCCTTGAGGCGCCGTGGTTGTGGTGCATAAGCTGAAGCCACTTGTAAGTGACCTATAGAGGCAGAAAGTTAGTTTTGGATAGTGGTCGCTTTGTTGCTGCTACCACCCGATTGGTGGTGCGTGGTGATAGCCGCACCGCCGCTCTGGTGGATGGTTGATGTTTGGAGATTATCCAGTTGTGTCGCTTTGGCATAGTGGCCGTCGCCCTCTTGAATTATATCGGATATAGAGCCGCTACCATCGCGTTGGATAACGATTGCATCATTCGAGTTGCCGATTTGGAGAATGTCTGAATCGGACTCGGGCGCATTTTCTTGGGTTACATCAGCGCTGTTGTCATCTCCTACTTGGAAAATATCACTAAAAGAGGCTTTGGCATTGGTTTGGTTTACATTAGAAAAATTAAGATCGCCAGTTTGGTAAATGTGGCTCTCATTGAAGTCGAGGGTGTAGGGATGGCTTTGTTGGTTTACGGTAGCGTCATTATCAGACCCACTCTGTACAATAACAGAACCAGTAACGGCTGATTGGACTTGTGTAACAGTTGCTGTGTTGCTATTTCCTTGGTATTGATCAACCCAAGAGTATGTGTATTGGTTAGCATTGCCGGACTGGTTGATATCGGCTACATGGCTGTTACCTTCTTGCCTAACCCGTGAGTAGGTAATATGTGAGTCTTGGGTTACTTCTGAAAGGTTTTCATTACCCGTTTGATCGACCACCGAGTAAGCACCAAGAGTACCACCGCCATTGCCCGTTTGTTTTGTTGTGGCTTCATTATCAGACCCGTCTTGAGTTATGTGGGACTCCTTATCATCAAAGTCATGATCTGCCATTTCGGTTCTGATGTTTGGATCTTGTGCTTGCTGTGCAAATACTGTCCCTGCGCTAAAGGCAAAAGCGATTGCGGTAGCCAAGGTGGTGTATTTAAATTTCATAATCTTTCTCCTGATGGGAGTCGCCGTTTGAAAGCAAAGTCGGTTTTTAGTGATTTTTGGTTCAGTAGTGGTGTTTGTTTTTTATCCACCCTTGTTTTTTAAAGGGTGTATTGATGTTGGCTTTTGATTATTATTGTTTCCATATCAATTGTTTGATAATTTATTTTATTTTTTTAATCTTTACTTTTAAAATCTTGGTTGTGTGGTCTATTTAATTATTTTTTAAATGTCATTTGTTATCAATGAATGGGTTGATTTCGGGTTGTCTATTTCATTTCTGTCTAATTTTAAGAAAAGTAACGTCCGTACAAGCAATTGAAGTTATTTTGTTTTTATGTTGGTTGGCCGTTATAAAGATTGAGATTCAAGAGGGGCTGGATAAGTAAACAGATAGATTAGATTTTTGATTCAATGATAGAAATAGCTTATGAGTTATGCGTCATCATATAGCCGCTATACTCCTATCGTATGGGGGAACTTATTTTATGAGGGGGTTCATAAAAAAACGGCAGCCTATAGGCTGCCGTTCAAGTTTGTACTAAAAAGTGCTTAAGCGGCAGGGCGTGCCACCAGCGACCGGGTCTCTTCGCGAGCCTCGGTCAGCACCACGCGTAGCGGGTCGCCAAGCTTGTAGCGTTCTTCACCTTCGATCTGGATGCGGCCCTCTTTGTCGTCAATCACCACCTTGCTGCGGTCACTGTGCATCAAGGGGGCGGGTACAAAGGCCGTCGCGCCATTTTCCAGCAGTCGAACGCGCATACCGCCCCGGTTGATGGCCATGATTTCGGCCTCAAAGGTGTCCTGGTTTTGCGCGGCCGGGGTCAGGTAGCGCACGTAGAGCCAGTCTTTGACGTCACGCTCGGCCATGCGGTTGAGGCGGCGGCGTTCGGTCAGCTGCTCGGTGAGCTGCTGGCTGGCTTCGGCCGGGGCTTGTTCACCCTTCAGCACGCGCTTGATCAAGCGGTGGTTGACCATATCGCCATACTTACGAATCGGCGAGGTCCAAGTGGCGTAGGCCGCCAGACCCAGGCCAAAGTGCGGGCCAGGCTGGGCGGACATGCTGGTAAAACCCTGGAAGCGGCGCAGGCGCGCATCCAGCCAGGCATCGTCACGGCTTTCAAGCGCACGCTTGAGGTCTTTATAGTGAGCAAGCTCGGTTAATGCTTGCTGGTCCACCTCAATCTCCTGGCCGGCCAGAAACTCCTGGGCGGCTTCGGCCTTTTCGGGCTCAAAGGCGCGGTGCACATTGAAGATGCCGTGGCCGATGTGCTTGGCGAGGAAGTCAGCGCAGCAGGCATTCGCCGCAATCATCGACTCTTCGATCATGCGGTTGGCAATGCGGCGATCTTCAGTGCGAATCGCCAGTACGTTGCCGGCATCGTCCAGGTCGAAGACGTAATCCGGACGATCTTTAAATACCAGGGCATGCTCGTTACGCCAAGCCGTGCGCGCCTCGGTCAAATCGCGTAGCGCGGTCAGCTGCTCGGCGATGTTGTCCGCCGGTGCCCAGTCGCCTTGACCGTCAATCCAGTCGGACACGTGGTCGTAAGCGAGTTTGGCGTGGGATTTAACGTTGGCAGCAAAAAAGCGGTAATCGCCAAGGCTGCCGTCAGCATTAATATCCAGCGTACAAGCCAGCGCCGGGCGATCCTTGCCTTCCCACAGCGAGCAGAGGTCATCGGCCAACTGCTCGGGCAGCATGGTGACGTTCTGACCCGGCAGGTAAACCGTAAAGGCGCGGGTGCGCGCTTCCAGGTCAGCCGCGTGGCCTTCTTTGACGTAGGCGGTGGGGTCGGCGATGGCGACGCTCAACTGCCAGCCGCCTTCCTCGCGCTGGGTAACGCGCAGGGCGTCATCCATGTCGCGGGTTTTTTCGCCGTCGATCGTGAAGAAGGGGAGCGCCGTGAGGTCTTCACGGGTCAGGCCTTCATCCATCAGCGGCCAGTCGCTGCCCGCATCAGGGCATTCCTGCTCAAGCGCGTGACGCGCCAGAGTGACACGCCACGGCACGGCGGGATCGTCGGATTTGGCCACCAGCTCGTCAATCTGGCTGAAGAAGCCGCGGTCGTTCTCTTTCAGCGGGTGACGCACCAAGCGCGCGACGACCCAGTCGCCATCGGCAATGGTGGATTCGTCCAGGCTGTTCTTAATGCGCGCCTTGAGTACGTTGCGAATTGAGGGATGGTCGGGCACCACTGCCAGACGATCTTCGCGCTTTTGCACCCGAGCAACAAAGCGGTCGAGCCCCGCTTCAATCAACTTCTCAGGCTCGACGGACTTTTTATCACCGTTCTCGTGAATCACGCCTTCCACCCGGTCGCCGTGAAGCACTTGCTTCATGGCGGGGGGCGGTACGAAATAGGATTCACCGTCGTCGGTTTCGAGAAACCCAAAGCCTTTCTCGGTAGCTTTAATCACCCCTTCGGCACGCGGAGTGGTGTCACGAATCTGTTGCTTGAGGGAAGCAAGCACGGAATTGTTTTGCAGCATGAGGTCAATCAGTTGGCGAAGGTAGGTTGCCACTATACGGATTCACACTGGCTGCGCCAATTGTCGTTGTGGTTGGTTGCTTTCAAACACGACAAGACAACCACTTACATGCCTTTTGCTGAATCGGTTAAGCTACCGATACAACTTTCGGGAGCGCGCTATGACACCAAGGCTAATTGTTTCGGATCTTGATGGAACCCTACTAGGAAGCGACCACACTTTGCATGAAAGTACCGTTGAGGTGCTGCGAGCACTGGTGAAGCAAGGTCATCACGTCGCGCTCGCCTCTGGTCGCCATTACCACGATATGAAGGTGTTTCGTGATCAGTTGGATATTCCTGCCCATTTGATCAGTACCAACGGCGCCTATGTTCACGACCCGAAAGATACCTTGCTGACGGCTAATCATCTTGCGCCTGAACATGCCAAGACGCTGATTGATCTTCCACGTCCGCCTCAGGTGCGGCTTAACCTATATCGCGAAAGCGGCTGGCATATTGATGCAGAGGCCCCGCACTTATTATCGCTCCACGTTTCCACCGGCTTTGAATATGACGTAGTGCCCCCATCGCAGATGGACACTAATGGCGTGGGCAAAGTGCTCTATATAGGCGACCCGCAGTCGCTGAAAAAGCTGGAAGCTCAGGCCCAATCGTCCTACGGCGATGCGCTGCATATTACCTACTCAACGATTGACTCGTTGGAGATCATGGCGGGCGGGGTCAACAAAGGCGTGGCGTTGGCGTCACTACTTGAACGGTTGGAATTAACCCCAGCAGAGTGCTTGGCGTTTGGTGATAACCTTAACGATACTGAAATGCTCGACATAGCGGGGGAGGCCCAGATAATGGCTAACGCCCACCCAGCGCTATTTGATCGTATAAAGGGCGCCGAGCGTATCGGCCACCACGGTGAAGCTGCCGTTGCCGGTTGGCTTAAAAAGCGGTTTGGTCTTTAGGCGCAATAGATCACGATGCTAATGCAACCTTGGTCGTAGCGGTATTGCTACTAGTTAATCCCTAGACCATCATCAAGGCCCAATAACGACAACAACGTAGGGCTGAAACTGCTGCGATGACCACCACGCCCGCTACCTTGATTGTGATCGATGATGACCCGGAAATTTGTGAACTGCTCGCCGACTACCTTGGGCGGCACGGTTATCGGGTATTCACCGGGGATGGCGCCGACGCGCTAAATGCTCTGTGCGTGGAACATACCCCCGACTTATTAATTGTCGATTTGATGCTCCCCGGTGATGACGGCTTCACCATCTGTCGCGATGTCAGAAAGCACAGCGATGTGCCGATTATTATGCTCACCGCCAGTGCCGATGAGACGGACCGTATCCTCGGCCTCGAGTTGGGGGCTGATGACTATCTGGGCAAGCCGTTCAATCCCCGGGAATTGCTGGCACGCATCAAGGCGGTGCTGCGCCGTACCCGCAGTGCTCCAACTGCGCTGCCCGCCGGGCAGGCGCGTTGGGTCAGTTTTGGCAACTGGCAGCTTGACCGCATGACGCGCGAACTAATTGACCTGCAAGGCGGGCGAACCGCGCTTTCGGGGGCTGATTTTCAGCTGCTGCAGGTGTTTTTAGAGCACCCGGCCAAGGTGCTCACCCGCGACGATCTCTATGCGCTTACCCGCGGGCGGGATGCGCCGCCACTTGATCGCTCTATTGATGTTCACGTTTGCCGCCTGCGCCAACGGCTGGGTGAAGACGCCCAGCACTCGCAGCTGATTCGTACGGTGCGCGGGTCGGGTTACGTATTAACCGCTCAGGTAGACGCATTAACGTGAAACCCGTGAAGTGGGTAAAATTGCGTCGTGGGCTTGCCCGCTGGTTACCGGCTTCGCTGCGCGGGCGCTTCGTAATTATTATGATCGCCGGTGTGCTGGTTGCCCAGGGGGCCAGCTACGCGATCTGGACGTCCCAGGTGCGCTCTAGCCACTTGTCCCAGCTTGATGAGTTGTCCACCAATATGGCGTTTAGCATCGCCTCTACCATGAAGTTTTTTCGCTCACTGCCTGTCGACTACCGTCATATCGTGCTGGATCAGTTGCGTAATATGGGCGGCACGCGGTTTTTTGTCAGCGTCAACGAACGCAGGCTGACCATTGACGATATCGGCTCTGGGCCGGAAAAACAGGTGGTGGTGAATAATGTGCGCTCGGTGCTTACCCAGCAGCTCAATATTGACGATGTGATTGTCGAGTTTTCTCGCCCCGAAAACCTGCGGGTGCTCAATAACGAAGTACTGCTCTACGATCTGCCACCGCGCTGGGGGCAGCACAGCCTGCTGATGGAGCCGCTTTCCCCGCCGATTTTAGTCGTTCAGTTAGAGCTTGCCCCGGACACCTGGCTCTACGTTGCGACGCTGCTGGGTGTGCCGGATATTTTTAGCGGCTATCGCTGGCTCTCCGAGGAGCGTTTGCTGGTCGGGTTGCTGGTGCTGCTTAGCGTGCTGGGGCTCTCACTGTGGGGGATTACCAGTGTGACAAGGCCGTTGGCGCGGCTATCCCGAGCGGCGAATCAGTTGGGCGACGATCTGGATATGCCGCCGCTAAAAGAGAGCGGTCCCAAGGAAGTTGCCGCTACCTCTGTGGCGTTCAACCGTATGCAACGGCGCATCCGCGAGCAAATCGAAGAGCGTGAGCGGCTCTTCTCGGCGATTTCCCACGATTTAAAAACGCCCTTAACCCGTATGCGTCTGCGCGCCGAAATGCTTGATGATGCCCACCAGCGCGAGCGCTTTTGCGCCTCGCTGGATGAGCTGGATAGTCTGGTAAAGGGCGCCTTAGCCTCGGTGAAAGGCTTGGATCTGCATGAGGAGCCAGCCCCCGTCGCGCTGGAGCCTCTGCTTGAAGAACTGGCGGAAGAGCTTAGCCTCCAGGGTGGCCAAGTGAAGATTGAGAAGCCCAGCCAGCCCGCTGCACCGCTGATCGCCAAACCGTTGGCGCTCAAGCGCTGTCTGGCCAATCTGCTTGAGAACGCCGTTTTCTACGGCAAGCAGGCCGACGTGCAGCTAATCGACCAGGGCAACGTGATTACCTTACGTATCCGCGATCACGGCCCCGGCATTCACGAGGAGCAGCTAGGGCGCGTGTTTTCGCCCTTTGTCCGCCTGGAGCCGTCGCGCAGTCGGCATACCGGCGGCAGTGGTCTGGGGCTGGGCATCGCTCGGCATATTGCGCGTGCCCACGGCGGCGATATTCAGCTCGCCAACCATCCTGAAGGCGGGTTGGTTGTCTCCCTCAGCCTGCCGCGCCGAGAGCAGAGCAATACTTTGCAGCATTAGGAAACATGGCGCGGCTTCAGATATCGGTTAGGTTAAAGGTTCATCGCTGCCAAGGATTCGCACATGGATTTCTACGATATCGCCTCACTCCAGGCTCACATCAGCAAGACGATGGCGTTCTATCACCCACGGGCCATTGATCCGGAGGGGGGCTTCTTTCATTACCTGCGTGACGATGGCGAAATCTATAATCGCCGCCACCGCCATCTGGTTTCCAGCGCTCGCTACGTATTTACCTATGCCCGCTACGGCGAGCACTTCAAGCGTCCAGAATATCTAGATTGGGCGCGACATGGCCTGGCATTTATCGAACGCTTCCATTTTCAGCCCGACTACCAGGGCTACGCCTGGACGCTTGACGGAAAGAGCATCGAGGATGACACCAACCACTGCTATGGTTTGGCCTTTGTGCTACTGGCCTATGCGACGGCACTTAAGGCTGGCATTGAAGAGGCGCGCGAAGGCCTGTATCGCGTGCACGAACTTCAAACGAGCCGCTTCTGGGAAGCGCCTTGGCAGCGCTACGCTGACGAGGCGGATCGAGACTGGCAGGTGTCTGACTATCGTGGGCAGAATGCCAATATGCATAGCTGCGAAGCGCTGATTGCTGCTTACGATGCGACGGGGGACCGCGCATTTCTTGAGCGTGCGCTCCAGCTTGCTAGAGCCTTTTGCCTAGCGTCTGCGCAGCATGACGCAGCAATTGCCAATAAGCCCGAGCAGGGAGGCTGGATCTGGGAGCACTATGATCGACAGTGGCAACCAGACCTGGAGTATAACCGCGACAATCCTCGCCACCTATTCCGCCCCTGGGGCTATCAGGTGGGCCATCAGACCGAGTGGGCCAAACTGCTGATGCTGTTGGAGCATCGAGCGCCAGAGGCTTGGCTTCTGCCCACCGCCAGCCGACTGTTTCTTACCAGTGTAGAGGCCGGTTGGCATCCCGAGCACGGTGGGTTGGTGTATGGCCTGGATCTAGCCGGGAACATATTCGACGCGGATAAATATTTCTGGGTTCAGGCCGAGAGCCTGGCCTGCGCGGCTATGCTCGGCCAGCGTACAGGTGAACCGAGATTCTGGCAGTGGTATGAGCGGCTATGGGAATTTAGCTGGTCGCATATGATCGATCATCGTCACGGTGCCTGGTATCGCATCCTGACCCCGGATAATCGGTGTTATTCCGACGAGAAGAGCCCGGCGGGAAAAGTTGATTATCACACCATGGGGGCTTGCTACGACGTCATCAAGACCTTGCGGAATGTTTCAAGCCTGCAATAACCACGCAATACTATCCATTACTAGGTAACCCTGCGCTTGTAACGAATGGGATATGGTTATCTTTGGTCGTCTCTTAAACGGCTGACAATATACTAACAATATCGGAGATACGCCCTATGCGTGCATTCACACCATTCCCTTCGTTTCATAAAACACTACTCGGCCTTGCCGTTGTTACCGCTATGTCCACAACTCAGGCACAGGCAGGTGAAGTTGAAGTGTTGCACTGGTGGACTTCCGGCGGTGAAGCTGAGGCCGTAGGGGTGCTGAAGGATCTCGTCGAGGCTGAAGGCCACACGTGGGAGGATTTTGCGGTGGCTGGCGGTGCAGGGGATAGCGCCATGACGGTACTCAAGTCACGTGCTATGTCGGGCAATCCTCCGTCGGCAGCGCAGATTAATGGACCATCAATCCAGGAGTGGGGCGAGCTGGGCCTGCTGGGTAATCTTGATGAAGTGGCTGAGCAAGGCGACTGGGATGAATTGTTGCCTGATGTCGTTGCCGACATGATGAGTTACGAGGGGAATTACGTGGCGGTCCCGGCCAACGTGCACCGGGTCAACTGGTTATGGGCTAATCCTGAGGTGTTCGACGATGCCGGTGTCGAGATTCCCACCACCTGGGATGAGATGTTTGAAGTTGGTGAACAGTTGCGTGAAGCAGGCTATGTGCCACTCGCGCATGGTGGTCAGCCCTGGCAGGACGCGACCATTTTCGAAAGCGTTGTGCTCAGCTTGGGAGGCAGTGATTTTTATCGCCAAGTATTCGTCGACCTCGATGTCGAAGCGATCGAGAGCGACACTATGATCGAGGCACTTGAGACCTTCAAGCAGCTCCGTGAGCTGATGGATGATGGCATGTCAGGGCGTGACTGGAACATCGCTACGTCCATGGTCATCAATGGGGAGGCGGCCATGCAATTGATGGGGGACTGGGCCAAGGGTGAGTTCACCGCAGCCGGGTTGACCGCCGGGGAAGATTACCTCTGTGTAGCCGCTCCAGGCACCGAAGACGCCTTTACGTTCAACATCGATAGCTTTGCGATGTTCCGAGTCACTGAGCCAGACGTCCAGGAAGCACAGCAAACACTCGCTCGCCTGGTGCTTGAACCTGAATTTCAGGAGGCGTTCAACAAGGTAAAGGGGTCGATTCCTGCGCGGCCTGATCTGGACATGAGCGAGTTCGACAGCTGTGCCCAACAGTCGCTAGCCGATTTTCAGCGCACCGCTGAAGAGGGTGGTCTCGTGCCTAGCCTGGCCCATAATATGGCCGTTCGTTCCGATGTCCAGGGGGCTATTTTCGATGTCGTGACCAACTACTTCAATGACGACGACATGCAAGCCGAAGAAGCTGCTGAACGGCTGGTCAACGCCGCTGAAGCGGCCTCGTTCTAACGTTCATTCGCAACCTGTATAGGCGCTGACCGGCGCCGCCGTGATGGCGGTGCCACCGCTTCTTGGCGAGGACGTTTCTCCATGAAAAATTTCTTTTCGACGCCTACCCCTACCGGGCAACCTGCTCCGCCTGCCGCGACCTCGAGTGGGTTGCAGGCGTGGCTGCCGCGCTTGGTGCTTGCCCCTTCGGTGGCTATTTCATTGTTCTTTGTTTACGGCTTCATGCTGTGGACCTTTGTTTTGTCGCTCACCAGTTCACGCATGCTACCCAGCTACGACTTTGTTGGCTTTGGTCAGTATGCCCGGCTGATGCAAAACGAACGCTGGTGGGTGGCGTCTACCAACCTGATGATTTTTGGCACGCTGTTTGTGGTGATTTGCTTGGTCATTGGTGCGTTACTGGCGATGTTGCTCGACCAAAAAATCCGCCAGGAAGGCGCACTGCGCACGATCTACCTCTATCCCATGGCATTGTCCTTCATCGTCACAGGGGTGGTCTGGAAATGGTTACTTAACCCCAGCCTGGGCATTCAGGCGATGGTTCGCAGTTGGGGCTTCGAATCGTTCCGGTTCGACTGGTTGGTCGACCCGCAGATGGCGGTTTATACCCTGGTAATTGCGGCCGTATGGCAAGCCTCGGGGTTTGTCATGGCATTGTTTTTAGCAGGGCTTAGGGGAATCGACGACAGCATCGTCAAAGCGGCTCAGCTTGACGGTGCCAGCCTGCCGCGCATCTATTGGCGGGTGGTGATGCCATGCCTGCGCCCGGTGGTTTTCAGCGCCGTGATGATCCTGGCGCATATTGCGATCAAAAGTTTTGATCTTGTCGTCGCGCTAACCGGCGGTGGGCCAGGCTATGCGTCAGATCTCCCCGCTACCTTCATGTACGCATACGCCTTTAACCGCTCGCAAATTGGCCTGGGTTCTGCCAGTGCCATGCTAATGCTGGGCGGTGTATTGGCCATTCTTATTCCGTACCTGTATTCCGAATTGAGGGGTCGCCGGCATGGCTAATGTGATTCGTCGTCAAACGCTCGCTGCGCGCATCAGTCGACTGGCGGTATACGGCGTGCTGATCCTCGCGGCCCTGTTCTACCTGTTACCGCTGGTGGTGATGTTGATGACCTCGGTGAAGCCGCTCAGTGAAATCAGCGCAGGCACACTGCTTATGCTGCCGCAAAACCCGACGCTGGCCCCGTGGACCAAAGCCTGGGGAGAGGCCTGTACCGGTATGCGCTGCGATGGCGTTGGCGGTTACTTCTGGAATTCGTTCGCGATTGTGATTCCAGCTGTATTGATCTCCACGGCGATTGGTGCGCTGAACGGCTATGCGCTAACCAAATGGCGCTTTAAAGGCTCGGAGCTGGTTTTCGCGCTGATGCTGTTTGGCTGTTTCATTCCGTTTCAGGTGGTATTGCTTCCCATGGCGCAAACCCTTGGGTGGCTGGGCATTTCTAGCTCCCGTGTGGGGTTGATCCTGGTTCACGTGGTGTTCGGTATTGCCTTTACCACGCTTTTTTTCCGAAATTTTTATGTAGGCATACCCAATGAACTAGTGTCAGCGGCGAAGCTGGACGGTGCCGGCTTTTTCCGCATTTTCTGGCGTATTTTAGTGCCCGTTTCAACGCCGATTATCGTGGTGTCGGTGATCTGGCAGTTCACCCAAATCTGGAACGACTTCCTGTTCGGCGTGGCGTTTTCTGGCCACAACACCCAGCCCGTCACCGTCGCACTTAATAACCTGGTCAACACCTCAACTGGCGTGCGCGAATACAACGTCAATATGGCGGCGGCGATGATTGCTGCGCTGCCCACCCTGGTGGTGTACGTGCTGGCGGGAAAATACTTCGTGCGCGGGCTCACGGCCGGCTCAGTGAAAGGCTAACAATAACAAGGTGAACCATTATGGCAGCGTTAGAAATCCACAACGTGCGCAAAGACTTCGGCACCGAGCGAGTGCTGAAAGATGTCAGTATATCGATCGATTCCGGCGAGTTCCTGATTCTGGTCGGCCCGTCCGGATGCGGTAAATCAACGTTGATGAATGCCATTGCCGGGCTTGAGCCCGTCACCAGCGGCAATATTTATATCGACGGCGAAGACGTCACATGGCGAACACCCTCCGAGCGGGATATTGCCATGGTGTTCCAGTCCTACGCGCTCTACCCGAGCATGACGGTACGTCAGAACATCAGCTTCGGGCTTGAAATGCGCAAGGTGCCTAAGCCCGAGCGTGAGGCCGCCGTCGAGCGTGTCGCCGACCTGCTGCAGATTTCTCCCCTGCTAGAGCGTAAACCGTCTCAGTTGTCAGGTGGGCAGCGTCAGCGGGTCGCCATGGGACGTGCCCTGGCCCGTGAACCCAAGGTGTATTTGTTCGATGAGCCACTGTCGAATCTGGATGCCAAGCTGCGTGTTGATATGCGCACCGAGATCAAAAAGCTCCACCAGCGCCTGGGCACAACGATTGTCTATGTGACCCACGATCAGGTTGAGGCAATGACGCTAGCCGACTGTATAGCGGTGATGCGCGATGGGTGTATTTTGCAGCTTGGCAGCCCCGACGAGGTCTACAACAACCCGGTGGATATGTTCGTGGCCGGCTTTATGGGCTCGCCATCAATGAACTTCATTCGCGCTACCTTGGAAGATAACAACGGCGGTTATCAACTTCGCATTGCCACGCCGGGTGAGGATGAGCTGGTGCTGCCCTGGCCGGAAGAGCGCATCGCCCCAGATATGGCCGAACGGCTTAACCAGCAGGTCATTCTTGGCCTACGCCCAGAGCACTTCAGCGAAGAGGATGAGCGGTTAACGTCCCAAGCCGAAGGAACTCTGCTGAGTGCCAGTGTGGCGGTGGTAGAACCTACCGGGGCGGATATCTTGCTGCGCTTACCGCTGGGTGAACAGGAAGTGACCGCCCGCGTTGGGCCTAAATGCGCGGTGGTTGCAGGGGAGCGCTTATCGCTGCGTGTTGATATGGGGCGGGCGATTCTATTTGATGCCGAAACCGGGCAGCGTATTGCTTAATGAATCAGCTTCCCACAGCGTAGTGTGTCGCTACGTTGTGGGAGGAAGCTCTTGCTATTGGGATGCTCTAGGTAGGCTTTAAAAGGAGGCGCCTTTGAAAAGTTTGTGTAAGCCATGTCGGAAAATTTTGTAAGAGACGGCTTACAAGAGACTAATGCGAAGAGCGCCTTGATATTTAATAACTATTTGTTTTTATTTGATTTTATAGGTTGGCTCAGTAACGCGTGATTTTTCTCCCACCAGCCCGCTAGCCCCGAAGGACGTTGCAACCTCTCGCCATCCTATTACCCTTATCGCCTCTTATTAGTAAAAAAATGATTCAGGGAGTGGTGTGATGGCGAACGGTAACGGCCTTTCCTTTACTCTCACCTTGCCCGGCGTAGACGATATCGCCGTGGTGGATTTCTCCCACCGAGAAAAACTGTCAGCACCCTTCGAGCTATCGCTCAACCTTGCCAGCCGCAACGGCCAACTTGCCGCCAGCGAGCTATTGGATCGTGAAGCCACCTTAACTATCTGGCATAGCGGCGAAGCGCTGCGCCATATTCACGGCATTGTCAGCGAATTTTCCCAGGGCGACCGCGGCCACCGCCGCACCTTCTACTCCCTGGTAATGCGCCCCGCGCTTTGGCGACTCTTCCTGCGTCACAACTCGCGCATCTTTCAAGCGCTCTCGCCGCTTGAGATTATCCGCACCCTTTGTCAGGAGCGCGGCGTCAGTGACGTCACTTTTGATGTTACCCGCGAGCCAGCCGAGCGTGAATACTGCGTACAGTACCGTGAAACGGACCTTGCGTTTATCGAGCGTCTGGCTGCCGAAGAAGGGCTGTTCTACTACCATGCTTTCGAAGAAGGGGCGCATCGCCTCATCTTCACCGATGATCCTAAAACGTTACCCAGCCTGGGCGAGCGCACCTACCACAGCCGTGCGGGGGGAACACCGCCCACGCGCCATGTGCGTAAGCTTCGCCATACGGCGCGGGTAGCCAGCTCCTCCGCGACGCTAAAGGACTACAGTTTCAAGAACCCTAGCTATGCACAGCTGCATGAGCATCAGGGGCAGGATGTTGAACAGCACGGTCAACAAGCTGACTACGAACATTATGACTATCCTGGACGCTACAAACAGGATGCCTCCGGCAAACCGTTTACCCGTATTCGTTTAGAGCACCTGCGCCGCGAAGCGGTGACCGCTCACGCCGAGAGTGACCTGCCGGAACTTGCCCCCGGCGTTTGCTTTACGCTGACTGACCATGATAACGACAGCCTCAATCGTGACTGGCAGCTTATCGAGGTAATTCATCACGGCGAACAGCCCCAGGCGTTGGAAGAAGACAGTATTTCCAGTAGCGATACCGCAGGGATGACTCGCTACCACAACACGCTGGTGCTAGGGCCTGCCGACACCGCCTGGCGGGCAACACTCAATGTGAAACCGCGTGTCGATGGGCCTCAGGTAGCGTTTGTCGTAGGCCCCTCAGGGGAAGAGATTCACTGCGACGAATACGGTCGGGTCAAGGTACAGTTCCCCTGGGATCGCGACTCAGAACCCAATGAAAAAGCCAGCTGTTGGGTGCGGGTTTCTCAAGGCTGGGCGGGTGGCGGCTACGGCAGCATCGCGATACCCCGTATCGGCCATGAAGTGATCGTTTCTTTCCTGGAAGGCGACCCGGATCAGCCGTTGATCACCGGCCGTACCTACCACGCCGCCAATACCGCGCCGTATCCCTTGCCCGAGCATAAAACCCGCATAGCGATCAAAACCCAGACCCACCAAGGGGAAGGCTTTAACGAGCTGTGCTTTGAAGACAAGGCCGGGGAAGAATTTATCTACATGCACGCCCAGAAAAATATGGAACTGCATGTCCTCAACTCGCGGCAGAAGCGGGTCGAGTTCGACGATACCGCGACTATCGGCAATAACTCCCACTTGGCGGTCGCCAAGGATCGCGTCGAAACTATCGACGGCAACCGCGATATCACCGTGCGCACCAACCACACCGAACAGATAGACGGCGAGCGCGGATTAACGGTGGGTGGCAGCTATCAAACACATGCCAACGGCGATATCACCTTTAAAGCAGATGGCGAATTGATACTGGATGCCAGCAAAATAACCCTGGTCGCCGGTGGTGCCGCGTTGGTAGTTGCTGGCGGCAGCGTAGACGTGACGCCCACCCTTAATGTGGGTTCGGCATCGCCCAGTTCAGCGGCGCTCCCTCCCATCCCCGCTGTGCTTGAGGCCGCCGCAGGCGAAGGCAGTCCGTTTGTCTCCCACTGCCCGCTCGAAGAGGAGTAATCCATGGTAACGGCTGACTACTGGCTGGCCCGCTGCCATGTCATGGCCCATTTCCCCAGCACCCGACGCTGGGAAGAGGACGCCGACGAAGCCGTCACCGTCGCCGCCGTGCTGGCCGAGGATGAAGCCCAGGTAAGGGCGCTATTACAGCAGCAGTGTCACGATGATGGCCTGGGGTTGATACGCCTTGATGCCATTGAAACCCTGCTTCAGCGCTGTCGACGCGAAGGCCTGGTTCAAAGGCTGGTGGAACTGGCCCACACCACCTCGCCACAACAGCCGGTAGCTTATGGCGAGATGCTACCCCTTTTATCGGAGAAAGCGCCCGGGCCCGAACCCGCAGTGACCCTCCCGCCGGTAAACTACCAGGAGATCACTTGGCAAGCGCTGTTTGCCCTCCATCAGCCACCGCTATGGGCGGTCATCGACGGGGTTAACTGCCGGGACGCCATGGCACGCCTTGGCCAAGCCGAGGCCCAAAGCGCCTGCCTCTATGCCTCTACGGATACCGCCACCCAGGCCAATGCCCCCTGGCTGGTACGCCTTGAAGCAGACAGCGACCTACGCGAATGGCTGGAAAGCCTTCCCCAGGATCAGCACTGGGGGATACTCCTGCAATCAAACGCAACGATAAAGCAACTGCGCAGCCACCTGCGCAAGTTCACGATGCTATGGACGCCCGCCAACGATCAGGCCCCGGTGTACTTTCGCTTTTACGACCCCCGAGTGGCGCTGGACATGGGCCAAGCGCTGGAGCCCTGGAAGCTGGCCGCTTTTATGGCACCGATAGAGGCACTGATCCTTCCTGTCTCTCCCCTGATGGCGTTGCCGCCTGAGCTTGAGTTCGCACCCGCGATGGCGCTGGATACCGATGCCAGCGAGGTGCAAGGATGCCTAGTGTGTATCAGCCTTAGCGACGATGCCCGCGCCGTCAACGGCCAGGGGCGGCAGTTTGCGATAGGGCAAGCGGAGTACCAGCATTTTGGCGAGCTTGCACAGTCAAGGGCGAGCCAAGCCCTCGCACGGTCGCTCAAAGAGCGTTACCCCCAGGTATCCGAAGGTGAGCGGATGCGTGCGGTGATCGAGGCCACACAGTTAGGGCAGCGGTATGGGGTGCAATCCAAAAAACAGATAAAAACGCTGGCCATTTGTGTGCTGGAGGTTGGTGCAGACTTTCCCCAGCGTCACCCCGACGCACAGCGAATACTCGACAACGCTAAACTCGCTGGCTGGCGGAAGTGCCAGCTATTAGAAGAGTGGCTACCTCGAGGGCGTATACGGCATGCGCTACTAGCCCCCTATCCACAATCGGGTGAGCATGAAGACAACTATCGGCCCATCGCTGACGAGGAACGTCCATGAGCTATCAACCAAGCATCGAAGACATTGCGTATTTAGCGGAACACCAGCCGGAGCGCTTCTCCAGCCCTGCGACAACGCTAAGATCGATCCAAAATGCTATGCAAGCAGACGACGTTCAGCGTGACGCACTGGAAGCGGCCACGGCCCAAAACCACTACAACGACTTCTTGGCAAATGGTGGGCAACCAATCACGGAAAGCCCGATTCCGCCGGAACCCGCAGACGAAGAAAGCCGTCAGGACCCTGAATTTGGCGCCATGTGCGTTGAGTGTGCCTCACTAACACCTTGTATCGAACAGGTGGAGGTCGTTTGCCACGCCGGTGAGAATACCCGCGTAGTACTGCAAGGAGAAAATGAACTCTCTGCTACGGACTGCAAAATATATTTTGTTGCGGATCAGTTTGTGACGGGCGAGGGAACCTTCGAAGATTTTCTAGCTGGTACGCAGCTCAAGGATGAAGGCCAAGTAACGATCAATCTGGCCAGCAACTGCCCCCATGAGCAGCACACGCTCTATTGGACCGACGAGATTAACGGTACTGCGCTCGCCCCAGGAGCGACCTCCACCGTTGATTTTACGGTGATGACCCAGCCCGTTCCGCCCATCACCCTACCCAGCGTGCTGATGGGGGTGGTCTCTACGAATGAAGAGCTCGCCTTTAAAGCTGCCGTCATGTTGCTGAATGTACTCATGAACCGTACCGCCATGGTAAACGAAGAGCGTTTTCGCATCAGTTATGACGGCACGAACGACTTCCATTTCACGACAGTGACGCTACCGCAGCTAAAGTTCGACGGCTTGGTGACTATCGCGCCGCCTACGATCGATACCCGTCCGGTCGAAAAAAGGGAAGGCCGTATGATCGCCGCAGAACAGAGCATGGGGTCGCGGGTAAGGCAGGTAACCGCACGGCAAGGCTGGGGCATCCACGCTGACCTCACTGTCGTATGTGGTGCTAAAAACACCACAATAACCGTGGGTAAAAGTCCCAGCGAAACCGAGACCCTTGATACTGGTTCCTCACTTCGCCAAGCAGAGAGCCAGCGGCAACAGCAAAACACGGTTGAGCGATTTATTGGCACTCTGACCGAGGCGTCGCAGCGTATCGCCAAAAACCTGAGTGGCACCGAAAATGACGATAGCAAGCTATTCAGCTTCTACACCCGTGGCCCGGAGTTAATGCTGGGCGCGACCACTGAGCAGGTGGAAGAGAGCGGTGGCCCCGGAACGAGCTGGGAAATTACACCGAGGCTTTCGCTAGCGTATGAGTGTGGGGTGCAGCTCGATATCTACGAAGCATTGAAAATAGCCGCCAGGGGAACCGGCGGTGGCGCCGCGCTCGTCACGTTTCTGGAAAGTGTTGAAGGTGGCTTTAATGTGTATTTTGCCGAAGGCCAGTTGATGCCCGCTTTATTCATGGAGGTTGGGTTGGGTGTTGGCCCCGAGGGTACGGAAAATATGCTTCGTGCCACCTACAACGTACAAGTCAACGCCTTCGAGCAACCGGAAGGGCAGGTGAGCATCACCCTAAGCGCCCTGGTCAGCGGCGGCATGATGGGGTACTTCGACAGCCTGTTCACCGAGCGAACCGTATTCAAGTACGGCGTTCAGGTGGCAACCAGCGGCAGTATCACAATTGCCATCGAAAACGGCCAATGGGGTTACCAGCTTTCCCATGCCGGTGCGATGCTCAGTGTACAGGGGTATAAAAAGGCGGATGTAGAGTCAGGTGGGAATGAGCCAGTTGCTGGTGGTCGTAGCCGACAAGCCCAGCACAGCAGTTCCCAAGTGGTTGAGACGGACGACGGTACTCGCTGGCAAGAAGATGGTGAAACCCATCGCTACCGTTTGGCCGATAGCTGGACGGGAACGTTTCATCCATTTAACAACGCAGGTTAAAGGCATCACATGAAATTACTTATTACTTTCGTTTTATCGGTATTGCTCAATATGGGGGTACAGGCAATGGCACAGGAAACCGAGTATCAGTTTGGCGTACGCTGGAGCGTTAATGGCTTAGCCTCTTCGATTGACGTACAAGATATTATGTTAGATTTCTCCGGCACGTCGAGCAATCGGGATACTCTTCTGCCCATTTCTCAATACATCAAAAATGGTAAGAATACGGTCAAGTTATATACGTGGCCGCTTGAATATGAGTCTGATCACGAGCTACGAGTATCGTTACTTTATTGGGAGCCGGGTGACAACCCTAACACCGATGCGAAAACTGCTTTTGAAGTTGTCATGATGCCTGGTCAGGATAATGCAGAACCCGAAGTCATTTCTATAGAGCCAGAAGCCCCTTTACAGCCACGGCAAAACGGTATTCGTTTTAATCGTAACGAGGATAACGATACATTGGAAGTCGCGTTCAATAACCGCCAGCAGATGCCCACATGGTGCTGGGAAGAGGGCGATGTTCTAAAGGATAACGACGCTACCCGCGATAGCTTGACCCGCGAATACCGCCGACTGCATGCGCTGTTTGCAGCGGGCGATAACGATGCCCTGTTAGCGGCTGCGTCGACAAGGACAAAAGAACTTGCCCTGGCTTCGGGTACGCCGGAAGACTACGTGCGTCACCGGTTCAGCTACACCATGTACTTCGATAACCCGGATATCTACCAGTTAAATGATTTTCCCGAAGAGCCCATGACGTTGAACTTAGGAGCAGATAATCGCGTGGCATGGCTAACAACGGAAGGCGTCCAAGTCCCGATAAGGTTTAATCATATTCAAGAGAATGATGTTTCAAGCCGAGTAAGGCCTTACTTCATTCGCCGCGATGGCCAGTGGGAAATCTGCCGATGAAACCCATCGCACGCAAAGGCGACCTGCACTGCTGTCCGATTCCCGGTCACGGCACTACGGAAATTGTCTCCGGTTCGCCCTCTCAGGTAGAGGGCCAGCCCGTGGCGCGGGTGGGTGATAAAACCGGCTGCGGCGCCACCATCATCGAAGGTTCCAGCCACTCCAACCACGATGGTAAGCCCACCGCCTACCTGGGCTGCAAAACCGATCATGGTGGTGAGATTATTACCGCATCGAGCAGTGCCAAGGTGGAGCCTTAAAGGGTCGTGTCAGTTTATAGAGTTGGCCAAGGCATTTGATAGCATGAAGAAATGGATAGCTCACGGTTGGCTTGTTGCGCTGACACTTACTAGTGCACCAGCTATGGCACAGGAAACCGAGTATCAGTTTGGCGTACGCTGGAACGTCAATGGATTAGCCACCGGTACGCACATCCAAGATATTCTACTCGACTTCAAAGGCGAGCCTAGTGCGCAGAATACGATGCTGCCAGTCACTCAGTATGTGCGTAATGGACGTAACGAAATTCAATTTTACGCTTGGCCAGTGCCTTTTGCAGAGGGGCATGAGATACGACTCTCTATGGAGTATTGGGAGTCAGATCAAAACCCGAATACGGAGGCTAAGACCGCTTTTGAAATCATGATCAAACCGGAGGAAGAGGATGTAGAGCCTGAAGTCGTATCAAGAGACCCTAACGCCCCCCTGCAACCAGTAGAGAATAGTATTCGGTGGGAGGATCATGTTGGTCACTTCAGGTTGCATGTGCCGTTCCAAAACCGTCAACAGATGCCCACTTGGTGCTGGGAAGAAGGCGATGTTCTAAAGGACAACGACGCTACTCGCGATAGCCTGACCCGCGAATACCGCCGACTGCATGCGCTATTTGCAGCGGGCGATAACGATGCCCTGTTAGCGGCCGCGTCGACAAGGACAAAAGAACTCGCCCGGGCTTCGGGCACCCCCGAAGACTATGTGCGGGATCGGTTTAGCTACAGTATGTATTTTGACAATCCTGATATTTACCAGTTAGACGATTTCCCCGAAGAGCCTATGACGCTAAACCTGGGAGCAGATAATCGCGTGGCATGGCTGACCACAAAAGGGGTAAGTGAACCCATTCGTTTTAATAATGTTTCACAGGAAGGTCGTGCTAGCTACGTAAGTCTCTACTTCACCCGCCGCGATGGCCAGTGGGAAATCTGCCGATGAAACCCGTTGCCCGCAAAGGCGATCTACACCGCTGCCCCATCCACGGTCATGGCACTACGGAAATTGTCTCCGGTTCGCCCTCTCAGGTAGAGGGCCAGCCCGTGGCGCGGGTAGGTGACAAAACCGGTTGTGGTGCCACCATCATCGAAGGTTCCAGTCACTCCAACCACGATGGTAAGCCCACCGCCTACCTGGGCTGCAAAACCGATCATGGTGGCGAGATTATTACGGTGTCGAGCAGTGCCAAGGTGGCGCCTTAATGCATCGCATCATTTTATTGAGTTACTGAAGATCGGAAACTGGTGTAACGACGGATATGTTTATCGCGCGTTATGAGCAAAATTTGGCATCATCTAGCGGAAGGCGAGATATTGGTACCCTTTGAATATCAATCAGTGAATACAGATGCGCCTTGGCCTGTTTTTACCGATTCAGACGGCAGGGAAAAGCGCTATCCGGATGATTTTAGACAATGACGGCTAATGTGCGGCGAATGGGGTTAGCCTCGGAGGAGCTTCCGAGGCTAACCCCTTTTTGAATGGTGGAATCTCAACTGCGTAAGTGCCGCAATTCCCCATTGAGCGCTTTGATGATTGAGTAGCACATCAGCAGCATCACGATGGAGAACGGAATCGCCGTGGCGGTTACGCCCGCCTGAAGCGCTGTCAGACCACCCCCGATAAGCAGCACGATCGCGATGAGACCTTCCACGACCGCCCAAAACATCCGCTGAGGACGGGGCGCGTCGATCTTACCGCCCGCGGTGATGGTATCGATCACCAGGGATCCAGAATCCGAGGAGGTGACAAAGAAGATCAATGCCAGAATGATGCCTAGGGTCGACATCAGCCCCGTCAGCGGCAGCTCGTTGAGCATGCCGAACAGCGACAGTTCAGGCCTATAATTGTCGATTACATATTCCTTGACCAGACTACTGGCTGGGTTGGCATAGAGCTGATCAAGCGCGGTGGAGCCGAAGACGCCCATCCAGATAAAAATAAACAGACTGGGTACCAGCAGTACACAGAGCACGAATTCGCGCACCGTGCGGCCCTTCGACACTCGAGCGATAAACATGCCCACGAAAGGCGCCCAACTGACCCACCAGGCCCAGTAGAAAATTGTCCAGGCCTGACGATAGTCATCATCGTCCCGACCGAAGGGCGCCGATAAAGGCATAAACTCAGTCACATAGGTCGAAAGCCCCGACCAGAACCCGCTTAGGGCGATCAGCGTAGGGCCTGCAAACAATACGAAAAAGAAAAATAATACGGCCAGGACCATATTGATCTCGGAAAGCTTCTTTACGCCTCCCTCGAGTCCGCGCCAGACCGATATCATGGCAACCGCCGTCACCAGCAAGATGACGATGACCTGGGTCGTCGTGCTAACTTCCAGGCCGAAGACGAAGTTCATCCCCGCATTGGCCTGCTGAGCCCCGAGTCCCAGCGATGTCGCCAGGCCAAACAGCGTGGAGAACACTGCCAGAATATCGATCACATGGCCCCACCAGCCCCAGACGCGTTCGCCGAGGATCGGAAAAAACGCCGAGCGAATCGAGAAGGGCAGGCCCTTGTTATAGGTAAAGATGCCCAAGGCCAGCGCCATGACCACGTACACCGCCCAGCCATGGATCCCCCAATGCAGGTAGGTGCCGGCAAGTCCCATGGCGCTGGCCTCGCCGATTGCGTCAGGATTCAGCTCTCCATCGGCGTTGAAAGGGGATTCAATCCCCAGCGGCAGAGAGACGTTGGCATGATAAACCGGTTCCAGCACGCCGAAAAACAGCAAGCCGATACCGATACCAGCGGTAAACAGCATCGCGAACCAGGACAGGTAACTGTGCTCCGGACGGGCATCGGGCCCGCCTAGCCTTACCGACCCGTAAGGCAGCACGACCAGCGCCAGGCAGAACACAATGAAGAAATCCACCAGGATCATGAAATACCAATCCAAGGTGCCCGTAGAGAAGGCGACGATGGACTGGAACAGGTTTCCTGCACGTTCTGGAAATAGCAGAGTGAGGACAATGAAGATGACTGAGGCAAGCGCAGATACTAGGAAAACTCGGTTGTGAATATCAAAACCAAAAGGGCCGAGCTGCCCCTTGATATTGTCCTGGCCGACGACATAGTCGGTCTGCATGTCGTTCGCCCCAGGAGCAGGCTCGGACTCGTTCGAGTGATTCATAAAATACCTCTTCTAGTCGGTCAGAAGATGCTGCGTTGAAACACCATCATGGCGCTAACTAGCGTTGAATCCTAACTTGTTGCCAACGCAGCGGTATTATGGACGGTTTCGAACTACCCTGTTATCGCAGGTTTTATGTCGAGGTTAGTGGTCCTGCGAGCCCGCTTCCTTGTCGAGCCGTTTGATTTGCCGCCACAGGTCCTGACGCAGGTCGGCAAGCCTGGGCTGTTCATCGTGGGTGAACGCTACGGGGCGGCATAGCCGCTGGGCGCGCAGCCCCAAGCGGGCGCTAAGTAGCCCGGTGGCGAGTCCCTGGCCAGCGCGTGCGGAAAGGCGGCTGGCCAAGTCCAACGACAACATGTCCATACTGGCGTCGGTGACCAATTCGCTCGCCCCGGCAAACGCCATGTTGTGCAAAACGTGGCGGAATAGCCGCAGGCGGCTGGCGTATCCCAGTTCCAATCCATAAAGCCGACATAGTCTGTCCACCATCGCGAGACTGCGCCAGGCGACCAGCGCCATATCGACCAGCGTTAATGGGCTTACCGCTACCATAATGGCGGTTTCGCCGGACATTCGCGTGATTAAACGCTGTGCCTCGCGGTCACGTGGTGCTAGCAGGTGATAGCGCAGCAATGTCTGGATCTCTACGCCACTATGGTGAGGCTGGCAGGCGTGTTTAAAAGCTTGCCAGTGTGGGTCGTCATCGGCCAGTTTGAGTTGCCGCTTGAGTTGCTCAGCCATGCTCTGAGCCTGCTTGGTCGAACGTTCGGGCAGTTCGGCCAAGTCGCTACGCAGTCGGTCGTGGCGCTTTAGGCGGCGAAGACGGCCGAGTTCTTTAAGCAGTGATATCCCGCCCAGGCCAATCAACCCAATGCCAAATACCTGCCAGGCCACCGTCATCCATTGGGATTGCCTTAGGGCCTCGGGGATGCCGGTGACAAACTCAAGAACCCCCAGGGTTGCGCCACCTGCCAGCGCCAACATAAGTCCCCAGCGACGTTTGCGCGGCGCGCCCAGCCGAGCCTCGGGGAGGGCTTTTTCCTCGGCAGTGGGGGGCAGGGGCTGGTGATGGTCGGTAGGCGCAAACGTTTCGCGCTGGCGAAGCTCGACATCAGGGCCATCGCGGGTTTCCATGGGTTCATCAAGGTTGAAGTGCCGACGTGGCTGTGGGGTGGTCATGTGAGTTTATCTCCAATCAGCCAGTCGATGGCGGCGTCCATGCGGATGTGGGCAAGCGCGTCAGACTCAGTGTCCATGGGGCGAAAGCTGGGAAAGTCAAAGCCTTGCTGTTGCCAAAAATCGGGCGTTGGCAAGCGGGGCGGCACATCGCCGGGATACACCAGAACGTCTTCACCCTCAAGGGTTGTGCCTCTCAAAGCAGGCGAGCGCTTACTATTGTGCACCACTTCACGCGCCTCGGTAGCGCGAATGGCGGCCAGCGAGAGCGCCTTGACGGGCACGTTGGCAAACCGTAAATCCTTAAGCGGCTCGGCTAACAAGGCTTCGAGCAACTGCACAACATGGCCATGCTGCTCGGGCGTGACATGATCCGCTTTGGTGGCCGCAATGGCCAGCCTATCGATTTTGGGCGCAAATAGCCGGGATAGCAGGCTGCGCTTGCCGTAATCAAAACTTTGCATCAGTTGGCTTAGCGCCTGGGAAAGATCTTCGAACCGCTCAGGCCCGGCATTAAGGGCGCCCAAAACGTCCACCAATACAATTTGGCGATCAAAGCGACGGAAATGGTCGCGGTAAAAAGGCCGTACCACCTGCTGCTGGTAATAGCGAAAGCGCGCCGCCAAGGTGGCATACACACTGTCAGGCGGTAGTGCGTCAAGTTCCTCTTTGGGCATAGTGAGCTGGGGCAGCGGGAAAAACTGCAAGACCGGCGCGCCGTCGAGTTCACCCGGCAATAGAAAACGCCCCGGCTGAAGGTTGGAAAAACCTGCTTGCTTTGCGCGCCTTAGGCCCTGTGCGTAAGCCTCAGCAAGGCTTGCCAATTGCGCTTCGTCCGCCTCGGCAGCAGGGTCGAGGTTTTCTACCTCGGCAAGCCATTCGCTAAATAGCCCACGGCGTTGATCGCCTGAGTGCTGCGGCTGGGTCTGGCACCAGCTGTAAAAATCGTGCTGTAACAGCGGTAAATCGAGCAGCCACTCGCCGGGGTAGTCGAATAGGTCCAGTGTCAGATGGGCAATGTCCGGCGAAAGCCAGCCCTGCTGAGCGGGTCGATAGCGTAACTGCAAGCGCAGTTCGCTAATTCCCCGGGTAGGCTCAGGCCAGCGGGGCGGGGTATCGCGTAGCGCGGCCATCCCCGGGTCGTAGGGAAAGCGCGGTACGCCTAGGTCCGGCTGATTTAGTCGTTGTGCGCCGAGTAAGCGCCCTTCGCGTGCCGCCGGTAGTAGGTCTAATTGAGCCTCCACTCCCGCGTGGCGAAGCTGATTCACCAGCGAGGTCAAAAAGGCTGTTTTGCCGGCTTGGGAGAGACCGGTTACCGCCAAGCGAAGCTGGCGATCCCGGCCACGTTCTATCAGGTTACTCAGCTCGCGACGTAACGGCTGGCGCATGGCGCGATGTCCTCAATTAAGGGTAGGAATGCCGTGGCGCTACGCTCTGCTTAATGTGGTGCCTAATAAATGCTGAGCACCGGGAACTAGCCATACTGGGTCTAATCGGGTATTCGCAGCTTCTACACACACAAAACGTTTGGCAGCGTCGATGGAGGTATCGGCGGGTGGCTGCTGATCCGGGTGCCATACTACAGTGGAATCGCTCGACTGTTTGCCGATGCGCAGTGTGCGCGGGCCGTCGTGGAGCATAACGGCTTCATTGGAGTGATAGATGCGATCTACTGCGCCACGAATCGCCAGCGTGCCTTGCTGCTCGCTTTCCGCAAAGTCACGCAGCTTGTCGAGATAGCGTGCCCCGGTTAACCCTTCCAGGCGACATTGATGTGCATCATCGACCGCCAAATACGAATGCAGTGCGCCACTCACCTTAACCGGGGTGTCGCCGATGTTTTCGCTGATCAATTCGACGGCCAGGCGCTGTGCATTGGCTTGGATAATTGCGCGTACCGTCAGTTGCGAATGCAACCGTTGGGTTGGGGATAGGTGGAGCTCGATCCCTTCGGCATGCTCATCCGCCGCTTCGAGTCGCCACTCAGCGTGGCGTGCCAAACCATGGAAGGTGCCGCTGCGGTCAGGCGTTTCGTCAGCGTAGCGCTCATCGGCGAACCACGGCCAGCAAAGCGGAATGCCGCCACGGATGGCGCCCGGCATCGGTTGCGGTGTGGGGGTTACCCACAGCCAGCCACGGTCCTGTGGCGGGCGAAAGTGCAGCACCTGAGCACCCTGCAGCGATATAATCAATTCACCCCAGGGGGCGTTGAACAAGACAAGCTCGCGTCCTTGCCAGTGAGACGTCTGTTGGCCGTCTACACCGTCAAGCAATTGCTGGAGGGTGTCGGGAATCATGGGCAATCCTTTTTCAGCAGGGCCACTATCAATCAATGAATATTAGCGCGAGACCTTAACGCTGTGTGCTATGTTAGAACAAGCAAGTAAACAGCGTAAAATTAACCACACGTACAGAAAGGAGGCGACATGGGTTTTATTGCTTGGTTAATTATTGGTGGTTTGGCTGGCTGGATTGCCGGCAACATCATGCGGGGCGGCGGCTTTGGTGTGCTGGGTAATATCGGTGTCGGGATTGTTGGTGCCGTGCTAGGCGGCTTCT
Organism: Halomonas sp. HL-93; assembly: GCF_900086985.1. NCBI lineage: Bacteria > Pseudomonadati > Pseudomonadota > Gammaproteobacteria > Oceanospirillales > Halomonadaceae > Halomonas > Halomonas sp. HL-93. The sequence continues at coordinate 1,341,314 of NZ_LT593974.1, forward strand.
TATTTAGCCTGTTGGGTCTACAAGCAGGTGGCTTTATAGGATCGCTCGTCACCGCCATTGTTGGGGCCGTTGTCTTACTGTGGATTATCAGTAAGGTGAAGCAGGCCTAAGGTCTTGAGCGATAAGCGACTGTAATACTCTTGCCATGGACCCGCGACGTTAAGCGTCGCGGGTCCATGTGTTTCTGGGCGGTTACCAGCCGCCTTGCCCCTCCAGCAAGCTACGCGTGTTATTGTTAAGCGGCAGCTTGAAATCGGCACTGCCCAATACCATCGCATCACCGGAGCGTACCACCCGCGCGCTGACATAGACATAGTCTTGCCCTTGAGCATAGGTGCCCATCAGAATGGAGCGCGCGTCGTGCTGGGCGCTTAAGCGTTGAACCTCGCGTGATAGGATCAACTCGCCCACGCTCTCTTCGATAAACATGCTGTCGCGCATTTTGACCTCGCGCACTTGCATGCCTTGACGCCCCAGTGCCGACGCCATGAGTTCAGAACTCATGCGCCCTAAGGTAGAGGATTGGCTCAAGTCGTCGATGCTAACAAACGTCGCGGCAATCATGGGGCTATAACGCGTCAGGTCGGGGTTACTCGCCACCATCTGTTCAGCGGCTGCCTGAGCGAGTTCTGGTAGGTCCGGATCGGGCTCTTGCTGTTGCATATTGTTGCCGCCAAGCGAGCTACAGCCTGCAAGGCCAAGTACCAAAAGGCTGACAGTTAACCACTTGGCAGCAGCCAGCGGGCGCGTTACATAAGTAAAGGCAAATGACATCATGGACATCGCATTACCACCTGTCCGTAATCGAGACCGACGGCGTTGACGGTGCGGAAGGAACACGGTCAGGCGCGTATTGACGCCGGTCGCCGCGGTTAATGTAGTAGATGTTCGACGAAGAATAGAGGATATGCTCACCGTCGAGAATCTGGGTGGTGATGATGACTTCTTCTTCGCCAGTGTGCGTCCAGCTGCCGCTGGTGACGTCAGCGGCTATGGCGGCGGGGATCAGGCCCAGGGCAGGTTCAGCCCACTGATTAAGCGGGATGGCGGCCACTGCAATACCACCTGCCAGCGCAGTGAATGCACCAACCGGCGGGCGAACGAAGTCCCGGTCACGGTGTTCGACTACTTCAACGCCAATATGAATTTCGGCGCTGTTAGGTTGCGGTTGGGTGGTAAGATTGGCACCGCGTGAGACTAGCTCACTGGTCAGTAATGTGCGAAAACCGCGGCCAAATTCCCCGCCGCTGTAGGCATGGGGTGTGTCTTGAGATGCTTCAGCTATGTGCAAATCTCGGAAGCGAACGCGCTCACGCTGGAGGATCTGAGTGGCCTCGTGGCGGGCCAATACATTCCAATGATGGGCAGCCTGCATGCGTTGCTGTTCGCTGTACGGATAGGTAGTGGCGATTGGGGCTTGCGAGGTATTCGCGTAGAAACAACCGCTTAGCGCAAGACTCGCCATGCCGATGGCCAGCGGATGTAGCGCCAATGAGGATAAATCGATAAAACGGATGCGCACCGGATGGTTCCTTCTCGCTACGAAACGGCTTTTTGATAGACTAGGCGGCGTTTGATCAACAGCGCGCCAACCTCAGCTGAGCAGACAGCGGTTCAGCGTCTTTAATAACACAGGGTTTGTGCTTTCAGGCACGCATTAAAACCGATAACCGTAGGGTTAGCGTGACATATTGCATTAGATCGGCCACGGGGTTAAAAACTTGAATGAGTAATCACACGGATGCTTGAAGATCACCGCAGCGGACCTCGCCACGATTCGCTTATGTCCCCGTACCGCGAAGACGACAGCGGTAGTGTGTGGATGGTGAGCTACATCGATATCATGACGCTTCTGGTAGCGCTGTTTGTAATCATTATCGCGGCGGCTGATGCCACGAGTCCGGCTTGGTTTGCGTCTGAAACACCTCCTGACCCCGTTTTTCAGTCGCCTGCGCCGCCGCTTGAAGTCCCATTGCCCGAACCGTTGGCGAATGCGCGGGATGAGCGACTTAACCAAGCGACTTGGCTGGGGGGGCCATTGCTGGCCAGTACGATAACGGCCGCTCAAGGGGTGGCCGGACGCCCACCGCGCACAACGAGAGGTGTCCCCCCGTTGCTCGCTATGCCTGACGATATATTAGAACCGTTAGCAGCGTTGCCTGAACCGCGTTTGCCGATGCCCCTGGCCCCTGTTGAGCAACCACCGTTGCCGTTTCCTCTGGTCAATTACATGGTGGTGCTGACGGATAAGCCGCCTAGTAATGTCGAAGAAATCAGCAACGATGCCGTTGATGGCGCCTTATCACTCAACGAACAACTTGACCGTTCAACATATTTACCCGACTTAGAAGGGGTGGAAGTATCCCGAGTTGAAGAGGGTATTAGTCTGCGGGTGCAAGACCAACTGCTGTTTCCTTCCGCAGATGCGGGGTTAACCGATGACGGTAGCGACTTGATCGGCACATTGCTCGATACTATTCAGCGTTACGATGGGGAAGTGTGGGTTGAAGGGCATACCGATAGTCAAACCATTGACACACCCGAATATTCGTCCAACTGGGCGTTATCCAGCGCCCGGGCCATTGCCATTGTGGAAGCGTTGGAAGCTTCAGGGGTGGCAACAGAGCGCCTGCGTGCCGTTGGACTGGCGGCTACTCAACCGTTGGCAGATAACGACACCTCCGAAGGACGAGGGCGTAACCGCCGAGTCGAAGTGGTAATACACGTGGAATAAATGCTGATTTTTCAATTTACTTTCCCTGTCATCGCCAGCGCATAAAAAAGCCCGCCGGGGGAGGCGGGCATAAAGGGCTTGGCTCACTGCAGCTCACTGGCAAAGGGGGGGGTGTACATGGTTGCCAGTGAGTACAACTCCAGTATAGCTATTTATAAGGCTCTGCCAAGGGTTGTCTTGGTTTTTTTGTAATTGATTGTAAAACCATGTTGGTGCCTTAAAGGTGCAGTTCTGATGAGTTTGTATCGTGATATTGCACTATAAAAGTGCATGGAGAGTTTGGCGTTACGTCAACTCCCTAGCAGCATCCGCCAGCGCTGCGACTCCTTATATTGATATCAATGCGTTACCAGCATTGGCACGTATCGTGCTAAGCAAGAGATACGCTGTTATCGCCTTCTTTATTTAGTGCGATAACGAGCGACCACCGCTTAGCAGTAGAGAGGCTGTGCCATGCTTGAACACGCCAGCGCTTCAGCGCCCCCCGATAATAGAGCGCATGATATAGGCCCACCTCGCCTTGTGGTGACCGACCTAGATGGCTCCCTGCTTGACCACCACAGCTACGACGCCACCCCTGCAAAGGCATGGCTTGCCCAGTTAAAACAAGCGAAAGTGCCCGTCATCCCCGTTACCAGTAAGACTCGTGCTGAGTTACTTCCCTTGCGTGAGGCCCTGGGGCTAACCGCAACACCCTTTATTGCCGAGAATGGCGCCGTAATCGGTCTTCCTCCTGGCTGGTGCCATGCTCGTCTGGACCGACCAGGAAACGGACGTGACGGGATGGTGATTAAACAGCCCAGCGTTGATATAGGCTTTATTCGCGCCCGACTGCGCGTCTGGCGTAAGCGACTTGGGGTGCGCTTTACCCCCATGAGTGAGTTAACCCTTGACGACCTAATTGGACTGACCGGCCTTGATGCAACACAGGCGAAATTAGCCCGCCAGCGTGAGGGAAGCGAGCCGCTACTTTGGCACGACGACGACACAGCGCTTGAGACATTCCGCTGCGCGCTGGAGGGCGACGGCCTGCAACTTACCCAAGGCGGACGCTTTTGCCACGTCATGGGTAGCGCATCCGATAAGGGTAGCGCGGTCACATGGCTAATTGGACGCTTTCGAGCGCTACGTGGGCGTGACCCTCTTTCGCTTGGTTTGGGTGATGGCCCCAACGACGTATCAATGTTAAACGCCGTTGATCAGGCGGTGGTGATCCGAGGTCGTCATGACTTGGTGGTAGAGCCAAGCAATCCTCATCTTTACCGGACGCAGGCCACTGGCCCCGAGGGCTGGGTTGAAGGGGTGTCCCACTGGTGGGGCGATGCGCTTAGCCCTGCCAATCCGCGTGATGCAAAGGAGGCAAACGCATGAGTGATTTTCATCAAAACGGTGTGATTACCGATTTTCATAACCTGACGCGTCGCCCGGTTGAGGCGTTGGAAAAGGAGTTATGTCAGTTTGCCCGGCGCCGCCCGATGGGGTTGATTCTGCCCTCGTTATTTTCAGAGCTTGAAGGCCCGGCGCTTTCGGCCATTGTCGATGAGCTGGTTAAGGTGCCTTATCTCGGTGAGATCGTGATTGGCCTGGATCGGGCCGACCGTGAGCAGTTTTTATATGCGCGGGAGTTCTTCTCACGCTTGCCTCAGCACACACGTATTTTATGGAACGATGGGCCTCGCTTACGCGCGTTGGATGCAGAGCTGGAACAGCACGGGTTAGGTTCGCTCGAACCAGGGAAAGGCCGCAATGTATGGTATTGCGCAGGCTATATACTGGCCTCTGGTCGTTCATCGGTTGTTGGGCTGCACGACTGCGATATTTTGACTTATGACCGAGGCCTGTTGGCGCGCTTGATGTACCCGGTTGCCCACCCGCGCTTTAACTACAGCTTCTGTAAGGGCTATTACCCGCGCATTGCCGAAGGAAAGCTCAACGGACGCGTCTCGCGCCTGATGGTAACGCCATTATTACGAGCGCTTAAAACCGTATGTGGTCCCTTACCTTACCTCGACTATTTGGATAGCTTCCGCTATCCGCTTTCGGGCGAATTTGCTATGCGCAGCGACGTTTTAGAGGGGATTCGTATTCCAGCGGATTGGGGGCTTGAGATTGGCGTTCTCTCTGAACTTCAGCGAAACTACTCACCGCGCCAGCTTTGCCAAGTCGACATTGCCGATGCCTACGACCATAAGCACCAGCCGGTCAGCGAAGAGAACCCCGATGCCGGACTGAATCGGATGAGCTTGGATATCGCCAAAGCGCTATATCGCAAACTGGCCACCCAGGGGATTACGTTCAGCAGTGAAGATTTCCGCACACTTAAGGCAACCTATTACCGGCTGGCGTTGGACTTGATCGAGGCCTACGATCACGATGCCACCATGAACGGTTTGAGTCTTGATCGTCACAGCGAAGAGCAGGCCGTTGAGTTATTCGCTAGCAATCTGTTGGAAGCAGGTAATTTGTTTCTGGATAACCCCCGCGAACGGCCCTTTATTCCCAGTTGGAACCGCGTACAGGCAGCCGTCCCTGACCTGCTCATGCGCATGCACGAAGCCGTGGAGCTGGATAATCAGGGCGATGTTTAAGTTGCTTTGATTCGGATAGGGGAGGGCTAGCTGGGCGTATCATGGGTGATGCGCCCAGCCAGACTGAAGGTTAGTGATTAACCCTGATGAGAGGAAGGCAGGGCCTGGGTTGAAGAGGCTTGAGATCCGGCAATTTGGAAATGTGCAACCCGCTGGCGTAATTCAAAGCTGAGGTCTGCTAAACGTTGTGTTGCCCCGGTACTTTGTTGTACCAGCCCGGCATTTTGCTGAGTCATTTGATCCATCTGAGTGACAGCTTGGTTGACCTGCTCAATGCCATAGCTTTGTTCCTTGGTAGCCGCTGAGATTTCTTTCACTAACGTATTAAGCTGCTTAATGTTGTCGACGATACCGCTAATCACGCTGCCGGTGTCGCGTACTTGGCGACTTCCTTGCACGACCTGGGCGTCGGAGTTATCAATTAGCGTTTTAATTTCCTGTGCTGCCGCCGCCGAGCGGCTAGCCAATTGGCGGACTTCGCTGGCGACAACGGCAAAGCCACGCCCCTGTTCGCCTGCGCGTGCGGCCTCTACCGAGGCGTTAAGTGCCAATATATTGGTTTGAAATGCAATCGAATCGATTGTGGCGACGATACTGCTCATCTGTGTCGCGCTGTCGTTAATCGTCGACATGGTATCAATCACCGATGTCATCGCCTCGCTACCCTTTTGCGCACTGTCGGTGGTTTTGCTTGCCAACTGGCTTGCATGATCAGCGTGCTCAGCGTTTTGTTTTACCGTAGCCGTTAGCTGTTCCATGCTGGAGGCGGTCTCGGCGAGCGAAGCAGCTTGCTGCTCGGTACGTGTGGATAACTCTTCGTTAACTCCGACGATCTGTTCGACCGAGGTATTCACGTTATCCGCACTGTGGTGAATGCTACCAATGGTTGCTGATAACGTCTCGCGCATGCGGTCAATATCAAACAGCAGGCTTTGCTGGTCGCGGGCGGAAAGGTTTGTCGTGCGCGTTAAGTCGCCATCGGCGATATGACGTACCACGCTTGCGGCATAGCGCGGGTCGCCTCCCAAGCGGCGTGATACATCACGAATCACCCAGCCCATTAATAAGGTGACGGGGACTCCGATGATCAACAAGATGACACCTGAGCGGATCAGGCTCGATACAAAAGCCGTATTAATGTCATCGACATACACACCAGAAGCCAGCGACCATTCCCATTCGGGCAAGTGGCCAACGTAGCTTAGCTTGGGTACCTGCTCGTCACCGCCTAAACGGGTGGAATAGTATCCTACGTGACCGCCTCCTGACTGCGCCATTTCGAGTAGTTCGGCATACAGCAGTAGGCCACTGGAATCCTGGTAGTCGCTCATGTCTGTGCCGGAATCGCGGCTTGGGTGAGAGACGATTTTCAGATCGTTATCGAATGCAAAGATATATTCGCCGTCACCAAAGCGAACGCTGGCCATGTTGTCAATGGCGCGCTCCTGCGCTTCTTCGAGGCTTAACTCGCCTGCTTCTACTTTTGCCTGCAATGCCTCAATTTGGCTATGCACACTTTCAATAACGTATTGCAGGCTATCCCGCCGTTCATTCTCAATGGTTTGCCGATTTTCCCACGAGAGCCAGCCCACCAGTAACAGCATGGCGACCAAGATGATGGCTAACGTACCCCACAGTTTTTGTGTCGTTGTCAAACGTGTCATAAGGCTTTCCGGTAGTGTCGATTGTGTGTTTTTGAATTGATAGAACCAGCCGCTTAGGGTTATCGGCCTGATTGGATAAACCTTAATGATGTGACCGCTCATCTTGTCCTGTTTTTACGATTGGCACATTTTATGCATTTTCTCTAATTGAAATGGCTTAGGCAGGGAACGCCTCAAGCATTAACGGCGTAAGCCTTGATATATAAAAAAATTAGGAAAAATTAGGGGTTCTCCATGCAAGATGCCTATTCCATAGCATCCCAGCCGCTTGAGCTGTCGGATGACGAAGTGCTGATTTCCCGATCGGACTTGGAGGGAAATATTACCTATGCCAACCAAGCGCTTATTGATGTTAGTGGGTATTCGCTTAACGACATGATTGGCGCGCCGCACCGACTGTTTCGCCACCCGGATATGCCTAGCGAAGTGTTCAAAAATTTATGGACAACGCTGGAGCGCGGACGTACGTGGCAGGGAGTGATCAAAAACCGCTGCCAAAACGGACGAGGTTACTGGGTACATACCACTATTGCCCCCTTGCTAGACGGTGAGAGAGTAGTGGGGTACACCTCAATTCGTCGAAAGGCGACCGACGCCGCCATTGCCAAGGCTGAGAAAGTTTATGCGCGAATGCAAACAGGTCGTATGCGAGGCTTTACGCTGCATGATGGTGCAATAAAACGCTCGGGAGTTATCGGATGGGGGCAGCGTTTTAGTTTCCGTAGTATGCAAGCTAAGCTTATCGGGATGGTGTTAGCGGCGGTTGTGTTACTGGTGATAGGTGGTATCGCCGGGGTGTATGGGGTGACCAGCTCTGCAGATCGGTTACGTACGCTCAACCAGACCGGCCTTGAGGGCATCGCGGATTTACAGCGCGTTGAGCAACGCGTTAGCCAGGCGATTCAAGCGTTGGAGCCTGCCGTGAGCAATCCTAGACGGTCGGACTTAGATACGCTGGAAACACAGCTAGCCGATAATCGGCGTGACATTGAAGACGTGTTACAGCGTGTTGACGCCAGCGCGGAGGAAAACGAAGTCGAACAAGCGTTAGTTACTTATCTTACGCAATTTATGGATGCGATCGACACGACCTTCTCGGCAATTCGCGATGCTAACGGGTTTGCCGCATTTGAGGCCTTTAACGATAACGTACAGCCTACCTCTGAACGCATCAGTAGTACTGTCAATCAACTCGTGGCGCAAGAGCGAGAGGCTGCCCAGGCGCTAATGGCAAGCGCTGAACGTCAGCAGAATACGTTGCTGTATACGCAACTTGGCGTATTGCTGCTGGGTATTGTGATTTTGGTTACCTTAAGCACAGCGGTGCTGCGCTCGCTGATTAAATCGTTGAACGAGGCTCGGCGTGTAACCTTTCAAATTGCTGCTGGCAATTTGGCCAATCGCGTAACGCTTAAGCGTAAAGACGAACTCGGCGAGCTTTTGGGGTCGCTTGAAACCATGCGCGCAAGCCTTTCGGGTTTGATTACCGATGTCGGCGCCAAAGTCGAGGTTGTTACCCCCGCTTCCCAGCAGATTTATCAGGAAAATGAGGCGTTGGCCACGCGAACTGAACAGCAGGCATCGTCGCTTCAGCAGACCGCATCCAGTATGGATGAACTGACCGCGACGGTTCAGCAAAACACTGAAAACGCCCGTCAAGCGAACCAACTTGCCACGCAGAATGCTGCCACTAGCCGGGAGACCGGTGAGCGCATGGAGGCACTGGTTTCGCGTATGGAGCGGATCGCCAGCAGTGCCGAGAAAATGACCGATATTATTGGCGTGATCGATGGTATTGCGTTTCAAACCAATATATTAGCGCTTAACGCGTCGGTAGAGGCGGCTCGCGCGGGCGAACAGGGGCGCGGCTTTGCCGTGGTCGCCAATGAGGTGCGCAGTCTGGCCGGGCGAAGCGCAGATGCCGCGGGCGAAATCCGGCGTTTAATTGAGGCCTCTTCTCAAGAAATTAGCGGTGGAACCTCAGCGGTTAAAGACGCAGAACAGGCGATTGAGCGTGTGGTGACACAAGTAATGAAAGTCAGTGATATTATGGCCGAGATCAACACCGCTTCGGATGAGCAAAGTAGCGGTATTGCCCAAATCAATTCGGCCGTGGCCGAGATGGATCACGTAACCCAGCAGAATGCCACGCGGGTGCAGTCGGTTTCCGGTGCGGCGCAACAGCTTACTCGTCAGGCCTTGGAGCTGGCTAACGTGATTGCTGCTTTCCGATTAGAGGGCGCGAATGAGGAAAACACGCAGTCTGCACGCGGCCGCCTGGCAGGCACACAATTGAGTGAGGGGTTGCCGCCGCTGGCGTCATCATCGTTGGCTATGCTCCAGCGAGCTGAGGCTGCTGAGCATGATCAAGATGCTAAGGTAGTGTTTTAACGCAAAAACCCTGAGGCGGCAGGGTGGGCGCCTCAGGGTTGGTGCAATCGCCTAGTTGGGGCTTTGTTTATCAAGCGCCATGTCAGCTGGCGCGTGCGTGCGTTAGCGTATCAAATGCACTTCGCGGTAGAGATTCACTGATTTGGCAATGTAAACAGCGCACGACAGCGCTATGCTTGCCGGTGCCTTCAAGTCGAAAGTGACTTAAAAACGCTGACGTGGGCGACTCAAAATTGCCGCAGTGGCGGCAAATGATGTCGACCCCGCGGACTTTGTAGCTGATGGTGATGTGCTGCACGCTGACCTCCTCCCCGTGGGTATGATCGGTCTAGCCGTGAACCGCTTCTCACTCAACCTGACAGTGGCAAGCGGCAGAATATTAACCATAGGCTATTGCAATGACATCGGTGAGCAAAAATATCATTTTTTTTCGGCTTTCATAGCCTAGGTTAGATAATCGGCTGGTTTTAAAGTGCATGGTGGACATCTAGCGCAACGGAAGCGCAACAGGGAAGACCAAGCAGGACGCTTGATGGACTCATGGAGGCACGAACAGGACGTTCGTGAAGAATGTTCAAGGAAGACCTGATGAAACCCCGGCCAGTGACGGCCGGGGTTTTTTTATGTGCCCGTTAAGAAGCGGCTGGCTTATCGGTAGCCTCGGCCTCGCCGTCAGGCTTCTCGCTGCCCTGGTGGCCAAGTGGCTGGGCTTGATCAAGACGCGGATGATTATCCAGAAATTCGCGCTTAAGATCAGGCAGTTTGTCCAGCGCTTTGAGCGTGTGCGTCAACGCATGAATGGCGGCCAGCACGTCCTGGGTGTTGCCGGTTTCCGAAATCGTATGCATGTTGCGGATCGGAAAGCCGATGGAAGTAGCCGCGCTGTCCACTGAGGCGAGCACCCCGGCCATACCGTCGGTACCCGTATCGACGCCCACCATATCCCGCTGCATGGGAATCTCGTTGGCCTTGGCTGCCTGGGCAATCACACGGTTCAGCTGTTCGCTGGCAATCGAGCCGACGGCCATGGTGAAGCCTTTGCCCATTTCCAGCGGCTGCATGCGCTTCTCGCCAATGCCCGGCGCGGCCACATAGTCATGGTTCACATCCACGCCAATCAGCGCGTCGGGTTTTAGCTCGCCGGCCATCACGCGGCTACCAAAACGGCCGATTTCTTCGTAGCTGGCGATGGCAAATAGCACGCGCACCTGCTCGGTACCGCCGGCCTCGGCGATCAGCTTGGCGACTTCAGCGGCCACAAAACAACCCAGGCCGTTATCCAGGTAGGCGCCGTAGAAGGTGTTGGGGCTGAAGCCAGGGCGGATAGGGCGATCAAAAATAATCGAATCGCCAGGCCGAACACCCAAGTTCAATACCTGCTGCTTCTTGTTCTCGCCGTGGATCTGCAGGTCCAGATAGATCTGTTCCTTCTTGATACCTTTGCTACCGTCGCGCATGGCAGGATCGGAAAAGTGAATGGCGCCCAGCGCTTCCACGGTGCCGCCTTCAATGCAGCGATAGCTGCCCGGGGCGTCCGGATCTTCGCTGAACAGCTTCACTTCATGGCCGATCAGGACGGTCGGCAGGAAGGAGTCGGTATTGATCCAGATCTTGCCGTCATCGCCGATAGAGCGCACCTGCATGCGAATTTTATCCGCATGGCCGATGATCATGACCTTGAACATGTCGTCGCGGCCTGGATGCGTATCGAGCACAACCCCCGCGTTACCGCGGAACTGGTGAAGCTGCCAGTCGCTCGGGGCGAAGCTTTCAAAATAGGGTTTCAGCACGCCGTAGGTCATCGCGCCTTCCAACCCCACGGGGCTGGGGGCTGCCAAGATGTCGCGCATCAGTTTGAACTGCGCGTCGGGCATCGGTTGCGTCCAAGGGGGGGCGCTATCGCTCATAAGGCAATCTCCAGTCAGTGGGTGATAAACGATGCCTAGTTTGCCAGATTCCCACGCGGCGTGTAGAGCAAGTCGGGCGAAATCCCTTATTCGTGTTCATGAATCAGTTGACGTAGGGCGCTGGTTGCGGCGGAAGGAGGGTGGCGGCGGCTCAATACGATTCCCAGCTCACGGCGAATCGTCGGTTCGACCAGCGGGCGGTGCTCAATGCCTTCAGTGGCAATTTGGCGAAAACTGAGTGAGGGCAGCACGCTAATACCTAACCCCGCAGCCACCATGCGGCCAACCGTGGCGATCTGGCGGGCATCACATAAGATATCCAGCCGCGCCCCAATGCTTTGCATAATACGGTCAATATCCTGGCGTGAGCTGGAAAGGCGGTTAATGCCGATAAACGGATAGGCCGCCAATTGGCTCCAGGCAACGGCTGGTTGCGCCAGTAGCGGGTGTCCGTAGGGGCAAACGGCCACATAGTTATCTTCGAGAACGGGTTCAAATGTGAGGTCGTCTGTGTCGCCTGGTGGTACCGAAAGCCCTAAATCTACACGGCCTTCGCGTACCATCTGATTGATCTGCTCGGCTAACACATCGTGCAGGCTAAGATTAATACGTGGATAAGACTCATGAAAACGCTTAATAACCCTTGGGAATAATCCTGCTGCCAGGGTGGGCAAAGCGGCCACTGTCACCTTGCCGCGCTGTTTTGAAAACTGGTCGTTAAGATCCTCAAAGGCTTCGTTCCAATCATTCAATAGCCTCACCGCAACTGGCAGAAACGCTTCCCCTTCAGGGGTTAAGGCGAGTTGCCGGGTGGTTCGCGCAAATAGAGCCCCGCCTACATTCTCTTCTAATTTGCGCAGCGCAATGGAAATTGCCGGTTGGGAAAGATGTACTTGCTCGCTGGCTTCCGCAAGGCTGCGAGAGTGGGCGACGGCAATAAAAACACGAAGCTGCTGGATGCTTGGATTCATTTATAAAGTAAAACATAAATTAAAAACTATTCAATATACAAAATTAAATCAGCAGACCATGCTTGTTTTATCGCATGCACATGCATAGCGATTCCCATTTTTTATAAAAACAATAGCTCGTTTAGCGAGCTTCGGAGACACGATGAAAACGCTACTTACCACGATGGTGGCGAGCGCCGCTTTGCTAGCCGGTTCCGCCGTCCATGCCGATGAGCGTCTGCTGATTGGTTCTACTTCTAGCTCTTCAAGCCACTACAGTTACTTTGTTGCAGTTAATCAGATCATCAATAACCAATTGGATGGGGTGAGTTCTTCGGTGGCAGAAACCGGCGCTACAGTGGATAACCTGCGTCGTTTAGGTCGTGACCAGATCGACATGGGGTTGGTGACTACCAATACCGGGTATCAGGCCTACGCTGGCGAAGGGGACTTTGAAGGCCGCCCGGTCGATAATCGCCTGCTGTGGGTGTACACCGTGGCACCACAGAATGCCGTGATGCGTCAGGATGCAGAGGTGGAAACGTTCGCTGACTTAGACGGCGTCCGTTTTAATCCCGGGATCACGGGGTCAGCTACTGAGAAAACTACCGAAGCAGTGATGCGCACGCTAGGTATTGAGCCGGATTACGTGCGGGGTTCCACAACCGATATTGTCGACGCCATGAAGGATGATCGGGTCAAAGGTTCAGTAAAATCAGGTGTGGGTGAAAAACTGGACGGCTCTACTATGGATATCGCCACCTTTACCCCCATCAGCGTATTGTCCCTTAACGAGGACGAAGCACAAACATTACGTAGCGAGATGCCTGATATAGCCATCGTCGACGTGCCAGAGGGTGCCGGTGAGGATATTCCTGCCTATACCACATGGGCTTTTGGCGTCGCTGTGCATGCAGACCCAGATATGGATGAAGAGACGGCTTATCAAATCGTTAAAGCGGTGATGGAAAACCCTGAGCCTCAAGTCAATGCTTTCTCGGCAATGCGTGATGTGGATATGGCGGAGATGACCCTAGAGGTTGGCACCGTCCCGCTACACCCCGGTGCTGCTCGCTATTTTGAAGAGCAGGGGCATGACATCCCCGATTCCTTACAGCCTGAACAGTAAGGCTAACCGGAGGCAATGATCATGCGCGAGACAGTCACCAAAGGCCTGGCGCTTTTGTTAGGTGGACTAATTCTTTATACCTCCGCCACTGGACCGTTTGAAAGCTTGATTCAGCGGAGTATCTTTCTCGCGCTGGTTATCCTGCTGGGGCTTGCGGTTTACCCATTAGGTGAAGGCAAACGCTGGCGCCCGCTTGGCGTTGCTATCGATATCGTATTGGCCATTGGTGTTGTGCTGGCCTGTGGCTATGTGACGCTGAATTACGAACAAATTCTGGTTGAGCTACCCTGGGCCACGCCCCGGGATATGTTACTTACCGGCATACTTCTGGTGGCTATTTTAGAGCTTTCCCGGCGCGCCATAGGGGGTATCTTTCCCCTACTGGTCTTGTTGGGACTGGCCTACGCATGGTTGGGCGCTGTCATTCCCGGTCCACTGGGCCACCGAGGCTTTGACCCTTATTACATGACTGAGACCATCTTCCTCGGCGATTTAGGCGTATGGGGCATGCTAGTGGGTGTCGCCGCGACGACGATTGCAGCTTTTGTGCTGTTCGGTTGTTTGCTGCTGCATACCGGGGGAGGCAAGACCTTTATGGACCTGGCGCTGCGCATTAGTGGTCGTTCGCCGGGTGGTGCTGCCAAAGTAGCCACCGTAGCCTCTGGTCTATTTGGGATGGTGAGCGGTAGCGCGGTGGCCAATGTGGCCACCACGGGTAACTTCACGATACCCATGATGAAGCGTTTGAACTATCCCCGGCCATTCGCGGCCGGGGTGGAAGCCGTGGCTTCTACTGGCGGTCAAATCGCGCCGCCGATTTTAGGCGCGGCGGCGTTTATTATGGCGGAAATTCTAGGCGAAAGTTATCTGCGTATTGCGCTAGCGGCTTTACTGCCAGCGATTCTTTTCTATCTTGGCGTCTTCGCCACTATTCACCTGGTCGCCAAGCGCCGCCAGCTCCAAGTAGTGCCTGATGATGAGTTGCCTGCTTGGTCTGAGGTGATACGCCCAGAGCGCATTATTCCCATTTTGGCCGCGCTGGGTGGGCTTTTCTACGGCGTGCTCAGCGGCCGTTCGATTCAGATGTCAGCGTTCTACGGCATCTTAATGACCGTGCTGACGTTTGTGCCTTTTGCGCTAATAGCCAAGATGCCGCTGCGCGAAATTGTCGGCAAGTTAGTAGCAGGCTTGGTGGATGCAGGCAAAGGCATGGTGATTATCGGCGTGCTGCTGGCTGGCGCGCAGATTCTGGTCGCGATGATCGGTATGACCGGTATCGGCGTTACGCTGGCGAGCCTTATTGTGACGGTGGGAGGAGAGTCGCTGTTCCTGGTAGCCCTGATCGTCGGCGGTGTGTGTCTGATTTTAGGCATGGGGATTCCCACCACGGCAGCGTATGTGCTGGTGGCGTCCGTATTAGCCCCTGCGCTCACAGAGATTGGGGTTGAGCCACTGATTGCCCATCTATTCGTATTCTACTTCGCTACGCTCTCGGTGATTACGCCTCCCGTTTGCATTGCGGTCTTTGTGGCCTCAGGTATTGCCGACACTAATTGGCTACCAGCGGCTATTGAATCGGTACGCCTAGCAGCAGCTATCTATGTGATTCCTTTCTTGCTGCTGATTTACCCAGCGCTGGCAGGGTTTGGCTCTGGTTGGGAGATTGCGCTAGCCAGTTGTCAGGGTGTGGTGTTTGTGATTGCGTTTGCCGCCCTCATGTCCCGGGTGGCCATGACGGGTAAACGGTTGGTTGATGTCGTAGCGCTGGTAGCCGTCATTGGCCTTGCGCTCACACCTGGCTGGCTTTCTACGTTCGCTGCGCTTGCGTTAATCGTGGGTCTTTTCATTCGTCGGCGTGCACTGCTGGATAATGAGCCTGCGCCTGTCTCCAGTGACCGTCACATTCTTCAGGCCAAGGAGACGCACCTATGAGTTTTTTATTAGGCAGCGGCGCAGGCTTTTCTGGTGATCGTACCGATGCTGCCGTCGCGGTAGTTGCCGAATTAATCAAGCGCCAGCAACCCTCCGCCTTAGTGTTTGAAACCTTGGGTGAACGTACGCTAGCGGCGGCTCATCGAGCCATGCGCGACGATCCGGAAAGCGGTTTTGAGCCGCTACTAGATGAACTGCTGGCGCCGGTGCTACGCGACTGCCTGGATCACAAGATTAAAATTCTAGGCAACTTTGGCGCGGCGAACCCTAGCGGCGCTTGTCAGGTGATTACTGATTTGGCCATTCAGCTTGGCCGGGGTGATATTCGTATTGCTCAGGTACATGGTGACGATATTCGTCAGCAGCTTCATGCGCTGGATTTACAGCGCTGGGAAGCTGAGCGCCTTGATATACCCGGTGATGACGCCTTGATTTCAGCTAACGTTTATCTAGGCGCAAAGGCCTTGGCCGATGCATTAGCCATGCAAGCGGATGTGGTGGTTACCGGGCGGGTTGCTGATCCTGCGCTGTTTTTAGCTCCCTTAATGCATCACTTTGATTGGCGTTGGGACGATTGGGATCGCTTGGCCTGCGGCATGATGGCGGGCCACTTAGCCGAGTGTGGCGCACAGGTGAGCGGCGGCTATTTTGCCGATCCAGGCTTTAAAGACGTGGAAGGGCTCGCCACGGTGGGCTATCCGATTATCGAAGTAGAGCAGGATGGCAGCTTGATTATTACTAAGCCTAGTGGTTCAGGTGGCTGCGTCACTGATCGAACGGTGAAAGAACAACTTCTCTATGAGGTTCACGACCCCGCTAATTATCTGACACCGGATGTCACGGTGGATCTCTCCCAGGTTGAGGTTTGCCAACTGGGGGAAAACCGTGTTGCGGTAACGGGCATTCGTGGCAAGCCAGCCCCTGAGCGGCTGAAGACAACGGTGTGCTACGAAGGCGGCTGGCAGGGGGAGGCGGAGATTTCCTATGCAGGTCCAAACGCGCTAGCGCGAGCGCAGCTTGCCGCGCAGGTGCTTCGGGAGCGGTTGGTGTTTCGTGCGCCTGCTGAACTGCGTACTCGCCTGGATATTATTGGACTCGCTAGCGTATTTGATAGCGACAGCGGTGAACTGCAACGTAGCGCATTGCCTTCCACGAGCGGTGATTACCGGTTGCGACTAGCGGCTGAACATGGCGAACGGCGCTGGGTGGCGCGTGCGACTCAAGAGTTATTGGCGCTTTACTGCGCCGGACCTGCGGGCGGTGGTGGCGTGCGGCGCCAGTTTCAGCGCCGAGTATTTACCGCTTCCTATTTAGTCAAGCGTAGCGATATTCATGCCCATGCCAGCATATTTGAAACAAATGTAATAGGTACTACTGGGAGCGACCGCTATGTTGCAAGCTGAATACTCCCAAGCCAAGGGGCACTCGCAATCCTCGGTCACTCTGCACCAACTTGCCCACGCCCGAGCAGGGGACAAGGGGGAACGCCTTAATGTGGCGCTGTTTGCCTATGACCCAGATCACTATACCGCCTTACTGGAGCAAGTGACAGAGGAGCGAGTACTAGCTCTGTTTGCCCACCGTGGTGCCAGTCGGGTACGACGTTACCTCTTGCCTAGCTTGGCTGGCATGAACTTTGTCATTGATGACGTGCTGCAGGGCGGTGTCAACGGCGCGCTTAATTTAGATGGGCACGGCAAAACGCTGTCATTTTTGCTGCTGAGCCTGGAGGTTACTCTCTAGTTCAACCTATCACACACCCTCGACCTAGGTGGCCATGACGTGCTGCCCAGAACGCCGTACTATGTTCTTTAATGCATGTTCTTTAATGTATGTTTGCTAATGCATGCGTGCTAATGAATATAACGATAAATAACGGTGTTCAAGGAGCAGGCCGATGACCATCGCTTCGCTAGGCTCGCAGCGCTTCAAGGTGCTGCTGGCGGGCGTATTCAGTCAGTTGCTGTGTATCGGGGTGGCGCGGTTTGCCTATACGCCGCTACTGCCGGTCATGCAGCAGCAGAGCTGGATAGGCGACGCCGATGGCGGCTGGCTGGCGGCGCTGAACTACGCCGGCTATATGTTCGGCGCCCTGCTGGCGGCGACCGTGCGCAGCATCCATGTCAAAGACACCCTGTATCGGCTGTGTCTGGTGCTCGCTGTGCTGACCACGGCCGGCATGGCATTGACCGAGCATTTCTGGTTGTGGGCGGGGCTGCGCTTTTTGGCGGGTTTTTCAAGCAGCGGCGCGATGCTGCTGGCGTCGGGGCTGATCATGCACTGGCTGATTCAGCACCACCAGCGCGTTGAACTGGGCATTCATTTTGCCGGGTTGGGCCTGGGTATTGTGCTCGCCGCCGTGGCGGTGGAGGCGATGCTGGCGCTGTCGATGAACTGGCAGGCGCAGTGGTGGGGATTCAGCGTGCTTGCGGTGGGGCTGTTGGTGCCTGCCTGGCGCTGGCTGCCGCGACCAACGCCCGCCGTGCCCGGTGCCTCCGGGAGCGAAGCCGCTGCCACGCCGCCCACCCGGACCTTCATGCGCTGGATGCTTGCGGCCTATTTTTGCGCCGGCTATGGCTATGTAATCAGCGCCACCTTTATCGTCACGATTGTGGAGCGGGAGCCGCTGCTGGCCGGTGCCGGGAACTGGACCTTTGCGCTGGTGGGGCTGGCGGCAGCCCCAGCGGTGATGCTCTGGGATCTGGTCGCGCGTCGGATCGGCTATTTGAGTGCGTTGATTGTGGCCATGGGGCTGCAGGTCATCGGCATCGTCCTGCCGGCGGTGACCACGAGCCTGGCCGCCGTGTTATTCAGCGCGGTGCTTTACGGTGGCACCTTCCTTGGCTGTGTCAGTCTGGTGCTGACCATGGCGGGGCGGTTGTATCCCGCAAGCCCCGCACGGCTGATGGGTAAAATGACCCTGGCCTACGGTAGCGCGCAGATCATCGCCCCGGCGCTTACCGGCATGCTGGCTGAGGCGACCGGCCGCTATAGCGTCGGCCTCTGGCTGGCCGGTGGCTTTGTGGCCCTGGGGGCGCTGTTGCTCGCCTGGCTGCGGCGCGTCGACCAGACCGCTCAACGTCTCGATGCCGATGCCAAAGCGGCGGTTTACGCCACGTAACCGGCGAGAGCGTGTCAGGATTTTTTGGGCATTCGCGCCAAAATCCTCTAGGATATGCGCTTTTTTCCAACAGGGTAGCGGGTCATGGCGTCTTCTGAGCAACCTCGTATCCAATGGCTTGGCCGCTGGGGCTTTATGCTGGCCGCCACGGGCTCGGCCGTTGGGTTGGGCAATATCTGGAAGTTTCCTTATATCACCGGGGAGTTTGGCGGCGGCGCCTTCGTGCTGGTCTACCTCGCCTGTATTCTGGCGGTGGGCGTGCCGGTGATGATGACCGAAATTGCCTTTGGACGGCGTGGCCTGGGCAGCCCGGTGGACGCCATTCGCCGGGTGGTCAGGGAATCCGGCCGTTCGTCGGCGTGGTCATTGGTCGGCTGGATGGCGATGCTCTGCGGCTTCATGATCCTGTCGTTTTACGTGGTCGTGGCGGGCTGGTCGTTTGCCTACCTGTGGAAAATGCTCACCGGCGGGCTGGCGGGTAGCAGCGTTGACGATATGGCCGCGGTGTTCGAGGCCAACAATGCCAACCCCTGGAACCTTGGCTTCTGGAGCACGCTGGTGACGCTTTTGACCATGCTGATTGTCGGCAAAGGCGTGCAGGAAGGCATCGAAAAAAGCGTCAGTTGGATGATGCCGGGGCTGGTGCTGATGCTCGCGCTGCTGATCGCCTTCGGGGTCTTCTCGGGCGGTTTTGCTCAGGCGTTCAGCTTCCTGTTTTCCTTCGATGCCGGCAGTCTTTCCAGCGAGGGCATGCTGGCGGCTCTGGGGCATGCGTTTTTCACCCTGTCGCTGGCGTCCGGGGCGATTCTTACTTACGGCAGCTACCTGCCCAAAGGCACTTCGATCGCCCGCACCACGCTGAGTGTCGCGATAGCCGACACGGTGGTCGCATTGATGGCCGGGCTTGCGATCTTCCCCGTGATCTTTGCCAACGGCATGAATCCCGCCGAAGGGCCGGGGCTCATCTTCATGAGCCTGCCGCTGGCCTTTCAGGCGATGCCACTCGGCACGCTGTTCGGTACCCTGTTCTTCCTGATGCTGTCGATGGCCGCGCTCACCTCGGCGATTTCGATGGTCGAGGCAACGGTGTCCTGGCTGTGCGATAACAAAGGCATTTCACGGCGCACCGCCTCGTGGAGCACGGGTATCGTGCTGTGGCTGATCAGTACCCTGGCGATGCTGTCATTCAATCTGGGCGCCGACTGGACGCTGGCCGGTAAAAGCGTTTTCGATTGGCTGGATTACCTGACTTCACGCTTGATGATGCCGCTGGGCGGTTTGGGCATGGTCGTGCTGGCAGGCTTTGTGCTGAAGAGCGAGACGTTCCGTGATGAGCTTGGGCTGGCGCCGTTGCCCTATGCGCTGTGGCTGTCCATGGTGCGTTACGTTAGCCCGCTGGGCATTGTGGTGATTTTTATCGATGCATTGGGGATTTATCAGGTGTCGTTTGCCGCGCACTGGCCGTGGTTGCTGGCCATTCTGGTCGCCATGGTGGCGCTGGGTGAAGCTCTAAGTCCGCGGTTGCGCTTTGCGCTACAGGTTCGCTGAGCGCTGCCGTTTTGACCTGGCGTCAGCAATGGCACCGGGATGCGTGCCGGCTTCCATCAGCTCATCCCAATGCGTGGTAAAGCGGTTGGAGCGATGGGCACAGCGCAGTTGCCAGGGGGCATCGTCATCGGTCATGCCAAAGCGGATCGTGCCTTGCCCCATGCGCTGGTTAATGGCGTCCACCGTGGCCATCAACCGCGGATGGTGGTGGGCCGGGGCGTTCAGCAACGATAGCTGGTGCTGCTGGGCATCGACGAGGTCGAGCAGCATCACGCCCGCCTTCATGAACCGGTAGCGGGGGCGGTATATCTGTTCGAGGCCCTGGCGCACGGCGTCGAGAATCACCCGCGTATCGTCGCTGGGCGTGGGTAGCGGGATCAGCGCGTGGGGAAAATACTGCGGCTGGTCACGACGGTGGCGGTTGGTTTTCAGGAACAGCATCACCGAGCGCGCCAGACTGTGCTGCTGGCGGAGTTTTTCGGCGCTGCGCTGGGCGTGGCGGCGCAGCGCATCGTGTACCTGATGTTTTACGCCAGTGGCTTGCCCAAACGAGCGCGACGTCATGATGCGCTGGCGTGGTTGGTCCACTGCGTTCATGTCCAGGCAGGACGTGCCGCGCAGCTCAAGCGCGGTGCGTGCCAGCACTACCGAAAAGCGCTTGCGCAGCTGTTTGGTATCGCTCTCGCGCAGGTCCCAGGCGGTATGAATGCCGCCAATGGCAAGCCGTTCGGCCAGCCGTCGGCCCACGCCCCACACTTCGCTGACCGGCGTTTGCGCCAGTAGCGCCTTGGTCGTCGCATCCTGTCCGTTGAGCAGACAGACGCCCTGGAAATGCGGCTGTTGCTTGGCGGCGTGATTGGCGAGCTTGGCCAGCGTGTGCGTCGTGGCCAGCCCAACGCATACCGGCAGCCCCAGGCAGCGGCGAATGCGTCGGCGCAGCGTTTCACCCAGGGTTTGGCACTGGCGCTCGCTCAGCCCGTCCAGATAGATGAACATTTCATCGATGGAGTAGGGGGCGATGTCCGGGCAGGCGTCGCGCAGCAGCTGGGCAAGCCGGGCTGACATGTCGCCATACAGTTCGTAGTTGGACGACAGCAAGTGAATCGCTCCGCGCTGGCGCAGCCCTTCGAGCTTGAAGGCGGGAGTGCCCATGGGGATGTCCAGCGCTTTCATCTCCGCCGAGCGGGCAATCACGCAGCCGTCGTTGTTGGACATCACGCCCACGGCCTTGCCTTCCAGGTGGGGCTGAAAGACGCGCTCGCAGCTGACGTAGAAGTTGTTGGCGTCGACCAGCCCGATCATAGCCGTCCTCTCAGCGCAGGTATTCGTGAACGACTGCGCGCACAACGCCCCATACCTGGCAGTCGGTGTCTTCCAGCGGGAGCGGCGGATAGTGGGGGTGGGCCGAGCACAGGTGCGGGGTGCCGCGATGCAGGGCGTAGCGCTTGATCAGCACTTCGTCGTTGAACATGGCGACCAGAATATGGCCCAGGCGTGGCGCAACGCTGCGATCCACGACCAGCAGGTCGCCGTCAAAGATCCCCCAGCCTTCCATGCTGTCGCCGGTCGCTGACAGATAGAAGGTGTGGGTCGGGTTCTTGATCAGGCGCGCGTTGAGATCCAGCGTACGCGGTTCATAATCCTGGGCGGGCGAGGGGAAACCGCTAACGCCCGCGCGGCCGTGCAGCGGCGGAAAAGGCAGCGGCTGCGACATCAACGGCAAGGCGGGCGCGACCGGTGATAGGGGCTGCGTCATTGTCGGCATCCTCACGGCTTGAGATATGTATTTATATACAGTATTCAGCCGGGAGGATTAAATTGCAAGCGTCAGGCGACTTGAAGCATCTCGTTGCTACCGCGCCAGCCAAAGGCCCACCACGATGGCGCTGGTAACGGCGATAAAAAAGACCCAGTTGCGCGCACGGGTATCACGGTGGGGTTTCATATAAAGCCTCATCAAAAGCAGCAGGGTATGTCGGCAGGCGTGGGTAATTTTCTACAGGCCCATCAGGCTGGCATGGTACCGTTTGTGATTTATGCCGTCACCCGGCCGCGCGTAAAGCGGCTGGCTTGTTTAGGATACGTTTGATGATGCATCCCTCTTCAACCCACGCCCCTCAGCCGCTTGCCCTTGCCGAGGGGCGCCTGGCGGCCCTGAGCTGGGGGCGTGACGATGCCCCCGTGTGGCTGGCGCTGCACGGCTGGCTGGATAATGCGGCAAGCTTTACGCGCCTGGCACCCTTGCTTTCGGACGCGCTGGATATCCGCATTGTGGCGCTCGATTTTCGTGGCCACGGGCAGTCGGCGCACGCCCCGGCGGGCAGCGACTATGCGTTGTGGGACTATTGCCACGATGTCTTGGATGCCATGGATGAACTGGCCATTGAGCGGGTTGCGTTGCTTGGCCACTCCATGGGCGCAGCGGTGGCCTGCCTGCTGGCGGCCGCCATGCCGGCGCGGATTGCGCGGCTAACCCTGCTGGATGGTCTGGGCGCGCTGAATACGCCCGCCAATGAAACGGCCGGTCAGCTACGCAAGGGGCTGATGGCCCACCGACGGCCTCTCTCCCAAGCGCCGCGCTACCCCGATCTGGCCAGTGCCGTGGCCGCGCGCGTGGCGGGTGGCGTCACCCCGCTGGATACGCTTACGGCGACCCCGCTGGTGGAGCGCAACGCCGCGCCAACGGCCGACGGACACGTACAAATGCGTACCGACAGTCGGCTGCTGAAACCGTCACTGGTGCGTTTTACCCCTGCGCAGGTGTTGGCGCTACTGGCGGATATTCAGGCCCCGGTGCTATTGATAGAAGGGGAGCAGGGCATTCTGGGCGAGCGAGACTGGGCGGCCAAAGCCCGCCAGGCGGTGCCGCAGTTGACCCGCCACGTGGTGGCGGGCGGCCATCATCTGCACCTGGAGCCCGAGGCCGTGGCGCAGGTGGCTCAGGTGATCACGGCGCATGAGCTCGCAATGCCTGAATCAGTAAAAGGACGTGCGCGATGAACGAAGTGACCAACGCCAATGAACAGAGCGGCAATAAGGTGGCGTTAGTGCTGGGCAGCGGCGGGGCCCGGGGCTACGCGCATATCGGCGTGATCGAAGCGCTCGAGGCGCGGGGCTTCGAGATTATTTCCATCGCCGGATGCTCCATGGGCGCACTGATCGGTGGGATTTACGCGTCGGGCAAGCTGCCGGAATACCGCGAATGGGTGTGTAACCTGGACTACCTGGACGTGCTCAGGCTGGTGGACGTGACCTGGAGTCCGATGGGCGCCATGCGCGCCAGCAAAGTGATGAGCAAGCTCGAAGGGCTGGTCGGCGACAGGCTGATCGAAGACCTGCCGATTCCGGTAACCACCGTGGCCACCGACCTGGTACGCCAACGCGAGGTATGGTTTCAGAATGGCCCGCTGCTGCGCGCGATACGCGCCTCGATTGCGGTACCCGGCGTGATTACCCCCGTGCATATCGGCGAGCAGGTGCTGGTGGACGGCGGGCTGCTGAATCCGTTGCCGATGATGCCCATTTTAGCGGCCCACGAGGCCGACTTTGTGGTGGCGGTGAACGTCACCGCCCATAGCCCGCAGCCAGTCACGCTGGAGGAGTTGCTGCCTCAGGGGGAGAGTGAGGACAGCCGTACTGAGTTGGAGAGGGACCGGGACGCCAACATTGGCGGCTGGATGGAAGAGGTCCGCGCGACGACGCGGCGGCTATGGGGCGGTTTAGGCGGCAGCAGTGACGACAGTGATGACGATGAAACGGTGGACCTTCGCGGCAAGCGCGAATGGGGCAAGCTTGATATGATTCTCGAATCGTTCGATATCACCCAGGCGGCGCTCGCCAAGTACAAGATTGCTGGTTATCCGCCGGATGTGCTGATCGAAATTCCCAAAACCGTCTGCAGTACCTACGAATTCCACCGCGCCAAAGATCTTATCCGACTGGGCCGCCACCTGGCCGATGAGGCCCTGGAGCGCAGAATGCCGGGCATTGCCTCGGACGCGGCAGAATAGCCCGCCTACTGCCCGCGTTTACGCAGCAGGATATACACCGCGCCGGTGCCGCCGTCGAGCTCGGTGGCGGAGCAGAACGCCAGTACCCCGGGCCATTCCCGCAGCCAGGCGTTGGTGTGGCTTTTCAGGACCGGGAAGTCGGCCGTGGTGCCCCAGGCTTTGCCATGCACCACCAGCACGCAGCGCAGCCCCTGGGAGGCGGCGTCGCGCAGAAAGCTTTCGAGCTCGGCGCGGGCCTCTTCCAGGGTATAGCCGTGCAGGTCGAGGCCTGCTTGCCACGCCATCTGGCCACGTTTCAACTGGCTGAAGGTGCGCCACGGCAAATCGGCAACGCTGAACTCCAGATATTCGGAAGGGCGCACCGCCTCGACCCGGCCATCGGAGGTGCGGCCGCTGGTGGCAAGGGTGTTGCTTTCCACCGCCGCCTGGCGGCGTATCTGTTGGGCATCGTCGTTGCGTCTGGGCTTGCCGGGGTCGGCCTGATTGGAGTCAATACGGCGCACGCCCGCGGCTTTCAGCGCTTGGCGAAACGCGCTGATATCGTCGTCGTCGGGCAGGTGGCGGCGTCTTGTCATGACAGGCTCAGGTGGCAAAGGGGCAAGGAAGGTTGCAAGCGCACAGTATAGCGAGCTGAGCGTTGCTGTGAACCGGGCGGCGTCAAAGGTACAATCTTTTCTTTCGCCATGCCATGCCCTCTAGCATCAGGGGATGGGGACCTCAGTTGATCAGGAGCCGATGTGACCACGCATCTCAACGCCGATACTTCACACTCCGCTCTCTCCCTGCCGGATTCGGCACTGGTGAGCGAGCTCTTAAGCTTACGCGACTACCTGCGCTGGGTGTCCAGCGAGTTCTATCTGGCGGGGCTGTATTATGGCCACGGTACCGAGTCGGCCTGGGATGAAGCCGTGGCACTGTGTCTAGGGGCGCTGCATTTGCCCTGGAACGTTGACCCCGGCGTGCAGGATGCGCGCCTGTTGCCGATGGAGCGTGAGCGCATCGTGGCGCTCACCCGTGAACGCATTACCACCCGTCGACCGCTGCCTTATCTGCTGGGCGAGGCGTTTTTTGCCGGCTACCCGTTCGACGTTGATGAACGCGTGCTGATCCCGCGCTCGCCAATGGCCGAGCTTATCGAAGATGGCTTTGCCGCGTGGTTTCCGGAAGAGCCGCCCGCCAGGGTGTTGGACCTCTGCGCCGGCTCGGGCTGCATCGGCATTGCCACTGCGCTGTACCTGCCCACCTGCGAGGTCGTCCTGGCCGATATCAGTCAGGACGCGCTGGCGGTGGCGCGCCAGAACATCACCCGTCACGATGTTGGCGAGCGCGTCCGTGCGCTGGAAGCCAATGTGTTCGACGGGCTTGCGGGCCAGCGCTTTGACCTGATCGTCTCCAATCCGCCCTACGTGGATGCCCGTGACCTGGCCACCATGCCCGCCGAGTTCCGCCACGAACCGTCACTGGCGCTGGGCGCGGGCAATGACGGCCTGGACATCGTGCGGCGCATTCTACGCCAGGCGCGCGAGCACCTGACCGACGAGGGATGGCTGATTGTGGAAGTCGGCAACTCTGACCGCCATCTGGAGGCCGCCTTTCCCGAGGTGCCCTTCATGTGGCTTGAATTCGAGCGTGGCGGCCAAGGCGTGTTTGCCTTGAGCGCCGCTGAACTCGACGCCCATGCGGCGTCTTTTGCATGAGGAATTAACGCCCATGTCAGGCAATACATTTGGCAAGCTGTTTACCGTGACCACCTTTGGCGAAAGCCACGGCCCGGCACTTGGCGCGATCGTCGACGGCTGCCCGCCGGGGCTGCCCCTGTGCGAAGCGGATCTGCAGCGTGACCTGGACCGTCGGCGCCCCGGCAGTTCGCGGCACACCACCCAGCGCAAAGAAGCGGATCAGGTAAAAATCTTATCGGGTGTCTTTGAAGGCAAGACCACGGGTACGTCGATCGGCCTGTTGATCGAGAATACCGATCAGCGCTCGAAAGACTATTCAAAAATCAAAGACCAGTTTCGCCCGGCCCACGCCGACTACACCTACCACCACAAGTACGGACACCGTGATTACCGAGGCGGTGGTCGCTCGAGCGCCCGGGAAACCGCGGTGCGCGTGGCCGCAGGCGCCATCGCCAAGCAGTACCTCGCGACACAGGGCGTGCAGGTGCGCGGCTACATGAGCCAGTTGGGGCCGATCAAGATTGATTTCGGCTCCTGGGAGGCCGTCGAGGAGAATGCGTTTTTCTGCCCCGACCCGGCCAAGGTTCCTGAGCTCGAGGACTACATGGATCAGCTGCGCCGCGATCAGGACTCCGTCGGGGCGGAAATTACCGTGATCGCCGACGGCGTACCGGTCGGGCTTGGCGAGCCGGTATTTGATCGCCTGGATGCTGATCTGGCGCATGGTTTGATGAGCATCAATGCGGTAAAAGGGGTCGAGATTGGCGCTGGGTTTGGCTGCGTTGCCCAGCGCGGCAGCGAACACCGTGACGAGATGACCCCCGAGGGTTTTCTTTCCAATCACGCCGGGGGCGTGCTGGGCGGCATTTCCAGCGGCCAGCCGGTGGTGGCGCGCCTGGCGCTGAAGCCGACCTCGAGCATCACTACGCCCGGCCGTTCGATCGACGTGCACGGCCAGGCGGTCGAGGTGGTCACCAAGGGGCGCCATGATCCCTGCGTGGGCATTCGGGCAACGCCGATCGCCGAAGCGATGATGGCCATTACGCTGCTCGACCACTGGTTGCGCCAGCGCGGGCAGAACGGTTCGGTAAGCGTTGATACGCCACGCTTGATACAACGCTAGCGGCACGGTGTAGTTGGCATAACGCTGCTACACTCATGGGAGTTGGTTGAGGAGTTGCCTATGAAGATTAACGTTGAGTTTGATCTCACCCCCGATGAGTTCCGCCAGGCGTTGGGTCTGCCGGACGTTGAAGCGTTCCAGCAGAACCTGCTTGAGAACATTCAGCGGCAAATGGAGTCCGGTGTTGAAGGGTATGACCCCATGAGCCTGATGCGTCCCTACCTGCAGCAGCCGATGATGCAGCAGGGACTATCACAGGGGTTGTCCAACTTCGGCACCTATCAGCAGATGATGCTGGATATGCTCAAGCAGGCCGGTAATGCCAGCAGCAATACCTCCGACGAGGAAAAGGCGAAAAGCAGCAGTAACACCTCAAGCGGATCGTCGGGCAGCAAGCGTAGCGATGCAAACGCATCGGCCTCGTCCCGCTCGAGGACCAAGCGGAAAGCGGAGTAATGCGGCGAAGGGGGCACGACTAAAGCAGTAACGTCGTGACCGTCGGTGTGGTTGCAAAGCACCCCGTCAATCATTACTCTTTTTGCAGTGCAGCAATTTGCGTTTATGTGAGTCGCTCAAGGCTCATGCCAAGGAACGAAAAGAGGAGCAGAAACGATGCAAGATAAAATGATGGACGCCTTCAACGCCCAGACACGCCAGATGTTCGAGCCCATGCGCAAGATCAACTCGCTGATGCTCAACAACATGGAAAAAATGACTCAGTACCAGCTGGAAGCGATGAAGCGCTACAGCCAGATGGGGACTGAACGTATCCGCAACGCCACCGATGTGCAGGATGCGGAAAGCCTGCGCGACTTCGGCACCCAGCAGGCAGCGATGATGAACGAGCTGTCCCAGCAGATGCAGGAAGACGCCCGCGTGATGAGCGAGATGAGCCTCGAGTTCAAAGCGGAAATGGAAAAACTGTTTGGCGAAGCGGGCAAGCAGATGGCCGACCAGGCCAGCTCCGCCGCGAAAGGTGAACAGCCCGCCAAGGCGAGCAGCCAGTCGTCGCGCAAGAGCTAATACCCCTATATCGCGGCGCCCAAGGGCGCCGCGCCTCATTTTGAGCCCTTGATTACCTGCCATCCTACGGGCTGCGTAAGCGTTGCCGCGCCGGTAAAGGAGAACGAAGATGTCAGCAGAGTGGGAATTACCGCCCCATGGCCTTTCTCAAGAAGAGCTGGACGCGTGGAACGCGCAGCTAAAAGATATTGGTGAGCAGTATCAAGGTCTCATGCAGGATCTGTTATCGCGGATTGCACCGAGCGAAGCGGCCGACTCGATTTACAGTGACATGCGGGAAAGCTTCGAGGCCGGCGCGCAGGCGCTGATGCAGAACCCGACGCTGCTGTGGGAGACCCAGTCGCGCCTGCTGCAGGATCAGTGGCTTTTGTGGCAGCAGGGCATGCGGGCCATGGCCGGAGAAGAAGTGGCGCCATTGGTGATGCCCGATAAAGGCGACCGGCGCTTCAAGGACGAGGCCTGGACCCAGGAACCCCACTTCATGGCCATCATGCAGCAGTACCTGCTGTTTTCGCAGATGGTGGATGAGCTGGTGGACAGCCTGAGCGGGATGGACGAGACCCATCAGCGCAACCTGGCCTTTTATGCCCGCCAGGTGGTCAACGCCATGTCGCCGACCAACTTTGTCTCGACGAATCCTGAAGTCATGCGTCGCACGCTGGAAACCAAGGGCCAGAACCTGGTCGAGGGGCTCGAGCGCCTGCGCGAGGACCTGGCCAATTCAGCCGAAGGTATCAATGTCCGCATGACCGACCGCAGCGCCTTTGGCGTGGGTGAGAACCTTGCCGTCACCCCAGGGGCCGTGGTGTATGAAAATGAGCTGATCCAGCTGATCCAGTACACGCCGACCACTGAAAAGACCTATAAGACGCCGCTGCTGGTCGTGCCGCCGTGGATCAACAAGTACTACGTGCTTGATCTCCGCCAGGAAAACTCGATGATGAAGTGGCTGGTCGACCAGGGACATAGCGTGTTCCTGATTTCCTGGCGCAACCCCGGCCCGGAACAGCACGACATCACCTGGGCCGACTACATGCAATTGGGCCCCATTGCGGCCATGGAGGCGATTGAGAAAGCCTGCGGCGAGAAGTCGGTCAACCTCTTGAGCTATTGCGTCGGTGGTACCCTGACAGCGTCGACCGTAGCCTACCTCACCAGCACGCGCCGCGGCCGCAAGGTGAAATCAGTCACCTACATGGCGACCCTGCAGGACTTCCGCGACCCTGGCGATATCGGTGTGTTCCTCAACGAGCGTGTTTTAGAAGGCATCGAAGAGAGCATGCAATTAAAGGGCTATTTGGATGGCCGTTCCATGGCGTACACCTTTAATCTGCTGCGCGAGAATGATCTGTTCTGGTCGTTCTACATCAATAATTATCTGAAAGGTGAAACCCCGGCCGCTTTCGATCTGCTTTACTGGAATACCGACGGTACTAATCTGACGGCCGGCACGCATCCTTGGTATCTGCGCCATATGTATCTGGAGAACAAGCTAGTCGAACCAGGTGGTATTGAACTCGATGGTGTAAAAATTGACCTGAGAAAAGTGTCGGCGCCAAGCTACTTTGTGGCGGCCAAAGAAGACCATATCGCCAAATGGAACAGCAGCTATTATGGTGCCTTGTTGCCCAAAGGCCCCAGCACCTTTGTATTGGGTGGGTCAGGCCATATTGCCGGCATTGTGAACCCGCCACACAAGCAAAAATATGGCTACTGGACCAATGACAAGCTGCCCGAAAGCCATGACGCCTGGCTGGAAGGGGCTACCTTCAATGAGGGTTCTTGGTGGCCACACTGGCAAGCCTGGATGACCGAAAATGGCTATGCTGATCCAGCCCCGAAAAAAATGGTCGCTGCACGTCAGCCGGGGGAAGGCGAGTTGGAAGTGATTGAGCCGGCCCCTGGTCGCTATGTGAAAACTACGATTCCTGAGGTGTTAGGAGAAATACCGGCCACCCATAAAGCATGATGTTTGCAGAGAAAAAGCCCTGTCTTTTGGCAGGGCTTTTTTAGTTAAGTCGTTAGCGGCAGCGCCAGTTGACACAATGTCGCAGCCGGGTTGTAGAAAACTGACGGCAGGTTAAAGTGTCGTTCCTAGCCAGCAATGCTGGGCCTTTTATAGAGTGGATAACAAACATGATGAGCAACTTGCTTTTTTCCTGTCGGCATGTGGCGAGCGGTATGGCGGTGCTGTTCTTAGCGGCTGGCAGTGCCTTTGCGCAAGATGTGCAAGTCACCGACGCAAGGGTGAGCCTATTGCCCGGTGAACAGCCGGGGGCCGGCTATTTTCAGCTATATAATGCGGGTGATGAGGCTGTTGTTTTGGTCGGGGCCGAAAGTGATGCCTTTGAAAACGTTGAGCTACACGTGAGTTCCGAACGAAACGACATGGCGCACATGCATGCGGTTGAGGAAATAGAAGTGGCAGCAGGCGAACATTTCGAGTTTGTACCCAAAGGGCACCACCTGATGTTGATTGGCCGCAAGGATGCATTAGAAGTAGGCGATGAAGTCGAGGTGCTATTGGAGTTCAGTGATGAGCAGCGGCTGCCGGTAACCTTCGATGTGGTGTCGCCCGCATCACTTTAATGCGCTGCAATCAGGACTCATCAATGTATAAATGGTTGTTCATTGGGTTGATGTCGCTGTGGCTCGTCGGCTGTAGTGAGCGAAGTTGGCGCACAGCAGATACATCTGAGATCCAACCGCCGCTGGATTTTTCGCTGGTCGATGAAGACGGTCAGGCCGTAGAAGCTGAAGATTTTCTGGGTAAGGTCACGCTGGTTTATTTTGGGTATACGTACTGCCCAGATGTATGCCCAATTACGCTTGCCAGACTCGCGGGGACGCTGAATCAGCTTGATGATGACGTTCGCGAAGACATCCAGGTGTTGTTCATCAGTGTGGACCCTGAGCGTGATACGCCAGAGGTCGTCAAGCGTTACACAAATGCCTTTGGACCTGACTTTATCGGCATAACGGGAGATTTAGAGGAAATTGACGCCCTGACTAACCGCATGCGGGTGACGTATGAGTACGAAGAGCCTAATCAGCGCGGCGACTATATAGTGACGCACACCAGTGCTGTCTTCGCCTTTGATCGTGAAGGCGAGGCGCAGTTTTTAATACGCGATAGTCATCCGATTTCCGATGCGGTGGCTGATATTAATCGGCTTGTCGATGAAAGCGAGTAAATTACTGACAGGCAACGGAGAGGCTGCAGCGCGATTTATAACGACGCGAATTGATATCTAATTCAACGCTGTCGTTTTCTTTATCGTATAGAAACGATGCGTAACCACTGTCTGACGATGCCGTGCGGTATAACCCGCAAATCGTATAGCCATATTGCACTTTTTGAAGCTTCGAAAGTTCGATATCACCCGACGTATCCAGTTCATCTGCCAGCGCGTGTTGAATATCGCTGTCGACATTGCCGTCAGACATTGCCTGCCCACCAAAGATAATGCCCGCCAGGACCAACGCGACAACAAGGGGTGACGCGACAAGTAATAAAAAAGAACGGGATTTCAACATGGCAATGAAGGCTCTCTCGCAGAATCAGTGGAACTGCTAGCGGACTATCGACTCTCGGATGCCAGCCAACGATTAATGGGGCTGGCATCGTTAGGCGAATTGTCGCTAAGCCGCTAATGCGGTGTGCACAGTTTACTGGTGACGCGTCCGCGAAACACCTGCCAACGCCATGAGTGCGGCTAAAAACCACACCGGCCAGCTACCCATACGGGTAAACGGCGTTAAGCCCTCCGTGGCGAAGAACTCTCCGGTGATCGATGCGGTTTCGAACTGCGGTGCGCGCTCGACGATGCCACCCTGGTGATCGATGATCGCGGTAATGCCGTTGCTGGTGGCGCGCAGAACGTAGCGACCGTTTTCCAGCGCCCGCAGGCGTGCCATTTGTAAGTGCTGGTGGGGGCCAATTGATGCGCCAAACCAGGTGTCGTTAGACAACGTCATCAGTACGTTGCTGTCTTTGGCGCGGCTGGCCACCAGCTGCGGATAAATAATTTCATAGCATATGGCCTGGCCAATGCTGACGCCTGCCGCCTGCATCGGCGCTTGATCAGGCTCGCCTTTGGCGAAGCTCGACATGGGCAGATTGAAAAAGTTGATCGCGCCGCGCAGTAGGCTTTCCAGCGGCAGGTATTCGCCGAAGGGCACCAAATGCTCTTTTTGGTAGCTGCCTTCCACGTTGCCCACGCCCACCACACTATTGAACAAGCGCTCGTCGATGTCTCGCTGGACCACGCCGGTCACCAGCGCCGTGTCGGCGGGTAAATTGCTTTGTACCCGCTCAAGCACCGGTCGCGCCTGGGTTTCCATCATGGGTAGGGCGGTTTCCGGCCAGACAATCAGGTCCACTTCGTCAGCAACGTCGCGGGTTAAGTCGCTGTAGGTGTTAGCGGCATTGCGTTGACCTTCTGGGGTCCACTTCTGAAGCTGGGGAAGATTACCTTGTAAAAGCGCTACCCGCGTTGGCGTCTCAACGGGAGTTGTCCATTGCGATGGCATTGCCAGCGGAATCAGCCAAATGGCGGCCAGCGGTGCCAGCGTCCACCATTGGCGTCTCAGGAGAAGTGCTGCCCCAAGCCCGCCGCTAAGGGCGACCAGCAGGGAAAGTAAATAAACGCCGCCAATGGGCGCCCAGGCGGCTAGTGGTGAATCCACATAGCCTGAACCTAACAATAACCAGGGGAAGCCGGTGAATAAATACGTTCGCAGTACTTCGCCCAGCACCCAGGCGCCAGCAAAGCTTACTAACGCCAGACGCGGGCCGGTAAA
Organism: Halomonas sp. HL-93; assembly: GCF_900086985.1. NCBI lineage: Bacteria > Pseudomonadati > Pseudomonadota > Gammaproteobacteria > Oceanospirillales > Halomonadaceae > Halomonas > Halomonas sp. HL-93. The sequence goes on from NZ_LT593974.1 coordinate 1,373,916, forward strand.
ACGGCGGTAAAGCCATAGCGTGCCGGCAAAAAAAAGCGCCAGCACGCAGACAAACAGGGCGGTGAGAAATAGCGCGAGCGGTACGCCCGTGTAGCCGTAGTCGTGAATCGATACGTACACCCAGGAGGCGCCGCTGCCAAACAGCGCTATCCCGTAGCACCACCCTTTTAGCGCTGCCTGTGCGGGAGTGAGCTGATGGATACCCGCGTACATTAAACCTGCTGCGATCGGGCCTAGCCACCAAAGCTCAAACGGTGATGCGGTCAGTGTGGTTAAGCCGCCAGCCAGCAGCGCGGCGATAAGCTGTTGATACACAGCGGGAATGCTACCCATAACGCGATATCCTATCTAGCGAATGTCCTGAGCGTGAGGCGTAAAGGTTACACGTCTTCTTGCTCGTCGTCGCTGGTGTCAGGGCGTTGTTCCCGGTAGGCCTCAAGCAAGCGGATGCGGCGGTTGTCGGCGTTGAGGACCTCAAAGCGCCAGCCGCCCAGATAGGTGTATTCTCCGCGCTGAGGGAGGTGGCCAAACTGCTGCATCACCAGCCCGCCGATGGTATCAAACTCATCGTCAGAGAATTGGGTATCGAAATGATCGTTAAAGTCGTCAATGGTGGTGAGCGCGCGAATGGCATAGCGCTTATTGCCTAACTCACGGATATCTTCTTCTTCGTCAGCGTCGTGCTCATCTTCGATATTACCGACAATCTGCTCAAGAATATCCTCGATGGTAATGATGCCCGCCGTGCCACCGTATTCGTCGACCACAATGGCCATGTGGTTGTGGGTATCACGGAATTCTTTAAGTAGGCTGTTAAGCCGCTTGGACTCGGGGATAAACATCGCCGAGCGGACAATGTCATCAAGCTGAAACGCATCGCGTTCGGCCTGGGTTTGCGAGAGCAGGGGCAGCAGGTCCTTGACCAGCAAAATGCCTTTTACATCGTCAAGGTTTTCACCAATCACCGGGTAGCGAGAGTGGCCGGTCTCTTGAATGAGCGCTAAATACTCCTCGCTGGTTTGATCGAGGGTAATTGCCGAGATTTGTGAGCGGGGAATGAGAATTTCGCGGACCTGTTGATCGCTAATTTCCAATGCGCCTTCAATGATCATGATGGCGTCTTGGTCAAGCTTTAAACGTCCTGCCGCGTGGCGTAAAAATTCCAGTAACTCATCGCGTGAGCTGGGTTCGTCGTTGTCGCCGGAAAGGGCACCAAAGAGTTTCTCGAGCCAGGATCGTTGATTGGCGTTGCTCGATCGGTCTTCGCTCATGCGGATAATCTCTTGTTGACGGACTCAGATGGCGTAATGTGAAGAAGTGTTTTATCACTGACTAGGGGCGCGATACCAGTTCAGCGTATAGGCATTAAGTCTTACAGTTCGGCGATATAGGGGTCAGCAATGCCCAGGGCCGCAAGCAGAACGCGCTCACATTGCTCCATTGCCTCGGCCTCGTCGTCGTCCATGTGGTCATAACCCAGTAGGTGCAAGGTGCCGTGAATCACCATATGGGCATAGTGATGCTCAAGGGCTTTATGCTGCTCCTCGGCTTCCTGCACAACCACCGCATGGCAAATCACCAAATCACCAAGTAACGGTAGCGTTATGCCCGGTGGGTTCTCGAACGGAAACGATAGCACATTGGTGGGTTTGTCCTTGCCGCGATAATCGCGGTTCAGCGACTGGCTTTCGGCAGGGTCGACAAACCGAATGGTCATTTCCCGGCGTGCGTCGTCAGGATGTGCGGCCAGGACATCGCTCACCCAGTGGGTGAGCTGAGTCTGACTCGGCAGGTGCTGATCATCGATGGCCGCTTGGCGGTCGATCACGATATCGCTCATTAGAGCGTATCTCCTGAGTCTTCACGGGCCTTTAGGCGAGCTTCTCGCTCTTGCTTGCGTACCTCTTGGCGGGCACGTTCTTCGACTTCCTGTTGGGATTCAAAGGCATCGTAGGCTTCAATGATGCGTTGCACCAGCGGGTGGCGAACCACATCTTTAGCGGCAAAATGCGTCACGCCAATTCCCGGTGTGCCTTTTAATACGTCGAGTACCTGGATCAGGCCTGAGCGCTGTCCCTTAGGGAGATCGACCTGGGTGACGTCGCCGGTAATGATGGCGGTGGAACCAAAACCGATTCGCGTCAGGAACATTTTCATCTGCTCCGGTGTTGTGTTTTGGCTCTCATCCAAAATGATATGGGCATTATTGAGTGTCCGGCCGCGCATGTAGGCTAGCGGCGCAATTTCAATCACCTGGCGCTCAATCAGTTTGGCCACCTGCTCAAAACCAATCATTTCATAAAGTGCATCGTAAAGCGGGCGCAGGTAAGGGTCGATTTTCTGGGCCAGATCGCCAGGTAAAAAACCAAGCTTCTCACCAGCTTCCACCGCTGGACGCACGAGTAAAATGCGCCGCACTTCCTGCTGATTCAACGCTTCCACAGCGGCCGCCACGGCAAGATACGTTTTACCGGTACCCGCAGGGCCAATGCCGAAATTAATATCGTGCTCGCGAATGCTGTTGACGTAGCGTTGTTGATTAAGGCCGCGGGGTTTAATCATGGTGCGCGGGGTGCGCATGATCACTTCATCACTATCGCCTTCGCCATCTTCTTCTTCATCGAGTGCTTCAAGCCCTGATTCTTGTAGAAAAAGATGCACTGTGTCAGCCGATAGCTCTTCTGCTGCCGTCTCACGGTAAAGGTGTTCCAGTACGTTTGCAGCGGCCTTGATACGGTTAGCTGCGCCCGCGAGTTGGAACACATTGCCTCGGTTGCGTAGCGTCACATCCATGCGGCTTTCAATCAGCTTTAGGTGCTCGTCCTGCTGGCCGCATAGGCTGGCAAGGCGCTGCGGATCATTGGGTTCAAGGCTTAGCGTGATAATGCGATTGGCCTGAAGCGATGGCTGGCTCAAGAGTGGAAAACCTATCGGTTGATGGATATGAAACTCAGCTTACTGCCCCAACGGGTGTTGGGGCAATTACCTAGGATAAGCGATATTTAATAACGCTCCGGGGTAGCCAGCTCGCCGCGCAGCGAATTGGGCAGGGCTTCGGTGATCTCAACGTCGACGAAGTAGCCGATTAGCTCGGTAGGATTGGCGGCACGGAAGTTGACCACCCGATTGTTTTCGGTACGCCCGGACAGCTGGCCTGGGTCTTTCGGCGAGAAGCCCGTCACCAATATACGCTGGGTGGTACCCACCATACGGCGGCTGATTTGCCCGGCTTGCTGGAGAATGCGCTCTTGCAAAATCGCCAGACGCTGCTTTTTAACGCTTTCCGGTGTTTCATCCTCAAGGGCGGCGGCAGGCGTGCCGGGGCGCGCCGAGTAGACAAAGCTAAATGAGTGGTCGAAACCAATGCGATGGATCAGATCCATCGTTGCTTCGAAATCCTCTTCAGTTTCGCCAGGGAAGCCGATAATAAAGTCGGAAGAGAAACTGATATCAGGCCGGTTGGCGCGAATCCTTTCCATCTTCTCGATGTAGGATTCTACTGTGTGGCCACGCTTCATCGCGCTCAAGATGCGGTCTGAGCCTGATTGCACCGGCAGGTGCAGGTGGCTGACCAATTCGGGGATATCGGCGTACGCCTCCACCAGACTATCGGTGAACTCAACCGGGTGCGAAGTGGTGAAGCGAATACGGTCGATCCCCTCAACGGCTGCAACGCAGGCGATCAGTTCGGCAAGGTCAATCTCATCGCCGAGCTGGTTTTCGCCTCGGTAGGCGTTGACGTTCTGGCCGAGCAAATTGATTTCGCGTACGCCCTGGTCGGAGAGGTGGATGACTTCATCCATCACCGCTTCAAACGGCCGCGAGACTTCTTCGCCACGGGTGTAAGGCACCACGCAGAAGGTGCAGTACTTGGAGCAGCCTTCCATGATCGATACAAAGGCGGTGGCACCGTCTGAGGTCGGTTTAGGAAGGTGGTCGAACTTCTCGATTTCCGGGAAGGTAACGTCCACCGCGGCAATTTGATTGTCGCGGCGTGCATCCAGCATGGACGGCACCCGGTGAAGCGTTTGCGGCCCAAACACCATGTCGACATGAGGCGCGCGCTTGCGCAATGCTTCGCCTTCCTGACTGGCCACGCAGCCACCAACCCCGATTACGAGGTCGGGATTGGCGTCTTTGAGTTTTTTCCAGCGTCCCAACTGATGAAACACCTTTTCCTGCGCTTTTTCACGAATGGAGCAGGTGTTAAGAAGAATGACATCGGCTTCACGCTCGTTATCGGTAAGTTCGAGCTGATGAGATACGCCGAGTAGATCCGCCATGCGGGAGGAGTCGTACTCGTTCATTTGGCAGCCGTGCGTTTTGATGAAGAGCTTCTTCGCCATCGGTACCTGTCATCTATGAGTCGTCGAAAAGACGAGGGATGAATGAAGTGTCGTTGCGCTTGGGCGCTAGTTGATTCGTTGCATTATACGGACACAACCCACAGGCGGCTAGCGTTGACGCGGAATCGGTGCTTGACCGTAACATTTCTATGAGTATACTACGCACCGTGTTTGAGCAGTTCCCCGATAGCTCAGTTGGTAGAGCAAATGACTGTTAATCATTGGGTCGCAGGTTCGAGTCCTGCTCGGGGAGCCAATGCACTAACTACCTCAAACACGGCAATATTAGATTGTTCCTCGATAGCTCAGTTGGTAGAGCAAATGACTGTTAATCATTGGGTCGCAGGTTCGAGTCCTGCTCGAGGAGCCAAATTGCCCCGCAAGAAGCGTAAAACCTACCCCTAAGGTAGTCCTATTGTTCCCCGATAGCTCAGTTGGTAGAGCAAATGACTGTTAATCATTGGGTCGCAGGTTCGAGTCCTGCTCGGGGAGCCATCTAGTACCTTTTGTCCTTCCTTTTTTGACGCACGCTACCAGTCGATTCAGCTCTTCTTTTAAAGTCTTTTGACGTGAATGTGGCACGTTTGCTGCCTTATAGTGCCTCAGATGATTTTGTGTGGCTGTCTAACGCTTATTACCAGCGGCTTTGCTGGTGTAAACGCAGTTGGCGTAAACTATTCGAATTATTTGCTAGGTGGGGATAATAGCGGTGGGAAAATCCACTTCGCTGCATGCGTTGCAGGTATTCAAGTGCTTAAGCGATGAGACGCGGTTAATGCTGGTGCTTTTGATTGCCCAGGAGCAATCGCTGTGCGTGTGTGAACTGACCTACGCGCTGGAGGCGTCTCAGCCTAAGGTGTCCCGTCACCTAGCACAGCTCCGCCAATGCGAGCTGCTAGTAGACCAGCGGGACGGGCAGTGGGTGTATTACCAGCTATCCCCCCAGTTACCAGACTGGGCTCGGCGTATTATTGACTCAGCCCAGCAAGGCTGCCCAGCCCACTTGGCCCGCTTGACGCAGCGTTTGGCCGCCATGGGCGACCGGCCGACGCGCCGGGCAGCACTGTGTTAACACGTCTAAAACAGCGCCGTTGCCATTGATTGGCATCGGCGCTGTCGAAGCATCTTCCTTTGATGCGCTAATCAGCTTACCGGTTTACGTAGCGTTGAGCGTTTTGTAGCTGAGCGTAATCCAGCAGAACTTCAGCGGCTTCAAGTACGTGGGCTCGTTCTACCGGCATGTCGTCTTCGTTATCGTCATCTTCGTTGCCGTTACTGGTGTCATCTTCAGCAGCGTTATCGCTAAGTGGTGTTTCGTCACGGGCGTCGGTCCATTCTTCAAGCTCGTCGAGTCCCAGAGCGCGACGCCGTTGGTTTTCCAATGACAACTGCTCAGCTTCCTGGGCTTCGGTTTCCCGCTCGCGCTGTTCACGGTTGAGGCTGACGCTGGTGTTTTGCTCACGGAGCTCACGCGATAGCGCTGATTGCTGCTCAAGATAGCGGAAATTAGGGTTATCCGCCGCGCGCTCCTCATGGGCTGATAACAGCGTATCAAGGTAGCGTTCGGGCTCACCGTAACGGCGGTATTGAACGTCTTGAACCGTGTCCCATTCCAGCGCATTGTCCAGACTGCTTTCGCCAATGCGCTCCGGGTCGAGCAGGGAAGGGAAGTCGATGTCAGGCTCGACGCCACGGTTCTGGGTGCTCTCACCCGAAATACGATAGAACTTAGCGCGGGTGAGTTTGATTTCACCATGATTCAAATCGCTTAGCGTCTGGACCGTGCCTTTACCAAAGGTAGAGCTGCCCATCACGATGCCGCGTCCATAATCCTGAATGGCACCGGCGAGAATCTCTGATGCCGAGGCTGATAGCCGATTGACCAGCACGCCCATGGGTCCGTCGTAGAGCGTTCCGGCTTCACTGTCGCCGTAGAGATTGATACGGCCGTCGGCGTCGCGCACCTGGACGGTGGGGCCGCGATCAATAAACAGGCCGATTAGCGAATTGGCCTCTTGCAGCGCACCGCCGCCGTTGTTACGCAGGTCAAGCACAATGCCTTCTATGTCCTGGCTTTTCAGGTGCTCGATCTCTTTGGCTACATCGCGGGTGGTGCTGCGGTAGTCGTCTTCTCCCGCCTGCCAGGCGTCAAAATCGACGTAGAAAGTGGGGATTTCAATAACCCCCAGTCTGTGGGTGGTGCCGTCGCGCTCGACATCAATCACCTCGCTCTGGGCGGCTTGGTCTTCTAAGTCAACCGTGTCGCGGGTGATTTCGACGGTTTGCGAGCGAGTCATATCCACGGCCTGGGCGGGCACCACGTCAAGCTTAACAACGGAGCCTTTGGGGCCGCGAATTAGGTCAACCACGTTATCCAGGCGCATGCCAATAACGTTGACCATCTCGCCGTCTTCTTGACCTACGCCAATAATCCGGTCGGCGGGCTCCAGAACACCAGCGCGTTCAGCGGGGCCGCCGGGTACTAAGCTGGATACTTTGACGTATTCGCCGTCTGCCTGGAGTAGCGCGCCGATGCCTTCCAGTGACAGGCTCATCTGAATATCGAACGATTCGCCTTGGCGCGGCGAGAGGTAGCTAGTATGGGGGTCAATGGTGCCGGTCACCGCGGCCATGACCAAGCCAAAGACGTCTTCCGATTCGGTTTGCTCCAGGCGGGAGAGCTGGCCCTCGTAGCGCTGGCGGAGATTATCGACGATTTGCTCGTCATCCTGGTCGGTTAAAGCCAGGGTCAGAGCATCATTTTTCAGCCGTTTTTCCCATAGCGATTCTAGCTCGCTTTCATTTTCGGCCCAGGCAGTGTCTTCGCGCTCAAGCTCAAGGCGTTCATCGCCGTCGAAGTTGAACGTTGTGTCGTCGTCAAGGCGCTCCAGTAACCACTCAAGGCGTGCGGTATGGCGCTCGCTGAGACGATCATAAAGCGCAAATACCTCATCCAGTTCACCCTCGAAAAGCGTCTCGGCCAGATCGGTTTCCAGGTGGCGATAGGGTTCGATATCGCTACTTAACAGATAAGCCCGCTGGCCGTCTAAGATATCCAAGTAACGGTCGAAGGCCTCTTTCGACCACGCTTGGTCGAAGCTGACCTCTGCGTAGTGCCCGTAACGGAGCGAGTCGGCAATCTCTACCGCCGCTTGGCGCTGTTCTTCGGTCGGCTCAAGTTGCGCTAACGCCGTCGAGCTGGTGACGACCAGCATGACG